>NZ_EQ973368.1:66521-148210 GCF_000157055.1 Bacteroides sp. 2_2_4 | reverse complement strand
TATATAATGATTGTGTACCGAAAGTAACTATCGCCCCCAGAAGCCTGTGGAATATACTTATATTCTCCATTTGCGAATGCATAATACCAATAACTAATTATATGTCAGTTGTGTATAAACAGTAAATCCCGATATACACTTGTGGAATATCATTAAATTCTCCTTTTGGGAATGTGTAAAATCAATCAAATGTGCCGAGTATAACCATGTTTAGCTCGGAAAACAAGGACACGAAATGTGTTAATTCCTTAAATTTTTCGTCGAAAAGTCCGATGGGTAGGGCAATACACAGTCCTATTGAAAAACGTTGTCCCCGTGGAGGGGACAGCAAGTTGTGTTTTCGTTTAACGAAAACGAAATGGTTTAACGGCATAAATTCGTCGTTAAACCATCCCTTGATGCTCCAGAGTCGCAGATTGTAATGATAGCGCTTAATCAATTCTAATAAATGTGTAGCACCACTAAAAAATGAGGTTGCACATTTTTTGCAATATGTATATTTTCATTTCTTATTTTTGCACTGTAGAAAATTAACGATACGTTTTGTTCTATTAACCATTTTAATTATGCCATGAATAAACTACAGTTTTTTCTAATTTCATAGCTGCTCTATTAATAATGAGTTACCAAGCTTCGAAAGGGAGAATTCCTTTTCGTACGGTTTGTAATCCGGTAGATTTAAATTATCGTTTCTGCTTGGATGAGCCTTCCAGAAGAGAAGCTGCTGATCCGTCATTACTCCTCTATGAAGGAGAGTATTATTTGTTCCCTTCCAAGTCCGGTGGATATTTTCATTCATCGGATTTAAAAAATTGGAGACTTATCACGACGAATGATTTGCCCATAGAAGAATATACCCCTACGGTGAAAGAAATTGATGGTAACATGTTTTTCACTACTCCTACTGGAACGAAGAAAATCTATAAAGTTATTGACCCCGAAACAAGGTAAGTGAGAACTTTTAACCGATAGTTTCCCTTATGAGAAAATGATCCAGCATATTTTTGTAATGATGATGGACGTGTCTATCTTTACAGTGGTTCCAGTGATAGTGCTCCTATCACTGGAATGGAACTTGACCCGAAAACAATGATGCCATTGACTGGCTTTGTGCCTCTGATGTCTTGTAATCGTGCACAATTGGGATGGGAAGTTTGCGGAGATCATAATACGGATGTGAATAATCCTTGGTTGGAAGGTGCTTTCATGACAAAGCATAATGGGCGGTACTACTTACAGTATTCAGTTCCTGGTACTCAGTTTAAAAGTTATTGTGATACCCTTTATATTTCTAATATTCCGTTGGGACCGTTTACGGTAGCTAAACATAATCCGTTTGCATATAAACCGGAGGGCTTTGCTAATGGCATAGGGCATGGAAGTACGTTTTGTGATGTATATGGAAATTACTGGCATATTGGGACGGTAGCTGTTTCTGTGTATCATATGTTCGAACGACGTCTTTCATCCCCGGACGAGCTTATTCTAGGATGGATGTTACTTACAATAAGAGCGTGGAGGCTTCTTCTACACTGGACGGATATCCGGCACAGAATGCCGTTAATGAGGATATTCGTTCATGGTGGAGTACAGCTAGCGGTAACAAAGGTGAATCTCTGTTTGTTGATACGAGAGCAAAGGCTGTGGTCTATGCTGTCCAAGTGAATTTTGGAGATTAAGATGCTACTTCGTTAGAAAGGAATGATAGTATTTATTATCAATATCGTATAGAAAGTTCATTAGATGGAATAAGTTGGAATATGTTGATAAACCAATCCGACAATGTGAGAGGTGCTTCTGACTAATATTTTCAATTAGAAGTTCCGGTTGAGGCACGCTATCTTCGTATTATCAATTTGCATTGTACAACTGGAAAATTCTCTCTGTCTGGACTGCGTGCATTTGGTAAAATAGATAAATCATTACCTGCCGAAGTGCATGGACTGATAGCGGAACGTCATCCGAAAGACCACCGCAAAGTATCATTGTGTTGGAGCAAGGTGGAGGGAGCAATGAGATATAATATCCGTTTTGGATCAGACAAAAATAAATTGTATCATAATTATCAGGTATATTCAGCTGAATCGTTATCTATTAATGTGCTGAATATGGAATTGCCTTATTACTTCGTTATTGACAGTTTCAATGAGGCTGGCGTTACCCGTGGAACTGAAATGAAAGAAACACTATGAAGTATTATTATTGAATGAATATGAACTATTTAAAAATAGGTAAAACAATAAAATGAAAATAATGAAGACGTGAATTAAGGCGATGGCAGGACTTTCCTTGTTAATGAACTATTCTGTATTGCTGGCACAAAACCCTGTTGTATAAACTTGGTATTCTCTTGATCCTGCACTGTTTGTTTATCAGGATACTGTATTTCTTTTTACCGACCATGATGTGTATATCTCGTTATCGGCAAAAAACGAGTACGGGAGTTGGGGAATTAAAGTGGGGTATCCCGTACAAAAGCAGATAATCTGCAAAATATGTATTATAAAGGAAACATCCTGTTACATCTCGATTAGGCAAATAGTGGTAAATGTCGTTCCTTTGGAGAAGAAAATAATATTTGATAACATTATAAATTTAAAGGAATATCATGAAGACATTTTCTACTATCTGTCTTGCTTCGTTGGTTGCGGGCACCGCTGCCATGCTGGCACCCGCAACCGCCGAGGCACAGAATCCCGTCGTGCAGACGTGGTTCACCACCGATCCCGCACCGATGGTGCACAACGATACGTTCTATCTCTATACCGGCAACGATGCCGATGGTGCCGACTTCTTCTGGATGAACGAATGGCGGCTCTATACTTCCACCGACATGGTGAATTGGCGTGACCACGGCCCGCAGATGTCCATCGGCACCTTTGCATGGGGCGACGACCGCGCCTGGGCGGCACAGGTGGTGGAGCGCAACGGCAAGTTCTATTGGTATGTCTGCCTGCACTCCAAGTTGAGCGGTGGCATGGCTATCGGTGTTGCCGTTGCCGATTCGCCCATCGGCCCTTGGAAAGATGCCATCGGTAAGCCGCTCTATGAAGACGGCAAGTGGGATCACATCGACCCTACCGTCTTTATCGACGACGACGGGCAAGCCTACCTCTACTGGGGTAACCCGCGCATCTACTACTGCAAGCTGAACGATGACATGGTCAGCGTGAAGGGTGAGGTGAAACTCATGGAGATGACCGAAGCCGGCTTCGGCGCACCCAACCCCGACCAACGCGTGAAGGACAAGAAGTACAAGGACTGCTACACTGAGGGGCCGTGGGTTCGCAAAGCGGGCACGAAGTACCAACTGATTTACGCCGCCGGCGGAGTGCCTGAGCACATCGCCTACAGCGAGAGCGACTCGCCCACAGGTCCGTGGACCTACAAAGGTATCATCATGCCTCTCTCCGATACCGGTTCGTTTACCAACCATGCGGGCGTTGCCGACTATAAAGGGCACTCTTACTTTTGCTACCACACCGGCAAACTGCCCCAAGGCGGAGGATTCGGGCGTAGCGTGGCAATCGAGGAATTCAAGTACAACGCCGATGGCAGTTTTCCCACCATCCTTCCCACGCAGGAGGGAGTGAAGCCCATCGGCACGTTCAACCCCTACCGCAAGGTGCAGGCGGAGGTCATCGCCTACAGCCGCGGCATCAAGAGCCAGCCTTACGGGCACGACAACGTCTATCTCTCCGACCTCCATACGGGCGACTACGTGAAGGTACGCAATGTAGATTTCGGCGACAGACAACCGGCGGCATTTCGGGCATCGGTGGCAAGTGCCCTCTATGGTGGTAAGCTTGAACTGCGCATTGACAGCCTCAGGGGCGAGAAGATAGCCGAAGCCGTCGTTCCTCCTACCGGTGGTTGGGAACGCTTCATCACCATAGAGACCCGCGATGTAAAACCCGTCAGCGGTGTACACGACCTCTACTTGGTACCTCAAGGTTTCAAAGGAACGGAACTCTTCACCTTCGACTGGTGGCAACTGATGGACAAGGATCAGTATTATTCTCTATTGTCAATTGTCAATCCTCAATTGTCAACTGCTCCCACCAATATCCCTGGTTACGACTTCCCAAAACTCGATGCCGAACGTCGTGCCCACTTCTGCGTCCATGCCCCGGCTTGCGGCAGAATGCAGGTGGACATTTGCGGCAAGAAGTATGACATGGAGAAAGACGCGCGGGGATTCTGGACTGCCGTGACCGACCCGCTGGTCGCAGGCTTCCACTACTATTTCCTTATCGTGGACGGCATGAGCGTCATCGACCCTTCGAGCGAAACCTTTTACGGATGCTGCCGCATGGCTTCGGGTATCGAGGTTCCCGAGGGTGAGGAGGGCGACTACTACCGTCCCCAAATAGGTACGCCGAAAGGGCAGGTGCGTTTTTGTTCCTACTATTCGGATTCGCAAAAGGAGTTCCGCCGCGCCATGGTCTATACGCCTGCGGAGTATGAAACGTCCGGTAAGAAACGCTATCCCGTGCTCTACCTGCAACACGGCATGGGTGAGGACGAAACGGGTTGGAGCACGCAAGGGCACATGCAGCACATCATGGACAACCTGATAGCCGCCGGAAAGTGTGAACCGATGATTGTGGTGATGGAGAGCGGCGATGTGGAAACTCCCTTTATCCTGCGCGAGGGCGAGACGATGGCAGAAGTCCATGCACGTTACGGCGCCACCTTCTACGACGTCATCATTAAAGACCTCATTCCCATGATAGACAGTATCTTCCGCACAAAGACCGACCGCGAAAATCGTGCTATGGCAGGGCTTTCTTGGGGCGGGCGCCAGACCTTTAACACCGTGCTGTCCAATCTTGACAAGTTCGCCTATCTCGGCACTTTCAGTGGTGCCCTCTTCGGCGTGGACGTGAAGACCTGTTTCGACGGTGTGTTTAACGATGCGGCGAAGTATAACAAGCAGATGAAGTATATGTTCATGGGCTGTGGAACGGAAGAGAACTTCGGCACAGGGAAGATGGTGGACGAACTGAAAGCCCTCGGCATCCACGTGGATTTCTATGAATCGCAAGGTACCCACCACGAGTGGCTCACTTGGCGGCGTTGCTTCAAGGAGTTCGTGCCGAATCTCTTTAGAAAGTGATAGTTGATAACTCATAATTCATAACTTATAACTCCTTATGAAACATACAATGAAAGCTGCCCTGTTGATGGGCATCTGCACCGCTTGCGGAAACCCAACCCAGACTTCGGACAACTATGCTTATCAAGCAAAGGCGGAAATTAATATGCCGATTATCCAGACCAGCTATACCGCTGACCCGGCCCCGGTGGTAGTCAACGATACTGTTTATCTTTTCACCTCACACGATGAGGACAATGCCCAAGGCTTCCTGATGAAGAACTGGCTGCTTTATATTTCGACCGACATGGTGAACTGGCAGGACCGTGGAGTCGTGGCCTCGCTCCGTGACTTTGAATGGTACCAAGGCAACAACGGGGCATGGGCCATCCAAGTGGTTCACCGTAACGGCAAATGGTATATGTATTGTCCCATTCATGGTCATGGCATCGGTGTGCTGGTGGCAGATTCGCCCATGGGACCCTACAAAGACCCCATCGGCAAGCCGTTGGTGTGGCAGCGCGAACATTGGGACGACATCGACCCCACGGTGTATGTGGACAACGACGGACAGGCTTATATGTATTGGGGCAATCCCAACCTTTATATGGTGAAACTCAACGAAGACATGGTCTCTTATTCGGGCGACATCGTGAAGATGCCGCCTATCGAGGACTACCAGGAGGGCCCGTGGTTCTATCGCCGTGGCGATTACTACTACTTGGCGTTTGCTTCCACCTGTTGTCCCGAAGGGATAGGCTATGCCATGAGCAAGAACCCGACCGGGCCGTGGGAGTACAAAGGTCACATCATGGGTCATACGGAACGCACTCGGGGTAACCATCCCGGCATCATCGACTACAAAGGCCGTTCTTATTGCTTCGGTCAGAATTATGACCTCTACCGGCTGGAAACCGACCTGCACGCTGAACGACGCTCCATTTCTCTTGCCGAGATAACCTACAATGCCGATGGCACCATTCAGGAACTTCCCTACTTTCACGAATGCACCCTACGTCCGGTGGCGAACTTCAATCCCTATTGCCGTGTGGAAGCGGAAACCATGGCTTGGGGCTTCGGTCTGAAAACAGGTAACAACAACCCTTGCAGCCGGCACAACAGCCTCTTTGTGCGCAACATCGATGACGGTGAATACATCCGTCTGCGCAGTGTCGATTTTGTCGAAGGTGCTTCAACGTTCAAAGCATCGGCATCTTGCCACCTCTATGGCGGCGAGATTGAGATTCGCCTCGATAACGAAGAAGGACAGTTGATTGGCAGGCTCAGCATCGACAATACGAAGACCGCTTACCAGACGTTTGAAACAAAGGTGGAAAAGGTGAGTGGCGTACACGACCTCTACCTCGTTTTCCGTGGTTGCAAACAACAGAAGAAGAACCTCTTCCTGCTGGATTGGTGGGAGTTCGAGAAATGACTATCGACCTCTAACTTTCGTAAATAAATAGGATAAACATCAGACAACATGAAACATTTTATTCCTTTTTTCTTTTCGTTCTTAGTATTCACCGGTATGGTGAATGCACAGGACAAAGACTTCCACATCTATCTGGCTTTCGGGCAGAGCAATATGGAAGGCAGTGCCAAGGTGGAGGAAATCGACCAGCATGGAGTCAATCCCCGCTTTATGGTGATGAACGCGGTTGACAATGCCGAAAAAGGCTGGAAGATGGGCGAGTGGCGCACGGCGACTCCTCCGCTCTGCCGCCCCTATACGGGCTTGACCCCTTGCGATTACTTTGGTCGCATGATGGTGGACAACCTGCCCAAGCAGGTGCGTGTGGGTGTCATCAATGTCGCCATCGGTGGCTGCCGCATCGAGATATTCGACAAGGCAAACTGTAAGGGACATATCGCTTCGCAACCCGATTGGTTGAAGAAGATGGCTACCGAATACGACAACGACCCCTATGGACGACTTATTGCCTTGGCACGCAAGGCGCAGAAAGAGGGTGTCATCAAAGGCATCCTGATGCTCCAAGGCGAGTCGAATTCGGGTGATCCCCGTTGGCTCGGACAGGTGAAAGAAGTCTATGGTCATATACTTGCCGACCTCGGTCTGAAGGCCGTGGATGTCCCTTTGATTGTCGGTGAAGTGGTCAACCGCACCGAACGCGGCATTTGTGCTTCCCACAATCTTCTCATCAACCGTCTGCCCGAAGTGATTCCGACGGCTCATGTGGTGAAGTCGGATTATTGTCCGGCAGCAAAAGACCTTCTTCACTACACTGCACAAGGCTACCGCATGATGGGTTCGCGCTTTGCCGAAACAGCGTTGAAGCTGCAAGGTGTCAAGCCTTTGGTCAACAAGTACGACGTCACTCGTCTGAAACTTTGGTACAACCGTCCCGCGCAACATTGGGAGGAGGCTTTGCCTATCGGCAATTCACGCCTTGGCGCCATGGTCTATGGCGGTGCCGGATGTGAAGAATTGCAGATTAACGAAGAAACCTTCTGGGCAGGCGGACCCCATCACAACAACAGCCCGAAAGCCAAAACTGTGCTTGACGAGGCACGTCGTCTCATCTTCGAGGATAAGACTATGGAGGCGCAGAAACTGATCAATCCGAATTTCTTTTCGGGACCTCACGGCATGAGCTACCTCAACATGGGCAGCTTGCTCATTTTACAGCCGGGCCACGAGAAGGCTACCAACTATTATCGTGAACTTGACATCGAAGATGCCACTGCCACCACCTGTTACGAGGTGGACGGCGTGACTTATACCCGTACCGCCTTCTCGTCAATGACCGACCAGGTCATTATTGTCCGTCTCGAAGCCAACCGCAAGGGGGCTTTGCAGTTCAGTTTGGGTTACGACACCCCGAAAGAGGCTGATGGGTCTGCTCTCCTCCATCCCGTAGTCAAGGTGAGGGGCAATAAGCTGACCATGCAATGCATCGGCATGGAGCAGGAAGGCGTTGCTTCGGCCATCAAAGGCGAATGGCAGGTGCAGGTGGTTCACGATGGCAAACAGGTGAATCAGCCCGACCGCCTTGGTGTGCAAGGAGCCACTACTGCCACCGTTTACCTCTCGGCAGCCACCAACTTTGTCAACTACAAGGATGTGAGCGGAAATGCTTCCCGCCGCGCCGCCGCTTATTTGAAAACCGCTTTAAAGCAGCCTTATCCCAAGGCACTCGAAGCACATTCAAAAGCCTATCAGACCCAGTTCAATCGTGTGAAGCTCGATTTGCCTGCTACCATCGCTTCATTGGCTCCCACTAATCAGCGCGTGGCCGACTTCAACCGTGTCGATGATCGCAACCTGATGGCCTTGCTCTACCAGTACGGACGCTACCTGCTCATCTGCTCCTCGCAGCCAGGTGGTCAGCCTGCTAATCTGCAAGGTATCTGGTGCCGTAGCCTTCACGCACCTTGGGACAGCAAGTACACCATCAACATCAATACCGAAATGAACTATTGGCCGGCTGAGGTAACCAACCTCTCCGAATGCCATGAACCTCTCTTCTCCATGCTCGAAGACCTCAGTGTCACCGGGCACGAGACGGCCCGCACTCTTTATGGTGCCAAGGGTTGGGTGGCTCACCACAACACCGACCTTTGGCGTATTGCCGGTCCGGTCGATGGCGCAACCTGGGGGATGTGGCCCAACGGCGGCGCATGGCTTTGCCAACATCTCTGGCAGCACTACCTCTATACGGGCGACCAAGCGTTCTTGCGTAAGTACTATCCGGTGATGAAAGGCGCGGCCGACTTCATGATGAGCCACTTGGTGAAACACCCCAAGTATGGTTGGCTGGTTACTGTGCCGAGCGTCAGCCCCGAGCATGGATACACAGCCTCTACCCTGACTGCCGGTTGCACCATGGACAACCAGATTGCTTTCGACATCCTTAACAACACACGTCTGGCTGCTACCATTCTTGGAGAACCGACCGCTTACCAAGACTCCCTGCAAGCCACTTGTACCCAACTGCCGCCGATGCAGATTGGCAAATACAACCAGATACAGGAATGGATGGTCGATGCCGATGACCCCAAGAACGAGCATCGCCACATTTCCCATCTCTACGGGCTTTATCCTTCCAACCAGATTTCTCCGCATTTGCAGCCCACACTTTTTGCTGCCGCCAAGAACACGCTGCTCCAGCGTGGCGATCAGGCCACAGGCTGGAGTATAGGTTGGAAGATTAATTTCTGGGCGCGTATGCTTGATGGTAACCACGCTTATCGCATCATACGGAATATGCTCCGGCTTCTTCCAAGCGATGGAAAGCAGAAGGAACATCCCGATGGCCGTACGTATCCGAACCTGTTCGATGCGCATCCGCCTTTCCAGATAGACGGAAACTTCGGTTATACAGCCGGAGTGTCGGAAATGTTGCTTCAGAGCCACGATGGAGCCGTGCATCTGCTGCCTGCTTTGCCCGAGGAGTGGCGGGAAGGAAGAATCAGCGGACTGGTGGCACGAGGTGGTTTTGTCGTGGATATGGAATGGAGTGGGGCACAATTGTTTCGCGCCGAGATTTGCTCACGCATAGGCGGTGTGCTTCGCATACGTAGCTGTGTGCCTCTGAAGGGCGAGGGACTGAAACCCGCAGAAGGCGCTTGTCCCAATATGCTTTATGCGCCTGCCGAAGTGCCTGCTCCTTTGAAATCGAATAAACTGAGAGCACTCCAGCTTCCCGTATTATATAAGGTATATGAATACGATGTGACAACCGAAGCAGGCGGACACTACCTATTTGAGAGGGACTATGCTCCTGAACTGGCACTACAGATGCATGACAACCTGAAATATTAACTTTAAAGACATACAAATCCATGAACTTCAAGAAAACAATATTATTATTAGGTCTGATGTCCGTTTCTTTAGGAACAGTGGCGCAGCAACGGGAAATTTTTAGCAATCCGGTGATTAATGCCGATGTGCCCGACCCTTCGATGATTCGTGTGGGCGACTATTATTACTTGGTTAGTACTACTATGCATCTGATGCCCGGTTGCCCGGTGATGCGTTCCAAGGATTTGGTGCATTGGGAAACCATTAGTTATGTGTTTCAGAAGTTGACCGACTTGCCTCGTTATGACCTGAAAGAGGGAACTGTGTATGGGCGTGGTCAGTGGGCTTCGAGCATCCGCTATCATAAGGGACAGTTCTATGTATGGTTCTCACCTAATGACGAACCACATCGTGGCTACATTTATACAACCAAGGATCCGGCGGGAGAGTGGAAGCTGGTTTCGCGTCCGCCCCACCATCATGATGCTTCCTTGTTTTTTGACGATGACGGGAAAGTTTATCTGTTTTACGGAACCGGGCAGTTGCGTCAGCTTAAGAGCGACCTCAGTGATGTGGAACCGGGAGGTATAGATATGAAGATATTTGAACGTGATGCCGATGAACAGGGATTGCTCGAAGGAAGCCAGGCTTTTAAATATAACGGAAAGTATTATCTGATGATGATTTCTATGGATTGGGGCATACCGGGGCGGCTTCGTCGTGAAGTGTGCTACCGTGCCGACCGGATAACCGGGCCTTACGAAAAGAAGGTGATTCTTGAAACGGAATTCCAAGGCTATGGTGGTGTAGGGCAGGGTTGCATCGTGGATTCTCCGCAAGGCGACTGGTATGGCTTCATCTTTCAAGACCGGGGCGGCATAGGACGTGTGCCCACGCTGATGCCTTGCCGTTGGGAGGATGGCTGGCCTATGCTGGGCGATGCCGACGGTCGTGTGCCTGAGAAAATGACTCTGACCACTTATCCCGATGCTTGCAAAGGAGGAATCATGGGAAGTGATGATTTTTCCGCCTCCAATTTGTCGCTCTATTGGCAGTGGAACCATAATCCGATGGATGATTGTTGGTCGTTGACCGAACGTCCGGGATTCATGCGACTGAAAACGGGGAGGGTAGTGGAAAACCTGTTTTTGGCGCCCAATACTCTGACTCAGCGTATGAGCGGTCCCCGGTGTAGTGGAGTGGTGGCGATGGATGTATCGAAAATGGCGGATGGCGATGTGGCGGGATTCAGCGCTTTCAACGGATTGTCGGGTGTGCTTGCTGTGGAGAAGAAAGCGGGAAAGAAGTCATTGGTGATGTCGTTTCAGTCGGTCAGCCTAGCAGATAAGGACAAACGGGTGACGGAAGTGAAGACGGAAGAGAAAGAACGTGTGGAATGCTTGAACGATGTGGTCTATCTGCGTATCGACGGTGACTTCACGAAAGGAAAGGATGAAGCGACTTTCTACTATAGCTACGACAATAAAACGTGGAAGCGGATAGGCTGCCCTTGCAAAATGAAGTTTGATCATACCAAAATGTTTATGGGCAGCAAATTCGCTATCTTCAATTATGCCACAAAGTCGTTGGGAGGCTATGTGGATGTAGATTCTTTTTGGGGGGATTGTTTTCTCAAGTGATGTATTATAATTCCATCTTTTTGTATCCTATGTTTACGGTGGTGTGTTTTCTGTAGTGTTGGTTGTTTGATGCTTCACTGCTATTCTGCCGGCTAAGCGCTACTTTTGTCATTGAAAGAAACATCAATAACAAAAGTAATATTATGAGAAATTTCTTCAAAAAAATGGTTGTACTGTCTGTAGGGTGTCTCACACTACCTTTGTGGGCGCAACCACATCGGGAGGGTGTGCAACAGAAACTACAAAGTTTATCGGTCGAACAAAAAATTGATTTGCTTTGTGCCAGATACCCCGGAGTTCCGCAAGAGGGATTGGCTAAGTATGATTGGTGGAGCGAGTGTTTACATGGAGTAGCTCGTGCCGGTAAGGCCACGGTGTTTCCCAAGCCTATCGGCATGGGCTCTACATGGGATGCGGAGTTGATTCATTGCATTGGCATAGCGATAGGTGATGAGGCGCGCGCCAAGCATCATCAAGACGTGCGTGAACATGGCTATAGCGATCGCCATTATGGACTTACCTTCTTTTCTCCTACTCTTAACATTGCGCGCGATCCGCGTTGGGGACGTACTACTGAATGTTTCAGTGAAGACCCGCTGCTTACATCGGATATGGGTGTCTCATTTATTAAAGGTATGCAGGGTGATGATCCCTACTATTTAAAAACCGTAGCTACAGCTAAACACTTTGTGGCCAACAATGAGGAGAATCGCCGGTTGGGTGGTTCGGCTATCGTTGATGAAGTGTCATTGCGCGAGTATTATTTCCCAGCATTCAAGGATGCGGTGGTGCGCGGATATGTTAAATCTATCATGGGAGCCTATAATGCCTTGAACGGCATACCTTGCTGTGCCAACTCCATGCTGCTTACTGATGTATTGCGTAAGGAGTGGGGCTTTGAAGGGGTGGTTATCTCTGACGGTTCAGCTATTGACAAACTTTATACACATCATAAATATGTACCTAATCTGGAAGAGGGAGCCGCCTTGGCATTGAGGGCTGGTTGCGATATGTCGTTGAGAGATGAATATCGTCCCGGACTGAAGAAAGCCTATCATAAAGGACTCATTACGGAACACGACTTAAATGTAGCAGTTGCACGCGTGCTCGACTTGCGCGCTCGACTCGGATTGGATAAAGGTACTGACCAAGGCAATCCTTATAAAAATACGCCATACAGCGTGGTAGAATGTGAGCGTCACCAGCAACTCGCACTCGAAGCGGCGGAGAAATCTATGATTCTGCTGAAGAATGAAGGGGTATTGCCGCTGAAACCGGATGCGTCCAATCGAAAATTGAATATTGCTTTGATAGGTGATGCCTTTAAGTCTGTTTACTATGGTGATTACAGCGGTATGCCTGAATATAATCGTACATTGCTTGAAGCTTTCACACACGATGCGGGCAGGCTGGCCAATCTTACTTGGATGGGGGAGCGATCTCAAGAAGTGTTGATTCCATCCCACCTGTTGACACAAACGGCTGACCAAGCTTACGATGGTATTTTAGGTTTTACGGCTCGCTATTATGAAGGTACTAAGGTGGGGAAAGAGGCGGCATTGACACGCCAGGATCTTACGCTCGACTTTAAGCTTGCTGAGGATGCCGCTTTGAAACAAAAGGAAGTGCGTGCTGCTAGCTGGACATCTACGCTCAAGGCACCACAATCTGGAAGATACATGTTTTATTTGGAGGCTTCGGGGCGTGGTAAATTGTTCATCAATGGCAAACAGATGTTGAGTAAATATAACGGGCATCGGTTCAAGACTTCGTGTGAGGTTGTCTTGAAAGAGGGTGAGGAATATAAACTAAAAGTGGATTGTGAGGAGCTGAACACCCAAATGCCCATTCGTCTGACGTGGACGCCTCCTTTCAAAGGTACGGATGACACGCCTGCCAAACTTGCCAAACGTTCGGATGTGGCTATTCTTTTTGTGCGCGATGATAATTCTTCCGAAGGTCGCGACCGTAAGAATTTGAACTTGAGCGATGCGCATATCGAATTGATAAAAGAGGTGTGTGCTGCCAATCCTAAAACAATCCTTCTCTTAGGAGGCGGTTCTACTTTAGCGCTGAAAGATATTATTGAGGGGCCCGCTGCTTTACTCAATGTATGGATAGCTGGTCAGGGTGAAGCCCAAGCCATTAGCAATATCCTCTTGGGCAAGACCAATCCCAGCGGTAAGACTGCCGTAACCTTTTGTGCCGACGAGTCGGAACTGCCGGCGCTCGATGATTATGACATCACCCATGGACGCAGTTATCAATATTTCAAAGGCAAAGAACTTTTTCCCTTTGGATTCGGCTTGAGCTACACAAACTATCAATATGGTAAGCCAAAGATGAAACATCGTAAACTACAGCAAGGCGACAAGGTAGAAGTGTCTGCCGAAATCAGAAATACTGGTAAATATGCAGGCGAAGAGGTGGTACAATGTTATTTATCATCGCCAACTTGGCAGAAACAGGGACTCAAGCAAAAACTCGTAGGTTATCAGCGTGTGTCATTGAAACCGGGACAAGCAAAAACTGTAAAATTCTGTATTCAGGAAGAACAGTTGAAACGCTGGAATAAGGATAAAGATGAATGGGGCTTGAACGGAAACCAATATAATTTGTCGGTAGTTCCCTGTTCGAATCAGCAAAATGCCGTGTCGTTTACCTATCGTTAAACAATCAAGTAAGTCTAAGTATGGTTAAAAAGAAATTTTTAGTTTTATGTCTCTTCTGCCTCATGGACTTCCCCCTCTTGCAAGCAGAAGATGGTAGTAAATTATGGCTGCGGACTCCATCCGCCAATCAGTGCGAGCCATTGGAGATGGATGTAGTATGTAAAGGGGTTGATAAAAATCATCCCACCATGAAGATTGCGATGCGCGAGTTACAAGAGGGCGGATGGAGTCAACGTATAGAGTACAAACTGGTAAAAAGCAAAAGTTCAAAGGCGAAGCCCCCAGCTGTTGATGAGGAGTACTCAATCTATACAGATGCCGATGGAAAAGCGTTGTTGACTTCAGCTTCCACACAGGGCTTGCTATATGCTACTTACGATTTGTTGCGCCATAAGGCTTGTGGTGAACCTGTTGAATGTATAAATAAGGTGGAAAAGCCCACTTATGCCTTGCGTGTACTTAACCATTGGGACAATTTGAATGGAACTATTGAGCGTGGATATGCAGGGAATTCTCTGTGGAAATGGGAGGAGATGCCTCAAACTATTTCGCCTCGGTATGAGCAATATGCACGGGCATGCGCCTCGGTAGGTATCAACGCCTCGGTGCTGAATAACGTAAACGCTTCGCCCGAAATGCTGGCTACTGCCTATCTTCAAAAGGTGAAAATTCTGGCCGACATCTTTCGCCCTTATGGGGTGAAGGTTTATCTTTGTGTAAATTTTGCCTCGCCCAAAGAGTTGGGTAAACTACCTACAGCCGACCCTATGGATGAGAAGGTGATAGCCTGGTGGCAGGATAAGGCGAAAGAAATCTACCAATTAGTGCCCGATTTTGGAGGCTTTTTGGTGAAAGCTAATAGTGAAGGAAAGCCTGGCCCCTGCGATTATGGTCGTACCCATGTGGATGGAGCCAATATGTTGGCCGATGCGCTGCGTCCCTATGGTGGCATTGTGATGTGGCGCTCCTTTGTTTATAAAGCTGCCAGTGAAGACAGGGCTATGCAGGCTTTATTGGAATTTGAATCGTTGGATGGCCGGTTTCGCGATAATGTGATTCTGCAAATCAAGAATGGACCTGTCGATTTTCAGCCTCGCGAACCATTCAATCCACTTTTTGGTCGTATGCCTCATACACAACAGATGGTGGAATTTCAAATCACGCAAGAGTATTTAGGCGCTTCTAATCATCTGTTTTATCAAGCCCCTTTGTGGAAAGAATGTTTGGATGCAAATACTTATTGTAGACAACCGGATAGTTCTGTTAAACCTACCGTGGCAGGCATTACAGCCCAAAGGCTGCATGGCTTATCGGCCATTGCCGGTGTAGCGAATATCGGTGATGACATCAATTGGTGTGGACACCATTTTGCACAGGCTAACTGGTATGCGTTTGGCCGATTGGCTTGGAACGAACAACTCACTTCGGAAGAAATAGCCAAGGAATGGTTAAAGCAAACCTTTACGGACAATGCTGATTTTGTGAAATCGGCCTCTCAGCTTATGCTTGATACGCGCGAAGCATTGGTCAATTATATGATGCCTATCGGCTTGCATCATATTTTTGCCGAAGTGCACCATTATGGTCCGGCTCCTTGGTATACCGAGAAGGGAATGCGAGCCGATTGGTCACCTCTTTACTATCATAGATCCGACTCTCTTGGCATTGGTTTTGACCGAACAGTAGCTACTGGTAGTGGGGGTACCGCACAATATGCTTCACCCTTGTTTGATATGTGGGAGAACCGTGCCACTTGTCCTGACGAGTATCTGCTTTGGTTTCATCGGGTAGGATGGAATGAAAAGTTACATAGCGGCCGCACACTGTGGCACGAGTTATGTCATCGTTATCAAACGGGACTGGAACAGGCACGAGGATTTCAAAAACGATGGGATGCTCTGCAACCCTATGTGGATAAAGAACGGTTTGAGCATGTGCAGCATAAGTTGAAAATACAAACGCACGATGCCCAATGGTGGAAGGATGCCTGTTTGCTTTACTTTCAAACATTTCATCATTTGCCTTTCCCCAGCGATTATGAACGTCCTGTTTACGACCTTGAACAGCTAATGAATTTTCACATAGGATTGAGCTTGCATGGTTGTCCTACTCGCCAGCAACTAAGGTTGTAATATACGATTCTGTATCCGTTGGCGGAATTAAATTATAGATACAGATTAAGTAGGAAAGATAGAAAAGCAAAATCGTCCCACCATGGAGAAAAATGCAGGTTTATATCTTAATGCATATAAAATAGAGACTCATTGGTAGGCTTAAACAATTGAGTTTTCTCCTTTTGGAACCGGTTTGATTCGTTTTATTGGCGGGTATGTTTGATGTTTACCGATTTATGTATCCTGCTTGTATCTGGATGTTCGATATGTATGGAAGCATGTTTTTTGTTTTGCGACATAGTTGGCCGAATTATCATACTTTTGTATTGTCACCCAAATGAAATAACTGAATTGTTTAAACCCTGAATGAAAATAAGGATAATACAATTATCACAAGGAATAGATAATTTTAAGAAGGAATGGATATATTTTTTTTAAGGTTGTTTCAAAATAGGTATAATCTTTAAGGTGGTTTTAATAGGTGTTTCGTTTTATAATAAAGGTGAAGGGATTGTTTAAGGATAAAAAATAAAGTCTTTTTGTTAAACTTTAAATAATAATAATTATTATGTCTGGATGAATGACACATTATATCGAGCGTGTTCAAGTTAAGTCGGCTCGATTGTCTAATTATTGATTGTTACTTTAATTAATAACTATTTTAAAATTCACAGTGTATGATACAGGTTGCAAGACGACATGTGTTTTCTAAAGCGTTGCTGCAGAAGACATTATTTGTGGCAGGCTTAGTCCTTTTTTCTTCTTGTTACAAGGGCAGTACCTTGGATGTAAATCAGGATTCGGGTACTCCGTTCAATCCTAAAGAGGAGATTGTAGTAGAGAGGTTTCTGCCTACCGAGGGGCGTAAAGGGACTCGTGTAGTGGTATATGGCCGCAATTTCGGTAACGACGTGAGTAAAGTAAAAGTTACGATTGGCGGCTATCCCGCCAAAGTTATCAATGTAAAGGGCGAATCGTTGCTTTGCATTTGTCCATCGAAAGCTTATGAAGGAGATGTAAAAGTCTCTGTTGTTGGTGATGACGAGGCTGAGCTGAAGAGCGGTGTGTGTGAAGCCAAGTTTGATTACCAATATAATTATGTGGTAACCACTTTCTTGGGCAAACTTTATGAGAACAATACCAAATGGGATGTGCTGGCCGGTCCGTTTGACGATTGTGGTGCATTTGGCAACATTTGGCGCATGATGTTCGATCCTAACAGCAATTATGATGACCTCTATTGGGTTGGTCAGAGAGATGCTTTCCGTCATGTGGATTTCGTGAATCAATATGTAGATATCAAAACTACCAATATTGGGCAATGCGCAGATGTGAACTTTACGCTTAATGGCGATATGGTAGTGGTGGACGATCAAGGTTCGGATACAAATACCGGTATTTATCTGTTTACCCGTGCCAGTGGGTTTACCGAACGTTTGTCTCTTTGTAATGCTCGTGGAGCAAAGACGTGTGCCGTTCATCCCCAAAATGGAAAAATCTATTATACACGTTATCATCATGCTATGATATCATCTTACGATCCGGCTACAGGCACGTTGACTGAAGAGGAGGTAATGATGGATACTAAAGGCTCAAACTTCCACATCGTTTGGCATCCCACAGGTGACTGGGCTTACATCATCTACAATGGCAAACATTGCATCTATCGTGTGGATTATAATAGAGAAACCGGAAAATTGGCTGTTCCCTATATTGTATGCGGACAACATAGTAGCCCAGGATGGGTTGACGGAATGGGCACAGGTGCACGGTTGTGGGGGCCAAACCAAGGTATTTTCGTGAAGAATGAAGCTTATGCCGGCGAAGAGGATGAATACGACTTCTACTTCTGCGATCGTGATAGCCATACTGTTCGTGTTCTCACACCCGAAGGTCGTGTGACAACCTACGCTGGTCGCGGTAATAGCCGTGAATGGGGTTATGTGGATGGAGAACTTCGCTCTCAAGCACTCTTCAATCATCCCACCAGTATCGCTTACGACATGAAACGTAAGTGTTTTTATATCGGTGACTGCGACAACCATCGCGTACGCAAAATTGCGCCGGAAGAATAATTAATAATCGTAACATAACCATAAGATATGAAAAGAATACTACTATTTATATGTGCCTTGTTGACTTCTTGTCTGAGCATGATGGCGCAGGGTAGCCTTACAGTTACGGGTAAAGTGATAGATGGAACGAACAACGAGCCTCTGATAGGTGTGAACGTAAGCATCAAAAATGAGCCCGGCTTGGGTACCATTACAGATATCAACGGAAAATATATTATTAAAAATGTAAAACCTTACAGTATTTTGGTGTTTACCTACGTTGGTTTCGCAACAGAAGAAATTCAGGTAAAGGACAAGTATAAAATTGACTTAGTAATGAAGGAAGATGTCAATAATACCATTGATGAGGTGGTGATTACAGGTACTGGTCTGAAGAAGAAAGTAAACTTGACAGGTGCTATCACCAATGTCAATGTAGAATCGTTGAAGTCCAATCCCGGAGGCTCTATCTCGACGTCACTGGCGGGTGTTGTGCCCGGTGTACAGGCTATTACTACAAGCGGTAAACCTGGCAGTACGTCGGAATTCTGGATTCGTAGTATCTCGACATTTGGCGCCAATGCATCGGCTTTGGTACTGGTGGATGGATTCGAACGCAACCTTGACGAGATTAACGTAGAGGATATCGAGTCGTTCTCGGTGCTGAAAGATGCTTCCGAAACAGCTATCTACGGTAGTCGTGGCGCCAATGGTGTGGTGCTTATCACTACGCGTCGCGGTAAGAGCGGTAAAATTAACATCAATGTGAAGGGGGAAACATTCTATAACCAACCCACCAAGTTGCCCGACTTTGTCGATGGTTACCAATATGCAAGTATGGCCAATGAGGCGCGTATTACACGTAATCAGGATCCCCTTTACTCTCCCGAGGAGTTGGAAATGTTTCGTCTGCAACTCGACCCCGACCTGTATCCTTCGGTCGATTGGCTTGATGTGATGATGCGCAACGGATCGTGGAGCGGACGCGGATCGATCAGTATGACCGGTGGTGGTAATACGGCTCGCTACTATGTGGGTGGTAGCTTCTTGAGTCAGCAGGGTCTGTACAAGACCGATGCTGTGATGAAAGATTACGACACCAATGCCAACTACAATAAATGGAACTACCGTGTGAATGTAGATATTGATGTCACCAAAACAACGCTGCTGAAGTTGGGCGTAGCCGGTGCACTCGATACTCAAAAAGATCCCGGTACAGGTACGTGGAATATCTGGAATGCCCTTATGGGGTACAATCCCATTCTGGTACCTGTCATGTATTCCAACGGATATGTACCTACATACAAGGATGAAGGTGGTGGCGGTTTCAACCCTTGGGTGCAAGCTACGCAGACAGGTTATCGCGAAAGTTGGAACAACAATATGGAGTGTACGCTTGAACTGCAGCAGAAACTCGACTTCCTGACCAAGGGCTTGAGCTTTAAGTTTCGTTTCGGTTATGACACCTACAATTCCAACTGGAAGAACTTCATCAAGTGGCCCAATCAATATCGAGCTACACCGCACTACCGTGACGAGAATGGTGAATTGCTGTTTACTCGTATAGTAGAGGAGAAGAAGATGGAACAGACTTCTGGTTCGAATGGCAGTCGTAAGGAGTTCCTTGAATGGCAATTCGACTATTCACGAGTGTTTTTTTCAAACAATTATGTGAATGCAGTGCTGAAGTATAACCAGCAAGCCGAGATCAAGACACAAAACGTAGGTTCAGACATTCAGAATGGTATAGACCGTCGTAACCAAGGTTTTGCCGGACGATTCGACTACAACTGGAAGCACCGTTACTATGTAAACTTCAACTTTGGTATTACCGGTTCGGAGAACTTCCATAAAGATAATCGTTGGGGCTTTTTCCCCGCCGCGTCTGCCGCATGGAACATTTCGGAGGAACCCTTTATGAAGCGCCTCTTCCCTTGGTTAGACCTCTTTAAGGTACGATACTCTTGGGGGAAGGTAGGCAACGACAATATCGGTCAGCGTTTCCCCTACCTCTATACACTGAATACAATGGGTGGATTCAATTCCGGAGACTTCGGATATAGCCGTGGCTGGGAAGGAAGAAAATACAACCAATTGGCATCTACTGATGTGAGTTGGGAAGTATCGACCAAGCAGGATGTAGGTATCGACTTCGCTATCTTCAATGACATGTTCACAGGTACAATCGACTACTTTAAGGAGCAACGTACAGGTATCTATATGAGCCGCAACTATTTGCCATACTATGTCGGTTTGCAGAGCAATCCTTCGGCCAATGTCGGTGAGGTGAAAGCGCACGGTATGGATGGTAACATTGCGTTTAATAAGGAGTTTGGTGATGTAAGCGTGACGCTGCGCGCCAATATGACGGTCAGCAAGAATGAAATCGTAGAACGTGATGAAATGTCGGATGTATATGAGTATCGTTTGCAAAAAGGACATCGCGTAAATCAGGCCAAGGGACTAATCGCTTTGGGACTGTTCAAGGATTATGAAGAAATCCGTAACTGGCCCAACCAAGGAGATGTAATGCCCGGCGATATCAAGTATAAGGATGTGAATGGTGATGGTAATATCAACTCGGAAGATGAAGTGGCTATCGGTGCTACCACCAAGCCAAACTTGACCTATGGATTCGGTGTTACGGCCAAGTGGAAAGGTTTCGATGTAAACGTGCATTTCCAAGGCGTAGGTAAATCATCTTATTTTATTAATGGCTCAAGTGTGTGGATGTTTACTAATGTAAACGGTGATGATAATACGGCCTGGGGGAATATCCTGTCGGCTATGGCTTCGGGTAACCGTTGGATTTCGCACGAGATTTCTGGTACAATGGATACGGAAGATCCCAATGCTGATTATCCCCGCTTGTCGTATGGCGGTAATAGTAACAACTATCGCAATTCGACATTCTGGTTGCGCGATGGTTCTTACCTCCGCTTGAAGACATTGGATGTAGGTTATTCATTACCCTCTAATGTGGTAAGAAAAATCCATTGTAACAGTGTGCGTTTCTTCTTTATCGGAACTAATCTCTTGACCTGGTCGAAATTCGACTTGTGGGATCCTGAAATGGGATCGAGCGATGGTAAGAACTATCCGCTCAACAGATCTTATTCTTTAGGTGTTTCAATTAATTTGTAATGATTATGACAACAAATAAATACTTCAAAATAACAACGATGGCACTTATCCTATCGGGAGGTGCCGCACTGACGGGTTGCGCCGACTATTTGGATACGGATTACCTCTTCAAGGAGCGAATGACCATCGAGGATATCTTCTCCAATCGCGACTATACCAACGAATGGCTTGCCGGAGCTTACAATTTCTATGGTAATAAACATTTGCAGGAAATATGTAGTCAGGAGGGCGGAAGTCCCTTTAACTTTTCGGACGATATGGCCTACGGTGATAATTGGGGAAGCAACCGTTATGGTAGCTGGCGCAACGGGTCGTACGGTGAAAGCGGCTTGAACGACAACAGTAAGCAGGTATGGCAATTGTGCTATAAAGGCATCAATCAGGCGCAAGTATTTCTACAGTACATTGATGGGAATATGCAGTTTAACGATGTGGAACGTGCCGACCTCCGTGGTCAAGCATACTTTCTTGTTGCTTATTACTATTGGCATTTGCTTCGTATGTTTGGTCCCATTCCGTTGCTTAAAGAGCCGGTGGATTACTTACAAAGTTATGATGAAATCTCGCACTCGCGTAACACCTATGACGAGTGTGTGGAGTATATCAACGAGTGCTTATTGAAATCCGCCCGCGATCTTCCTCTTCGGCGTTCGCTTCAGGATCTTGCTCGTCCCACGCGTGGTGCTGCTTTGGGATTGCGTGCACGAGTGTTACTTTATGCAGCCAGTCCGTTGATGAATGGCGAGGCTCCCGAAGCTTATGCCGCACAGCTTATTGATTATGATGGTAAGCGTCTGCTTCCCACAGAGAAAGACGAATCGAAATGGGCAAAAGCGGCAGCTGCGGCCAAAGATGTGATGAACCTGCAAGTGTATAGTCTGCATGTCGCATCTCGCCGTTCGACGGCTGATGCTGTCAATCCATTGGCTTTCCCAGCAACTATTGAACCGGTTTATGATGAGAAGTTCTCCAATTTGGCATGGCCCGACGGCTGGATGAATATCGATCCCATGGAGTCGTATCGGCAGATATTCAATGGTGAGTTGGCGGCCAATCAGAATAAGGAACTTATTTTCTCACACTTGCAGAATTGCAGTGGTGATAATAATCTACGGAGGCTTACTTTTAACCAAATGCCAGCTGAAGCCAAAGGTCGAAATACCAATTGTATGACAATCAAGCAACTTGATGCTTACTATATGGCTGACGCTACCAATGCTCCGGGTAAAGACAAAGAGTTAGGACGGAATACCGATGATACGGAGCGCCTTACCGGATATATGTCGTCGGAGGTTCGCAAGAACTATAAATATTGTGACATTCCCGATGGCGTGTCTTTGCAATTCGCCAATCGTGAGCCTCGTTTCTATGCATCAGTAGCTTACAGTGGTTCTATCTGGCATATGCTTGATTACGATGAAACACTTGATGAAGAACCGGATGTGCAGGTGTTCTATTATCGCGGTAAGCTGAGCGGTGGACTTGCAACAGGCATTGGCATTAAGAAGTATGTTGGTCCGTATGACATCGTGGGTGCTCACAGTGACGTAGGTCGTATCAGAAATAAATATACTCCGGACATGCGTTATGCCGAAATCCTCTTAATTTATGCCGAAGCATTGAACGAGCTTTCTGTCTCCTATGACGTGAAATCGTGGGATGGCAGTACGACCTACAGTATTAGCCGTACACCCGATGAATTGAAGAAGGGTATTCAACCTATCCGTATCCGTGCTGGTTTACACGACTATACCGATGCTGTTTATTCAGAACCGGCTTTGTTCCGCGATAAGTTGAAACGTGAGCGTCAGATCGAACTCTTTGCTGAGGGACATCGTTACTTCGACTTACGCCGATGGCTGGATGCCGAGGTGGAGGAATCCACCATTGTATATGGTTATAACACACAATGTACGGAAAAGATGCGCGACTTGTTCTATGTGCCTGTCGCAATTCAGAGCTTCCCATGTGCGTTCTCACAGAAGATGTGGTTTTGGCCTATCCATCATGATGAGTTACGACGTAACAAGCGCCTTACCCAAAATCCGGGTTGGACTTATCCGCAATAATCCGGGATGAGATATTAAATATAGTGTGGCTTCGTCCCGCTTGATGTATATAATTATTTTTAACGATAATATCATAGTATGAGAACGATATATAAATTATTACTTGTAGTACTGATTGGAGGTGGCACTTTGTCTTCATGCAATGACGAATGGACCGATGAGCAATTCAAACAATTGATATCTTTTAAGACTCAACCGGGCGGATGGGGCGTTACGGATGTGCATGTGCGATATGCTAATTCCGCAAAATATACGTACAATTTGCCCGTACTGGTGAGTGGATCGACCGATAATACCGACGATCGTTTAGTTTCGTTTAGCCTGCGCGACGATACACTTGATATCCTCAATTTCGAGAAATTCGGTAATCGCCCCGAACTTTACTTTAGGGAATTGCCTCAAAAGTATTATTCTTTCCCGAAGGAATTAACCATTCCGGCAGGTCAGAGCCATGCTTTACTTCCGATTGAATTTTCGTTGGACGGCCTCGATGATTCGCAAAAATGGGCGTTGCCCCTAAAGGTATGCGAGGATGCTAACGGCACTTACGCTGTAAACCCGCGCAAGTACTATCGTACGGCGGTGCTTCGTCCGATTCTCTTTAATGAGTTTTCAGGACGTTTTTCCGGATCGAGCCTTTTGGGCACGATGGCAGGTGAATCGGATATTAAGTTCAGTTCGACCGAAATTAAGCTTAATGTAGTGACTGACTCTATCGTCTTCTTCTACGCAGGTCAGCGTACCGAGGATTACGAGGATAGAATCAACTACAAAGTGTTCCTGCAATTCACAGGAGATAAGGTGGATTCTAAAAAAGATCTTTATAAAATGAAAATATGGGCTGAGAATGAGAAGTTGAAGTTCAATTCTAATTCTACCCCTACTTATAAAGTGTCATCGGAGATGGACGCTACTAAAACCTATCTGAAGCATACATATATTGTAATATCAGATATTGACTTTGATTTTGTAGACTACACAAGTGTACCCAATTATGAAATAAAATATAATATGAAGGGAGGCTTGTCAGTGTCGCGCGACTTGGATACGCGAAAACCTGATGAAGATCAAGGAAGTGACTCCAAATGGTGGTAAATAGTAGCAAATAACAACTTAACCGCTACACCGGGGTGGCTATGGACAATGGCAAACCTCGGGTAGTGGTATATTTTTAAACTTAAAAGCTGATTATGAACAATACAAAATCGCTTATAGCTATGTTTCTCTTGTCATTCATGGTGCTTTCCTGTACTGATGACGACAAGGATGTGATGGACGAATCGGGTGGATCTCAGAGTTTGTTTTTTGCCGAAGAGGGCTTGATGGTTTCTACGACAGGTGGTGATGTGGTTGCTACTGTCAATTGGAGCAATACAACGTGGCGAATAGAATATGACGAGCAAGAGAATGCAGTCGTATCAAGTTTGTCGCAAAGTGCTGGAGGTAGCTTATCGGGTAGTGGACAAACTGCTGTGACGATACGATGTTTGGACAATCCCACAGGTAAAAATCGCTCACAATCAATCTATCTGGTGGCAGAGGCTAATAAAGAACGTATACCTCTATTACTTACTCAGCCGGGTGACTATCTGAACTCGTTAGCTCCCTTGAAAAGCTATGTGAATCGCACTACCGACCCTGACTTTAAGCTGGGTACTGGTGTAAATGCCGCAAATTTCTTAAAGCAAGACATCGTGTACACGTTGACTCGCTCTAATTTTGATGAAATGACAGCCGGCAATGCCATGAAGTATGGCTCGGTAGTTCAGTCGGACGGCACAATGGACTTTACGAGGGTGAAGAACTTTGTACAATTGGCCGAGCGGTCGAATATGTCGGTCTATGGACATGTGCTTTGCTGGCATGCGCAAACACGCAAGGACTATCTCTATAGCTTGATAGAACCTGAATTTATTCCCGGAGAGCATAAATCGGGTAAGTATATCATCGACTTTGAAAGCGACAATGTGGGTGTATCTTACCCGATGACCGGTAATAGTAGTGCAATTGTAGAGGCCGATCCTGATAATGAATCGGGCAGTGTGTTGCATGTAGGTAACGATGAAGTAGCTGCTCAACGCTCTTATCCAAAGTTTGAGGTAACGTTGCCTGAAGGTACGAAACTGGGAGATTACCTCACTTTATCAGTTGATTTCCGAGGGAATTGGAATAAGGGTCAAACAGGTTCCGGTATGAGATTCGGTATTAACGAGAACTCTCCATCGAAGAAATTTAATACCCCAGCCGGTTTTGGTTGTCCCGATGGAAAATGGGGCAGAGGATTAATCAAAATCAATATGTCCGATTTGAATTTGACTGAAGAACAAAAGGAATTGACCGAATTTACACTTCTTTTAGGCTCTGAAACCGGAACGGGCAATTATTACATCGACAACATCACAATGGATTGGAGTATCACTACCGGTGATCAAACTATAGTGAAGGACCCACAAGAGAAAGTGCGGATTCTGAACGATGCGCTGGAACGTTGGATGGCAGGTATGATCGATGCCTGTGGCGGTTACGTGAAAACATGGGAACTACTGAACGAACCCATGCAGGATTGGCCTGATCCGACCCAACTGAAGACTGGCATGAAAGATGGAGTGGATGTGAATAAGGATAATACCCAAAACTCCAATTTTTATTGGCAAGACTTCCTCGGTAAAGATTATGCAGTGAAAGCTCTTGAATTTGCTCGTAAGCATGGCGGTGAAGATATCAAACTATTTGTTAATGAATATGGACTGGAGGGTATAGGTAGCAAGAAATTGCAAGGATTCTTGGATTATGTGAAATATATCGATGATACCTATGCGCAAAAGTTCCCCAATAGCCGTGGTGTGGATGGTATTGCTACGCAAATGCATGTAAGTTACTATCTAGATGCGGCCAAGCAGGTAGAGTTTGAGGCTTCGATAGAAAATATGTTCACGAAACTTGCAGCGACTGGTAAACTCGTCAAGATATCCGAATTGGATATGGGCTTAGTGGCTGAAGATGGAACTGATATTATGACTGCCGATGTTACAGAAGAGCAACATCGCAAGATGGCCGATTTCTATACGTTTATTATTAAGAAGTATTTCGAAATAATTCCTCAGCCACAACGTTATGGAATTACACAATGGTGTCAGACGGATGCGCCTGTAACATCAGGATGGCGTGGCGGACAGCCTGTTGGTATTTGGGATCTGGATTATAATCGCAAATTGATATATGAAGGATATGTCAATGGGTTGAAACAGAATTAAGAGATGCAGAGTTTTATTTTAGAATAATAATGTATGAAATATTTTTATCTATTAGGATTGATTGCGGTATTATCATTCGCCGCTTGTTCGGATAATAATGAGGAACTCAACGAGATTGTATTGGGTCATCAGAGTGCTGTATTTGTTGGTGAAAGTGTGGATGTACCATCTACAGGTGGATCGGTGAATGTAACCATTGATTGGAATAATACGGAATGGGAGATAGAATATGAATCGAACGACAATTCTTTTATTTCAAGTCTATCTGCCAATGTCGGCGGCAAAGCTATAGGCGAAGGTCAGACGATAGTCACGATTCAATGTGCTGCCAACACAACCGGTGAAAAACGTAGTCAAAGCATTAATCTGATATCTAAAGCTACAGGCAATCAGGTATCCCTCACCTTGAATCAGCTTGCCGATGGCATAGACGTGAAACTATATCGACGTCTTTATGTGTCACCTTCTGATTCGCAGGAAAAGCCTGACGGATCGTTGGAAAAACCGTTTAAAAAAATATCGGATGCTGCACTCAAAGTGGAAGCCGGTGACACGGTATTGATTGCCGGAGGGACTTATTTTGAGGAAAATATTACTCCCATTACTTCTGGTACTGCCGAAGCAATGATTGTGTTTAAACCTCTTTCGGACAATGATAAGGTGACCATCAAACATCCCGGCAAGCAGTTTACTACTGATGGAACGCCGGTGTTTAACCTCTATCAGCGCAGCTATATATGGGTTGAAGGATTCACATTTAAGAGTTATTATTATTCTGGATGGACTTTTGAAATGAAGGAAGCTAATCATTGTGTGGTTATCAATAATCATTTCGAAGACATAGGTAATGATAAGATTGTGAATACCGGCATCTCATTGATTCGTCTATACAATTCATCCGATAATGTGATTTGCAATAACTATTTTAAGGCTACATATGGCGATGGTGTTGGTATGGGACGTGAGTCCAACAACAACCTGTTGGCAAACAATACTTTTATTGAATTCAAAGGGAAGGCTCGTGGATGGGCAGGTGAAGGCTCATCGTTCACTACTAATATCACACTAGGTGACGAGATGGAATTTGACTCGAACAATCTGATTGCTTTTAATTATTCTACGAAAGGTCGTTCGTTGTTTTGGGCTGACCGTAATGGTAGTGATAATATCATTCTTCGTAATCTTGGTTATGACGCAGGGACGTTTATCTTTGACGAGTCACGCTGCAAACGTAATATCATTCAAGAAAATATAGGTTATAAAATTAATGGTCCTGCTTTCGAAACAGCTAGATATGAGACGGGGTATACCGAGAATGAACGTTTGATCAATAACATTGCATATAAAGCTAGTATAGGCTTTTTCATGTCGAAGTCATGGCATGCTGTCGTTCGTAACAACATAGCATACCTCTGTAAGGATTATAGCTTTTCGTTTGATGAAACAGCTGCCGCATGTGGTCCGCATATCTTTGAATACAACCTTTGGGGGACTACACAGAATAACGGTAATAATTGCTTGAATTATCTGAACCAAAAGAAACCTGCAAGCTATCTTGTAGAGCAACAGGGTGGTATTAATGGACCTACGGGCGACCCTATGTTTGCCAACCCAGACAATGGCGATTTTACGTTGAAGAGCGGTAGTCCGGCTATCGGGGCCGGTAAGCTTGGCCAAGATTTAGGGGCATTCGCAGTATATCCTCCTACAAGCTATGGATGGAATGAAGAGTGGAAACTGTCGAAGGGCGTATGCGTGAGCTTCTCAAAACCTGTTACCGATTGTGTGGCATTAGGCCAGCATATCGTTTTTGTCAAACTAAGTTCTCCTTCCTCAAAGGCTGTTTCTGTAAAGGTTAAGGCCGTAGCAGGTGATGCTCGTCCCTACATTGATTACACAATGGTCGATGAAATATCTTTTGCTCCGGGTGAAGTGAGTAAAGCAATACTTGTTAATGTTGTGGATAATGGCTTTGATGATAATCAATTGCTATGTCTACAGATAACACAGGTGAATGGCGCACAGATCGGTCCCCGTAATATTCATGCTATTCGCATTGAACGTTAGTAATTTTAAATTCAAGTTTCGCAAGTTCCTGTGTAATCTTCTTGGCTCAATGAATTAATGATGTTACAAAGGGCTTACGGAACTTGAATTATATTATATGACTTGTTTTTTTAGAAACTCTAAAAAGAGAATAGAATGAAAAAAATATTCGTTTTATTGATGGTCTTCTGCATGCAGATGGCCTATCAAAGTGCACAAGCGCAATCTAATCAAAAATATTGGAAATATGCTCCCCGGCCAGTGCTGGGCTGGAACTCGTGGGACATTTTCGGTACCACCGTCACCGAGCAGCAAGCCAAGGAACAGGCTGACGCCATGGCTCGGTACTTGCTGCCCAGTGGCTATAAGTATTTTACAGTTGATATCCAGTGGTATGAACCCAATTCAAAGGGACATTCATATAAAAAAGGTGCCAAGCTCACTATGGATGAATATGGACGCCTCACACCCGGGTTAAAGAAATTCCCCTCGGCAGCGGGTGGCAAGGGCTTCAAGCCGCTGGCCGATTATGTACACAGTAAAGGTCTGAAGTTCGGTATCCACATCATGCGCGGTATTCCCAAACAAGCTGTAGAACAGAACACTCCTGTATTGGGAACTAACGTCAAGGCACAGGACATTGCCATTACTAAGTCTATCTGCCATTGGAACCCTGATATGTATGGAGTGGATGCTACCAAACCTGAAGGACAGGCCTACTATCAGTCTATCATCCAGATGTACGCCGATTGGGGAGTGGACTTCATTAAGGTGGATGATATTTCTCGTCCGTACAGTGAGATTCAGCAGGCTGAGATAGAAGCCATTCGCAAGGCCATCGACAAAACAGGTCGTGAGATTGTGTTGAGCCTTTCTCCCGGCGCTACGCCTGTGAAAATGGGTAGTCATGTGATGAACCATGCAAATCAATGGCGCATTACTGACGACTTCTGGGACAAATGGGACCATCTCTATGCCATGTTTGAGCGCCTTGATGTGTGGACTCCTTATCGTGGCGAGGGGCATTTTCCTGATGCGGACATGTTGCCCATTGGCTATGTGAGCTTTGGTCGTACCACCCGCTTCACTCCTAATGAACAATACACCTTGATGAGCCTTTGGGCTATCGGTCGTTCTCCATTGATTTTTGGTGGTGATATGACTCGTCTTGATGATTTCACTAAGGAACTGCTTACCAACCCCGAGATGCTAAAGGTTAATCAGCATAGCAAAAACAACCGCCAATTCTCTCGTGAGAATAACTTCATCGTGTGGGTGGCTGATATACCGGGTAGCAAGGATAAGTATGTGGCCTTCTTCAATGCGCAAGGCAAGGAGTCGAGTGACGCTATTGTATCTGAAATAAGCATTGACCTCACCCAACTGGGCTTTAAGAAGAAGGTGAAAGTGCGCGACCTTTGGCAACACAAAGATCTTGGCAAGTTCAAGGGTAGCTTTAGCCAAAAAATCAAACGACATGGCGCAGGGCTGTACCGTATTATCTATTAAAAATGTAACAACATGAACAAGAAACAATTATTTGTATTTTCTGCCTTGTGGGCTGCTACCACCTTACCGGTTTTAGCTATCGATCACCCAGGTATCACTACAAATACGCTGCGTAGCGAAGCCTTTACGCTGTTGCAAGATGCTAAACCTACGCCCATTCTCATGGATGCGGCCGATCAGAAAGGTATCAACATTGCCGTGACTAATCTGGCTGAGGATTTCCGTCGTGTTAGCGGTACTCAAGCTGAAGTGCTTTCTACACCTCGCACGAATCGTTTTATCTTGGTAGGTAGCTTAGAGAGTAAGTATATTCAGCAACTTGTTAAGAACGACAAGCTCGATGTCAAGATGCTACAGGGTAAAAATGAACAGTATCTCATTACCTGTGTCAAGCAGCCCTTTGAAGATGTTGAAGAAGCTTTGGTTATAGTGGGGAGTGACCGTCGTGGCACCATTTATGGAACCTATGAATTGTCGGAACAGATTGGTGTATCACCTTGGTATTGGTGGGCCGATGTACCTGTGGTGAAACAGCAGAATCTCGCCATCGAGCGTGGCAACTATACCGCTGGCGAACCTGCCGTGAAATACCGTGGTCTCTTCTTTAACGATGAGGCTCCTTGCCTCACCAACTGGGTGAAGCACGCCTTTGGCACCAACTACGGTGGCCATGAGTTCTATGCCAAATGCTTTGAGCTCATCCTCCGCCTGCGTGGCAATTTCCTGTGGCCCGCCATGTGGTGCTGGACTTTTTATGCTGACGACCCCCTGAACAGCAAGGTGGCCGATGAGATGGGTGTGGTCATCAGTACCTCGCACCACGAACCCATGGCGCGCAATCATCAAGAGTGGAGCCGCCACCGCAAGGAGTATGGTGCTTGGAACTATGTTACTAATCAAAAGATCATTGATCAATTCTTCAGCGAAGGCATCCGCCGCATGAAAGATACGGAAGATGTGGTGACCATTGGCATGCGTGGCGATGGCGATGGTCCCATGAGCGAAGATGCCGATACCAAGCTGTTGGAGCGTATCATCCGGAATCAACGTAAGATTATTGCCCGCGAAACCGGTCGCCCCGCCGAGGAAACCCCGCAGGTGTGGGCGCTCTATAAAGAAGTGCAAGACTACTATGACAAAGGCCTGCGTGTGCCCGATGATGTGATTATGCTTCTGGCTGATGACAACTGGGGCAATGTGCGCCGTCTGCCCAATGCCGAGGAACGCAAACACCCCGGTGGCTGGGGCATGTACTACCATGTGGACTATGTGGGAACTCCGCGTAACTCCAAGTGGCTCAACGTTACCCCAATCCAAAATATGTGGGAACAGCTCAGCCTCACCTATGAGTATGGTGTAGACAAACTGTGGGTGCTCAATGTGGGCGACCTCAAACCCATGGAATACCCCATCAGCCTGTTTATGGACATGGCTTGGCGTCCGCAGAAATACACCGTTGAAACCCTGCTGGAGCATCCCTACGACTTCTGCAAGCAGATTTTTGGTGAGACTCAGGCAGCCGAAGCAGCCCGCATCCTCAACCTCTACTCCAAGTACAACGGTCGCGTCACCGGTGAGATGCTTGATGCTAAGACTTATAATTTGGAAACGGGTGAGTGGAAACAGGTGCGTGATGAGTATATTTGTCTGGAAGCCGAAGCCTTACGCCAATACAACTTGCTGGCTGAAGAATATAAAGATGCTTACAAACAACTTATCCTTTTCCCCGTACAAGCTATGGCCAATCTTTATGACATGTATTACAGCCAAGCTATGAACCATGCCCTCTACAAGGCTGGTAATCCTGCTTGTAATCAGTGGGCAGATAGGGTGGAGCAAACCTTTAAGCGCGATGCGGCTCTGGCTGATGATTATAACAATGTGATGAGTGGTGGCAAGTGGAAACATATGATGAGCCAGAAGCACATTGGCTACAAGACGTGGAATGATGATTTCAAGGAGGATACGCTTCCTGAAATATTCCGTATGGATGCAGCGCAAGCCAATCGTGAGGGTGGCTATGTGTTTACTGCAAAAGACGGTATGGTAGCTATGGAGGCTGAACATTACTTCAGTAAGCAAGATGCGGCTGATGCCAAATGGACTACCATTCCTTATATGGGACGTACGCTGAGCGGTGTGACACTCATGCCTCGCTTGCCACAAGCGGATGGTGCTAGTTTGACGTATAAGATGCATATTCCCCAAAATGTGAAGGAAGTAACCATTCATGTAGTGGTGAAGAGTACACTTGCTTTTGCCCGTACGGATGGGCATCGCTATACTGTGGTGCTGGATGGTGGAGAACCTATGGAAGTGAACTTCAATCATAATCTGAATGAGAAAAAGGAGAATATCTATAGCATCTTCTATCCTACGGTTGGCCGTCGTGTAGTAGAAAGCAAGATGACTGTGCCTTTGAAATCTACGGAACAGAATTTGCATACACTCACACTGAAACCGCTTGACCCGGGTATTGTGTTTGAAAAGATTGTAGTGGATTACGGTGGTTACAAGCCTGCCTACCTCTTTGGCGATGAGTCACCTTATAGTCGTTCTGTTACCGACTATTAAATGAAAGCCGTGACATATTGTTTTTATAAGCATTAAATTACTGATAACTATGAACAGAATAGGGCTTCCACTTTTTACGCTTCTCTTCATGCTCTGTATACCACTTGGCGCGCAACAGGTTTTACGGGATGCTATATTCTACTATCTTGGACAAGAGATGGTTGGTTTTCCGCAAGAGAAAATGAGCATTCATACTGACCGCCCTTCTTACTTGGCAGGTGAGCGTATTTGGTTTAGAACCCATCTGGTAGATGCGCTACAGATGAAGCAAGCTAATGCGAGTCGTTATGTGTATGTAGAGTTGATTGACCCTGCCGCACAACTCGTGAAGCGTATCAAGTTGAGGCCCGATTCTTTGGGTTATTTCCATGGTTATTTTGATGTTCAAGAAGAACTGCCTGAAGGGTATTATACCCTTCGGGCTTACACGCAATTTATGCGTAATGTAGGAACGGATTATTTCGCTCATAAACAGGTGCTTATCTCTACGCCGGCTACGCAAGATCTTACTCCTCATGTCCGGCTGATAGAACAAGGTAGCAGTGTGGCTACTGTCATTCATTTTAGTTCTGTAGGATATGCAGATACGTTAGTTCCACAGGAAGCTACTATCTTTCCGAAAGGTACGCTTGAGGAGGATGGCATTCGCTTAAAGTTTCGTGACGGTGTGGCAAAATTTACTTTCCGTAAGTGGGAGGTGAATGAACAACGTACTTTTCTGCTTCAAACGGTATATAATAACAAGGTAGCCAGTCGCTTCCTGTCTCTTCCTACAGATACCACTCGTTTTGCTGTCAGCTTTTTCCCCGAAGGAGGTTCTGCTATCGTGGGTTGTAATCAGCGTATTGCCTTCAAGGCTTTGGCGGCTGATGGATTGTCTATAGAGGTGAAAGGTGAAGTGGTGGATGATCTTGGTCAAAAATGTGCTTTGTTACAATCGGTACATTTGGGTATGGGGTCTTTTGTACTTAATTACCAAGCCGGACGCAAATATTATGCGCACTGTTTGACTAAGAATGGGGCGAAACAGACCTTTGAATTGCCTCAGCCAAAGGAAGACGCTGTCGGACTGGCTGCTCGTTGGACTGGCGATTTTTTGCGGTTGTCTTTATTACAGTCTGCTGCTGAATCTAGGCAACGTCCGTTGACTCTGGTAGCGCAGCTCAGAGGGCTGGTTTTATATGCAAACCCTTGGGATTATAGCCAGCCAAAAATTACATTCGAGCGTAGTTTCTTTCCTGCCGGTATCACGCATTTGATGCTGATTGATGATAAAAAGAACATAGTCAGTGAACGACTGGTCTTTAATATGCGTGCTGATGTGAAGGCTGACCTCACTGCTGCAACAGACAAGCCTGCTTATGAGCCTCGACAAAAAGTGAATTTAGCACTTACGTTGAAAGATGCGTTAGGACATCCGTTGAAAGGTAACTTTTCTTTGTCCGTGGTGGATGGCCATGATGTGAAGCCTGACTCAACGCAGAACATCCTTTCCGATTTGTTGCTGACTTCTGATTTACGTGGTTATATCGAGCAACCTCTTTCTTATTTTCAAGGGAATAAATTACAGTCACATCAGTTGGATTTACTCATGATGACTCAAGGTTGGAGAAGATATAATATCCCTGAAGTGGTGAAAGGAAATGTTACGGAAAAACTATCCTATCCGCTTGAAACCAGCGATGTGGTGAAGGGTAGGGTAGAAGGCTTTCTCAAAGGACTGAAAGATGCTAATCTGACACTCTTGGCCATCCGAGATTCATTGTTGGGTACTCATGTAGCAATCCCGGATAAGGATGGTTATTTCAGTTTCGACCAAATGGAATATCCGGAACGTACCAAATACATCATTCAAGCACTTAAATCCAAACGAGGAAGTGCAGGTGTTTTCTTGACACTTGATTCTGTTATTTCTCCTGCACAACCGCAATTGAAACTATTACAGCCACGTACACCTCTGCTTGCCGAGCGTAATTATGTGATGAAAATGGATCAAAAATATACGTTGGAGAATGGAATGCGTGTGTATAACTTGGGTGAAATATTGGTCACGGCCCGTCGTAAAAGTAATACAGCCGGTGACTCTCCCTATTATTCGGCCAATGTGTCCAGAGTCATTTCACGGAAAGACATAGAAAAAGGAAACTTCAGTTCTGTGCTTGATATGGTTCGTCTGTTGCCGGGTGTGGCGGTGATAGGTTCGGAAGTAACCTATCGCGGACAGCCTACATTGGTAATATTGGATAATATGCCTGAGGAGAATTTTGATTATGAACGGTTGATACCTGATGATGTGGGTGACTTGTTTTTTGCTCCCCCTACCACGGTGGGATCTGTCTTTGGCGGTCGGGGTGCCAATGGAGCCATTGTTATCAATACCCGTAGAGGTTTTGTAGAAAAAAATACGGTGAATAATAATATGGCTATAGTGCGCCCCATCGGCTATCAGCAGTCTGTAGAGTTTTACTCTCCGGTCTATGATACTCCCGAAAAACTCAAATCAACCAAGCCCGATTTGCGCTCTACTATCTATTGGAATCCGGCTGTAACAACAGACGAACATGGCGAGGCGCATATATCTTTCTATACGGCTGATTCTTCTTCACGGTATCGTCTGGCGGTGGAAGGTGTTAGTGCTATAGGAGCGATTATCTGTAGTGAACAAGATTTATTTTGAACAATCTATAATTTATTATTAAATCCAATGAGAAGAATAAATGCGATATTTGTAGTATTGATTACATGGTTCTTGACAGTTCCCATGTGTGTAGTGGCTCAGAATGCAAATCCTTATCTGCCCCTGTGGGAGCATTTGCCTGATGGAGAGCCTCATGTCTTTGAAGATCCCGATCAACCCGGTAAATATCGGGTATATATCATAGGGTCTCATGATGTAAGATTTACGGGTTATTGTGGTGCTGATATCCATGCGTGGTCTGCTGCCGTGGATGATTTGACGAATTGGCGTGATGAAGGTCCTATTTTTACGTATAAAGTTGATGGTAAATGGGATGTGATGTTTGCCCCTGACCTTGTGGAAGTGAAACGCAAGGATGGAATTAAGGAATATTACCTGTATCCACATAGTTGTGGTCGTGGGCGTGTGGCGATGGTGGCCAAAGGAAGTCGTCCTGATGGTCCTTTTACGCCCATTAACCTGACGGCTGACGGAACACGTACTACTGAAGGTAGCGTGATTGGATTTGACCCATCGGTGTATGTGGAGTATGTGACTGATCCCAAGGATCCTGATTATGAGGTTGGATTCAGGGCTTACGCCTATTGGGGCTTTCAAAAATCATCGGTAGCTGAGCTTGACCAAAACACCATGTGTACAGTTCGTCCTGGTACGGAGGTAGTGAAATCATTGATTCCTGCCAGTACCCGTTATGGCGAGTTGCGTAGAGAATCTGACAAGGAATCTCCTTATATTTATCAGGGGGAAGACTTGGGGCGATTCAATTTCTTCGAGGCTTCCTCTATCCGTAAGGTGGGCAATAAGTATTTGATGATATACAGTGGTTATTCAGGTCCTGATTATGGCTTGGGTAGTACCAACTCATCGCTCCGCTATGCTTATGGTGATACTCCGCTGGGACCATGGAGGGCTGGTGGCGTGCTGGTGGATTCTCGCGCACCGGTATTGAACAAAGAGGGTAATGCTCTGCAGACAACCAACGCCGGGCACAATACGCATGGCAGCATTGAACAGATTAATGGGCAATGGTATGTGTTTTATCATCGTCCTCCTCGTGGTTTTGGTAACGCGCGTCAGAGTATGGTGGCTCCCATCAACATAGAATGTGATAAGCGTTCGGTGGCTGATGGTGGAAAAGTGGTGATTACGGCTTTTGATCCATATGCTAAAAATAAGGAGTGGAGTGCAATGGCCAGCAATGGTGATTCCTATCGAGGAGCCGAGGTGACCTCTGAGGGCTTTAATATCTTTGGTCTGGACCCTTACCAATTTTATTCAGCCGGATATGCTTGCTATTTGAGTAATGGGCAAACCATGCAAGACTCTTGGGATATTTGGGATAACCATGCTCCTTGTACCAACGTGAAACATGGTGATGTCATTGGTTATAAGTATTTTGGATTTGGTGGGCTCAAAAAAGATAAATTGGGACTCAAGGCTTTTGCGGGTACTCGCAAAGGAAATCAGACTAAGCTCAGTATCTTCTTGGCTCCTTTGGTGAAGGATGGCTTCAAGGTGAGTGTGTGGATAGATGGTCCTTGGGACAACGCTGCATGGAAAGGACGCAAACTGGGTGAGATAGAGGTGCCTGCCGGTTCTGCCTCTTCTATACAAGAGTTTACATTGGATGTCTCTTCTTATGTGGATGGTTTGAAGGGCAAGCATGCTATCTATTTGGTGGCTGAAGGGAAACCTCATACAGCACTTTATGATTTCATCGGTCTAGGGTTTGGCAGTAAATATCAGAAACTGATTCGCCACATCGCTCCTGAAGTACAAATCTATGTGGATGGTAAAGCGGCTGAAATGCCGAAGTATCCAGTGCGTTCAACGGCTGAAAATGGTATTACTGGGTATAATCATTATTTGGTGCAAGTTGATGCAACGGACACTTCTCGAAATCCGGTAATTACAGCGAAAGCTACATCACCCGAGGTGAGCATAAAGATAACTCAGCCCTCTGCTTCTAAGGATGGCATGGTAGAATGCTGCTATAAGGGTGCGGTGAAGTACTTCGCAGTGAGAAGTAAATAGTTATCAAAAACTATAAAAAGAATGATACGCAGGAAAGTTTTCTTATTGACCGCCATCGCTATGATGGCTATAGCGAGCGGAAGTGTGTATGCCCAGAGCGGATTGGAAGCTGTAGGCCCTGTTCCCAATGCCATGCAGTTGGAGTGGCAGCGGATGGAGCAGTATGCCTTCATCCATTTCTCGATAAACACTTATACCGACCAGGAGTGGGGTGACGGAAGCAACGATCCGAAACTCTTTAACCCCACGGAGTTAGATTGCCGACAGTGGGCGCGGGTATGCAAGGAGTCGGGGCTGAAGGGGGTGATACTTACGGCGAAACATCACGACGGATTCTGCCTGTGGCCGTCGAAGTATACCGAATACTCGGTGAAGAACTCGCCATGGCGCGAGGGACGGGGCGATTTGGTAAGGGAACTGTCGGATGCTTGTCGGGAGTTCGGATTGAAGTTCGGAGTGTATCTCTCGCCGTGGGATCGAAACCGAGCCGATTATGGACGCCCCTCTTACGTGGAATACTTCCGCAACCAGTTGACGGAGCTATTGACCAATTATGGCGACGTGTTTGAAGTATGGTTCGACGGGGCCAACGGTGGATGGGGATATTACGGTGGAGCGAGGGAGAATCGCGTGATAGACCGTGCGACATATTACGATTGGCCGGGAACAATAGAGCTGATACGCAAGCTACAACCAAATGCGATAATATGGAACGAGGCAGGACCTGACATCCGCTGGTGCGGTAATGAGGGAGGTTCTATAGGTGAAACCAACTGGAGCCGATTTGACGCTCATGAGTTTGTGCCGGGTACAGCAGATACGGATGTGCTGCGTTTTGGACGAGAGACGGGAACGGACTGGGTACCGGGCGAGGTGAACGTGTCGATACGTCCTGGATGGTTTTACCATACGTATGAGGACTCAAAAGTAAAGTCACTGTCGCAACTGCTCAACATATACTATAATTCCGTGGGGCGCAACGCTACATGGCTACTCAACTTTCCAATAGACCGCCGCGGACTCATTCATGAGAACGATGTCAAAGCAATGAAGGAACTGAAGGTAACGCTCGACCAGACCTTTGCAGATAATCTTGCACGAAAGACAAAGGCGACAGCCGACAGCGAGCTTAGTTCAAAATACAGCGCGGCAAAAGCCATCGATGGCAAGGCCGACACTTATTGGACGGCAGCAGACGGTAAGAAACCCGTCGCCATCACTCTGAAGTTCAAGAGACCGACAACTGTAAACAGACTGCTCATTCAGGAGTATATACAGCTGGGACAGAGAGTGAAATCATTCAAGGTAGAAGCTCTTGTCAGCAATGCAGCCGTTGACGGACATTTGCCTAAGCAAGAGTGGAAGGAATTGGCTCGCGAGACGACCATCGGATATAAGCGAATACTGAGATTTGGCACGGTGAAGGCGGATGCGCTACGCATCAGCATAGATGACAGCGATGGCACGCCACTTTTATCTAATGTAGAGTTATACAATGCTCCGCAGATTCTCCATGCTCCGGCAGTGACGAGAGGTAAGGATGGCGAGGTGGTGATCATTCCATCAGACCATGAGTCGGCGGTATTCTACACGCTTGATGGAACGGTACCCACACGTTCGTCGCGGCGATACACTGGTCCTGTACCGACAGAGGGTAGGGTAAGCGTAAAAGCGATTTCCGTCGATGAAACAACTGGCAGGGAGAGTGCCATAAGTGCGGAGTCATTTGATATCTCACACAAGAAGTGGGCAGTAATCTCTGCCGACCGTAATGCAGTATGGGCTATTGACGGTAATCAGGGCAGCAACTGGCATCAGCGCGGAGCGATGCCTGCTGACTTGACGATTGACCTCGGCGAGAAAGTGGAGATGCGCGGCTTCCGCTATCTGCCCGACCAAAGCGCCCTTTTCGCCTCAGGCTTCATCACATTTTATGAATTTTACGTATCTGACAACGGCAGTAACTGGCGGAAAGTGACTGAAGGCGAATTCTCTAACATCCGCAATAACCCCGCAGCGTGGCATACCGTGGAGTTCGCCCCGGTGAAAGCCCGTTATGTGAGGCTGAGAGCCAAGGCGAACAGTAGTAATGACAATGTGGCGGGATATTCGGAATTTGATATCATAACGAATTAATGAAAAATAAATATGAGAAAATTTTGTTTTTTACTCTGTTTGCTGGCAGGGACAAGTGAAGCGGCCACTTATACAGTGAAAGTGGGGCAAGGACAAGTCAAGGTGGAATGGTATGCCGACGGTGTGGTGCGAGTGGTGAAGACACCTACTACGGCGGAGTTTGTAAGGAAAAGCCTCGCAGTGACTGCCGCTCCGAAGGAGATTAAAGTCAAGGTAAAGGAGACGCAGGACACACTGTTCCTCTCGGACAGCCGCATACAGATTGCAGTGGCAAAACACAGTGGTGAGATTGTTTATCGCATGGCGAAGCGTGCAGAGATTGTTAGGGAAGCATCGGAAGCAGTGTTCACTTCGGTAGATGACGCTGGGCGTAAGTCGTGGAAAGTGAAGCAGGGATTCAGGTTAGAGAAAGACGAGGCTATATATGGTCTCGGCATATTGCAAAACGGAAAGATGTCACAGCGGGGAGTAAACAGACAGTTGCGACCGGGAAATACAGAGGACGGTGTGCTGTTCTTCCAGTCGGAAAAAGGATACGGAATATATTGGGATAATTATTCGCCTACAAATATTTCTGATAAAGGCACTGAAGTTGCTTTCTCGTCGGAAGTGGGCGATGCCGTAGACTATTATTTTATATATGGAGGTAATGCCGATGGAGTGGTGTCGGGCGTTCGTGAACTTACGGGCGATGTACCAATGCTGCCACTGTGGTCGTATGGATTTATGCAGAGCCGTGAGAGATATAAAAGTCAGCAGGAATTGCTTGATGTGCTTCATCGTTATCGTAAGGATGGAGTACCGATAGACTGTATGATTCAGGACTGGCAGTATTGGGGAAACAACTATCTGTGGAACGCTATGGAGTTTATGAGCGAGTCGTTTCCAAATCCTAAGGCGATGATTGACGAGGTCCATGCACAGAATGCTAAATGTATGATTTCTATTTGGTCGTCGTTTGGACCGATGACGAAGCCTTACCGCCAGCTTGATGAGAAAGGACTGTTGTTTGACATAAAGACATGGCCGCAGTCGGGCATCAGTCATCAGTGGCCTCCACGTCAGGATTATCCGAGTGGTGTAAGGGTGTATAACTGCTATTCTTCGGAAGCTCGTGATATATATTGGGAGAATCTGAAGCGCATCTACGATCTTGGAATGGACGGCTGGTGGATGGACAGTACAGAACCTGACCACTTCAATTGGCAACCAGCGGATTTCGACCGACAGACAGGTATGGGCAGCTATCGCAGTGTGTTGTGCGCCTTTCCGCTGATGACCGTTGGCGGTGTGTACGACCATCAGCGTGCTGAGAGCGACAGTTCACGTGTGTTTATACTTACTCGTTCATGCACCTTTGGTCAGCAGCGTTATGGTGCTAATGTGTGGAGCGGCGATGTGGTGTCTACATGGGATATGCTTAGAAAGCAGGTTCCCGCAGGGTTGAATTTTTCACTTACCGGCAATCCTAATTTTAATTCTGACCTCGGTGGATTTTTCGCCGGTTCATACAACCGTTCGTGGAAAGGTAAGCCTGCCTACGAGAATCCCGCCTATCATGAGCTTTATGCCCGTTGGACACAGCAGGGAGTGTTTACTCCAATGATGCGCAGTCATGGTGCAGACGTACCTCGCGAGTTGTATTATTATGGTAAGGCAGGCGAACCTGTTTATGATGCCCTCCTAGGAGCGATAAAGTTGCGTTATCGTCTCTTGCCTTATGTTTATAGCACGTCATGGAGCGTGAGTAAGCGGCGTGATACGTTTATGCGTGCCTTGGTGATGGACTTCCCTACTGACACAAAGGCTAAGAGTCTCAACGATGAGTATATGTTCGGTCGCGCCATCCTTGCCACTCCTATACTCAATGCGCAGTACACGCCGGAGGTTGTTCGCCACGATGCCGATGCTAATGCGGGATGGGACAAAAATACGGGGAGGACCCAAATGAATGCAATGGAAAATGTGGATTTCAGCCATCCCTCGGAGCATACAGTCTATCTGCCCGCCGGCAGCCGATGGTATTATTTCCATAACGGTAAGGTATACGATGGAGGTCAGGACGTGAAACTTGAGATTCCGTTCAGCGAGATTCCTTTCTTCATCCGTGGTGGTTCGATATTGCCGATAGGCCCTGATGTACAGTATAGTGGCGAGAAGGTGTGGGATAATCTTGAGATACGTGTTTATCCCGGAGCTAATGCCGAGTTTACGCTATATGAAGATCGTGGTGACGGCTATGACTATGAACAGGGCAAATACAGCGAGATTCCCATGACATGGAACAACCGCACACGCACGCTCACGATACACAACCGCCGAGGTTCATTCCGTGGCATGACTGCTAAGAAAACATTCAGGGTGACGTTGCCGGATAGTAAACAAAAGACGGTAGATTACAATGGCAAGAAAATCGCTATAAAGCTATAACAAGTGAAGTTAACGATATAAGAAAATATGAGAAGATTTTTTTATTTCAAATTGCTATTTATGGCAATTATGCTGCTGGTTGGCACTGATGCGGTCGCAACGAACAAGACACTGACACGCAACGGACAACCGGCTTGCGAGAGTTTTAATGACAACTGGCGTTTCTGCCGCTATGGCCTACAGCCTGATGGAGGGCGAATTGATGAACCTAAGGGACTGGAAAAGCCGGCTTTTGATGACAGTCGATGGAGGAAATTGGAGTTGCCACACGATTGGGCTATCGAAGGACCGTTCCGTATAGAACTGGCGGGAGAGATGGGAAAACTGCCTTACAAGGCCATCGGATGGTATAGGAAGAATTTCACTTTAGACAAGAGCGATGCAGGACGGAGGATATATATTGACTTTGATGGTGCGATGTGTTATACCGAGGTATGGGTGAATGGGACGTTCGTGGGCGAATGGCCGTATGGATACAATTCATTCCGTTTCGACCTTACGCCATACGTGAAGTTCGGCGAAGACAATCTTATAGCCGTGAAATTGAACACAGAGAAGTTTGACTCTCGCTGGTATTCGGGAGCGGGAATCTACCGCAATGTATGGTTGACGAAGACCGAACAGGTGCATGTCGGGCATTGGGGGACATTCGTGACTACTCCTGAGGTGAGCACCGTTGCGGCGAAGGTGAATGTAGAGACAACAATAGAAAACCATACATCGGTGGTGAAGACTGTCAGTGTGGAAACAAGCATATATGTTTTGGATGCTGATGACCGTCTGCGTGGCAGGGCGGCACGATTGGAGAATAAAGAAGTGGCGGTGAGAGCTAACGGCAGCATGAAAGTGAACATCGGAGGCGAGATAAAGAGTCCCAAGTTATGGGAAGTGGACTCGCCCAACCGCTATGCGGCTGTCACACGATTATATACAGACGGAAAGCTGATTGACGAATACCGCACCGCCTTTGGCGTGCGTACCATTGAGTTTACGGCTCGCGACGGGTTTAAACTCAACGGAAAGGTGACGGTGATAAAGGGCACGTGCAACCACCACGACCTTGGGGCTCTGGGCGCAGCGTTTAATCTGAGTGCGCTGAAACGACAGTTCCGCATACTGCGCGAGATGGGGGACAACGCTCTGCGATGTTCGCATAATCCGCCGGCTCCGGAGTTTCTGCATTTGGCAGACAAAATGGGATTTCTCGTGATGGACGAAGCCTTCGACGCATGGGCGGCAGGCAAGCGTAAAAGTGATTACGCCCGCATATATGAGCAGTGGCATGAAAAGGATTTGAAGGCGATGATACATCGAGACCGCAACCATCCATGTGTCGTGCTGTGGTCGATAGGCAACGAGGTGATAGAGCAGCGCGGGGTGGAGATAACGAAACACCTTGCCGACATCGCCCGCCGCGAAGATTCGACCCGTCCGCTGACTGCGGGATATAACGACCCTGACGGAGCGCGTGACGTGGGAGCACCGCTGTCGCTCGACGTGATGGGAATAAACTATTTCTACGGCGGGCAGGAGCGATTTGAGAAAGACCCACGATACAAGGATATGCCGACACTGTGCGCAGAGACTTCGTCACAGGTAAGCACTCGTGGTTTTTACACTTTTAATTACGATCGCGATGCATTGCAGAACTATCAGATTTCGTCTTACGACTACCGTCACAAGGGACAGCTGAACACGGGATGGATGTGTCCGCCCGACGCTATGTTCCGCATGTTTGAGGAGAAGCCTCACCTGATGGGTGAGTTTGTGTGGACGGGATTTGACTATTTGGGTGAGCCTACGCCGTATAATTCTGACGAGACGGTATTGACCAACTATCGCCATGACAAGGCGAAGCAGGCTGAGGTGGCTAAGGAACTGGAGGAACTGAGAAAAAAGACTCCGCCATCACGCAGCAGTTACTTCGGCATTGTGGACTTGGCGGGATTTCCGAAAGACCGATATTATCTCTATCAGTCGCACTGGCGGCCTGACTATCCGATGGCTCACATCCTGCCTCACTGGACTTGGCCGGAGAGAGTGGGGCAAAAAGTTCCGGTGCATGTATATACATCGGGGGATGAGGCGGAGCTGTTCCTAAACGGCAAGAGCCTCGGACGCAAGAAGAAGGTGGCGCGACAAGATTATCGACTGGTGTGGCATGACGTGGCGTACGAGCCGGGCGAGATAAAGGTGGTTGCATATAAGGACGGCAAGGAGTGGGCGACGGCTGTGCAGCGCACAGCATTGGAAGCTGCCACTCTGCAACTCTCTGCTGATCGCAACAAGATAACATGTGATGGCAAGGATCTCGCTTTCATCACGCTGAAGGTCTGCGATGCGCAGGGTACACTTGTGCCACGAAGCGATGCGACGGTGAAGTTCTCTGTGGAGGGACCTGCTGAAATCATCGCCACCGACAATGGTGACGCCACGTCGTTTGAGTCGTTTCAGTCGCCGCAGCGCAAGGCGTTTAACGGAATGGCGCTCGCAATAGTGCGGACAAAGAAAGGCGAGACGGGAACAATCCGAGTGAAAGCCGAAAGTAACGGATTGCAGGCTGGCGAGGTGATAATAAAATCGAGGAAGTAAGCGGGGGCATAAAGACGATATTCCGCAATCAAAAAGAATACGAAATAACAGTTTATTATTAAGCACTATGAAAATAAAGAATATATTTCTGCTATGTCTTCTCGGCTCGGCAATGCCGGTTGATGCTGCCGCCAATAAGGTGGAGATAAAACGTGAGGGCGGAAATATCGTAATGCTTCCGATGAACGACAACGCAATCAGAATACAAGTGGCCGGCTCGGTTGGTGTGCAGCCCGATGAACTGATATATGTGAACAAAGTGGAAAACGTGAAATATTCTGTCTGTGAACGTGGTGGCACGACTACGTTGAAAGTTAAGAATATGACGGCCGTATATGACGCTGCCACCGATGCCATTGCATTCACCGATGCGAAGGGGAAGGTGTTGCTCAAAGAAATCTCCCACGGACGAACAATGAGAGAATCGGAGGTGCAAGGAGAAGCAACCACCGCTGTCGCTCAGCGATTCTTCTCGCCTGCAGACGAATATCTTTTCGGTACGGGACAGTTTCAGGATGGATATGTCAATGTGCGCGGTCTTTCTCGTCGGCTCACTCAGGTGAATACCCAGATTTCCATCCCGTTCGTTTTGTCGAACAAAGGCTACGCTCTGCTGTGGAACAACTACGGTCTCACGGAGTTCAATCCCGCCTCTCAGTCTAAGGTTCTGAATCCTGTGGAATGCATGGGCAAGACAATCACCGTCGATGTCACCTCCACCAAAGGCAACAAGAAAGAGACGCGCAACATCAACGCTTTTGAGGCGGAGATAGAGGTGGCGGAAACAGGAGAATATTCCATACTGATGGATGTTGGCCAGAGGATGGCACGCAAACATAAGGTAATTATAGACGGCAAGACTATGGTGGATATCAACAATCTGTGGTTGCCGCCCACAACATCTTTCATGACCCGACTCACGAAGGGTCGTCACAAGGTGGTGGTCGAGGGTGAGAAGCGCGACAAGCCTACTGTATACTGGAGAAAGAACATCAATGAAACGGAATTGCGATCGCCAGTATCCACCGGCATCGACTACACGGTGTTCGCAGGCAGTCCCGATGAGGTGATAGCCAGTTACCGACAGCTCTCGGGCAATGCTCCGATGATGCCGTTATGGGCGATGGGCTACATCCACTGCCGCGAGCGATACAAGACGCAGCAGGAGTTGCTGGAGAATGCCAAGGAATTTCGTAAGCGCGACATCCCTATCGACATGATTGTACAGGACTGGCAATACTGGGGAAAATACGGTTGGAACGCCATGCGATTTGATGAAGAGAATTATCCCGATCCGGCACAAATGGTGAGGGAGTTGCACAATGAGAATATCCGATTGATGATTTCCGTTTGGGCGAAAGTGGACGAGGAATCGGCTGTCGGAGCGAAAGCAAAAGAGCTGGGATATCTGTTGCCAGGAATAGACTGGGTGGACTTCTTCAATTCCAAGGCTACCGACTACTACTGGGCGAATTTCAGTAACGGACTGCTCAAACCATACGGTATCGATGCATGGTGGCAGGACGCCACTGAACCAGAGAACGATGACCTGCAGGGACGGCGGATAAACAACCGGCAGTGGCCGGGTGAGGTGTACCGTAATGCGTTCCCGATGTTTGTCAACCGCACTGTGTTCACCGGACTGAGAAAGGATGCTCCCGAGAAGCGAGTGATGATACTCACCCGTAGCGGATTTCCCGGACTACAGCGTTATGCCGCTGCTACATGGTCGGGCGACGTTGGTCACGATTGGGAGACTCTGCGCCGACAAATAGCGGGCGGACTAGGACAGATGGCAGCCGGACTGCCTTGGTGGACTTTTGATGCGGGAGGATTTTTCCGTCCGTGGAACCAATACGAAAGCCCGGAGTATCACGAGATGTTTCTGCGCTGGCTTCAGGTGGGAGCATTTCTGCCGCTGATGCGAGTGCACGGATATATGAGCGACACCGAGCCATGGCGTTACGGCGAGCTGGTGGAGAGGGTAGCTCGAAAATACATCACCCTTCGTTATTCGCTCATGCCTTACATTTATAGCAATGCCGCTCGCGTCACCAACGAAGGTTACACCATTATGCGACCGTTGGTGATGGACTTCCCCGATGATGAGCGCGCGTTGCAACAGAAGTACGAATATATGTTTGGCCCATCGTTGCTCGTCTCTCCAATAGTCGAGCCAAATGTCAATAGCTGGACGACTTATCTCCCTAAGTCCTCTGACTGGTATGATTTCCGCACCGGTAAGCGCTACTCCGGCGGCACATCAGTGACAACCACTGAGAGCATTGAGTCGATGCCTGTCTTCGTTCGCTCCGGCTCCATTATCCCCATGGCTCAAGGCAAGCGTTATGCTGCCGACAAGTCAGCTGCTCCGCTTTCCATTCGCATCTATCCTGGTAGAGACTGCACCTTTTCACTTTACGAAGATGATGGAGAGACCTATAACTACGGGCATGGCGAACGCTCCCTCATCCAATTCACTTGGAGTGAGTCCAAGCAGCAGCTCACCATTGCCAAGCGCGAAGGAGAGTATAAGGGAATGCCCGAAAGCCGAACATTCATAATGATGTTCCCTGACGGACAGCAGAAGACAGTGGAGTATTTTGGGAAAAGAATAACAATGAGTAAAAAACAATAACATTATAATGATATGATTGAAAATATGATTAGTAAGAAACTGATAGCAACCGTCCTTTGCCTCTGTCCGGCTTTCGTCAGCATGACCCATGCTCAGGACAAACTCTACCCCGAACTCTTTCCGCTGAGTGATGTGCAACTGCTTGACGGACCGTTTAAACATGCCCAAGACCTCAACCGCAGTGTACTATTGGAATATGATGTTGACAGACTATTGGCCCCGTTCTTCATCGAGGCCGGACTGAAACCTAAAGCAGAAAAGTTTCCCAACTGGCCGGGACTGGATGGCCACGTGGCTGGTCACTATCTTTCTGCCATGGCGATGAATTACAGAGCCGGCGGTGGCGAAGAGTTCAAACGACGGATGGATTATATGCTCAGTGAACTGTACAGATGCCAGCAAGCGAATGGTGATGGATACATCGGAGGTATTCCCAACGGAAAGGCGGGATGGAATGAAATCAAGAAAGGCAATGTCGGCACTATATGGAAATATTGGGCTCCTTGGTACAATCTCCACAAGCTCTATGCCGGACTGCGCGATGCATGGCTCTATGCCGACAATGAGTTGGCGAAGAAGATGTTCTTGGATTACTGTGATTGGGGAATCGGTGTAATTAGAGGTCTTAACGACGAACAGATGGAGCAGATGCTCAATAATGAGTTTGGTGGTATGAACGAGGTATTTGCCGATGCATATCAGATGTCGGGCGATACGAAATATCTCGATGCGGCGAAACGATTCTCTCATAAATGGCTGTTTGAGAGCATGCGTGACGGAAGAGATAATCTTGACAACAAGCACGCAAACACCCAGGTGCCGAAAGCTGTTGGTTATCAGCGTGTGGCTGAACTGAGTGTCCAAGCGAAGCGTAGTAGCGATGCGACTGACTACACTCGTGCTGCTCATTTTTTTTGGTAAACAGTCACAGCCAACCGATCCCTCGCTTTCGGTGGTAACAGTCGTCGCGAACATTTCCCCGATGACACGGATTATCTGAGCTATGTAGATGATCGCGAGGGGCCGGAGTCATGCAATACCTACAATATGTTACGCCTCACTGAGGGACTTTTCCGAATGAATCCTACAGCGGATTATGCAGACTTCTATGAGCGCGCTTTGTTCAATCACATTCTTTCTACCCAGCATCCCGAACACGGTGGATATGTATATTTTACTCCCGCTCGTCCCGCCCACTACCGTGTTTACTCCGCTCCTAACGAGGCGATGTGGTGTTGCGTGGGTACCGGTATGGAAAACCATGGTAAGTATGGCGAGTTTATTTACGCCCACACTGGAGATTCGCTCTATGTCAACCTCTTCATCTCCTCGCGACTCGAATGGAAGAAGCGGAGGATCAGTCTAACACAGACTACTTCGTTTCCTAATGAAGGCAAAACGTGTCTCACCATCACAGCGAAGAAAAGCACGAAATTTCCATTGTTCGTACGTAAGCCGGGCTGGGTGGGCGATGGTAAGGTAATTATCACCGTCAACGGGAAAAGTATTGAGACAACAACCGCTGCCAACAGCTATTATACGATTAACAGAAAGTGGAAGAACGGCGATGTTGTGGAGGTGCAGATGCCGATGAATATACGTATTGAAGAATTGAAGCATCATCCCGAATACATAGCCATTATGCGTGGACCAATACTCCTGGGAGCTAACGTTGGGAAAGAAAACCTCAACGGTCTTGTTGCCAGCGACCACCGTTGGGGGCACATAGCTCACGGTCCGTTAGTATCTCTGTTCGACACACCGATGATTATCGGTGACAGAGAGAAAATTCTTCAGAAACTAAGTCAGATGAAACCCGTGGCAGGCAAGCCATGTACATTCACTGTGCCGGGTCTTTTTGAGGATAAGTATGCCGAGCTTGAGCTTCAGCCTTTCGCCTCTCTCCACGACTGCCGATATATGATATATTGGTTATCAATGTCTGACAGCCAATACCGCAGCTATCAAGCGGAGAAGATGGATGCAGAAAAGAAGCGATTGCAACTAGACGCAAGAACGGTGGATATGGTGACCTGTGGTGAGCAACAGCCGGAGATTGACCACAATGTGAAGAGCAACCGATCTGGTACAGGCAATACTCATGGAGCCGCATGGCGCAAAGCCAATAACGATGGATATTTTACCTATGAGTTATCTACCAACGGCAAGGCCACCCTTTCGCTCTGTGTCACTTACTGGGGAAATGAAAACGGTAACTGTCGGTTCTCCATCCTTATTAACGATCAGCTCCTCACCAACGAAAATCTGCAAAACAAATGGAACTCTGACAAGTTTATGACTGTAGAGTACCCCATACCTACTCAGATGCTCAAAGGCAAACAGCAAGTGAGTGTCACATTCAAGTCGCAGAAGGGTACTACTGCCGGACCTATTTACAGCCTGCGCCTGCTAAACCAACAATGGGAATAAAGTATTAGATACAGAGATAGCGCCAGTAAACGGTGTGAAAGACATCTATTTTGTATGTCGCGGCAAAGCTCTGAAAGACATCATGTTTTTTGACTATTGGACATTCTCGGAATAAAGATGACACTAATGATAGGATTTCATATTTTTGCACACACTGAATATAAATATAAGTATAGAACCTATGAATTAAAGTATTTATTAAAATCTATAAGTAGATGTTGAAAATTAGTTTAAATCGAATATTTTTCATGGCTTTGCGTAACCTCATAAATACATATAGCTATCGCAAAGATCAAAGTTTTCCAATTGACAGAGGCGCAACGTCTGGAATTGGAAAAAGGTTTCCGTGCTGGCAAGAGCCATACATACCGTATGCCTTGCCGCGCAATTCTTTTGAAATCACAGGATCTGAAATCAGAGGATGTCGGCTCGCAAACGGAAATGACACTTGTATCTGTAAATGCTTGGGTGAAACGCTTCGAGTCAGAAGGAATTGCAGGTTTGGAAACACGTCCAGGACGTGGGCGAAAGCCAATAATGGACTGCTTGGACAAAGAAGCGGTTCGCAAAGCCATCGAGCAGAGCGTGAAGAAAGCCAAGGAATCCTGGCAGCAGGCCTCCGGCAAGGAAGCGAGCGAGAGTACGTTCCGAGCTTTTTTATCCGCATTGGCACGAGATATAGACGTATAAGAAAACGTTCCAAGGGAAAGCCCTCGCCGCAGCTCTATGCGTACAAGATCGCACATCTCAACATAGTCGAGACGCTGTGGCGCATACTCAAAGGTAAATGGCTCAGACAGGCGGACTATGTATCCACGGACTCCCTGTTCTATGCTACAAACAGAGCATTGGCGGCAGTCGGGGATGAACTCATTATCAATTTTACCCATGCGGCTTAGTATAATTTAATTTTTACAACTTACTTATTATTCTTGATATGAAGCGAATAAACTTATCTTTTCTTATGTTCGTGATAGCGGTAACTGTTATGGCCGACGACACTGTCGTTTCACCCGACGGCAGATTGAACGTATGTGTAAACAACAAAAATGGTATGCCGGTATATTCTGTGAGTTACGACGGAAAGTTTGTGCTGACAGAGTCCCGTTTAGGTCTTGTTGCCAATTATGCCGATTTCTCGAAAAACTTGAAATTGAAAGATGTACAGCGTGAGGATAATGTAGTGAAAGACTACTATATGATTAACACCAAGCAGAATAAATTTCATTACGTATCAAATAAGATGGATCTTATTTTTGAGAACAAGGATGGACATTGCATGACTGTCGCTTTCTGTGTGGCCAACAATAGCGTGGCTTTCCGCTACGAGCTTCAAAAGCCCAACAATGAGAAAGGCATTCCGCTGAGTGCCGTCATTCTTAAAGAAACGACGTCTTTCCGACTGGCAGAAGCTGCCACAAGTTTCCTCTGCCAGCAGAGCCTACCAATGGTTGGTTTTGCTAGAACAAAACCATCTTACGAGGAAACCTACGAAGCAGATGTTCCTGTGGCACAGCGCAAATCAAACAGTAAGCAAGGATTCACATTCCCTTGCCTGTTTCGCATCCCGGATGGAGATATCAACTATTGGGCGTTGGTGAGCGAAACTGGAGTGACAAGCAATTATTGCGGCTCACGATTGAGTGATTACAATCAAGAAACGGGATATAGCCTGCTGTTCCCACAAGAAGGCGAGAACAATGGAATAGGAAGCGTAACACCGGCGGTACCTGTTCCGTCAGCAACACCATGGCGTACCATTACGGTGGGAAATTCTCTGAAGCCGATTGTTGAGACAACGGTTCAATTTGATGTCCTTGACCCACTTTATGAAACAAAGTATGATTATAAACCAGGACGATATACTTGGAGCTGGATTCTTTGGGGAGACAGTTCGATGAACTGGGACGATCAGGTGAAATTTGTCGACCTTGCATCAGTGATGGGATATGAGTATATTCTCGTTGACGCTTTATGGGATTCACGCATTGGCTATGAGGGCATTGAACGTCTGGCAAAATATGCGAAAGGCAAGAATGTGGAGCTACTGCTTTGGTATAACAGCAATGGAGCGGTGAACGACGCTCCACAAGGTCCACACGGTGTGATGAATAACTGCATAGCCCGCAAGCGTGATATGAAGTGGATGCAGAAGATTGGCGTGAAAGGTATTAAGGTTGATTTCTTTGGCGGTGACAAGCAGCAGACGATGCAGCTTTATGAAGAGATACTAAGCGATGCCAATGAATACGGCTTGCAGGTTATATTCCATGGCTGCACTCTTCCAAGAGGTTGGGAAAGACTTTATCCCAATTTTGTGGCAAGTGAGGCGGCTCTTGCCTCAGAGAACATGAATTTCACCAATAGGTTTTCACGTTCAGAAGGTTTTGACATGACGCTGCATCCTTTTTGCCGAAATGCTGTTGCCAGCTTCGACTGGGGAGGAGTGTTTATGAATAAGCGTTTCAGCAAGAACAATAAGAGTCGGCATCCGAGATACACGTCGGATATCTTTGAATTGGCTACAGCAATCACCAACCAGACTAACGTAAACTGTGTCGCTATAATGCCAAATAACCTTGAAGATATGCCACAGCATGTTCTGGATTTTGCGCGCAATATCCCTACCACTTGGCAGGAGACGCAATTCATTGACGGATATCCCACAAAGTATTGTATCATAGCCCGCAAGCATGATGGACATTGGTATATAGGGGGACTGAATGGCACAGACCATCCCATGACCTTGACCGTAAATCTCCCGATGCTTGCCGGAAAGATAGTAAAGTATTATGTTGACAAGCCGCGCCGTATCATAAAGCAAGAAGACAAAGAGAATGTTGACAGTTATGCCTCCGAATTGACAAGTCTGAAAATAGACAAGAGTGGCAATGCGAAAGTTACCTTGCAACCGTTGGGTGGTATAATTATTGTCGAATAAAATTAGAAAGTTTTCTACATTATTTATCAGAGACAATGGATGTTCTCGGAATAAAGACGACACTAATGATGGAATTTCATATTTTTGTACACGCTGAATATAAAAATAGCATAGAACCATGAAAATTAAAGAATTTATTAAAATCTATAACATGAAACAGCTTAAACTATATGTTTGCTGTGGTTTGTTGGCTTTTAGTCTGATGTGCAAGGCACAAACAACTACGGGAGGCGATAACATTGACCTGTCTGGTCAGTGGAGATTGGCCTTAGACTATAACAATCAAGGATTGCAGAATGAATGGTATAAATACTATTCGCAATGGGATAGTATGTCGCTTCCAGGTACTACTGATGAGGCCAAAAAGGGGCGACCGGAGTCGAAGCGTAAGTATGCCTACCGTGGATATGCTTGGTATGAAAAAGAGGTGACTATTCCAGAAAATTGGAAAGGGAAACGTGTGGTGTTCTCAATTGAGCGCGCTAAGGGGTCAATGGTCTGGTTTGATGGACAATACATCGGCTGTGACTCCACTTATATCTGTGAACAGAAATTTTTGCTGTCCAATGAGGCGGTTCCAGGTAAACATAAACTGACTGTGCGTATTTATAATGGAAATGATAAAAAATTATTGCCGCCTGTATCCATAGGCCATCAGTCCAACGATGGTACTGCCACCAATTGGAATGGTATGCTCGGTAAGATTCAACTCTGTGCTTATGAGGATATTTGGGTAGATCAAGTACAACTTTATCCCGATATTGACACGAAGACAGTGAAGGTGAAATGTGTCTTTGACGGTGTGACTGACAGACAGTGGGAAGGTACAGTTCGTTTATGCGCCAACCTCTGGAATGCAGGTAGTCAGAAACATACGATTCCAGAGAAAACTTTTCACGTTAAAGGGGTGTCGAACACTGATACGGTGCGTGAATTTATTTATCCCATGGGACAAGATGTGCACTTGTGGAGCGAATGGAATCCGGCACTCTATAAATTGACGATGAGTAGTGAGCTTAAGAGCGGTGAGGATGTGATGGCTGATCATCGTCAACTAAACTTCGGCATGCGTAAATTTGCCACAAATGGTAAACAGTTTACCATTAATGGGACTCCAACCTTTCTGCGTGGAAAACACGATGGACAAGTCTTTCCTCACCAAGGTTATGCTCCTATGAATGTAGATGAATGGGTTAAGATTCTACGATTACTTAAAGATTGGGGAATCAACCACATTCGTTGCCACACTTGGTGCCCACCGGAAGCTTGCTTCACTGCTTGCGACATTGTAGGTATCTATATGCTCCCTGAACTTCCTCATTGGGGCAGCGTAGGTCGTAAGGCGAAAGTCGTTCAGGGAGATGTGGAGCAGAAACTGGAAGTTTATGACAACACTACTACTTATTTAATAGGAGAGGGCAGAAGACTGCTTGATCAGTTTGGTAACCACGCCTCGTTCGTTATGTTCGAAATTGGCAATGAACTAGGTGGCGATCGGCAAGAGTTGCAAAAAATCATCACGGGTTTTCGTGCTCATGACCCTCGTAAACTTTATGCAGCAGGTAGTAACAATTTCCTGACCAGACCCCAACAGCAAGAGGGGGATGATTACTGGTCTAGCACACTCACAGGTGGAAAATATGGAGCGGGCGTATACACGGACTGTGAAGGCTATGAGGTCCGTGCTTCTTTCCCACAATCTAAGTTTGGTCATATGAACAACTATCTTCGGGGTACAGACTATGATTTCTCTGCTGGAAATTCACACTCTACAATTCCTGTGATTGGTCATGAAACGGGGCAATATCAGATGTATCCAGATACGTCAGAGATTCATCTTTATACGGGGGTAACCACCTTGAATAACTTTGTAGAGTATCAAAAGCGTTTGGATAAAGCGGGTTTGGGCGATTTGAGCCATAAATATTTTAAAGCTTCGGGTGCTTTGGCTGCTCTCTGCTATCGTGAGGAAATTGAGTCAGCTCTTCGAACCAAAGACTATGGTGGTTTTCAATTACTCGATTTACAGGACTTCCCGGGCCAAGGTTGTGCTTTGGTGGGTGTACTGAATGCCTATTTCAAACCCAAGGGCGTGATTTCTCAAAAGGAATGGCATCAGTTCTGTTCCGAAGTAGTACCTCTTTTGCGTTATCCTGAATTTACGCTTACGAACAACGACACATTTGAGGGACGTGTGCAAGTAGCTAACTATAGTGCAAAATCTTTGTCTAAGCCTGTGAATTGGTCTATTAAGGATGGACAAGGAAACCTGATTGATAAAGGTTCATTCGGGTTGAAAGATATTCCTCAAGGTAATGTCTTTGACATCGCTACCCTTCGTTATTCCTTGGATGGGATTAATCACGCACAGAAGTTGAATATCACGATTAGTATTGAGGGTACTGAGTATGAGAATACTTATTCTATTTGGGTTTATCCGGCTGATGCAAAAATTAAGGAAGGTAAAGTACAGGTCTTCACTTCGTTCAACCCAAAAGCACAAGAAGCTTTGAAGAAAGGTAAGAAGGTTTTGATTTTGCCTACTCCTGAGGTGCTTCCTACCAGTGTAGATGGGGCTTTTCAGAGTGATTTTTGGAACTATAATATGTTCAAGAAATATGGGAATGTGGGTACCATGGGAATCTTGACTGATGATGAACATCCTGTATTTGCAGACTTCCCTACAGAATATCACAGCAATTGGCAGTGGTTCCGTCTGTTGCGTAACGGTCGTCCTATCGACATGGCTTCATTGCCTCGTGAGTATCGCCCTATGGTGCAAGTTATCGACAACTTTGTGCTCAACCGTAAGCTCGGTGTACTTTTTGAAGCTCAAGTGGGTAAAGGTAAACTGATGGTCTGTAGCATGGCACTTCAAGATAATATGAAGTATCCTGAAGGTAAGCAGATGTATAGGAGTATCCTGAATTATATGAACTCTAAACAGTTTAATCCTAAACAGATATTGTCTGTAGAACAAATCAAATCAATCATTCACTAACAATTGTAATATAATGAAGAAAAATTTCGTATTGATTACGTTGTTGCTGAGTTTGGCACTTCACTTGGCAGCCAGACCAGCTACACGACAAAAAATTGACTTTAATTTCGATTGGAACTTTTCACTGACTGATAGTCAGAAATATATTCTTACCCCTTTTGATAAAAGTCATTCAGAGTCTGTACAATTACCTCATGATTGGAATGTGAAGCAGGACTTCGATTCCAAATGGGGTGGAGCCACTGCCTATCTCCCAGAAGGCATTGGCTGGTATCAAAAAGAGTTTATACTTCCTGCTAGTACCAGTGGACGGCAAGTGAGCATCGTGTTTGATGGTATCTTCATGCAGAGCGATGTTTATATCAATGGTCATCATTTAGGTCATCGCCCATATGGTTTCTGTAGCATAGTTTACGACCTTACTCCTTATCTGAAAGCACCTGGCGAACTTAACTTCATGGCTGTTCGTGTCAATACTACAGGTGGACGTCCGCGTTGGTATGCGGGCGCTGGAATCTATCGTCATGCTTGGTTGGATGTGACTGAGGATGTGCATGTTGATACTTATGGTACCTACATCACAACCCCTCAGGTGAGCGCTGAGGCAGCGCAAGTGGCTGTGGTAACTACTGTGAAGAATAGCAGCCCTAAAAAACAGTACGTTACCCTTTTGCAAAAAGTCAAAGATGCTACAGGTAAGGTCTTGGCTAAAAGTAAATCTCAAAGAGTGGTGGTAGAAGCAGGTAAAGCTTTTGATGTGAAACAACTCCTTGATTTGGTTCAACCTAAACTTTGGACTCCGGAGTCGCCGACATTATACACACTAGAAACTTCGGTTAAGGCTGGTGGAAGCACTACTGATGTCTATACTAGCACTTTCGGCATACGTGCCATCGCATTCGATCCCAACCGTGGCTTTTTGCTCAATGGGAAGCAAGTCAAACTGAAAGGTATGTGTTTGCATCATGATGCCGGTGCCATGGGTGTAGCTGTCCCTTTACGTTCATATGAACGTCGATTGGAAATATTGAAAGAGTATGGTGTCAACGCTCTGCGTATGAGTCATAACCAACCCTCTACTGAGTTTTTAGACCTCTGTGATCGCATGGGCTTTTTGGTCATAGATGAGGCTTTTGACAAATGGAAGAGCGGTGATAATTACTATACTCGTCATTTCGATGAATGGTGGCAGAAGGATTTGGGCAACATGATATTACGTGACCGTAACCATCCCTGTATTATTCTTTGGAGCATAGGTAATGAGGTGGGGGAAGCCTGGAGAGAGGGTGAAGAGTATGTGAAGCGTGCTGCCATGCTGCAAGATTTCGTACATCGGCTAGAACCCAGTAGGAAGGTTACCCTTGCTGCCCAAAATAATCACAAGGAAGCATTTGCAGGGGTGACTGATGTCATAGGATATAACTATCTTGAAGTACGGGCTATCAGCGATCACAAGAAATTTCCTAATCGTTGTTTCCTTATTTCGGAGGAGCTTCCTTACTATCGCGGTGCCGAGGGCAATTTGCGAAGCTATACGCCGCTCAATCCATGGAGTCTGATTGCTGAAAACGACTTCTTTGCCGGTGGCTTTATCTGGCCTGGCGTGGACTATTTGGGTGAAGCAGGTTGGCCTAGTAAGGGCTGGCCTAACGGCTTGTTCGATGTATGTATGTACGAAAAACCTCGTGCGGCCTACCATCGTGCAATGTGGAACAAAACACCGATGGTGCGCATTGCGGTGAAGGATCCCTTTGCCGACATCGATCATGGTCGCGATCTGTGGCAGTGGCCGGCTATTGTTGATCACTGGAACTATCCCAATAAATTCAATGGTCTTGTGATTGAGGTACTTACCACCACCAACTGTGAGGAGGTAGAACTGTATCGCAACGGCAAGTTGATGGGGCGTGAGCGTACGGCTGATTATACCAACAATACCATTGTATGGAACATCCCCTACACGCCCGGAAAGCTCGAAGCGAAGGGCTTTAACAAAGGCAAGGAGGTAGCTTATTGGAAGATTGAAACCGCAGGTAAGCTTGCTACTTTAAAGTTGAAGGCGGATCGTCAGACCATTAAAGCGGATGGTCAAGATTTGAGTCATATAGATCTGACATTAATAGATGATAAAGGAGTGAAAGTGCAGACTGATAATCGAATGATTACTGTGAAGGTGAGTGGTGAGGGACGTTTGGTTGCTTTGGATAGCGGTGATCTGCGTTTAAATAAATTTTATACCAACCAGATAAAATCTTACTTTGGACATGCTCTGCTTACTGTACAATCTACACGTAAACCTGGTGTAATCCATGCGGAAATTCAAGTAGAGGGTATTGACAAACCATTTGAGGTGGTGATTAGAACTCGCTAATAAATAGAAAAATATATCGCATTAATAGATTTAACAAATATGAAAAATCAACTTTTAAAAAGTGTTTTGACGTTAAGCGCTTTTATGGTTACTATGTCGGTGAGTGCTCAACGGCCGATTATTCAGACCAAATTTACGGCTGACCCTGCACCAATGGTACATAATGATACTGTTTTTCTATATACTACGCATGATGAGGATTACGCACCTGAGGGTTATGCAGGCTTCCGTATGAAGGAATGGCTGCTTTACACCAGCACTGACATGGTGAATTGGACTGATCATGGTAAAGTAGCCAACTTGCATAATTTCACTTGGGCGGCCAAGGAAATTTCCGGTTGGGGTGGCTTTGATAATGGAGCATGGGCTCCACAATGTATTGAGCGAAATGGAAAGTTTTATTTATATTGTCCTCTTCAAGGTCGTGGCATAGGTGTGTTAGTGGGGGATTCTCCTTATGGTCCTTTTAAGGATCCTATTGGGAAGCCGCTTATTAGTGGAAAATATGATAGCATTGATCCTACAGTCTTTATTGATGATGACGGGCAAGCTTATTTGTATTGGGGAAATCCAAATATGTGGTATGCTAAACTTAATGAGGATATGATTAGCTTGAAGGGAGAAATTACGAAAGATACGAATCTCACTAAAGAAAATAGAGGTAATGTGCACTTTCAAGAAGGCCCTTGGATTTATAAAAGAGGTAAACAGTATTATATGGCTTATGCTTCTACTTGCTGTCCTGAGGGGATTGGCTATGCTATGGGTGATACGCCTACTGGACCATGGGTGTTTAAAGGTTATCTCATGAAACCCGATGGCCGCTCTTCGGGCAATCATCCAGGAATTATTGATTATCATGGTAAAACTTATCTCTTTGGATTTAATTATCAATTAAACTATGCCATAACCAATAAGCATCATGAACGTCGTTCGGTTTGTGTGGCCGAAATAGCTTTTAATGCTGATGGTACAATTAATGAGGAACCTTGGTGGATGGAAAACCAAAATCCTTCACCTATCAGAACATTCAATCCATTAAGAAGGGTGGAAGCTGAGACTATGGCTTGGTCGGAAGGCATTAAGACATGTTCTCATGATGATGGAATCTCTATTGTTGCTACTAAAAACGGGGCTTTCATCCAAGTAGCTAATGTGAACTTTGGTAGTAAGGGGGCTTCGGCTTTCAGAGCTTTGGTTGGCGGAGAAAAATCAAAGAATATTTCATTAGAGATTCGATTGGATGATCTTAATGGTAAGTTAGTGAGAAAAATACAGATTCCTCAAAAAACTAAAAGCGGAAAGTATCGTACTATCAAGGCTAATATACCACGCGTCACGGGTGTTCATGATTTATATTTTGTGTTTAATAATATAAAGGGTGAAGATAATTATGCTTACATAGATTATTGGGAGTTTAAATAATTCAATTCTTCTCGTTGCGTCCTCTGCCGTGAAATACTGGCAGGGGGCGCTTGTTTTTTATAATCAATCTGTTTCTGTAGGATTGTTTTCTTTCATATAGGCAGTGGGATACATACCATAGAGCTCTTTGAATGACTTGGAGAAGTAGTTGGGGTCTGAGAAACCGGTGAGGTCGCTCACTTCTGCGATGGAGTGCTTCTTTTCGGCCAGTAAACGTGCGGCAGCCTGCAAACGGATGTTGCGGATAAAGCGACTGGAGGTTTGGTTGGTGAGCTCTTTCAACTTACGATTGAGGTGCACAGTGCTGATGCCTATTTCATCGGCAATCTGCTTCACGGAAATCTCGGTGTTACTCAAATTGTCGTTTACTACTTTTATGATGCGTTCCATTAACTTCTCATCTGGACTTTGTAGGGTAGGGCTTTCGACTTTGTTTCCTATTTCTTGTGTACCGCTAAAACTGTTTTTTAAAGCCAATCTGTTCTGTATGAGGCTTAATATTGTACTACGCAGTATATTGAGGCTAAAAGGTTTGGTTATGTAGGCATCTGCTCCCACTGCAAGTCCTGTGATATTATCTGTTTCACGGGTTTTGGCCGTGAGTAGTATAATGGGAATATGATTGAATTGCAAATGCTGTTTGATATGCTTGCAAAGGCTTATGCCATCCATTTCGGGCATCATGATGTCACTTACTACTAGATTGAATGACTGCTTGTGGAGCAGTTCGATAGCTTCTTTGCCATTGCCGCATGAGGTGAGGTGGAAATCTTCAGCCAATTCACGACAAAGGTATTCATTAATCTCTTCGTCATCTTCCACAATTAATACGTGGTATTTGGTTTTGCTTTTTATGCGTACTACTTCTTTTGCTTCGTTGCTGTAGCAGGTTTCTGATGTAGAGGCGAGACGTTCGTTCGTTTGGTCGCTTATGACCTCGCTTTCAACGTTTTCAGGCCTCTTTTCTGTGATCATATCTTCTTCAGCCAAATGTGATGATTCTAAGGGAAGTGTGATAGTGAAGTGGCATCCCGGTTGGTGCTCTCCATTGTTGTCGGCTTGAATAGTACCATGATGCAACTCGACTAATGAGCGAGTAAGGTTTAGACCGATACCCGTGCCGATGGCTGCTCCATTGCTATCTTGTTTGGATTGGAAGAATCGGTCGAAAATCTTTTCTTTGTCTGCTTCAATCAGTCCTTTACCCGTGTCGCGAACCACGATTTGGGCCGATTGAGTGGTTTGTGTCAACTCAATAACGACCTCACCACCTTCGGGTGTGAATTTAAATGCATTGGATAATAAATTGAAGATAATCTTATCGAAATTGGATGGGTCAATCCATAGCTTTAATTGCTCGATATCAGAATGGACAAAACGTAATTTGATGTTCTTTCGCGTAAATAGTTGAATGAAGTTCTCACAAACATCTTCGATAAAAGATACCATTTCGGTCTGCTTAAATAGCAAGTGCATTTGTCCTTTCTCAATCTTACGTACATCTAATAGTTGATTCACCAGGTTGAGTATACGATGTGCATTCCTGTACATCAGACTATAGTTCCGTTTGCGCAATGAAGTATCTTCATCATTCTCTATGAGCTTTTGCAATGGACTGATTATGAGCGACATGGGCGTTCGTATTTCATGGCTGATGTTGATGAGAAATTGCAATTTGGCTTCCTTCTCTTTTTCTTCTTGGATATAACGCTTGATTTCAAGCTTGGATTGATAACGTTTGTATCCCAACCAAAGTATGATGCCAACTACGATGAATCCGATAAGTATATAAATTGTCCAAGCCCACCAAGAACGCCACCAAGGGGGAAGTACTATGATGCTGAAATTCAGTTCATTGGACTCCACATCGTAATATTGGGCGCGGATACGCAAATGATAGCGTTGGGCGGGTAGATTGTTGAAAGAAATCTTGTAGACTCCTTTCATCATACTGATCCAGCGGTTACCGTTCAAACTATACTGATAAGTGATGTGCTTGCGTGGAATGGCAAAGTCGAGGGCTGTGAGTTCGAAAGTGAAGTTATTCTCCTTGTGCTTGATGCGATAGTCATGACTGGATATAGACTGGTTGTAGATATAGAAGTTGCTAAGTGCAATGTTAAAATCCTTGCGGCTGTGCATGATATTGTCGGGATTGAAGTAGGTGATACCATTGATCCCTCCAAACCAAAGCTGTTTTTGTTGGTCAATGAGCGAAGAGTTGCGGCAGAACTCATTGCCTTGCAGACCGTCTGCTGCATAATAGTAGTCTGCCTTGAGGGTGAGTGTGTTAAGGCAGATGAGTCCTTGATTGGTTCCCATCCATAGTTGGTTGTTATTGTCTTCGCGAATGGAGTATATGATCATCCCATTGGGGGCATCGTTGATCGTGATGGTGTCAAGTTTTGTTTGACCTTGGGCACGACGGAACAGACCATCATTGGTTCCCATCCAAAGGTCGCCTTTGTGGTCGGTAGTCATAGCATTGACGATGCTTTGGAGGAAAATGACTGTGATCTTTTGGGTTAGTGCATGTACGGCATAGGCACCATTGTAAGTGCCGATGTAGAGGGTGTCGGTGGCGGAAGCATAATGTAAACAGTTAATCCAGACATTGGTTTGTTGGCTCACTAATGAATCGTGCTGTAGGTCACCGGTTTTTAAATTGTAACAGAATAGGCCTTTGCCGAGGGTGCCTATCCATAGTTTTTGATGGCGGTCTTCTGCAAAGTCATACACGTCTAGATAGTGTAGGTCTGGATATTGCGTTGATTGCAGGGGGTGGCATTGGCTGGTACGTGGGTCTATCCATCCCATGCCTTGTCCTAAGCTGCCATACCAAATTTGGTTGGTAGAGGAACGATAGAGCGAAGGAATGATGTTGGGTACATTGCTGTTATTACCTGGTACAAGGTGATTTACAGTGCGCCGTTTGTTGTTGAGCTGGTAAATGCCATCATTATCTGTACCTATCCAATAGTTTCCTTGTTCATCTTGGGCTAAAGCAGAGATAGCATTGTTTCCTATGAGATTCTTTTCGTAAGATTTGGAGCCTATGTAGTTGAACTTCTGTTCTTGTCTGGGCACCATCAGTACTCCTTTTTGGTAGATGCCTAACCATAGTGAACCATTCTTATCGCGAAATATGGCATGAATCTTCAGTTTCTCGGGGTTGAGAAAGGGGTATTCTAAAGAGATGCTGCTAATCTTCTGTGTACGGGTGTTGTAGCATTTCAATCCGAAACCATCGGTTCCGATGTAGATTTCTTCGTCATTGTTGGGGTATATGGTATAGATGGGGTGAGTGAAGTTTGGCGTGAGGCAAATGACTTGCTGGGCTTTGGTGTTGAAGGTATATAGTCCATGTTGTTGTGTTCCGAAGAATGCTGTGCCTTGACCGTTACAACAGAGGTTGGTGGAAACGATAGAACTGTTGTTTTCACAGAAATAGGTTTGAACATTATTTTTGTTTGTAGGATTGAAGTGATTGATGCCTTTGTATCGTTGAGTGAACCAGATGGTACCATCGCAGGCTGATCTCATACGTCCGATGCCTTTAATGTTTTCCAAGTTTTGATAGATGGTTTCGTATAGCTGGTCTCCTTCTATATGAAGTTGTACGATTTGATAACCTGAAGCTAATAGCTTTCCATCAGGCAATTCGACAATGGCTGTCACATTTTGGTCGAACGGCTTTCCTGTTTCTTTATTAATCGTTGTGGGGGTGAAGTTGTTGGTTTGGGGCAGGTACATCTGTACGCCTGCATGGGTGCCTACGAACAAGTGGCCTTGGCTATCGACAAATAGGGCGTTCACAAAATTATTACTTAATGAGTGGGCATCTCCTCGATGGTGGAAATAGCTGGTCATTTTGTTACCATCGAATTTGTTCAATCCATTTTCGGTGGCAATCCAAATCATGCCTTCGTGGTCTTGGCAGATTTGGGTAATCAGACTGCTGGACAATTCAGATTCGGTTGTATATAATCGAGCTAATTGTGCATAGAGGGTATTGTTGCAGAATCCTAAAAATAATACTATGAACAACAGAATATTTTTCTTCATAAAGAATATTATTTTTTCGTAAGGTTAATGCTGCAAAAATAAATATTAATGTTGATTCATGCAAGCCTTCTAAGGGTAAATGTCTGCTGTATCTATTCTTCATCCCCTTTTCTGTATTCTATTTTGAGTGTGATGTAATATAAGTACGGATAAATGAATCTTCTGTCGAAGAAGCTTTGTGAGGAATACTCTATTTTTGCTGAAAAAGAAATCATCATTGAAAAAAGAAAAAACCATGAATGGAACAATGAAAATTATTTTTAGTTTATGTTTTTGTGTGTTGGCTTCGTTCCAAGTGATTCGAGCTGGCAATGGGTATGATTTGTTACCCCAATATATAGTATTTAACTCGTCTGCATCTTCCTTGCCGTTGGTGAAAAACGGAGTAGCTTCACCTATTTATATAGATGAACAAGATTGGAGGGGCGTACAACATGCAGCATCGGATTTAATCGCAGATGTAAAACGGGTCTCGTCGGCTCAAGCGGAACTTATCCATTCAGTTGATGTGAATGGATTGCTCAATCAATCAAACGGACTTACAGGAACTCGCAAGGGTATCATTGTGGGTACCATCGGCAAGAGTCGCATCATTGACCAACTCATTGCCCAAAAGAAGCTGGATGTAAAAGACATCAAAGGCACATGGGAATCGTTTGTGACCACTACGATTGATGGCAATCTTGTAATTGCAGGTAGCGATAAGCGCGGTACCATCTATGGTATTTATGATCTTTGCGAGAAGATGGGCGTATCTCCCTGGTATTGGTGGGCAGATGTGCCGGTAGCACAACAAAAAGAAATATATGTGACTGAAGGTCGCTATGTGATGCCTTCTCCGAAAGTGAAATACCGTGGTATCTTTATCAATGATGAACATCCCTCATTTGCCAGCTGGGGACGCGAGAAGTTTGGCGGTGTCAATTCGAAGCTTTACGTACATATGTTTGAACTGCTGCTTAGACTGAAGGCAAATTATCTCTGGCCAGCCATGTGGGCTAATGCTTTCAATGAGGATGATCCCATGAACCCTGTGTTAGCAGATGAATATGGTATCGTGATGGGTACATCGCACCACGAGCCCATGATGCGCGCGCACAAAGAATATACCAAGCGTCGCAAAGAAGTAGGTCCATGGGACTATGCCAATAACCGGGAACGCATCGATCAATTCTTTCGCGAAGGTCTGGAACGAAACAAAAAATTTGAAAACATTGTCACCATTGGCATGCGTGGCGATGGTGATTCGCCCATGGGTAAAGGTGATGATGTGGAGAATGTGAGAGTGTTGGAAGAGGTCATCAAGGGGCAACGTGCCATTATCGAGGAGGTATACCAGACCAATCCGGCTGAGGTTCCTCAATTGTGGGCTATCTTCACAGAAGTACAGCGTTACTACGACGCAGGTTTCACAGTACCCGAAGATGTAACTCTTCTGTTCTGTGATAACAATTGGGGGCAGATTCGTCGGACGGGTCCGAAGGAGGAACTCAAACGTCCCGGTGGCATGGGGTTATACTATCACATTGATATGAATGGGGGACCCGCCAACGATCGATGGGTCAACACCACTACAGTGCCCAAACTGCGCGAACAGCTCAACTTGGCTTATCAATCAGGCATTGACCGTATTTGGATTATTAACGTGGGCGATCTCAAGCCTAAGGAATATCCCATTGATTTCATCATGCGCTATGCTTGGAATCCTGATGCGATAAAAGTGGGAGACGAGGCTTCTTATACGTTGGCTTGGGCAGAAAGTATCTTTGGTAAAAACTATGCAGCTGAGATTGCGGATATTGTAGCAACTTATTCCAACTATCACCTCACACGTAAGGCAGAAGTGCAAAATCCGCTGATATTTAGCCATGTAAACTTCAATGAGAGTGATCGTCAGTTGGCGCAATGGCACCGATTGGTGCGCAGAGCGGAGGTTTTGGAGTATAAACTCCCTGAAGAAGTGCGCGATGCCTATTATCAATTGGTTCTCTATCCGGCTAAAGCTGCGGCAGGTGTGGCAGAAATGTATATTGCAGCAGGTAAAAACAACTTGTATGCCAAACAGCAACGTCTGCAAGCTAATTATTGGTATGAACGTGCTTGTGTGCTTTTTGAACAAGATAGGAAGATGAGTGATTATTATAACCACTGTGTAGCCGACGGAAAATGGAAGTGTATGATGAGTGATAACCACATAGGTTACATCAGCTGGCCTATTCCCAAGAAGAATGAACTGCCTCCATTCCAGGTAGTGAAGCCTGCTTCACGGTCAAGTATGGGTGTAGCTTTGGAGGGAAGTGAACAAGCTTATCCCGCTGCCAATGTAGCTACGGCTTCCTTGCCTTTGTTCCAACCCATTGCAGGTAGTGACAGCTATTATATTGATGTCTTTAATCGTGGCAAAGGCGTTTTGGAGGGCAAGGTAGAGGCTGTGCCTTCTGAGTCGTGGATTAAAGTGAATACAGAGAAGTCTGTGGAGGGAATAGACGAAATACGACTGCGGGTGACGATAGACTGGAAGCAACTGCCTGTTGGTCGTCATCAGGGTTGTGTCAATATTCGTCATTCTTCTGCTGTGGTGGATGTGATGGTTGATGCACTCAATTTCCAAATACCTGATCATAGTCAGAAGTTGTATGGCGGTAGTGGCGAGTTTTCTATGATGGCTGTTGGTTATAGCCGCATCCATGCTGGCAAGTATGCCCAATGGGTGGAAGCTCCAGGGCTTGGACGTGAACAGAGTTGCATGCTCATCAATAATGTGCTGGCTCCAAGTGCCACATTGAAGAAAGGCTGTTTGCAGAAGATAGATCAACTTCCTTCTATGGAGTATGACTTCTTTCTGCCCGAACCAACCGACTTTAAACTAGCCTTGGGTATTCTGCCCACACAAGACATTAATCCCGCTCGTGGTTTGCGAATGGCTGTATCTATTGATGGTGGTGAACCGGTGATTATAGACATGCGTAAGAACATGAATAATATTTTCAAGGAATATACCCCTGAGAGTTTAAGTCGTTCCAAAAACCTCAAACCACTACCCGAAGTGGACCGTAAGTTTGTACTAGCCGGATATGGCAAGCCACGTCGTTCTGACATTCTCGATGGTTTACGTTGGGTGGATCAGCAAATGGATAGATTGGAGGCTGGAGTTCACACCCTCAAGATCATTATGATAGACCCCGAGTTAGTGCTCGAAAAAATTGTGGTTAATCCCGATAATGCTCACTATAGCTATATGGGGAAACCCAGTGTAGAATTATAAACTTTACCTCAAAAACATATCTTATGAAGAAAATATTTATAATGCTTGGTTTGGTCTGCGCAACCTTTCTGAATGGTTGGGCGCAGCTCAATCCACTTGACTTGGAATTTCATCGTTTGGCTTCGCGCCGTTTTATCTTCTCTAATAATATTCCGCTGTCAGAGTTTGTTCCTGCAGAAATCGTGGCTTTCGAATCTATGCATCCTGCTTTTCTTCCTTCTACCAAGGGTATGGATGAAGCTGAATGTGATAAAAATTTCAAGCCTGTTATCAATAAGGGACAGTTGGTGCTCTCTAATCAGTGTGGACAAACACCTGTTTCTTTCTATGTAGGTTCGGTCAATCCGTTTGCTACTTATGAGGTCGACATCAATCAACTAACGTTGAAGGGAGACAAAGGTATTAAGGCTGACAGTGTGGAAGTGGGTTTTGAGTTGGCTCGTTTGGGTTTGCAAGATCGTGTACAGCTTGTGGCTCATCGTTCTACTCAAAAGGAGGGCGTGTATTTACGCATCTATGAAGATGGTAAGTTGGTTCGTCAGGAATGCTATACGGATGATTTGCCAGATGGTCCCTTCAAACTTCGCGCCCAACTCTATGGACATTCGTGGGGCGCTTTTATTGAAGAAAATGGACATACGGATTATATCGGTTATGTATCTGTGAAGAATAACTTCAGTAAGACGATTGATTTTCGTCGTAAGACGGATGCTGCACAAGCTACTTTTAACGTTATCTCCAATTTAAAAGGGTGTTCGGCAGTTGGTGGTGCTCGTTCTTATCTTTCATCTGGTATCGGTCAGGCAGATATCCGTTTGATTTCAAATGAAGACCTTAGCCCTTATATGGACGATAACCGCTTGTGGTTCACTTTTTCATGTCGTGGTATAGATATTTTCCAGTCTGCACAAGGGGTATTGAGTGTGGATCCTTCGGTATTTGATGTTCGTTTTGAAGGTATGATTATGTACGATCATGGTGATGGCTTGCTGCGAAATGACTATGCGTCGCACTTGTTCTATAATCGTCAAACGCAAGAATGGTGTGCCTATGCCTGCGATTTTGGTGGCACCTATAATCGCGATGGACGTTCAGGTACAGGATTAGTGATAGGCACTTCTAAACGTGATCCGCGTCGTGGATTCTCGGTGATGAAAGCCCGCAAGGTGGAGCCTACACATGTGAAACATCACAATGAGGATCCTTGTATCTTCTATGATACCGATGTGAAGAAATGGCGTTTACTCACTAGTGTGTTTAAAAATGGTATTGTATCAGGTACTTTTGAAAGCGATTCTTGGAATGGCATATTTACCCCCGTTGCAGATCCTATTAAGATGAACTCTACAGGTACCTCTATGCAACGCATAGATGGCAAAGTTTATGTTTTCATGGGTGGATTGGGCGAATTGCGTTGTCATTCCTATCCAGACCTTAAGTTGAAAGGTGAATTGAATTTGGATTTACAACCCCATTGGCCGAAACCCGCGCAACGTGTATGGGCCAGTTTGGTTCCTTTGCCAGAGGGATATCCCTATAAATATGTATTGCTGACCATGGACCGTCCCAATTTCCCCGGTACCCCGAAACCTAACTGGAGTTACGGAGCACTTTACTTCTATGGTGCAAACCCTAAATAATTGAAATAATTATATTTTATAAGATGGGAAATAAAAAACTTATACAGGCTTTAGCGCTGGCTACATTTTTAGGCATTACAACTACGGTCTTAGCACAAATAACAGAACGTCCCCGTCCTGTATCTTGGGAGCAGTTGGTGCCAGGTGCCCGATTTATGGATAGATTTCTGCCTATGCAAGGCAGTAGGTTAGTAGCTGATAGTTGGGGGGCTAAAGGGGTCAAGTTAAGATTGGCAGATAATGGAATAGAAAGTCGTATTTGGTCATTTTGGGGTGGAAACATCGTGAAGGCAGACGATGGGAAATACCATCTGATGGTTTGTGGATGGCTTGAAAGCTCACCTGCCGGTCATATGGAATGGTCAAGGTCTTATGTGTTCAATACCGTTAGCGATACTCCGTATGGACCTTTTGAGCTGCGCAATATGATAGGTCGTGGACACAACCCCGAAGTTTATCGTTTGCTTGACGGACGCTATGTACTCTATGTAATCGATGGATGCTATGTGACCGACAACTTGAACGGAAAATGGCAAAAGTCAAAACTCACTTTCGATTCGCGCGACCGCAACATAGTAGAAGGACTATCCAACCTATCGTTTGCGCGTAGGTCAGATGGCTCTTTTCTGATGGTGTGCCGTGGTGGTGGTATTTGGGTGAGTCGAGATGGCTTTCATTTCAGTCAGGTAAGCAATGAATCCGTCTACCCCAAGGTAGATGGTCGCTTTGAAGACCCTGTCGTTTGGAAAGATAGTGTGCAGTATAATTTGATTGTAAATGATTGGTATGGTCGCATAGCTTACTACCTTCGTTCGGCTAATGGTATAGATTGGACAACGGATGCAGGAGAAGCGTATATGCCGGGCATTGCCCGCCATGCAGATGGAAAAAAAGAAGATTGGTTTAAATATGAACGGCCTAAGGTCTTGCAAGATGAATATGGACGTGCTGTACAGGCCAATTTTGCAGTAATTGATACGCTCAAGTTTGCTGATGATGCCTGCGATAACCATAGCTCTAAAAATATAACCATCCCTCTCAATTCCGGTCTTCTGCTCCATGTTGAAGGAAATAAAAAAATCGACTGTATGTCTCGTGACATTCGTGTCAAGGTATCATCCGAAAAACATTTCGCTCCTTACAGCGATTTAGATATTGCTTCGCTCCGTCTGGGAGCTCCAACAGAAGTGGACTATGGACGAGGATGTCTGGTCAAGAAACACGAACGGGTGGGGAATGATTTGATACTTACTTTTGATGGAAAAGGAAATGGACTTACTTCCAACGATTTTGTTCTCAAACTTATAGGAAAGAAGAAAGACGGAAGCATTGCGTATGGCTATGCGCGATTGCCTCAGGCATCGGTTCACTCCCCTTTACTATCTGCTCGTGCTCCTCGTTTGACTGCCGATGGGAACTGCCGGATTACTGTTGAAAATTTTGGTCTTGAAACGGCAGAACCCAGCACCGTTTGCGTGGAATATACCGATGGAAAAGGACGTGGAAAAATGTTGGGTTCTGCTGAAGTGTCCGCTTTAAAGCCCTATGAATCAACAGAAGTGTACTTTAAGCCTGCTGTCTCCCTAACGTTAGGAAAGATGCAAGAGTTAGGAAAAGTATCGGTTATTTTGAAGCAACATCGCAAGGCTATAGGGCGTGCATTTATCACCCCTATCCATGCCCCCCAGATGCTTCAAGAAGCTACTACGTTGACTTCACCGAATGGGAAATTAACGGCCTCACTTTCCATCCCCACTATTTCAACAGGAAAGTGGGGAATAGCTTCGTTAGCTGTATCTTTCGCACATCAAGGACAAACACCTACTCAGTTGATGTCTGCCATTTCTTTGGGCTTAAAGACTAATCAAAGAGATTTCTCGCGACGCGTCTGGTTGATAGCGGTCTCAGATGAAAGGAAGATAACCGATGACTATGTGATGATTACTGGAAAACGAAGTCACTGTGTCAACCATGGAGTAGAACGAACCTACACCTTTGAAAACGACAAGAAGCAACTGTTACAGTTCACTCTGCGTGTATATAACGACGGAGTAGCTTTCCGTTATCAATTGCCACAACACATAGATGCTACCAAAGGAAAAACTGAAATTCTGTTGTCCGAACATACTACCTACAACATTCCTCAAGGAACTAAACGCTGGATGCAGACTTACGATCCTACAAGTTATGAACGGTTCTATCCCTTGATAACCGACGGATCACTTCCCAACGAATCAAAAAAGTTCGATTGGGGGTATCCGTCTTTGATTGAAGCAGCCCAGGAACAGTTTGTGCTCATTACGGAAGCTGGGTTACGTCGCGACCATGCTGCCAGCTATTTGAACAATAAGGTTAAGCCCCATCAATATCAGGTGACATATGGCGACAAGTCATTGCCAATAAAAGCAGGTTACACCTCGCCTTGGCGTGTGCTGATTACAGGAACGATGGCTGATATAGTGGAGTCCACTTTGGTTACAGATGTATCTGACCCCTCCGAAATGACGTCAACCGATTGGATAAAACCCGCACCTGCCTCATGGATCTACTGGGCTTATAATCACGGTTCCAAAGATTACAAAATTGTAAAAGAATATGCAGATCTTGCCGTGGATATGAAATGGCCCTATCTGCTTATTGATTGGGAATGGGATGTCATGGGTAATGGCGGTAATATTGACGATGCCTTGCGTTATTGCCATGAACATAAGGTGAGCCCTTTACTATGGTACAACTCATCTACCAATTGGATAGGGAAAGGCGCTCCAGGTCCGCTATACAAACTGAATACGCCCGATGCTCGTAGAAAAGAAATGACTTGGCTGAAGGAAAAAGGGGTGGCTGGAATTAAGGTAGACTTTTTCAAAGGAGATGATGTCAAGAGTGTAAACTATTATCTCGACTTGCTTGAAGAAGCGGCTCGCCAACGCTTGCTCATTACCTTCCATGGTGCAACTGTACCGCGCGGATGGCAACGCACTTATCCCCATCTGATGACAGTAGAAGCTGTGTATGGAGCAGAATGGTATAACAATGCCAAGAGATTAGGACCCCGTGCAGCAGCTCACAATTGTACCTTGGTCTTTACGCGCAATGTAATAGGTCCCATGGACTATACTCCAGGTACGTTTAGTGATAGCCAACACCCACATTTCACTACGCATGGCCATGAGTTGGCATTGCCTATCCTTTTTGAATCTGCTTTGCAGCATATGCCCGATCGACCATCTGTCTATCGTTCATTGCCAAAAGAAGTTAAGCAGTTGCTAAGCCAACTCCCTACCGCTTGGGACGAAACTCGTCTCTTGAATGGTTATCCAGACCATCATGTCGTGATGGCTCGTCGTAAAGGAAATGCTTGGTATGTGGCTGGGATAAATGGTACAGAATCTGCTCAAGAGTTAAAGATGAACTTGAAGCAGTTGGGGCTTGAAGGTCGTACAGCCACGCTGATGGCCGACGGGCAGACTCCACACAGCTTCCGTATTGAAACATTAAAGATCACTGCATCCATGCAAGTATCTACATTACCCCGAGGAGGTTTTGTTTTGCTTATCGATTGAGGCATGATTTTCCTTACCGGGGATTCCCGATGTGAAGAACTTGACATATCTGAGGTAGGATACAACGATAAACTTACTATAATCGTGTAGAGAAACACGGTGTGGAATCCGGGATATTTACAATTATGGTAGATTCTTTGCTTCAAAATATTTGTGGCTAGTGAAATTTTAATAATTATGGATATGCCATTCAAGTAGTGGTTAACATATATGAAAGTTAAGATAACAGATTTATTCAAAAAATGGTAGAAAGGATCTTTATAATAGAAAGTTCTGTAGAAACAGTGAATTGATATCGTTTTTGGGTAGATGAGAAACTGACAATTATAGAATTATTGTTGAGTAAAATTTAACAGAATCTATTTTTTTATGTTATAATGGATAAAATAAAGGATTTTCATAAACTCTCCTGGCTTCAGCGAATAGGTTTCGGCTCAGGTGACTTGGCACAAAATCTGATTTATCAGACAGTATGCATGTATCTGCTATTGTTTTATACCAACGTCTACGGCCTTAAGCCCGAAACGGTAGCTGTAATGTTTCTCATTGTCCGAATAGTGGACGTAATTTGGGATCCGCTGGTCGGTACTTTTGTTGATAAACATAATCCACGCCTGGGTAAATATCGTGCTTATTTGGTGCTTGCAGGTATTCCTCTTACCGGATTTGCCATTCTTTGCTTCTGGAATGGATTTTCGGGTAGTCTGGTTTATGCCTATATTACTTACGTGGGGTTGTCGATGCTCTATACTTTAATAAATGTGCCTTATGGAGCCTTAAATGCCTCACTGACCCGTGATACGAACGAGATCACGACACTGACCAGTGTGCGTATGTTTTTGGCTAACACCGGAGGATTGGCCGTGGCTTACGGTATTCCTAAACTGGTGGCCTGTTTATCACCTGACGGACTGACGAATACAGCAGCTAGTGCCGATGCATGGTTTGCCACAATGACTATTTACGGTATTGTAGGATTGTTGCTGCTGGTTTTCTGTTTCACACAATGTAAAGAGCGGGTGGTAATGGATGCGAAAGAAACGGAGAATGTGCAGGTGTCCGATCTTTGGACAGAGTTTCGTCGTAATCGCCCGCTACGCATTCTGGCCTTTTTCTTTATCACGGCTTTCGCTATGATGGCTGTGGGAAATTCGGCAGGATCCTATTATATGTTATATAATGTACACGGAACGAGCGACCAGATGGCCAATTTCATGGCTCTTGGTTCCATTCCGGCCTTTATATTCATGCCTTTGGTACCGTGGATCAAACGCAGGATAGGAAAACGTGCTATGTTTTCTGTGTTTTTGTCGGTGGCTATTATTGGAATGGCGTTACTCTACGTCATTTCGATGATACCATCATTGAAAAATCAGATATGGCTGGTTTATGTGGCTCAGTTTGTCAAATCTACAGGTGTCATCGTAGCTACAGGTTATATGTGGGCATTGGTTCCTGAAGTCATTTCGTATGGTGAATATACCACGGGTAAACGCATTTCGGGCATTGTGAACGCATTGACGGGTATTTTCTATAAGGCGGGTATGGCCCTTGGCGGTGTAGTACCCGGTTTGGTGTTGGCTTATGTAGGTTTCGACCAGAAGAATACCGTCAGCCAGTCCGCTTTTGCCGAACAGGGTATTTTATGGTTGGTAGCCGTAATTCCCGCTTTGCTGCTTTTGCTGGCCATGTTCATCATTTCGAAATATGAACTGGACGATATGACTGTTGAACGTATCAATAAAGAAATAGAGACAAGAACGAAAATTTAAAAATAGAATAGTAACTGATATGAAACAAAAAATGATTTTGGTACTGCTGATGATCACTATGCTGACTTCTTGCAGTACGGCAGGAGGAAATGACCATCAGGAAACTACACTGAGGTCTCTTTTCGGTGACCGCTTTCTGATTGGAACAGCCCTGAATACCGCCCAGATTATTGGGAGGGATACAGCCGCTTTACAGATTGTCCGTACCCACTTCAATTCGGTGGTAGCGGAGAACTGTATGAAATGTGAAGTGATTCATCCCGAAGAGAACCGATATGATTTTACTCAGGCTGACAAATTTGTGGAATTTGGTGAAAAGAACGGAATGGCTGTTATCGGGCATTGCCTCATTTGGCACTCACAGCTTGCACCCTGGTTTTGTGTGGACGATGCGGGCAATAATGTCACTCCCGAAATATTGAAGCAGCGTATGAAAGCCCATATTACGACAATTGTAAGCCGTTATAAAGGACGGATTAAAGGATGGGATGTCGTGAATGAGGCTATTGTAGAAGACGGTTCTTACCGCAAGAGTAAGTTTTATGAGATATTGGGTAAGGAATTTATCCCGTTGGCATTCCGTTATGCGCATGAGGCTGATCCGGATGCCGAACTCTATTATAATGATTATAATATGCATGTAGCGGGTCGCAGAAATACGGTGGTAGAACTGGTACATTCCTTGAAAACAAAAGGACTACGTATTGATGCCATAGGTATGCAGGGGCATATCGGCATGGATTATCCTGATATAAAAGAGTTTGAAAAAAGTATGCAGGTTTTTGCCAAAGCCGGTGTGAAGGTGATGGTTACGGAATGGGACATGAGCGCTCTGCCTACTATCAGCATGACGGCCAATGTATCGGATACGGCTGCATATCGGAAAGAATTGAATCCCTATCCAGTGGGATTACCCGATTCGGTATCTCAGGCATGGAATTTTCGTATGAAAATGTTCCTTGACCTTTTTGTGAAACATTCGAATTTCGTATCCAGAGTGACGGTATGGGGAGTAACAGACGAAGACTCATGGAAAAACAACTTTCCGGTACGTGGTCGACATGATTATCCGCTTCTTTTTGATCGTAACTATGAACCGAAACCGTTTGTGAAAGAACTGCTCTTTGATAAAAAATAAAATGATCTGTTTAATCTTCAATATAGACTAAATATGAAAAAAGAAATGAGATACCTGGTTCCGGGTGATTATATGGCAGATCCGGCCGTACATGTCTTTAATGGTAGGGTTTACATCTATCCCAGCCACGATTGGGAAAGCGGCGTAGAGGAGAACGATAATGGCGATCACTTTAATATGAAAGATTACCATGTCTTCTCTACTGACAACATAATGCATGGAGAAGTCACTGACCACGGCATTGTCCTGCAGGTAGAGGATATTCCCTGGGCAGGCCGCCAGTTATGGGATTGTGATGTGGCTGAGAAGGATGGAAAGTATTACATGTATTTTCCACTGAAGGATAAAAACGACATTTTTCATATTGGTGTGGCAGTTAGTGACAAACCGGAAGGTCCGTTTATTCCGCAATCTGATCCTATCAGAGGGAGTTACAGTATTGATCCCGCCATATTGGATGACGGTGATGGAAATTACTATATGTATTTTGGTGGTCTTTGGGGCGGGCAACTACAACGTTATCATAATAACAAGGCTATGGAGAGTGCCGCGTTTCCGGCTGACAACGAACCAGCCATTCCCGCACGGGTGGCCAGGCTAAGCCGAGACATGCTGGAATTTGCAGAGAAGCCCCGTCCGGTTGTGATTCTGGATGAAGAAGGCCGTCCATTAACCCAGGGGGATAACGGACGTCGTTTCTTTGAGGCGTCCTGGATGCACAAATATAAGGGGAAATATTATTTTTCCTATTCTACGGGAGATACACATCGTTTGTGCTATGCTGTGGGTGACAATCCCTACGGGCCGTTCACTTACAGAGGTGTGATCCTTACGCCAGTGGTAGGCTGGACCACTCATCATGCCATTATTGAATATCAGAACAAATGGTATTTATTTCATCATGATTGTGTGCCTTCGGGTGGGAAAACCTGGCTTCGTAGCCTGAAAGTAACGGAACTGGAATATGATATGGACGGTAATATAATTACAATAGATGGAGGAGCGTAGGGCTGGAACACTTCCGTTTTGATCCGGCAAGTTCTTTGTTGATTGTAGGGTTATTTGTCAGGATAACTAGACTACAGCTTGGTTGTCCGTTGATAATTATGTTTTGTAAAAAGACATGATATGGATTTTTCATGTCGGCGGATAAGCTAACGTGACCATGGTCATTCTACTGTCATGGGATATATTTTATTGTATCCTGTAAACAAACTGGGGACATTCCTTTTGTGTGCGCCATTAATAAATTATCAGAAGCAGAATGACTATAATGGTGTAATTGACGGGCGGGCAATGAGTGCTTGGTATGTTCAGGGCTATTATCTGCTTGTTATTTTCCTGAGTCGGTAAAACAGGAAAAGGAAGGGATAAAGAAAAACAAAACGAATCATGTGGCTGAAGTTTAAAATATTTTTAGGATATGCCATTTTAATGGTCCTGCTCGTCTGCACCATCGTGCTTTTCCGCCGTGAACAGATAAAACGGGGTAGCCTGCATCAGGATGAACGGGAGCTGGTCCATATCCGCAACCTGTCGCAACAGGCTTACGCTGGACTACTGGAACTGGCTACCTATGGGGAGACAGTCAGTGTCTGGGACGAGGATGACCTCAAGACGTACCAGGTAAACCGGTACAACGTCCGTGGAACTTTGCAGGAACTGAAACGGTATGTGAACACTCACAGGCAGCAGGCGTACATAGACTCTTTGTGCCTACTACTGGAAAGAAAGGAGCAGTTACTGGATACAATAATGGGCACGTTCAAGCATTTCCGAGAAGTAAACGAAATCGTGAGACGGAAGATTCCGCTGATAGCATCCCGCGTCCATCGTGATACGGAATCCTTGTCCAATGAAAAGGAAGAAGGGAAAAATGCCCAAAAGAGTTTCTGGATCTTCCTCAGGCGCAAGAAGACATCCGCCTATCGGGAACAGAAAGAAAAGATGGAACGTAGACGGGATATCCCAGCAGTCACCCGTATGCTCCATTCCTTGAACAGGGAGGTTACAGACAAGCAGACTGCCAAGCAGAAAAAACTGTTGGTGCAGATGGACAGCCTGTATGCCGGCAACGTGGCGCTGAATCGGAGGCTGCATGGTGTCGTCAAGGATTTCGAGACGGAAGCCTCCCAGCGTCTTGAAGAACGTTACAGGCATTTCCTATCCGCACGTGACCGATCGTTCCGTACAGCTTCCATCCTGGGCATCATCGTCTCATCGCTGACCATTATCCTGTACATTGTTGTGCATCGTGATATCAATGGTCGGAACCGCTACCAACGACAACTGGAAATCTCTAATAAGGAGAACAGGGAACTGATACAATCCAGAAAACGCATGATGTTAACTATCGCCCATGACTTGCGCTCACCCCTTGCCATCATCAGGGGGGCAGCGGAATTGCTGCCCGGTGAACAGGAAAGGGCTATGCAAGAGGAGTACGCTGGAAATATCCGGCATGCGTCAGACTATATGCTCTCACTGGTGGACACGCTGATGGACTTCTACCTGCTGGATACCGGACAGGTCCGGGAGAACGTCTCCATCTTCCGCCTGGAATCTCTGTTCAGGGAGATTGCGGACAACCACGCGCCACTGGTCAAAAAGAAGAGACTGCGGATGCTGACCCGTTTCTCCGGTATGGATGCGGTTGTCTGTAGTGACAGAGGGCATCTGCAGCAAATTGTGAACAACCTGCTCTCCAACGCCCTGAAATTTACCGTAAAGGGATACATCCGGCTGGAGGCGGCGTATCATGAAGGGGAACTGCGTATCAAGGTACAGGATACGGGAACAGGAATGAATGAAGGAGACAGACAGCGGATATTCGACGCGTTCGAGAGGCTGGACAATGCCCGCGGCATTTCCGGATTCGGGCTCGGCCTTGCCATCACCTCCCGTCTGGTCTCACAAATGGGAGGCTTTATCCGGGTGGAGAGTCGACCGGACGAGGGGAGCTGTTTCATTGTGCTGCTGCCCCTCCCCCTTGCCGACAGCAGTACCTTGAAAGAGGAGCCGCCGCTTCCGACCGGTTATCAGATGGAAGGGCTGCGTGTCCTCCTGCTTGACGACGACCCGAGACAGCTCTCCCTCACACGTGAGATGTTCAGACGTAACCGGGCCGAATGTGACTGCTGTACCGACTGCCGGAAAGTGGTGGATAAACTCCGGGAAAATGATTACGATGTCCTGCTTACCGACATCCGGATGCCCGACATGGACGGGTTCGAACTGCTGGGATTGCTGCGATCGTCCAACATAGAAAGGGCGAGGAGGATTCCGGTCATAGCCCTGACAGCCGACGTGGAGTCGGAAGCTGAATACCTTTCCGGAGGGTTTGCCGGATACGTCCGCAAGCCTTTCCGGATGGAGGAACTGATGGAGCTCATCTACCGGAGTGTCGGCAGGGACAGGCAAACGGCATGGTGGCCGGACTTCTCCCTGATCCTCTCGGGAGAGGATGACAGGGCGGGGATGCTTGATGTCTTCATCTCGGAAAGCCGCAAGGACCTTGACCGGCTACGCAAGGCGCTGGAAAAGAATGACCGGCTGGCGGTCCGGGAGATCCTGCACAAGAATCTTCCTCTATGGACAAGCGTCCACCTTGACTATCCGGCAGAGAAACTACGCGCCATCATACTGTCTGAACCGAAACTCTGGACGGAAGAACGGATAAAGTGCATCCGTGAAATAGGGGAAGCCGCTGAAAGGCTGATTGCTTGTGCGGAAAACATGAAGAGGAACATAAGACAGGAAAATGAAATGAGACACTTATGAAAACCATATTGATTATAGAGGATGACGTTGTCTTCGGCCGTAGTATCGGCAACTGGCTGAGGAAGAAAGGAATGGACATCACCCATGTGGGCACGCTCTCGGCGGCCCGCAAGGAACTCCAGACAAAGGAGTTCGATCTCGTCCTGGCCGACCTGCGCCTGCCTGACGGCAACAGTACGGAGTTGTTGGAATGGATGAACGGGAAATACTGTTCTGCCCCGTTCTTTATCATGACTAATTACGGTCAGGTGGAGAATGCGGTGGAAGCCATGCAACAGGGGGCCGTCAATTACCTCTGTAAGCCGGTACAACCGGAAAGGCTGTTGGAAGCCATTGAAAAAGTATTTAACCGTCCGAGGCATGACGGAACGGAGTTCTATCGTGGTGAAAGTGAAAAGGCGCGCGAGATGTACCGGCAGATAGGTCCGGTAGCCCGTTCCGACATGTCCGTACTGCTTCGTGGTGCATCGGGCACGGGCAAGGAACATATTGCCGCCGAGATTCATGAACAGAGCCTGCGCAGGAACAAACCTTTCATAGCCGTGGATTGCGGGGCCGTAACTGACGGACTTGGCGGGAGCGAGTTTTTCGGCCACCGTAAGGGTTCGTTCACCGGAGCGGACAGTGACAGGGTGGGACTTTTTCATGCGGCGGAAGGCGGCACGCTGTTCCTGGATGAAATCGGGAACCTCACTCTCGTAAACCAGATGAAACTGCTGCGCGCCCTGCAGGAGAAGCGTTATCTGCCGGTCGGAACGGTAAAGGAACGCCCTTTTGACGTCCGTCTGGTCGCCGCCACCAACGCGGATCTGGAGAGGGCCATAACGGAAGGGCGGTTCCGTGAAGACCTGTACTACCGGCTGAACGAGTATACCATCCGGGTACCGTCACTCTCGGAATGCAGGGAGGACATCCTTCCGCTCGCCGGATTCTTCCTGAAGCATTTCTCTGTAAAGTACCGTAAGGAGATCCACGGCTTCGAGAGGCTGGCGGTCGCCGCATTGCAACAATACGCCTGGCCGGGGAATATCCGGGAACTGAAGAATACGGTCCAACGCGCGGTCGTGTTTGCCAAGGGGGGATGGATATCCGTAGAGTCACTGAAACTGGACCTGGGTATGAGACAGGATAAGGTGGCGGTCCTGTCGGAAGAGGAGAAGGAAAAGCAGCTGATTCTTGCCACGCTTGAGAGAACCGACGGGAATCGTGCCCGTGCGGCCCGGATACTCGGTATTAGCCGGACATCCCTGTATGACAAGCTGAAAAAATACGATATCCTCTGACGAAGGATGGCCGGTTCTACGATACCCTTTGTCGCGAAACCGGATATTATCAACATCCGTTATTTGCATTTCCGCCCGCTTCGGGATATGTTTGCCGGGAGATATGAATGGCATTTCAGGGAGCTCTCCCAAAATAGAAGCCCCTGTTCCATGGGCACTCCGCTGCATGATACGGACCAGTTGTGTATCCTGTTGACGGAAACCGTCCCCTGAGAATGGTATGTCCATGCACATCCCTTACAAAAGGTGTACGCTTGCCTTACAATTTTGTAAAGCAGTGTACGCCTTTTGTGTTTACATTCTACGGCCGGGCTTTTGTTTTATCTGGCTGGTATTCATTCTGTTAACCGACAATATACCCCAAACGGTTATCTCCGGCATCATATTCGTCCTTGCATTTTCGCCGGAAGGCACCATTGTCAAACCAAGAAAATGAACAGCATGAGAACACTGACGACACACCGCCTGCTGGACTGCTTCCGGGAAGCGGTCTTGGAAAGAAACACCGTTTCAGAAAACATATTGTCATCCTCCTATGATGAGTTCCTTGACTACCTGCTACGACTTGCAAAGGGTGAAATGCCTCTTCTTGAAAGACTCAGACACCTATACTATCTGGAACTGGAATTGGACACCTGCCTGAGCATGGCAAAGGAGATACCCGGAAAGTATCTGCATATCTGTCTGACGAAAGCTGCGGCTCTTGTCAAGACGGAAATCGGACTACTTCACTTTTCCATAGAACATCCCGAATACTGCACAGTCCCTTCCCTTACGAAAGGTAAGGGACCGGATCTGCCCCCGCTTTACTGGAAGGGTTCTCTTGTCAATCTGATGGAACTGATCGCCTCACTGGATTATTCCGGATTGGTTACGGACGGTACAGGAAACCGACAGTCATTCGCTTCACTGGTGACGGCATTCGAGTCGTTCTTCCATGTCAACCTTCCCAAACCTTACGACCTGCGTGCGGATCTTGCCCGACGTAAGAAAAGCCTCTCGGTGCTGCTTCCAAAACTCCGGGAAACCTTTGAAAAGAATATCGTGAACTGCGGAATCGGGAAGTGAGCAGAGAGTAAAAATCCCCCTGTCACAAATAGTCATCTCCTGTCAGTTGTAGTCACTTCCCGATTTTAGGTTCGTATGAATATTATCACTTATTTTGCTGCCGAATAAATGAAACACTTAAAAGTATGGCAAAGATCAGTAATACGCGCAAGCCTGTGCAGGCTGACAAATCAGGCAAATGAAGAGGCGGACGAACTCCCAAGGAGGAATCCCAGCTTCATTCCTACTATTATGGTTTCCGCCTGGACGAATTCCAGAACATCGAGTTCGAAAGACTTTTCGAGAACTCGGGAGCCAAAAACAAATCCCAGTTCATCCTTTCCGCCCTCTTTGACAAACCGATGAAAGTCGTAAAGATCGACAAGGCGGCAACGGACTACTACATCAAGCTGACCAACCTGCAAAGCGAATACCGCCGCATAGGTGTGAACTATAACCAGGCGGTCAAGGCCCTGCATACCAGGCTCTCCGAGAAGAAAG
>NZ_EQ973368.1:61208-66347 GCF_000157055.1 Bacteroides sp. 2_2_4 | reverse complement strand
TCTCCCTCAACCGAGAGATTATCCGTCTCACCCAAGAATTCGAACAATGGTTGCAAAAATAACATCAGGAGCCTCCGTCTACGGGGCATTATACTATAATCACGAAAAAGTGGACAAGCAGCAAGCCCGGCCACTGGCATGAAACCGGATTATGGAACCGGCGGACGGCAATCCGACCATCCAGCATTGCATGCGTTCCTTCGAACCGTATCTGGCAGCCAACCGCCGGACAGAGAAACCGGTTATCCATGTCTCACTCAATCCGCATCCGGACGATATGCTGACCGATGAACAGTTGGCAGCCATCGGGCAGGAATACATGGAAAAGATGGGGTATGGCGACCAGCCCTATATCATCTACCTGCATGAGGATATCGGCAGGCCCCATATCCATATCGTCTCCCTGCGTATTGACGGGCAAGGAAAGAAAATCAATGATTATAAGGAGTGGCAACGCTCTACCTCGGTTTGCCGGGAACTGGAGAGAAAATACCATCTGTCGGCAGCCGAGAAGATGGGACGGCGGGAAGCTTTGCCACTCACTGTTGTCGATTACCATAAAGGAGACATCAAGCACCAGATAGCGAATGTGGTCAAGCCCATTATGCAGGAATACAAATTTCAATCCATTAAAGAGTTCAGAGCACTGCTCGGCCTTTTCCATGTGACAGTAGAAGAAACTCATAAAACGATAGACGGGAAAACCTACCACGGGCTGATCTATGCGGCTACCGGTGAGAAGGGTGACCGGGTGGGCGTAGCCATCAAATCCAGCAAGATCGGCAAGAGTGTGGGCTATGAAGCCCTGCACAAGAAATTTTTCAAAAGCAAACAATGGATGGCAAAACATCCCATTCCCCAGGAGACAAAAGAGGCGATTGCCACGGCTCTGAAACAGGATACCCGTCAGGGATTCCTAAAAGAACTCTCCGGAAAAGGCATCGCCGCCACGCTTTATGAGAACGTTGCGGGGGTGATTTACGGAGTTACCTATATAGATCATACCTCCAAAACCGTGTTTAAAGGTTCTGCATTGGGAAAGGAATACTCGGCATCGGTTATCAACCGGCAATATGGTACGGTTCTACCGGGAAAGGAAGAGGAAGAGCCTCGCTTGCACCAGAGCGAACCGGTGGGAAAAGAACCGGGACTGGTGGAAGGGCTGCTGGACATCTTCTCACCAGAGTCTTATCCTTATCCGGGAGAAGACCTGCCCCAAAGCCCTTACGGGAAAAAGAAGAAGAGAAAGCGCAGGGGACCGCGTCTCGGTTAATAAAATGTATCACTATTAATCCATTAAGATAATATGTCACAAGACGAAACCAGAGGACTCAATAAGAACCTCGACTTTATGAGGGCTGTCAGCATCATCTTTTTAGTAATGAATGTCTATTATTTCTGTTATCCCTACTTTCTTTCCATGAATCTGACCATTGGTGTGGTGGACAAGATGCTGCTCAATTTCCAACGGGATACGGGACTGTTTTCCCACTCGTTGGTCAGCAAATCCTTCAGCCTGCTCTTCCTCTTCTTCTCCTGTATGGGAGCTAAAGGACGGAAGGATGTGGAGATGTCATGAAAGCATATCGGCTGTTATCTTACAGCCGGAGTGTTGCTCTTTTTCGGTAGTGAGTTCTTATTGACAACCCGTTTCTCTGTTACGCTTCTTACCTTATCATATGTATCTACCGTAGCCGCCGGATATATCTGCCTGCTTACCGCCGGAGTCTGGATTACCCGCTTGCTGAAGAACCAGCTCATGGATGACGTCTTTAACGATGAGAACGAGAGCTTCATGCAGGAAACCCGCTTGATCGCCAATGAATATTCGGTGAACCTGCCGACACGTTTCTATTACAAGAAAAAGTGGCACAACGGCTGGATCAATGTCGTATCCCCGCAGAGGGGGTGCATCGTGGTGGGATGTCCCGGTAGCGGGAAATCCTACTGTGTCATCAACCAGTTTATCAAGCAGCAAATAGAGAAAGGCTATGCACTCTACTGTTATGACTTCAAATTTCCGGATTTAAGCCTGATCGCTTATAACCAGCTGCTTAGGAATAAAGATAAATATGTCAAGCCGGTCGGTTTCTATGTCATTAATTTTGATGATCCACGCCACAGCCACCGGTGTAATCCGCTTAATCCCTCATTCCTGTCCGATATTGCGGATGCCTATGAATCAGCTTATGTGATCATGCTTAACTTGAATAAGAGTTGGATTCAGAAGCAGGGGGACTTCTTTGTGGAAAGCCCGATTGTGCTCTTCGCTGCCGTGATCTGGTATTTAAAAATTTTTGAAAACGGACAGTACTGCACCTTCCCGCATGCCATCGAGCTGTTGAATAAGCCATATTCTGACCTGTTCACTATCCTTACCTCTTACCGGGAGTTGGAAAATTATCTTTCCCCGTTTATGGATGCCTGGAAAGGCGGTGCGATGGAGCAGCTCCAAGGCCAGATAGCTTCCGCCAAAATTCCGCTGTCCAGGTTGATTTCACCTGCCCTTTACTGGATCATGACCGGAGATGACTTCACGCTGGATATCAACAATCCGGATGCCCCGAAGGTCTTATGTGTAGGCAATAACCCTGACCGCCAGAACATTTATTCGGCGGCATTGGGGTTGTACAATGCCCGTATCGTCAAGATGGTGAACCGGAAAGGCAAGCTCAAATGTTCCATCCTGGTGGACGAGGTTCCAACTATTTATTTTAAAGGGCTTGACACGTTGATAGCCACCGCCCGGAGCAACAAGGTGGCTGTTATGCTCGGTGCCCAAGACTACAGCCAACTCGTTAGGGATTACGGCGACAAGGAGGCGCGTGTGATCCAAAATACAATTGGCAATATTTTTGCCGGGCAGGTAGTGGGTGAAACCGCAAAGAATCTCTCGGAAAGGTTCGGAAAAGTACTCCAGCAGCGCAAGTCCATCAATATGACCAGGGAGGACACCTCGACCAATATCTCTACCCAGCTCGACTCGCTCATCCCCGCTTCCAAGATATCCAACCTCTCGCAGGGGGAATTTGTCGGTTCGGTCTGCGACAGTTTCGATGAAAAGATAAATCAGAAGATATTCCATGCCGAAATCATAGTGGATAACGAACAGGTAGCTGCGGAAACGAAAGCCTACCGGAAAATCCCGGTGATCACGGACTTTACCGGTGCGGACGGTAAGGACCACATGGAAGAGGAAATCGAAAGGAACTACTATCAAATCAAGGAAGACGTGACGCAGATTATTGAGAAAGAGTTGCTCCGCATTGAGAATGATCCCAACCTGAAACACCTGCTGGAAACGGCAGACGATGAATAATCCCTATATAATTTATTAATCATTTAAATGTTGTAAACATGGAAAAAGTAAAGAAAAGTTCTCCGGCTGCTCTGCCGGGAAAACCCTGCTTCCCCTGGGTGGGAGGCAAAAGAAGACTGCTCCCCGTACTGATCGAATCGCTTCCGAAAGACTTCGGGCAGATGGATACATACGTAGAACCATTTGTCGGGGGCGGTGCCCTGTTCTTCTGAATAAGACAAACCTATCCGGAAATCCGCTGCGTCATCAATGATTCCAACGAGAGCCTGGTCAATGTCTACCGCGTCATCAAGGAATCCCCGGAAGAGTTGATCGGGGTGCTTGCCCGGATACAGGAGGAATACATCGCATTGGAAGAACATGCCCGAAGAAAAGCCTACTTCATGGAGAAACGTACCTATTACAATGAAGGTACCCCGGATAACATCATCCGTGCAGCCCTGTTTATCTTCTTTATGCGCACTTGCTATAACGGCATCTACTCCGTGAACCGCAAGGGAAAGCTGTCCGTCACCTTCGGTTTCGGTGGAAGGGTGAAACTGCTGGAAGAGGAACTGATCCGCTTTAACCATAAGCTGTTGCAGGATGTCATTATTCTGGACGGTGACTACCGGCAGACCGGAAAGTACATCGGAACCAAATCCCTCTTTTATTTTGACCCGCCTTACAAGCCGGTCAATGAGAGTAATGCCTGTACCTCGTATATGCCGCAGGACTTCGGGGACGAAGAGCAGGTCGCCCTGGCAGATTTCTGTAAGGAAATAGACGACGCGGGTGGCAAATGAATGCTTTCCAACTCCGATCCCCGGCAGAAGAATCCGGAGAATACCTTCTTCGACGCCCTCTATGCCGGTTTCCATATCCAGCGGATCAGTATCTTCCGTTCCATTTGCTCCATTGCCGAGAAGAGGGAAACGGTCAACGAGCTGCTGATTAGAAATTACTAAAAACAGCTATCCGGAAGTTAACCGGAGGCTGAAATAATAAAGAGAGCCAAATCTGTTTGACCGGATTTGGCCCTCTTTTTATGCTTTAAGCGGTGACAGCTTTGTTATAATTTTCAACCGTGCTGTTTCGTTTGCGACCTTTCCTTGGTGGAAGTGTTTCCGGCATGGCGTTGCCGGTTCTCCGGAACCATCTTCTTTCCCAGCAGGTAATCATTCAGGTCATTATATTCCGCATAACAGTCCGACTTGTCCTTAACCGGACATCCGGCTTCTGTCATTTGGCAGAATGCTTGCTTTCCTGCAGGATCATTATCCAGCAGACAGAAAGCACTCTTATATTCTTTTAATATCGGGATAGCCTTGTCTACATTGCTGACCGAATTTAATACGATATAATCGGCAGGCTGCCCGCTGCCGGGGCGCATTGATTTGAGTGTGAGGTATGACAGGTAGTCCATGAAACCTTCGACTACGATACAATGGTCGCCGCCGTTTTTAATATGTGTAATCTCCTTGGGAGAGATGCTCCCTTTCAGGTATTTGTTGCGGATCTCATACCCGCCGCTCCGGTTGGCAAAGGCCACGGCAAAATACCATTTGCCCTTGTTCTCGAAATGCACTTCCTTGCAAGTCTTCCGGGCAATTTCGGCTAAGATACCTCTTTCCTTGAGATAATCCAGCAAGACCGGGTTTGTCAGCGGATCAACGCGTACCTGCCGATAACCGGCAGCCTGCGGCTCCGGCTTCCTGACAGAGGCGGCAGGCCGGAAAGCAGCCGGGAAATGTCCCTCTATCGCTTTTAATGCATAAGAGATATTCTTCGTCTTTTGCAGCTCCATCGCCAGGGTGATGATGTCCCCTCCTTGTCCGATA
>NZ_EQ973368.1:29989-58723 GCF_000157055.1 Bacteroides sp. 2_2_4 | reverse complement strand
GAAATCATATCATAGGTTGCGGGATGTGCTCACCTTGAAAGAAGGTGTCTTCTCCTCACGGAAAGGAGAACAATACCAGATACTGTCCCCGTGTTGTCTGACCGGGGAAAATCCCATGCGCCGGAGATAATCCTCCAACGGAATGCGTTTAGCTTCTTCAATATTCATTGTATAACGGATTGGATTAATGGCTCTTTTTATAACGTGAATCCCTTAGTATCACCCATTGCAGGGGATTCTGCGGCTTCCCGTTTTTTCTCAGTTCAAAATGCAGGTGGTTGCCGGTCGCGATACCGGTATGCCCGACATTGCCGATACGCCGACCCATGCGGACAACGTTTCCCTTTTTCACGTACAATTTACTTAAGTGCGCATACAGCGTGGAAAAGCCACCCGCATGCCGGATTTCGACGTACCAGCCGTAACTGCTGCTGTACCGGGCTTCAACGACCTTCCCGTTTCCCGAAGCATGGACCGGCGTGCCATAAGGTGCGGCTATATCCACTCCGGCATGGAGTACCCTTTTCTTTCTCACCGGATGCATCCTTATTCCGAAACCGGACGAGACGGCGAACCTCCTCCGGCTCTCATTCAAGGGGAATATAATAGGATAATCAGCCAGTACGGTTACCGGCAACCGGCTGTTTCATACGAAAGATTTTCACTGCCGGGCGGAATGGATACGGCAGATGATTGAACTGAGTCCGCTTCTGAACTCCTTCGACGGGGATTGTGTAAAAGCCGGACATGACAATAAGTGACAGAACATGACAATCAATGACAACTTCTTCATAATCAATTTATTTAATGGCAAAGATAGTAATTTTACCCTTGCAAATGATTCATTAATCTTTAAAATTAACGTATATGGACAATGTAAACTTAGCCCCTGAAAACAACGGAGCAACTCAGGAACACGGGTATCTGATGGCGTATGACAAGAAAGAGCAGAAAGCCAAAGGAGTAAAAGGAATCTCAGCGAATGGCGAACTGGAAACGCTCGAAGCCAATGAAGCGGACAAAGGCCAGTTCATCAAGGTGGACCAGAGAGGTAACTTCTTCACCAACTTCGGAAAGAACTTTCTCTACCATTACAACAATCCGGGACGTTACTCCTTGTACAACATCCCGAAAGAAACACCTGTAGAGCAGGCCAAAGAAAAAATAGAGGCAGCGCAGCTACCACAGAACGAAGCGGTAAGAAAAGAGCTGGCTTCGACCAGGGTGTATAACAACCACCGTTATAATGAACGGGAAATCAATTGGGAACAGGCTGCCAGATATGGCATTACCCCGGATGTCCTGAAAAATTCGAAGGACAGTCTTGAAAGGATGTTGCAAGGGAAATCTTCCGCTGTAGCCTTCCATATAGCCAAACCTTCCGAGCTGGGTCGTGAAAGTGGTGATGCTAAACTCTCCCTGTTCCGTGATGAGAACGGTGTGGTCAAGTTTGACATCCATTATATCCGTCAGGCTCCCAAAGTGGGTGAAGATTACAGGGGATACACATTGACGGAGGACGATCTCAAGACATTAAACCAGACCGGCAACCTGGGTAAAACAGTCGACATGGTCATTGATTACCGCACCAAGGAAACCAGGCCCTGCTACCTTTCCAAAGACCCGGTAACGAATGAATTGTTTCACATGCCCGTAGAACAGGTACGCGTTCCCCGCAAGGTAAAAGATTATACGCTTTCCCCATCAGAATATGAAGCCGCCTTACGTGGAGAGGAAGTGCCTATCCGTTTCAAGTCCAATAACGGGAACTATTATACCACATCCATTCAGATGAGTGCCGCCGAGCGGGGTGTTGAATTCCTCTGGGAAAGAAGCACCAAGAAGCTGGAAGAGGGGCAGAAACAGGAGCAGCAGCAAAACAGTAACGGAGAACAGCAGGTTAACGGGCCGGTACAAACAGCCGGAAAGCCTTTGAAAAAGGAAGAGGCCTCCCGGCAAGCGGAAAAGAAAACACGTACCCGCAAGCCGTCCATAACCCCTAAAATGTAATAATATGGCAGCCTATCTTTCTGATGACCCCAAGCAGCTGGACGAGCTTTTCAAGAAAGACGGTGAAGGCTATCTTCTTGTCGGTTATGAAACCGGCAAGGAGAAACCTCATGCGGAATCCTCCTATATACTCTATTCTGCCGATCCCGACAGGCAAGACCCTGTTTATACGTTCATGGCTCTGTTCAGCCGGGAAACGATAAAAGCCAAATATGCCGCTTTTGTACCGGATACCCGTCTGGAAATCTATTCATTCCCGAAAATGACGGATGTGCCTGTCCTTACAGGGGATATTGCCAAGAAAAAATATATCAACCGGTTCTTTCTGCCCTATGTCCGGGAGAAGGGACTGGTTCCCCTGATAAGCACCAATCTGAGGAATGTACTGTTTGCACAGTCACGCAGCGACATCCTCATGGAATCCGGCGAGCTGCCCAAGTTGACGGTAGAGCAATTGGACGGACTGCTCCATTTTCACAGGAAACAGGACGAACTGGCTGTCCGATATGACTATAACCCGGTTTATAAATTACCCTTGCATGCGGTGGAGACTTCCAAAGGAATCCTGTTCTTCAGTGATACCCAAATTGGACGGGACGGATTAAAATGTTTTTACCAGCAACTATCCGGCAACTATTTCCGGGTTCATAGCGAACCCGGTCCCGTCAGGCAATACCAGGTCAACAGGCTGTCCGACGATATCTGTCCCTTGGTGGATGCCTGTTACCGAAAGAACCCTCAAAACGGGAAAGGGAAATATGACTTTGATGAAACCATCTTCTCAAAAGATACGTTCCGTGACCGGAACCTGTGGAAGCAGACGTTTGAAACGAATATGGAGCCGACCGCTTCTGAATTCCTCCGCCTGACTGAATTTGCAGGATGCCCTGCAAGCCGTAACAATGCGGATATCAGCAAACTACTGTATCTGATAGAAAACGGATTCAAGCGTGATCTTGTGGTTGATCCGGCTTTCGGATACCGGAATGTATTTCAAGAGTATGTCACCCGGATAGACAACTGCATCAACGGACAATCCTCCGGTCTGAATTTGGCCGATGTGCTGGATGAAATGCGCTGGAAAGCGGAGAATATTCTCCAAACGGAATTCGATGTAAGGGGACACCGTACATTGGAAAGGGCACTGAATGACAAAAGCGTTCCGTTTCTCATTGGGGGAGCCGATGCCAGCCAGGCCATGAGACAAGCCCTTCTGGAAGGCAAATGGATCTACTCTTCCAAAATCTCCGAATCAATGCCCGGTTTGCACTTTCTCCATGCCGACAAGAAATGTAACCGGGTAATGGCATACTCCAAACCTCCGGCAGGCAAAGCTGTGTATCAGGAGAAAAACGGCAGAATCATCCCATATACCGCCGCTTTGAAAAAAGAAACAAAAACGAAAAAAAATAATTCCCCTAAATTATAAAATTATGAAGCAACCCGAACAATCCTATACAGCCATAGAAACCGCTGACGGTTTTTTATTCTTCACCCATACGGCGGAAGGGCAGGCAAATATGCAAAAATTCCTGCAGCTTGTGGCGGATCATTACTTCGATCCCCATTTCAACCTCGGTCCCGTCCATGTTTACAGGGCGGAAGGCATCCTCCGACAGGGGCCGTCTGTCAATCCGGGCGGGAACCTGTTCACTGAATATCCTTACCTGAAGATGGACAGACTCCCAAAGATGGAGCTGGCATACCGTAATGAGATGAAGCCCACCCCGGAAGATTTCCGCAGTTTCTGCCACAATGCGCACTGTGACATCAGCTACCGCAACTGTAATATTATTGATGCATTGGATGCAATGGCGGGTAAGGAACGTGCAGTTTCCGAACTTTCCCGACGAACTTTGACACCGGAAATACGTGAACAGATAGAGGAAAACAGCCGTGACAAGGACGAGCTGGATAAACTCCTCAAGCGGTTCTACGACGTACGCGGACACCGGACGGTCGAAAGGATTCTCAGTGACCCGATGGACAGTGTCATGGTAGACGGTGTTCGCCTCTTTACCCCTCACCGGCAGGTATTGCAGGCGGGACATGTGCTCTTTCTGCCCGCAGAGGCAAGGGACAACCCGTCCCATTCCTATGCATGGGTTAATGGGGATTTCTCCCGGATCGTATTCTCTAAAGAACCGCCTGCAAACAAGCAGGTATTCAAGGTGAAAGCGGTTATCGAAAAGGCTTTGGATAAAAAGCGGGACGTGAAAAAGAAAAAACACACCCACCCTAAACTGTAGAAACATGGACAAGAGAGACCAAATGGAAAATTCATTTTTCGATCCCGAAAGACCGGGCAGTATATTCATTGCGATAGACCGGTATCACCATTATACACCGTTACCGGGCAACTCACTCAGGTTCGTCGAAGGAAACCAAAGGGAGGTAACGGATGCCGCCTTTTATAAGTTCCTGTCGGACAATGTCAACGAAGTCAAAAGCTGTACGTATGTGCCGGATGTGGAGATGGTGCGGTATGACCTGAATTGGATGAGGGATGTGCCGTTACCGGATACACACATGCCTTTGGACAAGTATATCCGGCAGGAGCTGTTGCCTTACTTGCAGCGGAACTTCCAGTCCCCTTCCCGTCAGATCTCACTCTCGGACGCTGTCTACTGCTCCAGATATAAAGGAGATACCGATTGCAGCATCCTGAAAAAGTATTTCGTGCAGGAAGCCGATTATATGAGTTTCCGCAGATCCCAGGACGAAAGGCAGAAAATCTACCGGGAGAGGCGAATTTCCGGACACCGCTGAAAGTGGTGGAGAATGACTTCGGGTATCTGATATTCTCCGGCAATGAAATCGGAAAAGAAGGATTCAGGGAATGTTTGCAGCATATCATCGACCATTACTTCGATCCGCATTACGACATCGGCCATCTGGGTGTCTATGAATATCCGTATGTAACGGAAGAGCTGGCAGCCCATATTGACGCATCCTACCGGATCGACCATGCCCGGCAGCTGAATAATTCTTTTGAATTCCAGCGTGAGAACCACGTGCCCCAATCCAAATTGCCGGACAAGTTTATTAATGGGCTGACTCCTCTATTTTACAGCCCGATGGAAACGACGGCTGACGGATTTATGGAACTGGCTGACAAATTCCATTTCGATCCGGACGTACGTGCGCAAATCATCCCTTCCAACCGGGATATTTACCGGTTGCTGACCGTGATGAAGAACGGTTATATGAATATTCATGAGCAGCCGTTCACCTACTTTAAGGAGCTACTGCCAGTTGCCCGGAAACTTGAAAGGATAACGCAGGTACGATCAGCGGCTGATTTCGATAGGAAGGAATTCAAACAAGCCTCCATGGAAATCCGGGAGGCCGCCGACAGCATTCTGAAAAGGGATTTCGATGTGAGGGGGCACCGTTCCCTCAAGAACATGCTGGATGATCCGATGGTGGAATTTACCGTGGGGAACCGGAGGCTGAATGACGTGCAGAAATCAGTATTGTCTTCCGGTTATGCGCTTTATATCCCGGAGAACAACCGAGAAGCGGTCAGACACCTGCAATACTGCATGGCGGACTTCGGTCAGAACCGGATGAAGAACTCATCCGAGCCTTTTCCCGTCAAGACCTATACCTTGAAAGAGGGACTTCTCCATCCGCTACCCACGGATATAAATAAAAAGCCGAGGGCCGTCAAAAAGCCGGAGAACCAAAAACGAAAGACCAACCGTTTAAAATAATAACAGGAAATATGATACCCAAAAGTCAGATTTATATTGGGGCATGGATTGTAGAGAACGATCCGGAAGAACAGGCCCCCATTCCCTATAAAGGGAAAGTCATCGCCATCAAGGAAACCGGAAAAGGAGAGATGGATTACTTTGTTAGCATCCGGCTGGATGACGAATCTATGAAGCAAAAAAGAATCTCCCTTTGCTGTCCGGACAAGATAATGGTCTGTTTTCCATGAGCCATAGACTTGGAGAAAAAGCAGAATGTGGAGCATAAGATGAAAAATGAAAAAGCTACCGGCCCGTCGAAAGGGCGTAAACTCTCTTAATCATTCACTTTATAAATCAGAAGAATATGAATACAAACGATACCATTCTTTTTAATGTAAACGACGGGCTGGGCAAAGTGGTTGATTACAGCCATATATCCGGAGAGAACCAGGATATGCTGTGCGGTAATTATCTGAGGGAGCAGGCGGAACTCGCACTGGGCGGGACCTATATTCCGGAAGAAACCATCTATTGCCTCCAAATGGACAAAGACATCGATATGGATACTCCTTCCGTCATACATGAAGTCATGTATAACGGGGAATTGGAGGAACTCCCTTCCATTTCGCTCAGAAGTCTTGTTTTCGCCCATGAAATCTCTGCAAGGGGATTACCCATACACATGTTTGATACGGTTGCTCTGCTGGAAAGGATGAATGACAGTGCCGACACGGCAAAAGTACTGGAGGCATACATACACTATCATTCGGAAAAGATGGACAATACCCGGGAGAGAACGGTTACCGCCATACAAAGCGGGAACGGTGTGCTTTTATTCGATGATACCGGAAGAGGAATTCACTGCATGGAACGGTATCTGCAATATCTGGCAGACAATTATTTCTCATCAGCATTGAGAGGTGTTGACTCCCTTGAGATCTATTATTTCAGCACCGCCAACAATATCATAGTGGAAGATTCCAGACAATGCGCCGCCATGTTCACACCGGAGATGCCACACTGTTTCATCCCCTCGGAAGCTGTCTATTATCCAAAGGATCTCATGAAAGACCATTCTCCATCCGTCCGGTGTTCCATGAAACCCGACAAAAGCGATTATGATAATTTCTTAAGCAGGTTCAATCTGGATAGAAGCGAACTCATGACGGATATTGCCCGTCTGGATGAAATCTACAAGAATGGCATTGACATCTCCAAACCCGGCTACGGGTTTATCCATGAAAACAGCTTTGAGAAAATACTGGATAAACTGACGCACTCCTACTTGAAAAAATCGGAGCATTCACCACTTTCTGAGGCCCTCCAAAAAACGGCAAAGGATGTGGCCGGAAGGATCCTGCAAACAGAATACAATGTCCGGGGATACGAACCTTCCAAACCGGAAAAGAAGGAGGCGAAAAAAGAAGCAAGAAAGAAATCCGGATCAATCAAATTATAATCATTAATAAAAAGAAAAAACATGAAACAGAAAAATCCCGAACTCATCCTTCATTTTTTTGTTGCCCAGGACTCCAAAGGAAAACCCCGGCAACTGGAAATACACCTGATACCGGAGAAAGAAGTATCGATGGCAAATCAAAGATTTACCGAATATTTACGGCGGCAAAGGGAAATGTACAAACTATCCCTCGTTCAAAGCCACCTGCCTGATCTTGATTTGTGTCGTTACCAGTTTCCCTCAGGAGTAACCTGCCCGGATATCCGTCCCTTTGACAAGGATAACAGCCTGGTACCTAAATTTATCAGTGAGAACGGAGGAAGCATGCAAAACAATGTCCCACTCAGAGGATTGGAATACCTTTATTCACGCGATGCAGAAAAAAGCCTGCCCATGCTGGTATCCAGCGGGCTTGCGGACCATCTACTTGTACAACCGGAGGCCAAACGTTTCGCATTGGCACAGAATACCCTCCATGATGATCCGTCGGAAACCCTGACCGCTGTAGAAACCGCAAAAGGAGTGCTTTTGTTTGAATATTCCGGTTACGGAAAGATGTGCTGCCATTCCTATATGCAACATCTGGCCGACCATTTTTTTATTACGGACGAAGATAAACCGGAGTTTGTCAACCTGTACAAACTGGCTAATCCGAATGTAGAGGCTATAAAGGCGTTTCAGACATCCACCAATCCCTTCTCATTATATACAAACGATTTTATACCGGATAAAGCGCAATATCTGGATGCGGCTATCCTGAGAAATGCACGACTGGACAGGAGCCATCGCATAGAACCGACGTTTGACGCTTATGACAAATTCGCGTCCTCCTATGGAACAGTTACAAGTATCGCAAATGCCCAGATACTCCGGCTGCTGTCTTTACAAGAAACAGCCGGAATTTATGGAATAGATTATATAACCGGACAAATTCCGTTCATGCATAAGAACTCTTTTAACTCACAGTTTAATGCGTTACAGAATATTCCGGCAGAAAACAAGGGTGAACAGGAGAAGGTAAAAGCATTGATCCGTGATCAGGCAGCCTACATTTTAAAACGTGATTATGGAATTTCACCGGATAACCGGCAGAATAGAGAGATAGAGCCCGTCATCTCCATACAGACTCCCAAAGGTGCCGTTTACCTGCCTGCCACGGATGAAGGAGCTGTCTACAAACAATGCTATTTGCAATATCTGGCTGACCGGTTCTTCACTCCGGAAGTACAGGCTCTGGAACGGATCAGGGAATTCTACATTTCTAATCCGAACCATAGCACGGAACATTATATGCAGAAGCATCTAAGCTTTTTCCAATCCAATCCTTTCTATGGGGAATTGGCGAAAATGCCATTGTATCCCATAGAGCAATCCGAACTGCTGAAAAAAGGCGGCTATCCCATAGAACCGACTTATCATGCCTTCAAACAGTTCACGGAAGATTACCATTTATCGATAACGTCGAAGAATGCAGAGATATTCAATCTGCTCTTCATACGGGAATACGGTCTGCCGACAGATTTCAATTCCAATGAGAGTTATAGAGAATTCGCCTACAAAGGTGATTTCAAACCGCTGGATCAGGAAATGTCCGAACTGCAATCCCAAAAAGGATATAGTGAGAAAGCATTCTATAATATCCAAAACAGACAGCAGCAACTTGCCGACAGGATACTTGGTCTGGCATATAAACTGACCTGTCCGCCATTGCAGCTGACCGGATCGGCGGCATCGGAAAAGAAAAAGGCTGTTCCCCGCCGTAACAAGTCACATAATCCCCGTATCTAAAACTGATTGTCATGCCTGCATGGATGGAAAAAATAAAAGATAGACTAACCGAAAAAGAAGATTTGAAAAGCCTGTTTATAGAGTTGCTACCAGATAATCGGGTATCGACTGTCATGGTCGTATCGTATGTCCCGACGGATAAAGACTCTTTTCCGGTATTTATGGATCTTGTCGCCCGGATAGCCATGGATCAGAAAACGGTGCCGGATAACCTTTTGCTGCATTTTGAGGGAATACCCGCCAAGGACATTCCTTTCACCAGCAAACTGCCGGTAAAAGATAGTGAAAAAGCCCTTCGTTTCATCGTTTCTCACGGAGGTATCACAAAAAACAATTCTGTTCCTCTGCGGAAAGTGGCCTACCTGAGAGCATGCCAAAAGGAACTGACGGCAGAGAATTTCCAGGCACTGGACCACTCACCGGGCTATAAGCGTTTTGTTGCTTATGAGGATGCAATGGAAAAGGTCGCATCAGGGAAACAGGCCAAACAATTCTATACCATCGTTGAAACGGAACAAGGTATCCGGGTATTCAATGACGGATTATCCGGAACGAGGAAGTTTCGGGATTACCTGCAATCAACGGCGGATAATTTCTACTCAGGCTCTCTACAGGATGTGGAATCGTTGAATATCTACCGGATAGGAACCGTATCACGCCGGATGCTGGAACTCTCCAACGGGAATCAAACCTCCATGCCGCAAGCGGCAATGGAAATTCTGGCGAATTACAAGCCGTCCGTCACTTTCGACATGCATCCTACAGGGAAAAACCTCGACCGGTTTATTACGGCTAACGCACTGGAACTCTCCGCCCGAAACTGGAATATCATGACTCTTCAGGATATAGCTGACAGAGGATATGCCCATTTACCGGCGGACGAATCGTTTGCCTATAAAAAGGATTTCTTACCCGTGGAGAAAAGTATCCGTGAGATTATCCGGCAAAAGGATTTGCGCCGGGATTATCCTTTTCAACAGAAGATGGATGAACTGCAAAACGCAGCCAAGTCATTGGCCGGGACACTGTTAAACCGGGATGGGGTCCGGAAGGATTATCAACGGACAATCCAGTCTGTTGGAGTTTCGAAGGATATTATACAGGTCCAAGCAGCCGTGAAACTACATAACAAACCCGAATCTTCACGTAACAATGAAAAGAAAAAAGTCAAGACAAAAAACGCTTCTCCCAAAAAGCAGGCGAAGCCAAAATTATAGTGCTTATGGAATTGATAAATAACACATTCATTCCTGAAAACGAGATACCACGCAGCCGTAGGGATGCCGGAAGAAAAGCATTCCTGCAGACTTTCAGGAACCTGTTTACAAATCGGAATCCTTTCAGGAAATTCATGGACGCCTATCGTTTCAATACGATCCGCTGGAGCGCATCCAACCTTCATGAACCCTCATGGAGAAAACGGATCGGATTGTTCCTTCAAACGAGGAATCCGGTTGCCATCCTCCGGGATGAGTACCTGAACAACCGCAGTAGCCTGTTGAATAAATGGGAAGTATCCAACCTGAACCGCATCCAGACGGAGCTGGTTCGGATTGGCAGGATGCCTCTTCAGGATAGGGACAGGAATACTTTCAAGAGCCTTGGCAGTATTGCAAAAAAGATAAGGCAACTGCAGGGATACGAAGGATGCCCCGATATGAGCCACGAAAAACAGCTCCTGGCGACATACAGATATATCCTATCTTCTCCCTTTGACCGGAAGTTCGGGGGATTGCCGCCCGATGAGATTTGTGGGATGCTCCGTCAGAACGGTCTGTCCGAATCGAACCTCCCTTACCAGAATTATGAAGGAATCCTGCAAGGGCGTGAAACGGTCATGTATGAGCTGGCAGCCAGAAAGAACGGGGAGAAATACCTCCAACCGGCAGACCTGGTAAAACTGGGTGCCGGGATGACCGGATTCTCAATGGATTTAATCAGCCGTTTCCCAGCAAAGAAGACTTCCGTACCGAATCTGGCGGAAGGCATACAGGCATCGGAGAAAAAAGAGAAACTCTCCGTACCCAAAGAACCAAAGAAGAAGGAGAGGAAGGGAAAGACAAAGGCCAAGAGTGTAAAAATAAAATAGTCATTCAACATTAAAAGATAACTAAGATGAAAACGATTTGCATCTGTGAAAAGCCGTCCGTGGCACGCAGTATCGCCCGGGTTTTGGGCGCAACGGAGAAACAGGAAGGATATTTGAGTGGAAACGGGTATGCCGTTACATGAACTTACGGCCACCTGCTGGCTTTGGCCTTGCCTTCCGATTATGGTATCATCCGTGCGGAAAAGGAGATGTTGCCGATTATTCCCCATCCGTTCAGACTGGTTGTTCGCCAGGTAAAAACGGAAGAGGGGTATAAGGCTGATCCGTCAGCTTTGAAACAATTGGACGTGATCCGCAGACTGTTGAATCAGACTGGTAGTGTGATCATTTGTACGGATGCGGCTCGCGAAGGAGAACTTATAGCCAGGTATGTCCTTGACTATCTGGGGTACACCAAAGAAACCAAACGCCTGTGGATATCCTCGCTCACGGAAAAATCAATACGTGAAGGGTTCAATAACCTTAAATCAAGCAGGGAGTTTGACAACCTGTATCGTTCCGCTAAAGCCCGGAGAGAAGCAGATTGGGTAGTAGGTATGAATGCCAGCCTGTCTTTGAGCATGGCTGCCGGAAAGAGCAACTATTCTCTGGGAAGAGTACAGACTCCGACGCTTGCCATGATTTGCTGCCGATATCTGGACAATAGGGATTTTGTAGTCAAACCCTATTACCAACTGCAACTACGCACAACAAAGGCAGGAGAAGAACTTGTAATGACCTGCGCCGAAAAGTATGATACACCGCAAAGCCTCGACATGGCCCGTAAAAAAGTCTATGAAGAGAAAACTGCCAAAGTGGTGCAGGTAGAAAAGAGGCAAGTATCGGAAGAAGCTCCACTACTTTACGATTTAACCGCCCTGCAGCGAAGTGCCAACACCAAACTGGGACTGACCGCGGAACAAACGCTGGACATTGCCCAGAAGCTGTATGAATTCGGCTACATTTCGTATCCACGTACCGGGTGCGGTTATATCACAGAGGACATCTTTGAACAGGTTCCTTCCCTCATCGCCTTGCTGAAGCAGCATCCCCGTTTTGCACGCCATGCGGAGGATCTCTGTAGCCGGATTTTGAACCGCCACTGTGTGAACGATAGCAAGATGACAGACCACCACGGATTAATCATTACGGAGAACTTTCCTCAGAACCTTTCCCTTGACGAGCAGAATATCTACTCTATGATTGCAGGACGTATGCTGGAGGCTTTCTCCGGCAAATGCCTACAAGAAACATTATCTGTACAGGCAGACTGTAACGGAGTCTCTTTCGGAATTAAAGGGTGCCAAATCAAGGTTCCGGGATGGAGAGGCATTTATAATGAACCGGGTGAAAAAGAAGAAGAAAGCTTTCTGGCGGAATTTAAGGAAGGTGAAACTTTGCCCGTTCTTAGTATTGATACGTTAACCAGAAAAACCAAGCCGCAACCGATATTCACCGAGGCAAGCTTGCTTGCGGCAATGGAAGGATGTGGTCGGAATTTGAGCGATGAAAAAGAAAAAGAAGCGATGAAAGACTCCGGACTGGGGACACCGGCTACACGGGCTGGAATTATTGAACTGCTCATTGCCAGACATTATGTGGAAAGAAGCGGACGGTCCCTGATTCCTACTCCCAAAGGTTTGGAAGTATATGATATTGTCAAGGAAAAGATGATAGCCAACGTAAGCATGACCGGGAGATGGGAGTGCGCCTTACATGAAATAGAAACCGGCAAAGTTCCTACGGAAACATTTACAGGGAATATCAATTCCTACGCTCGGCAAATCACGTCTGAACTGCTTACTCTTAAACTCGACTATCCGGACTTGCTGCACTGTAAATGCCCTAAGTGCGGGGCAGAAACAATTACTGTTTTCAATAAGGTGGCCAAATGCGGCGATCCCGATTGCGCTTTTCTTTTGTTCCGGACCTTCAACGGCAGGGAGCTGACGGATAACCAGATGCTCCTGCTGTTACAGGGAAAGTGCACTGGATATCTCAAGTTCACCAGTAAGAAAGGGAAAAAGTATGAAGCTTCGCTGGAATTGGATGACAACTACAAGATAGACATTACATTCAAGGATAATAAACCTAGGAAATAGTCCATTGGCTTATGAAAAAAGAAATAGATGAGATACTACTAGGAGCTAACACTCAATAAAGAGACGTGTGTTTGTTTAGATTCAGAGAGATATAACTTTCTAACAAAGGGGATGTCGCAAAAAACGACATCCCCTTTGATATCTTATTTATATGGCAAATTTATGCTTCATAACTTCCATTTCTTTGGAAACAGTAGTGTCTAAAACTTTTGCATAAATTTTCGTGGTTCGTATGTCTGAGTGTCCTAACATTCTGGCGATTGTTTCCATTGACACTTTATTTGCTAGAGCTATGCATGCAAACGTATGGCGGCCGACATGGGTCGTTAACTTTTTAGTAATTCCACACATATCGGCAATTTCTTTCAAATAACTGTTCATCAGTTGATTACAAGGTACAGGAAGCACCATGTTCTTTTGTACACAGATCGGATTGTTCTTATATTTTTCAACTATTAATGCGGGAATGTCAAGCAGCGGTATGTGACACATGTTATTTGTCTTTTCACGAGGCTTTCGAATCCAATTTTCCCCATTAGGACCTTTTGTAATATGCTCGGGACGTAAATGTTTTATATCTGTGAATGCTAATCCGGACAGGCAGCAAAAAACAAATATGTCGCGTACTATTTCTAAACGAGGTATCTTAAATTTTTTTTCCATAATAATATGTAGTTCCTCTTCGCTGAGAAACTCCCGATTAGATTGGGTTTGTTTGAACCTGATTCCGGAGAATGGATTATCCGTCATCCATTTATTTGTAAGTGCCAATATGATAATTTTCTTTAGGTTCTTTAAATATTTAACAGTTGCATTCTGTGCGCAATTTTTTTCTGTTTTGATAAAGAATTCGAAATTGGATATGAACTCATGGTTGATATTGTAAAGAGGAATATCGTTTAATTGATATTCTTTTTTCAAGAACTCCTCAAGATATCGTACGGTTCTCTCATAACGGAGCACTGTAGCTTTCACCACATCTTTCCCTATTAACTCACGATACTTTGTGTTGTGTTCTTTGAAAACTTCCAATAACATCTTGGGAGTTTGGCTCTCACCATGGAATAAATTCTTCAGAATTTCAGCAGTGATAGGTTTATCATCCTGCTCTAACTCACGATGAATACGAAGTACGCGGGTACGTACTGTTTCCAGATAGTGATTAAGTTCCAGATGCTTTCTGTCCTTACCAATTGCACATTCCCTTTGGGCATTCCACTTGCCAATCTCCACACTACGCTTGATTTGAATTTCCGCGCGTTTCCCATTTACGGTTATTCTCAGACAGATAGGAGCCTCTCCGTTTTTCAATAATTTGGCCTTCTTGATGTAGAAAAGGACCGAAAAATAATTTCTTTTCATACTCATACACTTTAAAAGTTTAATGGTTCAAAGTTACTTTTAGAAGCGATGAATGGTATCACGTAAAATGCAGACAATCAGCGAATAAAACACCAATTCGGAGGACTAAAATTTGGAGGAATTTAAGTCCTCCGATTTCACCTGTATTAGGTGTTCCAATTCGCGGTAAAATGCAGGTTTGATATAAAAGAAAAAGCTCTGATAAGTTTGATTATCAGAGCTTTATGCATTTTTGCTGCTTTGAAAAGTGATCCGCCTGGGGTTTTCACCGTAGCGGTCTATATCTTTGATTTATAAGCTCTTGTAAACCTTGAAAAATTGTACCGTAACGAATTAGTAACGATTTATAGGAACGCTTGTTGTCAGTGAGAGGCATTCGTTTGTCAGCCGTTCTCTGATGCCGCAAAGATAGAGCATTACTTTTTATTTTCCAAACATTTGATTATTAAATCTTTAAAAAAGATCCCCAGTGCAAGGGGCGAACCTATATATATGGATAGGTTTGCCCCTTGCACCGGGCGGATGCTGCATCAGTCCTACAGCCTTGCCGTCCGCCTCGATACCGCCGTTTATGTGAAGCGGTTCCCCTCCTTTTGCGCTGAACCGAAAAAATCATGGTGTAGTACACGTATAGTATCCCATGCGCTGCCTTTTATTGTTATTCTTTTGCAGCAAACATTGAAAATTAAGTTTGTTATGGAAGTTATTACATTTGAAAGCGAAGCGTATAAAGCGCTTGTAGGGAAGATAGAAAAAATCGCAGAGTATGTAGCCGCAGCGCAGTTGCCTTCGGAAGAAAAAAAGGAGGCTTGGCTGGACAGCAATCAACTGGCGGAAGCGTTAGGCATCAGTACACGCACATTGCAACGCCTGAGGGATGAACACCTGATCAGCTACTCCATGCTGCGTGGACGGTGTATGTACAAGCTGTCGGAAGTCGAACGCTGTCTGGAAGAGCGTACCATTCGGTGCAAACCTCAAACATTGGAGGATTTTCGCAAGAACTACCTAACGAGAATCGGCAATGATAAGAAAGGATGATATACTGAAAATGACGGAAAAGGGCATTTCCGTATTCCGCTATTACCTGCCGGTGGACTTCAAGGTGGGAAAGAACTTCCTGAACCCTTTTTATAAGGATACGAAGGCTTCGTGCAATATTTATTATGAACGTAAGGCCGGTGTGTTTAAAATGAAGGATTTCGGGAACGAGGATTATTCGGGGGACTGCTTTGAGCTGGTGGGCAGGCTGAACGGCCTTAACTGCAAGGAGCCTAAAGAGTTTGTCGAGATCATGGAAATGATAAACCGTGATCTGCATTTGGGGCTGTCCGCACATGAGGGATATCATGTGAGCCATAGCAAAGTGTCACAAAAGAGTGAAGTGGTATCGGAAGAACCGAAAGCGAAAAGCGTCCGGCCTTATACTGTCGTGCAAAAGCCCTTTACGGTTGCGGAACTTGCCTTTTGGGGTAAATCGGGAATCGGGGAGAATGTTCTGAAAGCGTACCGGACGGTATCGCTGAAGAAGTTCAGCAGCGAGAACCAGGAAAAGAAGCCTTTTTCCTGCATGACAAGCGTCGATGAACCGATGTTCGGATATATGGGTAAACAGCATATCAAGGTTTACCGTCCATGTTCACAAATGCGATTCCTGTACGCCGGTGATTTTGGCGACAACTACTGTTTCGGGCTGGACCAGCTGCCGGCAAAAGGTGATCTGCTCTTTATCACAGGCGGGGAAAAGGACGTGATGAGTCTGGCGGCACACGGTTTCCATGCGATCTGTTTCAATTCGGAAACGGCTTTTATCCCTGCGGCTGTCATACACCGGCTTTCGTTCCGGTTCAAACATATCATCCTCCTCTATGATGTGGACAGCATCGGGCTGAAAAGCTCGGCGAAGCGTGAAGAGGAACTGAAAGAATACGGGGTTAAACGGTTGTTGCTCCCGCTTGCCGGTATAAAGACGGAGAAGGATGTCTCGGACTACTTTATGCTGGGAAACAGCCGTGAGGATTTGATAAAACTTTTTCTGGACTATCTGGAAACCTTATACAGTGAAACCATGTCGGCATTAAAATCCTGCGAGGTGGATTTCAACAACCCGCCTCCCATTGCACAGATGATCGTATCGGTAAATGACGTGCCTCTCGGAACTCAAGGCAACCTGCTTTGTGTCACCGGCGGAGAAGGCACGGGAAAAAGTAACTATGTGGCTGCGTTGATTGCCGGTGCTATCCGTCCCTCCGGAACGGATGTGGATGCGCTGGGCGTTACGCTTCACGAAAATAGCAAGAACAAGGCGGTCCTGTTCTATGACACGGAACAGAGCGAAGTGCAGCTTTATAAGAATATCAGCAACCTACTGCGGCGCTGCGGACGTGAGGCGATGCCGGAATGGTTCAAGGCGTATTGTCTTATGGGAATGAGCCGGAAAGAACGCCTGCTTTCCATTATCCAGAGCTTGGACAAGTACCATTATCAATACGGCGGTGTTCATCTGGTGGTGATAGACGGGATTGCGGATTTGATAAAATGCGCCAACGATGAAGCGGAGAGCATAGCCGTCGTGGAAGAACTGTACCGGCTGGCCGGTATCTACAAGACGTGTATCGTTACGGTACTGCATTTTATCCCCAACGGGCTGAAGCTGAGGGGACACTTGGGAAGCGAGTTGCAGCGGAAGGCTGCGGCAATCCTTTCCATAGAGAAGGACAGCGATCCGGCCATATCGGTGGTGAAGGCTCTGAAAGTAAGGGATGGAAGTCCGCTGGATGTGCCTATCATGCAGTTTTCGTGGGATAAGGAAAAGGCCATGCACGTCTATCTGGGCGAAAAGCCGAAAGAGGAAAAGGACAAGCGCAAAGAGGATGAGCTTGTAGCGGTGGCCAAAGAGGTATTCAGCCGGAGGCGCTTTGTTACTTATGTGGAGCTTGCGGAAGAAATCCAGTCGATACTGGAAGTGAAGGAGCGCACGGCGAAAAGCTACATCAGGTTCATGCGTGAGAAAGAAATCATTCTGAAATCATCCGATAACCAGAGCCATTATGTTATCGGGAACTTTTAAGGAGGAAAGCGTATGTTAGTAGATAAAACGGAATTTGAAGCATGGATGGAACGTATCATGGGTGAGCTGTACCGCATCTCACGGAAGCTGGACAAGGCGGAAACGAGGGAAAAGCACCTGAACTACCTGAACGGAGAGCGTCTGTACGACAATCAGGAGGTATGCCTGTTGTTGCGCATCAGCAAACGCACGCTGCAACGATACCGGAATAACGGGGTGTTGAAGTTCTATTCGATATATCACAAGACATATTACAAGGAGTCAGACTTGCACGAGTTCATCCGCAACAACTTCGACGAGAACGAGATAAAACGGCAGGCACGTGAGGACAAGTTGTCCGAGAGCTATCCGCTGCCGAAAGAATAAGTCCATGTTTTTGCTTTGTACCGGTGAAACTACTGCCGTGAGGCAGGAAATCCCAAACTGCGTATTGGTGTTTGTCATGGCAATGACTTCATACAGTTGTGAAACAGGATGAAGTTTCTTTTCTTGTTCGAATGGTGATACTCCAAAGGACAGCGGTCCGGAGGGGTATCATTTTTTATGTGTACATCTAAAAATATTCCAGTTTCGTGGCGTAAAAACCGGAATATGAAAAGTTAATTCCCTCAATACTCAAGTATCTATCATGATTCTGCAAAAAAAGAAAAATACATTCATAAGAAGAATCCAAAGGTTTTTTCCTAATTTTGCAATTATGAATATAAGTTGGTCTGAAATAAAGCCTTATGAGAACGAGCTGCCTACTAACTACGCAGATAGAATAGGCAGGTTATATACTGATACTGTTACTGCTGCTTTCAAGAAAAGTAACGGTCAGTTTTTCACACCGGTATCTATCGCCTATTTTATGGGTAAACAAATAAGTGTGAATAAGGATTCTGTCTCCGTATTAGATCCGGGATGTGGAACTGCCATATTATCATGTGCCATGATTGAGAATCTGGTTTTGCAATCAAAAGTAAAACAGATAGAGTTGGTTACATACGAAACCGATGAAAATCTTATACCGGGATTACAAAAAATTCTGGAATATATAACAATATGGGGGATGCGCCATAATGTCCGGATTGATTGCCGTTCATATTGTGAGGACTTTATTTTATCCAATTATTCAGTATTATATTCTGATACGATTTATGGCAGGGCTGATAGTTTGCAGAAATATGATTTGATCATATCCAATCCTCCCTATTTCAAACTTTCCAAAGAGGATAAACGGGTGAAAGCGGCTCAATGCATTATAGACGGACAGCCTAATATATACTCTATATTTATGGCCATATCAGCTTTATTGCTTGCGGAACAAGGTCAGATGATTTATATAACCCCAAGAAGTTTCACTTCGGGAAGATATTTTCGTTTGTTCCGTAATTTCCTGTTTAAGCATATACAGATAGATTTTGTCCACCTTTTCAATACCCGGAAAGATACGTTTTCCAAAGATAATGTGCTTCAGGAAACAATTATAATGAAATGTTCCCCTAAAAAGGGGGCAGATTATAATGTCGTTTTATCATACAGTGAGGGGCTTTCCGACTTGGCCACCCCTGCAATCAAAGAAGTACAGCGGAAAGAAATCATTGACCTTACCTCAAAAGAATTGATATTGCATTTGCCGGTCAGCCTTGAAGACGAGAAAATTATCAGGCTGTTCAAATCATGGGATGGCAACCTGAACAAATATCATATCCAGATTTCCACCGGCCCGGTTGTAGCTTTTCGTTCAAAGGAACAATTATGTGAAACCTCCGGAGAAGGAACAGCAGCACTATATTGGTTGCATAACGTAGTAAAGATGCTGGCTGATCATCCTGTCGTAAAGGAAGGAAAACCTCAATTCATTCATATAAATGAAATGTCTGTATCCACCTTGTTACCTAACAAGAATTATGTTCTGTTGCGACGTTTCAGCTCCAAAGACGATAATAGCCGGTTAATTGCCGCACCTTATTTTGGAAACATGACTTCCTGCGCACATGTAGGAATCGAAAACAAACTGAACTATATCTATCGTCCCAAAGGACACTTGAACCGTATGGAGGTAATGGGGATAGCCGCCTTATTGAATAGTGACTTGTTCGATAATTATTTCAGAACATTCAATGGAAATGTAAATGTCAGTGCTACGGAATTGAGGGAGATGCCCATGCCTCCCCTTGAAGTCATTGAAAGTATCGGAAAAGACCTGATTGCCATGAATGATTATTCTATGGTGAACGTAAATAAGATTGTAAACAAATATTTTATGTAATATGAGCAAAATAAGTGATGCACAAGATATATTGTCAGTGTTGGGTTTGCCTCCGGCGCAGCAGAATGAAATATCCGCTTTGACTTTACTTGCATTATGCGGATTAAAGGAAGAAGACAACTGGGCGGATTCCACCCGCCAGAGCTTAAAAATAAGCAAGGATATTATGGCATTTGTCAATGAGAACTATAAAAAAGAGCAGCCGTATGCCCCAAATACACGGGAAACTTTTAGACGGCAGGTGCTTCATCAGTTCTTGCAGGCACGTATCGTAGATTATAACCCAGATAATCCTGCTTTACCGGTGAACAGTCCAAACGCCCATTACAAACTGACAGAAGAAGCCTATGAAACAATAAAATCATACAATACCCAAGAATGGGAAATAAAAGCTCAAAACTTTAATGATGCGGTAGGGCGATTGATTGAAGAGTATGAGAAAAGCCGTGAGATGGAAATGATACCGGTTACTATTGAAGGTAAGGAATTTAAACTGTCTCCGGGCAAGCATAATGAAGTACAAGCGGCGGTCATTAATGAGTTTGCACCTCGTTTTGCGGCAGGCGCAAAAGTCCTTTATATCGGTGATACTGCCAATAAAGACCTTTATTGTAACAAGGAGCTTTTAAAAGAAATTGGCATTCCGATCACAGAACACAGCAAACTGCCGGATATTGTCATTTATGACGGTAATAAAGAGTGGCTATTCCTAATCGAAGTGGTTACTTCGCATGGGCCGGTATCTCCCAAACGTGTAATCGAGCTGGAAGATTTCACGAAAGAATGCAAAGCGGGGAAAGTATATGTTACTGCTTTTCCTGATAGATCAGAGTTCAAGAAACATGTGGCTGATATTGCATGGGAAACCGAAGTTTGGATAGCAGAAAATCCAGATCATATGATTCATTTTAATGGAGATAGGTTTATAGGGCCAAGATAGTAGTTATTTATGTGGATAATGTAAAAAGTCTTATTGAGTAATATAGATAAATTGTTTGTAATGAATAATGCTGTTGTTATAATAGATTTTGATAACTATTTTCAAAAAGATATAAATGAATATAGCAAAGAGCAAATTGAATCTTTGTTTCTTAAAATAATAGACTATATTAGTATACATAATGATGTGATGCAAATAAACTTTCGATTATATGGAGGATGGTATCAAGATGATGATTTAACAAATCGAGCTTCGGTAGTATTTCAGAAAATTTCTAATATTGATATATTCCCTCATATTATAAATCAGAACAAAAGAATTTTTGGAGATATTCAAATTGTATACAATTTGTATGGCATAGATTATATATGGCATAATACTTATAGAGAAAAAAAAGGAATACCACGTTTACGGATAAATCATACAGCAAAGGGCGATAAATGTGATTCTCGGAAAAACATATGTCCTGTTCATATTTTATCAAAATTCACAAGAAATAAAGATAAAATTTGCCTAAATGAAGGCTGTATGACAAAACATTCTGATATATTTTTTCAAAGAGAACAGAAAATGGTTGACACAATGATTGCTTGTGACTTGCTTTCATATTGTGAGGAAAGTTCAACAAATTGTTTATATCTAATTTCTGATGATATGGATCATTTCCCTGCATTAGCATTATGCCATAAAAAAAAGGAGGAGCTTCCTATATTTGTAGGAATAAAAAATGTACAAAACATAGTAAATTATAGTTCTATATTAGAAAATTTTAATATTAAAATCTTTCAACTATCATGAAGACTTTTGAATTAATAATAAAAGAAATATCATCATTTGCAGATGATGAAAATGATGTTATCTTTGAACGAGATGGTAGTGTGGCCTTTGAACGACAAGGTCAAATGATGGAATTTAAGCTCTCGCAAAATGAAGATGACGCAATTTGGGTAGAATACAATAATAATCGATTACCGTATAAAAAATTTTTAGCAAAAGAATTGGCCAGGTTGGATATTTTGGCAAATAAAATATTGCAAAGAAAAAGCAAGGAAAAAGAGTATGTTGATCCTATAGCTACACTTATAACAACAAATAAAAAAAGTGAAGGAAAAGCTTTGGAAATTCTAACAAAAGAATGCACAGATAGACTCTTTGCTGGAACTAAAATTAGTTTTGTAACAGCAGATGCAGGGCATGGAAAAACGGCATTACTTAGAGAATTTCAATATGAGCAAGCCCAAAAATATGTAGAAGGAAAGTCTAATTTTTTATTTTGGCATATAAATTTACATGGAAGAGATTTAGTTCGGTTAAATGAAGCAATAATGTACGAATTAGGAGAGCTGAGATTTTCTGGACTTTATTACTCTTCTATCATTGCATTAATGAGAAGGAATCTTATCATTTTAGGAATTGATGGTTTTGATGAATTAGCTGCGGAGGTTGGTGGAGAAACAGCACTAGGCTCTTTAAAAGACCTTGTAACTAAGATGAATGGTACTGGAACTCTTATTGCAGCTTCTAGACGTACCTTTTTCAATACCCAAGACTATTTGAAAAGAACAGGGATCTTAAAGAAAAGTGTTGCTCTTGATTGTGAATTTGATGAAATTAAGATACATAATTGGAGAAGAAGTCAATGCGAGGAATATTTAACAAAATATGCATATAATAGCACACAAGAATTTAACAGTTTGGTGGATATATTAAAATCGGAAAATCATCCCCTTTTAGAAAGACCCTATCTGTTTACAAAAGTAGTTAATTACTCATTTGAAGATGAAAAAACGCCTTCTGAATTTGTTGCTCGAGGTGGAAATTCATTAACAGGTATTAATGATGTTATAGAGGCATTTGTTAGAAGAGAAGTTATAAAATGGAAAGATACTGATAAAGAAACAGGAAGACCATATCTTACATTTAATCAGCATATAAGGCTATTATCTGAAATAGCTTATGAAATGTGGAGTAACCAAAAAGATATTATTTCAATCGAATCCATGCAATTTATATTGACGATTTTGTTTGAAGATTGGAAAATAGAGTCTAGAATACAACCTTTAATTATTAGGATGATAGAGTCTTATGCTCTATTAGTTCCTGTTGAAAATAAAGATTGGTACAGAAAATTTGACCATGAAGAATTTAAACACTTTTTTGTAGCAAGATCATTTGAACAAATTTTACATGATGCGGTAGCCGATAATAATTTTTCAAAAGCAAGTAATTTCCTGTATTTAGCACAACTTCCTGACTCTGTAGCACAATATTTATCTAAACGAATAAATAAAGAAAGTGTATTGCCTATTGTAAAGGGATTAATTTCTGTAAAAAAGAAGGAATGGAAGCCAACCTATTTGCAACCTAATATTGGAACATTGCTTCCATATATTCTAGACGATTACAAACCAGAAGGCTTATTAGAAATCGGAGAAAAAATTACATTCTCTAGCTTAATCTTTGAAAATAAATTTTTATGTAATATTACGTTTAAAAATTGCATGTTCATTAATATAAGTTTTCGCAAGACGATATTAAAAAATGTCACATTTGATTCGTGCTCTTTTACTGATATTCGTTTTTACGAAAATTCAGAAAATATGTTTACAGATGTCAGGATAAAACCTAACTGTACCATTAACATGGTAACTTCTATAACTGAAGACGAAGAGTATTTTTCCGAATATTCTCCATATAATATTATTCAGCAATTAAAGAATAAGCAAATAATATATGAAGAAGATAAAACAACTGTAGTTAATGAAGTTGTAGTTCATAATTCAGAATTTAGAAAATGTGTAAAACGTTTTTTAAATAAATATATAAAATCAACTTATCAATATGAGTCAAATATAAAAGAAGATCCTATTTATAATTCCAAAAATTTTGATCTTATAATAAATGAAATCATTCCATTATTGATAAAGTATGATATAATAGAAGAGAAGAGTACTAAAAATACACTACAAGCATCTACTAAGGCGTGGGTATTAAAAAAATATGATTTAGCAGAAATATTTAAAGCTGAAGAAGATACAAAAGCTGAATTATATAAATTTTGGAAAGAAGTTAATTGTTATAAAAAATGAAAATATTTTTTTCGAAGCATATTGTTTGATATAATGTCATTTCACAGCTCTTGTGAGAAATATGATGGTTCGACTAATTAGGGACATTCATTAAATATTACAAAATCAGCCAACTAATTCATACACAAAGTATTGCGAATTAGTTGGCTTTTTTGTATCTTTAGGTATTCCCCCGAAAATAAGGTTTGACGGCCAAAACGGGGGAAATATCCAAACTAATAAGATATGGCAAAGATAGTGAATATTTCAGAAATTCACCCTACTTTGGGTTTTACAGAATTTGATATTCTGGAAAAATACCGCAAGAGTTTTAATGAGAGTGAGCTTGGCAAGCTTCATTCTGTCTTTCCGTTTGAATGTATGGCAAAAGCCGCCGGCCTGTCGGACCGGCGCCTGGGACGCAGGAACAGATTCAGTCCTTCCGCAAAGATCGCCCTTATGGTCCTGAAGGCATACACCGGATTCTCCGACAGGCAACTGGTGGAACATCTGAACGGGAACATACACTACCAGATTTTCTGTGGAATTATGATTCCCCCGTCCCTTCCCATAACCAACTTCAAGATAGTCAGTGCCATCCGTAATGAGATAGCATCCCGCCTTGACATTGATTCTTTCCAGGAGCTCCTGGCTTCACACTGGAAACCTTATCTTGATAACCTTCACGTCTGCATGACCGATGCCACATGCTATGAAAGCCACATGCGTTTTCCTACGGACATGAAACTCCTTTGGGAAAGCCTCGAATGGCTCTACAGGCATATATGCCGGCATTGCAGGGAGCTGGGCATAAGGCGTCCGCGCAACAAATACAGGAATGTGGCGGAATCCTATCTGTCCTACTGCAAGAAAAGAAAGAGGAGAGCTTCAAGGACAAGAATGCTTAAGCGCCGTATGATCAAGCTTCTTGAAAAGCTCCTCAGTCAAAGGGATGGGATCCATAGCGAGTACGGTGCTTTACTCCGATATACCCAGGATTACCATAAGCGTCTTTCCATCATCAGAAAGGTGCTTGTACAAGAAAAGGAAATGTTTGAAGGGCGGAAAGTCAGTGACCGCATCGTCAGCATTGACCGTCATTATGTACGTCCCATCGTCAGAGGCAAGGAAACCAAGTCCGTCGAGTTCGGTGCAAAGGTCAATAATATACAGATAGACGGCATATCGTTCATCGAACACCTCTCGTTCAAGGCATTCAATGAGGGTATACGCTTGAAGGACTGTATCCGTATGCAGCAGAAGCTTATGAATGTAAGGGTAAGATGTGTGGCTGCCGATTCCATATATGCCAATAATGCCAACAGAAAGTTCTGTACAAAATATGGGATATCCACATCCTTTGTGCGCAAGGGAAGGGCGGCCAAAGATGAGCCTTTGAGGAAGGTGCTTAGAAGCGAACTCTCAAAAGAAAGGGCAACACGGCTTGAAGGAAGCTTCGGCACTCAAAAGCAACATTACTCGCTCTCAAGGATAAAGGCCAGAAACAGGAAGACGGAAATACTGTGGATTTTCTTTGGAATACATACGGCAAATGCCATACTGATGATAGAAAAAATCAGAAACAAAACAGCTAAAGCAGCATGAGATGATTTTACTCACAGAATCAGAAGAGGTCATCAGACTTCTTCCGGAACGTCATGTCCTGTCGGATAGAAGTATGTGAGAAAGCACGGAAAAATGACAATAAGAATGGCATATGAAATGGTCATGCCCTATCATCTTCATATGCCATCTTATTTTTTAGAGACATTTACTGAATATCCCTAATTAAAGAAGCTCCGATTATAATAGATAACGGTGCTAAATATTTTGTAGAGAAGAAAGCAAATCTTAAACTTGAAGGCAAGAAAGATTTATGAAGAGTTTAAATCCATTACTGCATTTACAATGTAATAATGATATCTATGATTTTGTACTATTGAATGTCTTAATCATATTATATTCTTGAATTTATTAGAACTTTGCCATTAGCTCTAAATTTTAGCTATACAAAAACTTAAACCCCACTCCGCTGTTTCATGGGAAGCTGGCGGAGTGGGATTGTTTTTATGGCTTCGGTTACAGGAGCTATAACTTCAGCTTGGGTTTGGGCTTTTCGGGCCGGTCAGGATCGGGATCGTCCTTGTTGCCGGACTTGGGGACGCCTCCGATGACGAGCTTGCCGCCAAGCGCTCCCATTGCCTCTTTGATGCTGATGCTTTTGGGCATTCCGCTTAGTTTGGGCGGAGTGCGCTGCCTGTCGGCGAGGAAGTCGGGCATCCGGTGGACATAAGGCTCGGCAGGGGGCGTGTCCTGTGTGGGGACACTGCCCGGTGAGGGACTGCCGGGCGGAGCATCGGCGACGGGTATGCCGGCGGCGGGGGCGTTATCCTGTCCGTCGGGCGTTACCGGTTGGGAGGGCACGACTTCGATCACTCCGTCGGTGCTTTTTTCCTGCGCATCCACTGATTTGAGAGAGAGCAGGATCTTGCGGTCGAGAGCGGCAAGGTCGGCCTTGAGCTGCTTCAGCTCGTCCTCCTTTTTCCAGACTTCCCCGACGACCTGTTCCAGGACGGGGAGTTCCTTCTCAATGGCTTCGTTGTCCCTCGTGTATTTCTCTATCAGGCGGGGGATGCTGTCGAAGGCGTTGATGAAGTTCTGGCAGGCGGTTTTCGGATCGACCGCCAAACGGCCGTTGTTATAGTTGTAGAGGAAGTTGCCTTCGCCACGCACGAAGAAACGGTTCTCGCAGAAGTCCAGACCGTCCTTGACGGTGGTGTCGGTCTTGACAACGATGTCGAAGCCATAGAGCGAGCCGATGACCTTCGGCTGGCCGTGCGTGCGTTCCCTGTCCTCTATCTCGTGGAGCTTGGCGGCAATCACTTTCGGATCATCGCCTGCCACGCCGTCAATCTTCAAGGGGTTGAGCCTGTTGCCCTCCTTGTCGTACTGCATACGGCTCTCGATGGCGGCCTTGTCCTTCCTGACACGGGCGATGATGTCATCGTTGCTTGCCCGGTTCGCCAGGAAAGTTTCCAGTTTGATGCGTGATTCCCCCTTGCCACGCTGGAAGGCCTTGCGCTCCCCTTCCATGCCGGCAATCCGCTTCTCCAACCGTGCCTTGTCGAGCAGGTCGGTATTTCCGGAAAGCACCGCCACGTACTCTGAGAAAGGTATGCCTCCCTTCTCGTCCATGCCTCCCTCGTCGATGGTACGGCAACCCATGTTGTTCTGCTTGAGCTGGGTGATGAAAAGCTGCTTGTTGTAGAGCAGGTTGAACTTGTAGCTGTCAAGCGACTTCTCCACTGCGTAGATTATCACGTCCACCTTGTTGTCCGCATAGAGCTTGGCCACCTCGTTGCCCTTGCGGATGCCCCGGCCGTCCCGCTGCTGCAAGTCCGAAGGCCGCCACGGTGCGTCGAGATGATGGATGGCGACACACCGCTTCTGGGCGTTGACTCCCGTGCCCAGCATTTCAGTCGAGCCGAAGAGAACACGTATCTTTCCCTCGTTCATCGCCTCGATCATCGCCTTGCGCTTCTTCTCGGTCTTGGCTTCCTGAATGAAACGTATCTGGTCTTCGGGGATGCCGTGATCCTCCACCAGCTTGCGCTTGATCTCGCTGTACGGATTCCACTGGTCGGGCTTGTAGGTTCCCAAGTCCGAGAAAACGAACTGAGTGCCTTTATGCCCGGCGTATTTATTGTAATACTTCGCAATCATATCGGCGCAATGGGTGGCCTTGTTGTCCTTGTCGTCGCCGTAGGAGAGCGGATCGATGAGCCGCATGTCGAGCGACATCTTCCGGGCGTAGTCGGTGGCGATGAGCATCTTCGCCTTCTCTTCCCTCTCGTTCAGTGGCGGGCGGCCCAGTACGGTGGCATTGCCGGTCTTGGCGAACTCGATGAGCTTCTGTATGAACTCCCTCTGGTCGGGCGTCGGGGGTATGTTGTGCAGTATCTCGTTCTTTTCCGGACGGTCGATGCCGATGTCGGTTGCGGTACGGAAGTCGGTGATCTCGGAATAGAACGAAGCGAGTTCCGGAACCTTGATGAAGTAGCGGAAACGCTCTTTCTGCACCACCTCGTTGGTGACGGAGAACTCGTAATCGACGGACTTCCGAGCAAACACCGCCGCCCATGCGTCAAAGGAGTTGATCCCCTGACGCTCCAATTCCCGGGGGCGCAGGTACTTGAAGAGCAGGTACAGCTCGGTCAGCGAGTTGGAAATGGTGGTTCCCGACAGGAAGGTGGCTCCCAGGTCCTTGCCGGTGCGCTGCTGGATGGTGCGCAGGGCGAAGAGCATGTTGAGCGCACGCTGGCTGCCCTCGCTGTTGCCCAGACCTGCCACACGGTCGTGCCGGGTGGTGAACATCAGGTTCTTGAACCGGTGGCTCTCATCGACAAAGAGGTGGTCGATGCCCATGCGCTTGAAGTCCGCCACGTCGTCCTTGCAGGTTTCGATCTCGTGGAGCAGCTCTTTCAGCCTGACCTCAAGGTTCATCTTGCGTTTCTCCATGCCCTTGATCTGTGCGTTGCTCACTTCCGCACCCTGCTGGTAGAGGACTTCGAGGTTCTCTTCCACACTGTCCAGTTCCTGTTGCAGGATGTCACGCTGGATTTCGGGGGACTGCGGTATCATGCCGAACTGCTCGTGCGAGAGGATGATGGCGTCCCAGTCGTTGTTCTTCATCCGGTGGAAAATCTCGACACGGCGTTCCGGCGTGAAGTCCTCCTTGCCGGGATAGAGGACTTTGGCGTTCGGGTAGGCGGTGGCGAAGGTCTGTGCGATCTCGTGGATGTTCGCCTTCAGGCCGGTGATAAGGGGCTTGTTCGCCAGTCCCAGACGCTTCATCTCGTAGGCGGCACAGCACATGATGAGCGTCTTGCCGCCA
>NZ_EQ973368.1:0-27496 GCF_000157055.1 Bacteroides sp. 2_2_4 | reverse complement strand
ATCGGCGATCCCCCCTCCGTTCTGCTTGAGCATCCAGATGCAGTCCTTCTGGCTGGGATACAGGTCGGGAATGCCCAGCCCCTTGAGGTCAAGACCGGGAAAGCTCTGGTGCGAGCCGTCGTACTTGGGACGGACGAAGCAGTTGAACTTGCGGTTATACATGTCCGCCATTTTCCGCTTGAACTCCGGCGACTGTTCCATGAGCCAGTCGGAGAAGCCGTTACGGATCTCGTCAATCTTGCTGTTAGCAAGCAGGGTAACCTCCGGATCACGTATCTTCATTTCCTTGCCCGTCTTGTCCAATACGGTCTTGGTGATGTTGGGCGTGGTGTTGTGGATGGCATGGCGCATAAGGGCGATGCCGTTGAAGATGCGGCTTTCCGAACGCACCGAATATTGGTTCATGATGCGTGGGGATGTCATATCGGCCTTGATGCTGTACTCGTCGTTGCTGGCGGTATAACGGACGGACACGTCCGTGTCGAACAGCCATGAGGCGTAGCGGCTGTACACTCCCGCCGGTATCCAACGCTCGCCGAAATTGAAATCCAGATCCTCGAAAGGTATGGGCGTGGGCAGCGACTGCCGCAGGGCTTCGAGGGAAATACGTGCCTCGCCGTTGTCGGGATGCGACAGCAAATATTCCTCGATGTGTTCGGCCTTGGCCATGACGTTGCCGGAAATGAAACGGTCGGCAATCTCGTAGTTCTTCGAGAGGGGATTGTAAAATATCCGTCCACGCAGTTCCTCCAACAAGTCAGATTGCGATTTGTCGGTCAGGGACTCCATGTACGCCATGTCCACGTTGCCGTACTTGTTGAGCGAGGCGGTGAGTGCCTCGTGCACATCATCGGTATGGGTGATCTCGTTGATGTTGTACGAGACGGGATGGTCGAAGATGTCGGCCTTGACCGCCCGGCCGTCGATGTAACGTTCCAGCGACAATATCTCACGGTTGCCCGCATCCATGCGGAACAGGTCGATGTTCTTCCTGTCGTTCAGATTGCCGAACTGACGGATGAAGTCATCGTAAAGAGTGTTGAGCATGGTGCGCAACGCCGGATTTGCGGCATGGGCGGCCGCCTCGTTCTCGTACAGGTGATGGTAGGTGTCACGTATCTCGATGTAGAGCGACGCACGGCGTCGCTGGCGTTCGGGCAGATCCAACGGGTTGAATACCGGTGCGGCCCCGCCAATGGCGGAGAGGTAGCCTATCTGCCCGTCATCGTCCACAAGGGAGCCGTTGCGGTGGTGTCCCTGCAGGCCGGCCGGATAAGGACGGGGCTTCATGCGTTCCTGCCGTGCGGCCTCTTCCTCCTGCCGGCGGCGTTCCTGTTCTTGCCGTTCCCGCTCCTGCCGCTCTTTCTCTTGGGGAGTCGGTTCGGCCGGGGCGGGATGTTGCTCCAACGGTGGCATATCGAAAAGGGACAACTGCCTGGAGTCCTTCTTCGTGCTCCTTGTTTTCCTTTTCCTGACCTGTGAACGCTCCTCTTGTGTGAAGCCGAAAAGGTCGTACAGGGACATGACCGGCTCCGGCGTGGTCTTTGCGGCGGTTGGCCGGGCATCCGTTGAGGGCTGCTCCGGCGTGGAAGTCCGACGCTCCACCTGTACCGCCTGTCGATCCGTAGAAGTGGAATGTCCGTTCATGTTACCGGACCGGTTGATTTCCCGCACCTGTGCGATGCGTTGCTGCATGGTTTCCGCCGGACGGCTCACCAGATTGCGGAACTCCTGCACGGGTGAATGGCGGAGATACAAGTCCAGATCGAGCTGTTCCGAGAGGTTGCGGTCAAGGAAATACTTCATGTCGGCGGCGATGGCTTCCATACCCCCGTCATGCAGGTAGATGCGTGCCGGCTTGCCGTAGGGATCGGTACCGACATGGCCACGTGTATGCACGATGGCGGCGGTATGCTCGAAATACTCGTTCTGCGTCGTCCCGTCGGCCTGCGTGCCGACTTCCACGAAAGACCGTTCGAGTGACGTATATTCCCTTTGGGAAAGCGTGTCCTTCTGCAAGATGATCAGGTCGCTGCCCACCTCCGTACCGGCATAGTCGGTAAAGAGGTTGTTGGGCAGGCGGACAGCCGATAACAGCCGGGATCGGTTCATCAGGTATTGCCTTACGGGATAGGCCATAGCGGAGTTCATCACCCCCTGTGAGGTGATGAAGGCGAGGACGCCTCCCTCACGGACGGCATCCAACCCTTTGGCGAAGAAATAGTTGTGCAGGCTGTTCAGCGCAAAACGCCTCGCCGTGCCGTTGTCGAAGGAGGGATCGAAAACACGTATGTCACCGAAGGGGATGTTGCTGCTCACCACATCGAAATAGCCGTTGCGGTGCGGGGGCAACTCCTCGAAGCCCTTGATATTGACCTGCGCTTCGGGATGGAGCCGGGCAAGGATGCGGCCGGTAAGCAAATCCTTTTCATAGGCAACAATTTCGGGAATGTTGCCGGATGCGGAGTGGCATTGCGGTCGGAAGGCCGAGACAAAATTGCCGGTTCCCGATGAAGGATCGAGAAAACGGCCGGGCGACACTCCGTGTTCGCCCAAAGAAGAGGCAATGGCATTGACAATTGTCGGCGGCGTGTAGAAAGCGGTAAAGGTGGATGCCTTCACGCTTGCCACCAGCCTCCTGTACTCACGCTCGTCAGCGGCCCCGTCACGCAGGACGTTGTGAAGTTCCGTAATCAGGGGGAACAGTTCACGGTCGGTCTGTGTCCAGCGGAGTATGTCGGTGAGTTTCCCGAAAGGGGAAAGAACCGCCTTGATACCTCCGAACCCGGAGTAGGCGGTGAGTATGCCCGCTTCCTCCGGTGTGGCGGTGCGCTGTTCCTTCTCCAAACGGAACATCAGCCGGATTACCTCTATATTGTCCCTGAGATGCGCCTTTTTATTATAAGCCATTCTCTTCCAACCAGATTACAACCATACCTGTCAGCTCGTCATAGAGCTGCCCGAACTCCGGGCTGAACATGAAATCATCCGAGAGCGTATAGCCGGCGAAGACCTTCCGGCATTCGGGAAGCAGCTGCAAGGCCACGCTGCGTGCGCTGCCTTCGGGGACTTCGGCGGCGAACTCGTTCCAGAGGACGGTAACCAGCGTGTCCAGAGGAGAGAAATGCAACCCCTGAAAAAGCAGGGCGTTCGCCTGTTGTGCCGCATCGTCGTAGGTCAGGCCGGAACGGACGGCTGCGCTGAAGGCTTCGGCGGCCTGCTCGCTACGGGTGGCGACAAAAGACTCGTCATCCGCCAAATCGGGATGCGACTCACGCAGGAAGGACAACAGGGTAAGACGGTAGTAAGACAATTCATCCGGTTCTTCCGCTACGGATACCGGCACGTTGGATTTATTCTGATTCATATAATTATCGTTATTAAGTGATACAATTCCGGACGGGTTATCTCTTCCTGCCGCTTTTTTCTCCCTGCGGTTTCCTGTCCGGGAAGGAATAGCCTACGGTAAAATCGGGATTAAGCACCAGTGCGGCATCGAAGCTCCTGCCCTCACGGTTCCTGAAGCCTTTGACAAGAGGGGTGCGGCCTGTGGTCACCAGCCCGACAATCTGTTTGTCGGTCAACACCTTGCCTCCCTTGTTGCGGAACAGGGTGAATCCGCAATCGACATCGGCGCATTTGGCGACCTTGTCGAAGAACAGGATGCGGCTCTTCTTGCATTTGGGACAGGTGCATTGCTCCCCTGAAGGAGCGACATCGAGGGTGGCGGCCAGCAGTTCGGCAACGATCTGTGCGGTATAGACCTCTATGTCCCGGCGGAAAGAGGGCGCATCGGCCTCTCCGGTTTCTATTTTGGCGAGGGTTTCCTCCCACGCCGCTGTCATTTCGACATCGGCAATCTTCTTGTCCTTTACCGTATCGTAAACCGCCAGTCCTTTTTCGGTGGGCACAAGGTTCTTCTTGTCCCGGCGTATATAGTTACGGGCGAACAATGTCTCGATAACGGCCGCACGGGTGGCCGGAGTTCCGATACCGGCCTCCCAGATTGCGGTACGCAGCTGCCCGTCGCCGATCTCCCTGCCGCAATGCTCCATAGCGGAGAGCAGCGAACTTTCGGTATGCAGCGGTTTGGGCTTGGTCTGCTTCTCCACCGTTTCGGAAGCGAGCAGCGGCAGGGTTTCATCCGTCTGTAACTCCGGCAATGTGGCTTCCTCCACCTCCTCTTCCGGTTCACCACGCACGGCACGCCAACCGGCGGATTTGACGACCGCCCCCTTGAGGGTGAATATCTCACCGCCTGCGGACAAGGCAACTTCGGTCATTTCCTTGACGCAATGCGGGGAGAAGGCTTCGAGCAGGCGTGCGGCAACCATTTCGTAGATAGCCCGCTCGTCCTGCGACAGACCTTCGGGCAGGTTCTCGGTAACGAGCAGCGCATGGTGGTCGGTGACTTTGGCATCATCGACCGGACGGCGGTTGAGCGGTGTGTCCCGCAAAGCGGATGCGATGGCGGCGAAGCGTGGATATTGTTGCAAGAGCGTTATGCGTGAGGGAATCTCCTCGAAGACATCTTCGGATATATAACGGCTGCCGGTACGCGGATAACTTAGCACCTTCTTCTCATACAGGCTTTGCGCAAGCGTGAGCGTCTTGTCGGCCGAGAAGTCCAGTTTGCTGTTGGCCTCTTTCTGCAAGGCGGTCAGGTCATAGAGCAACGGCGGCTCTTGAACGGCCTCCCTGCGTTCTACGGAAGTGACGGCAAGCGTACCGCCGTCCTTAACCTCACGAAGCTTGGCGGTGGCTGTGTCGAGATCATCGAAGCGGTTCTGTGAGAGTGCGGAAAAGTCGATGCCGTTTTTAGAGACCGAAACCTTTATCCGGAAATATGTCCGGGACTCGAACTGCCTGTTCTCCCGGTAGCGTGAGCAGATCATCGCCAATGTGGGTGTCTGTACCCGTCCCAGGGAGAACACGCCCTGTCCGGCGGCAAGGCTGAGTGCCTGAGAGCTGTTGATGCCCACGAGCCAGTCCGCCTCGCTGCGGGCTTTGGCGGAGAGGTAAAGGTTGTCGTAAAGGCTTCCCTCCCTGAGATTCCGCAACCCCTCACGGATGGCCTTGTCGGTGAGCGAGGAGATCCACAGACGGGCAAAGGGCTTGGTAAAACCGAGATAGTTGTACACGTAACGGAAAATCAACTCGCCCTCACGACCTGCGTCGGTGGCGACGATGATGGACTCGCACCTGTCGAACAGGTCCCGGATCACTCCCAATTGCCTGACGACTCCGGGATCGTCCTTGTAAGCCTTACCCTCTCGCACCTGGCGGGGAACAAGCCTGAACTCTTGTGGCAATATGGGCAGGTGTTCCCGACGGAAACCGGAGAGACCGTAACTTTCGGGCATGGCAAGACCGACCAGATGCCCGAATGCCCATGCCACGGCATATCCGTCCCCCATTAGATATCCCTCTTTCCGTTGGCGTGCGCCCACTACGGACGCTATGGCCTGCGCCACGCTGGGCTTTTCTGCAATGATAACTTTCATATATAATGTATTATTTATGTGAATGGTTAAATGGATACTCCTTTCTTATCGGTTTTCTGTACCGGGCGGTTCCGGCTGACGGTGTTTTCCGGCTTCGTGCCGTCCTGACGGACGGCCGCCTGTTGCGACTGTCCCTGCTTTTTGCTCTTGTCCGGGTTCCATTTGAAGAAATCGAACTTTGCCCGCTCGTGGTTGACACGGACGAAAGCACTGAACAAGTTTCCCTCGTTGTCAGTCATGTCCTTGATATGGACTGTCTTGCCGGCGGCTAACTTCTCCCGTACCTCGGGTGTCAGCCCGACGCCTTTGAGTACCTGTGGTATGACCAGTTCACGGCTTCGCATCTGTGTCTCTGATTGCGCCTGTTTGCGATTCAGCCCCCTGAAGTCATAAGTGAAGCCGCCCTTGCAGACGTTATACTGGAGGCGTGCGTCGTAATATCCCTGTTTCTTTTCGGACCACATGTTCTCAACCAGCACGGACTCGCCCCGTGCCAGCCTTGTGGTCTGGTCGTCGGAGAGTCGTACTCGGTTCACTTCCTGCGGTATGGTGATTTCACTGACCGGAACATGGTGCAGGCGGTTGGTTTTGGGATTGAGCGAGAGCAGACACGGCTCACGCACTCCTCCGGCAAGTTCCAGCTCAACGACGCAGCCGGCATTGTTGCTCCTGGAAAGATTCTCTTTCACTTCGGGAGAAAGCTCCGTACCCATGTACGGTCGGTCCAGTTCGGGATACCGCTTGCAGCACTCCACGTTCAGGACCGGTTTGCCGCCGGCTGATTCCACCAGACGAATGCAGGCCGGCGTTTCAAAGTCGATACCCTCGAAGGAGATCCTGATGTCGAGGACGGCGGACTCGTGGCCGTTCAGCAGGCGTTGCATGCCCGTTTCGCCCAACGATTCGGGGGTTACGCCCATGCGTGCGAGCTGCTGCCAATCCATCTCGTCCACTCCCCAACGGGTGGTCTGTTGCGGAGTGTCGCCCGTGATGCTCTGCTCCTGTGCCGGTTGCCGGATGTCAATGGCGTAACTGGAAAGAAGCTGTTCGTTCTCTTTGGGAAACTTGAATATTTCCACCAGGTCCTTGGCTGCGGATAACATTTCCACCGGCAGGTGGTAGAAGCGGAAGTCCGACGGTCGATCATACTGGCGGTTCATGTTGGAGAAGAACGTCCCGATCACGGACTCGTTGCGGTCGATGTGCAGAAAAGTCTCGGAGGGCTTTGCCTGTGCCAGCGGTTTGGTGCGGAGTGAACCGTCAGGCTCAATACCCTGAACGATGTGCGGCGTGTTACCCTCGGAGGCGTTGGTGACTACCAATGCCTCGTTCTTGAAATCTTTGAGATTGTCCATAAATCAATCGGATTAAATTGTGAAACAATAAAGTTAATTGCGGTACGAAGGTAGGCTTAAGTGGTTGTAGGACGAGAGGGAACGTGACGATCGGGTACAAGTGGCTACCGGTTGGCATGAAATGTCTCCTGTTTCCTATTTTGTGTGATTCGTTTTATACATCGCAGGCAACATCAAGACGTTGCGGAAGAATCATTCATCGGATATTTTAGATGATCCGAACGGCGGGCCGGAAAAGAACGGTCCCGTTTTTGAGTACATGACAGAGAATACGGTGGGGTAGGAGGATTATCAAGAAAAGTATCCCATGGGTATCGGCCAGCTTTTTTTGATATTGTGACTTTTCCGGGAGTCATGAAATGTTTTCCTTCGAGATAAAACTAAGAATAGTTAATAGAATAAATGCTTAAACAACAGCAAATATATCCTTGCCTTATTTATCAGGGTAATACCATACTATAATTTTGGGGATAGCTATTGTTGCTTTGTCTGTATTTAATTATTGACCAATGGGGGATTCTCACAACTTTTCTGCCTTTTTATTTATACAACTTTTTATTTCAAACAGTGATTGATTTATTCAACTATTTGAATATTTGTTGTTTTAGTATCGGATTATAGAAAAAAGTAATGTTTTAGCGACCGTCCTATTTTTATCATTTTGCGTTGCATTACTATTGGAAAACTTTTTCACAGGCAAAAATACCAGCTTTTCTGAAAATATGAAATTTTGAAACGTTTTTCTTTCGGAAGCATATCAATATTGATTGATCAATCAATTGGACGTTTAGACGGCAAATAGAGTGTTTAGGAAGATATTGGCGGGTAGTGTGCCTCTGCATTCGAAATAAATTTTGTATCTCACACATGGGGAAGATTCTCCAAAGCCGAATCTCGTATTTTTCTATTTTCCTCCATAGAGCTAACTCCACATGCCAATTTGTAAGGGAAGGTTTCATCCTCCGGGGCACAAAGATCCTCTATTCGGTTTGCTCGTACTGTATTTTTGATCTTTGTGCCCCAGACAAATAGTTTATGATTTGTTGGCTGGTTTTCGGTAAATAAGAAAAAATATTATTTTTTTGGTGGATTATCCACTTTGTCATTTTATCACTATAATAGTTTATGTAGTTGACGAGATGCCGGGAATAATTTTAATGAGTATCCTGATACCATAGCGTTTGATTATAATCATTTGCTTTAACATTATGGCTTGGTTCAGATGTTGTTATTCCAGAATATGAATTTATTGGCACTGCACCACGGCTTGCTGAGTAATATTTTTCTGTGTGTGTTTTGTAAGGAACTACTTTATTTAAAGTTTCAGAAAATTGTAACAGCAGAGTGCTGTCGTTTTTACATAATACTTTTACATAATCCCCGTAATCGTAAAAAATAACAGGACTGTATCCATCCATAGGCTGTACAAAGCCTTCTTGGGTATTATCAAATATGTATTGTTGGTTTATTCGTTTCATCAGTGCCGCCAAATTATCTAATTCGCTACAGTTTGTTACGGCTAAAGTTCCATAAGGATATTGATAGGTGGAATAAAATTGATGGAAAGCATCACATGCCGCCTTATAATTTGGTTCTCTTGATAAAAGATGTTTTCCCATTGTGGAATAAGGCATGCCGAATGCCATTATTTCCGTGGGGCAAGCTATTATGTAATCTGTTATATGACGTAGCTCGTACGCAGTCTCTAAGGAGGACATATAGCAATCGTCGAATAAGATATATTCCATAGATAATCCACTATTTTTTATACTGTTGGAAAGGGTTTTTATATCTGTTTGGTATTCGGCGGATAGCCCGCCAAAGAAACGTGTTTGAGGTACATTCTTGTATTCCCAGTGATGCCTGAAATCCTGCAACATTCTTGACTTGCTGCCATTAACAGGCAGCCATCCCATACCATGGCAACCTATAATCATGGAATAGGACTTTGCCGGGGCAAATGTCTTCATATCATTGAGAATATCTGTTAATACAGGTTCTATGGTAAATTGGGGATTTTCGTATTCTTTCAAAATGGAATGGATACAATTTCCATTTTGAAAGAATAATTTCAAACATTTGGGCTTTGATGGGACTTGTAGAAAGAAAAACAATCACTCTTTCATTCTTCAAGCCTGTTTCTTTTATGGCATATTCCATATCAGAAATATTGTTATAGAAATAGTCTATTAAATCCTCGGACCATGGGAAATACATAAAGGTGGTTCTTTGATTAATTTCCGGCTCAAATTCTTCTTTTTCGCAGGAGAATAAGACGAATAAAAAAGATAAGAGTGTTATTAGATTCTTGATTCCCATATAACTTTTATTTATAATTTTATACTCACTTTTATTCTGCCAAAAATCTTTTGTGACTGCAAATTTAGAAATTTAAGTCGAAAACAGTAATAGCTTGTTTCAAATTGTTGCAATTCTACCTGGAAACATATTTTAATACAGTTAACATTGTTGATAAAATATCAACTTACCCAATTCGATTCATATGGTGTTTTGTTTGCTGTTTTGCTTCTTTCATGCGATTTTTGCATTTTTTTATGCAAACAGTTAATTCGTATAATCATTTGTAATGTATTTATAGTTATGGCAACAGTAAAAACGGTATTAGTAAAGGGGCGGTGTAATAGTCGCGGGGCCTATCCATTGGCTGTGCAGGTCCTTCATAAACGGAAAAAGAAAGTTTTTTATACAGGATACAGCATTACCCCCTGTGAGTTTGATTCTTTTAGCGGACGAGTACTCTTTAATGGTGTATATACCATGGAAACTGTCCGACGCATGAACCGTACATGCCGGAAAATTTGTAAAATCTTGGATAAAGCCATAGGCATATTGGAAAGGGAGGGTAATGAATATACGACATGTGATATATCCAGAGTCTATGAAACCCTGACTGGCAAAGTGGGTTTTTACAGCTATTTCCGTGAGAGAATCCGTGTGCTTTTCGACACCGGGCATGAAGGGACGGCAAAAGCGTATGAGGCGACCCTGCATTCCATGCAAAAACATTTGTGTAAGACTGATTTTCCATTTGCACATCTTTCTTCCCGCCTTGTCATTAAGTATCGTGATACTCTCCTGGAGGCCGGTGTGGGCAAGAATACGATAGGGTTTTATTTACATAATATGAAAGCGGTGTACAGGCGTGGATGTCTTGAATTGAATCTGGTATTTCCTTCACCTTTTTGCAATATCAGAATCCGGTCTGAAAAGACCGTCAAACAAAGTCTTCCTATGAAGCAGGTGAAGTCTCTTGCCAACCTGTCACTTTCAGTCGGAACACCGGAATGCTTGGCCAGAGATGTTTTTATGTTCAGTATCTATACTCGCGGAATGTCATTCGTAGATATTGCTTTTCTAAAAAAGAGCGATATTTTTCCCGGGGTAATCCGCTATAGAAGGCAGAAGACCGGTCAGTTGCTTGAAATAGGTATTAACCGGCAGATACAGAGTTTGCTGGAAAGGTATGGAGATACTTCCGGTGACTATCTTTTCCCTCTGGTTGATGAATCTGAAACTCCTTATTCGGGGTATAAAAAAGCTTATAACAAGATAAGGTATACACTGAAAAAGATTTCCGAAAGAATCGATATAAATATTCCTTTGCGTCTGCATGCTGCCCGTCACTGCTGGGCAACAATGGCCCGTGAAAACGGTACCCCGCTTCATACCATCAGTGAATGTTTGGGGCATTCTTCGGAGAAAGTGACCAGAATTTATCTGAAGGAACTTGACCGGTCGGTACTGGACGAAGTGAATAATCACATAGCAGATAATATATGTTAATTTTATAGTTATGGTGTCCTATTTAATTGGGGATATGATATATTTGCAAGCATGCTCTTGTATTCTCCATGACAGAGAGTGGAAAGCCTATTAATAGACTGTTTTTATTTGCAAAAAACAATGTTATGACAACATTGAAATTTCGGTCGCAAAGTTAGACAGATGTCAATTAACTATAATTATCATAACAAGTCTGTTTTTTATCTTTTTCACTCAATTACATTCTTCCGGATAGCTTCTCTGGAGTTTTATCACTATTTTTCAGTAGTTTTCTCCATTCTCCGGGAGTATATCCGAAGTTCCTTTTACAGTATCTACAAAATTGGGCATGTGAAGAAAAATGTAATTCATCAGCTATATTCCCTATCGGTATATCCTCATCAGCTAATTTATATTTAATAATAGTGTTTATTTGTTTCTGCAACCACTCACTCGCAGGCTCTCTGAACTCTTTTAAAAATTTCCTGTTAAAAGTAGAAAGAGAACTTCCGCATAGGCGGGCAAGTTCCTTTACTGTCCTGGCATTTCTGTAATTATCAAGCACCTTCTTTTTGAATTCATGCTCATTCCCCAATATAGGACGGAAAAAGGAAACTTGTTCCGTTTTAGTATAATAAAACTGTATGTTCCAGAACAGCTCTTTCAGCTTTGTTTCATGAAAATGAACGCAATTGGCCCCATCCTCCAGATAGCCTATTAAAAGCTTGAGAAACATTTGTAATCTGGTTCTAATTTCAAGTGGATATATTGCTTTTTCACCCGGGAAACTCAGACTGTTAAGCTGTGAGAATAATATCTTTTCACAACTTTGGACGATGTTGTCAAATTGTGCAATGACAACAGTCGCTTTTCCCCGTGAGAATATCCTGCATATGCTTCCCCTGCTGAAACAAATCATATTACCGGCCAAAATCTTTGTTTTTTCTCCGTTGCAGGATACCTCCAGTTCTCCTTCCGTTACAAACCAAATACAATCAGTCTCATTGGGATCTTCATCCATTTCTATTTTACAAAATTTGTAATATGAAAATCCTTCCCGGATGCATTTTGGATAATTGTAACAGGGGGTATCCCCTTTCAAATATAATATTCGCATTGTTTCTGTCATTTAGTAAAAAATATAAAGTTATGTTATTGTTTATCTGCGTATTTATCTTTTATACATGTTCTATATCCAATCTTTTTTTCATCTTATTTATACAAAGTCCCCTTTTTGAGCTCTATTTACGCTATTTTATTCTTTTTTCCACTCTCTGTCATGGAGAGTGGAAACTATCGCTTGGTTTTTAAGTAATAATTTATTGATCTTTAATTTGCAGATGGATTTAAAAAGAATTTTTGTTTTGACCCTGTTCCTCGGTATTTTCTGTCCGGCCTTTTGCTGCGGTGATACCCTGCATTACCGGCTCTACTTTCCCGTGGGCAGTTCCACACCGGATCTTTCCTACCGGGACAACGGTGTCCGTCTGGACTCGCTTCTCTCGGGCATCCGTTCCCGGCAGGCCCATTCCGTGCTGCGCCGTATCAGTATGCGCTCGGGATCGTCGCCCGAGGGCAATTCCGCTTCAAACAGGCGCCTGTCCGATGAACGGCTCGCGTCCTTGCGGGGCCTTATCCTGGAACGCCTTCCCGTCCCCGATTCGGTATTCGTATGCACCTCTTCGGGGAATGACTGGGAGGGGCTTGCCTCGCTTGTCAAGGCTTCCGACATGCCCTACCGCGAGGAGGCCCTCCGTATCCTTCGTGACACTCCCGAGTGGGTGACCCGTAACGGTGCCGTCGTCGATTCCCGCAAGCGGCAGCTGATGAATCTGCGCGGCGGCCGCGTATGGCATTATATGGCAGAACATTTCTTTCCGGAACTGCGTAATTGTTCCGTAATCGAATGCGAGTTCGAACCGGTCTCCAAAGGGATGGACGGGGACACTGTCGTTCTGCCCCGACAGGCGGAACCAAGGGATACCGTCGTCGTCCGTGATACCATTGAAAGGACCGTCGTCATCCGCGACACGGTACAGGCAGCCGTTCCCGTTGCCGATGTTCCCAAAGCTTTCTACATGGGACTCAAGACAAACCTGCTCTACGATGCTCTTCTCGTCCCGAATATCGGTGTAGAGCTCTACCTGGGCAAGGGCTGGGCAGTCGGTGGCAACTGGATGTACGCCTGGTGGAACAGCAATAAGCGCCATAATTACTGGCGCCTCTACGGCGGGGAGCTGGACGTACGCAAATATTTCGGCCGCCGCGCGGCGGAAAAACCGCTTACAGGACACCATCTGGGCTTTTACGGGCAGTTGTTCACGTACGATTTCGAGACAGGAGGAAAAGGCTACATGGGCGGCAAGCCGGGTGGCTCCCTCTGGGAAAAATGCAATTACGCCGTGGGTGTGGAGTACGGTTATTCGTTGCCCGTGGGCCGTCGTCTGAACCTGGATTTCGTCATCGGCGCGGGCTACTGGGGCGGCGAATACCATACATACGTTCCCGATGGCGATCAGTATGTCTGGAGAGAGACCAGGCGGCGTCGTTGGTTCGGGCCGACGAAAGCGGAGGTCTCGCTCGTGTGGCTTCTGGGACGTGGCAATTATAATGACAAGAAAGGAGGCGGACAATGAACAGGATGTTGGAACGTATGAACCATGTATTGCTGGCCGCCGCTGTTTTGGCGGTCTTGTCATTGACCTCCTGCGAGCACAAGGATCTGTGTTATGATCATTACCATAACACTAAAATACAGGTTGTTTTCGATTGGAAGAATGCTTCTGACGCAACTCCTGAGACCATGCGCCTTTACTTGTTCCCTATAGATGGAGGTAGACCACGGACATACGAATTCATCGATTACCGTGGAGGTCATGTCAACGTACCTGCCGGTCGTTACAAGGCGCTGTGCGTCAACTCCGACACGGAGTCCGTGCTTTACCGGAACACCGACTCGTTCGACGGCTTTGAGGCCTATGCCCCCGAAGGTGTCCTGAACGTGGGGGGCTCTCCGGCTCCCCGTGCGGAAGGCACCTCGGGAGAGCGTATCGCCGGGTCTCCGGACCGTCTTTACAGCGACCGTCTTTACGACCTTGTGATTGAACCCTCCAAAGAGAGCCAAACGGTAACCCTCTATCCCGCACTCTCCGTATGCCGTTACCGGGTTACGATTACGAATGTGTCCAATCTAAAATATATTTCTCCTGACGGTGTCTCCGGTGCCCTTACCGGTATGTCCGGAGGAATGCTTGTCGGTCGCAACGAACTTACGTCCGATCCCGTGACCGTACCTTTCGGGGTTGTTTCCGACGGTACCTCCACCCTGACGGCCGACTTTCTGGTTTTCGGGCAGACCGGTCCGGAAGATCCTGTACACAAGCTGGTCATCTACGTGATCATGTCTGACGGAAGCAGGAATTACTACACGTTTGACGTGACCTGGCAGGTTGACGGTGCCCCCGATCCCCGTGATGTCCATATCATGCTGGACGGCCTTCCCCTGCCCAAGCCCATTGTTAACGGCGGAGGCTTTCATCCCACGGTTGACGAGTGGCAGAACGTTGACGTGGATGTTCCCATGTGATTTGCGGACCGTGCTCTCCATGCCTCACGATACGGAGGTAAAGAATGAATAGTTTATCTGTTTAATATATTTTTTTTTATTTTAATTTTAATTTTTTACTGTATGAAAAAGAATCTTTTATTCGCAGCTATGGCTGTAACAGCGTTGGCCTCTTGTTCCAACGATGATGTCGTTGACGTGAACAATGGCGGCGGCATTTCCTTCCGTGCTTCTTTGGACAGGGCCGTTACCCGTACCAATGTAACAAGCCTGCAGAATCTGGCGGCATTCAATGTGACCGCCATCGGTGATGGCAAGAATTATTTCACGGACCTGGGTGTCAGTTCTCCTGATAACGGTGTAAACTGGACAACCGCTTCCACTTACTACTGGCTGGGTTATGAGCTTGCCTTCTTCGCCTATGCTCCCCAAGGTCCCACCGGCACAGTGAGTATAAACAATGCGTCAAAGAAGATAACCGATTTCTCTCCCGCACAGGCCGTTGCAAATCAAAATGATCTTGTGATCTCTTACAATACGGGAACTAAGGCTGTCAACGAGGGTTCCGGTGTTGCCATGAACTTCAAGCACGCCCTCTCCCAGATCGAGGTCAAGGCCAAATGTTCCAATAACAAGATAAAGATTGAGATCATAGGCGTTAAACTGGTGAATGCCGCCACAAAGGCCGATTTTGCCTTTCCGGAAACGGAAACCAACTCCAGCTATGTCCTGCAGCAAAGCCAATGGTCTAACTGGAGTGAAAAAGACGATCCTACAAAGGCCTACATGATCAAGGGAGGGGCGTCCGTCACCCTGACAACTAATGCCCAAAGCATCATGTTCGGTGACGACAACTTCATGCTTATTCCACAGCAGCTAACGGCATGGGACGGTACTACTGCAACTATTGGTGCTTACCTGTCCGTGCTCTGTCGCATATACAGCCTGGACGGCACCAATGAAACACTGCTTTACCCGCAACCGGTAGCAGGTGATGCCAAGGACGGCAAATACGCATTCTCTGCCGTAGGTATCAACACCAACTGGGAACCTGGTAAGAAATATACCTACACGCTGAACTTCTGCGGCAACGGCGGTGGTGCTGGTAAGATTGATCCGACCCCCACTGATCCGACGAAACCCACCGATCCGACCATTGATCCGGAGCCGATACCCGGTGGTAAAGGTGGTGACCCTGTTCTGGGCAACCCCATCAAGTTTACTGTAACTGTTGACAAGTGGACCGACCAGCCGGTAGATGGCGCGATGTAAAATCTAAAGTATTTTGTTTCATTTTTGATTGTAATTTAACAATCAGTCTGGACGGGATTGGACTTGCATTACCCCGCGAGGGACAGGGCCGGATTTTACTATCTTCACCCTGTCTGTTCCTTTCCAGACACTTTTACCAGAGGTATTCCGGACATTTTCTTTCAAGGGGTATCCATGTCGGAAATCCTTTTTTAACGTTTGTATGATTTTTATTACCGGTACGATTAATTCATTAAAGTAACAGATATGAAATTTTCCCGTTTTACATCATTTCCCGGCAGGTACGCCTTTTGGCGTCATCTGTTTTCGGCGCTTGTTTCGGGCAGTATTTGCCTTTTCTCTTGTGAGGATGACATGGATCGTCCTTCACTTTCCCCGCATGTATCTTTCACCTCCGAGATCAGCTCCTCCTGGACTCCGTCAACCCGTTCCACTACCGATGCTGATGTTCCGCAAGGTACTGTCATCGCCCTGCAGGGAGGCAGCACTCCTCTTTACCTGCACACGCTTTACACAGACAGCATTGCTTCACCCTCTTCGGACGATCGTCCGAAGAGGGCAGCTCTTACCCGTGCCACTCCCATCAAGAATGACAATATGTACAACAGTTTCGGTGTCTCCGCTTACTCCTACACTGGTTCGTGGAGCGAAAGCAGAACCCCCGACTACTTCTATAATGCCACTGCCAGCAAGTCCGGCAGTGACTATGTCCTTTCCTCCGCCTATTATTGGCCCGGGGCTTCATACAAAATGAGGTTCTTCGCATACGCTCCGAAAGACAACGGGCATTATGTGCTTTCCGGCAGCGCATATGCCGGTTCTCCTGTCATCAGTGTGACCGTTCCGGTCGATGTCAATGAGCAGGAAGACCTTCTCGTGGCAAAGACGAATGAACTGTCCGGCAACACCAACACTGCCGTGCCGCTCACCTTCAGGCATGCCCTGACCGCCATCAGGTTCGTGTGCGGAGCTGACATGCAGGGAGGTACCGTAAAGAGCGTCAGTTTGAAAAATGTTTATTCCAAGGGGACTTACAATATGGGAACACAGTCATGGAGCAATGTAGAAACTCCTACCACTTTCTCGCAGACATTGAATAAATCCACTACTGGAACTACTGGCGAAGTTCTTACTACCGATGCACAGACCTTCATGATGGTTCCGCAGACTCTTCCGGATGGTGCACAACTTGAAGTGGTATTCACTGACAATTCCAGCGTCGACCACACGCTAACCGCTGACATCAAGGGCATGGTCTGGCCTATTGGAAAGACTGTCACTTATAAGATCTCCAACAGCTCCATAAACTGGACATACGAGCTTAGCGTCAGCATGCCAGGGGACTTCACCTATAGCGGCGGTACACAACAATACAGTGTCACCAGCTACAAGCATAACTCCAAAGGGGATAAGCAACCCGCCCAATGGAAGGCACAGTTTTCGGAGTACGGCGGACCATGGACAGATACCCCACCCACTTGGCTGACCGGTTTCACCCCATCCGGAGCCGGTGGAGAAACTTCACAATCATACAATGCAACTGTCAGCGCACAGATTAAGACGAGTAATGACCCCCATGCGCAAAAGTTAAGGGATAACCCAGCATGTGGTGATGTAATTTATCACCATAACCTCGCCAACCAGACTAATGGCGGTTCAACGGATGAGAACACCGCCAACTGCTACGTTGTCAGTGCTTCGGGATTCTACTGTTTTCCTTTGGTATATGGAAATGCCATCAAAAATGGTACGACCAACACTTCTGCATATACCTCCAATAAAACAGGAGTTTCTATTCTGACATCTTTCATCAACCATACGGGCAATCCAATCACCAGCCCTTACATAAAAGAGAATTCCGGTTGTGTTCCTGCCAAGGCCGAATTGTTATGGCAGGACGCACCGGATTTGATTTCCAATGTACAATACAATAATTCCAAAATGCAACAATTCGTTAATCCCGAGAATTACATATCCTTCCAAGTGCATGCTTCGACTATCCGGCAGGGCAATGCCGTCATCGCCATCAAGGATGCGAGTGATGCCATCCTCTGGTCCTGGCATATCTGGGTTACCGATGAAAATATCGGCCAAACCATCGAGGTAACCAATCACCAAAGCTATAAATGTAAATTTATGCCCGTTAATCTCGGCTGGTGCGATGGTCGTACCGAAACTTATGCAGAGCGTAGTTGCAAGGTGAAATTCACTGCCGGAGACGCAAGCAAGGAAGTGATCATCAAACAAGCCTCGAATTCAATCGCTATGGGTAGTAATCACCCCTATTATCAATGGGGTCGTAAAGATCCGTTCCTACCTACGAACGGATTGTCCAATACCAATAAAACCTGGTACGACAAAGACGGCAATGCTCACACGGAAAGTCCTAAAACGGAAAACTTTTCTATCGGCTCCAATTGTATCATGAATTGTATTCTCAAACCGGATGTGATTCAGAGTCAATCTTATGGCGATAATGTATATGCAAATCTATGGAGTGCCGATAACCAAGTTTATACTGCCAGTAACGAAAATGTCATAAAAACGATTTATGATCCCTCTCCTGTGGGCTTCAAACTTCCCTTCAGTGCTGCTTTTACGGGATTCACAACAATCGGGGATTATGTAACTGAACCTTCTCTAGTCAACGGAGAGTGGGACAGCTCCTTGAGGGGATGGAATTTTTACACTGACTCCTCAAAAAATAAAACCATCTTCTTCCCTGCGTCGGGGATTCGCGACATTTACAATGACGGGACGATAGTCGACGTTGGCAACTACGGCTACTGTTGGTCGGCGGGTCCGTACTCCCAGGGCTCCTCTTACCAGCTGTTCTTCGACTCGTCTACCGTGTTCCCGTTGGGCGACTACGATCGGGGGTGCCTGTTTGGGGTGCGTTCTTCCCAAGAATAGGGAGCGTAGCGACCGTATCCGTTTCATTGGATTATTTTCCCTACGGCTTTAAGGCCGTAGGGATAGTACCGGCGAAGCCGGTCGATTTTTATAGATATTAAAATTAAATAATTATGACCAGCAAGGATTTTATAGAAGCTGAAGCAGGTAATAACGGAAGTATCATTCTTTATCGTGAGGGGCTTTTCTGGAAAGCTTATGAAAAGTCTGCTTACGCTGTCTGTACGCAGATCAAGCCTTTGAAGGCTATAAAAAGAAGGTTAAAGTCACTCGGTGGCGGTGAGATAGTTTCAGTGGGATTTCCATGTAAGCATGAACAAAAGTATATAGGTTCTTTGGAGCATATGGAGACTATGCCTGACCGTTTTGTGTTGCGAACGTTAAAACCTATAGACGGACAGAGGTTTGAAGAATGGAAACAGGAACTTTCATCGGAGCATTCAGAATGTAAAAATATTATAAAATGTGCAAGATGGAGATAACAGATCTGATCAAGGGAATGGAAAGTGCAAATGTGTCGGATATTTACATTTTTCTTCACGAGGACGGCCCTGTGGCTTTTGACGCCTCTGCCGCCCATCTTCTGTGTTACTTTCCTGAAATGGAGATGGAAAGTGTGTTTTGTAGTGACAGCAAACGTCACAGAATTATACAGGGATTCGCATTGGAACCGGTGCTGGAACGACTGGCGCAATACCCGTGTCTGGTTGATGACGATTGTATCAGAATAATGGGTGTGCTGTGAATGATAAGGCACGGTATGAAGTAAACGGGTATGGGCGGGAATGGCGGAGCCTGATCTTCTGGAACTGTTCAGAAAGCATGCGCAGGATGGGCAGAAAGAGATGGTCAGCCTGTTTTGCAATGATGTGAGAAGACTCTCCCGGACGAAGAAGATAAAGAGGCTGCTCGTGTTGGGAAGGTACGCAGGGAACTCTGAACTTTGCGGGCATGTGCTCCGTGTGCTGGAGATGCTGCCGGAACTCCCCGGCATGGCTTGTCCTGCATACAGGGCCGTTCTGGTATTGCTCTTCCTTTCACGGGACAGGGATGTTTTGTGCAGGTTGTGGGTAAATGCCGTCCTGCCATGCCGCAAGAGGGGACGCACGGAGGAAATGCTTTGGCTTTGTGAGATTTTGTATGCTATAGGCCCATCTGTTTCCCTGCATGATATTTGCAGGGAGGTTTGTCTGTACTTCTATCTGGAACGGAGGAAACAGCTCCGGGGATATTCCACTTGTGTCAGTGAACTGGACTTTCAGTTCGCAGAAAGGCGGTTGAGGATATTGTCCGTCGCCGTATTTCGTCTGAAAGTGATTTTTTACAGCCCCGGCGTGTATTCCGTCGGTACACTCTCCCTGCTGTGCCGTATGAGTTATTCGGCCTTCAGAAACAGGTTTCTGTCTGTTTACGGGTTGCCCCCGGGACGTTGGCTAAGGAATCGGCGAATAAAACGCATATGTCTGGATATAAAATATAATCATGGACTTTCACTGGGAGAAATATCGGAGAGGAACGGATTTTCATCAGCAAGCCGTCTGTGTGAATTCTGTAAAAGAAACATGGGATGCACTCCGGGGAGGCTGAAGCAGGCACTGGCTCACCGGTGGCGGAGCAAATAAAAATTCATCAGGCTTGATGTAGAGCTTATTTCAAATAAAAAGCGTAACGGCTATCAGTGCTCGTTTCGCTATCTTGCCGGTGTTTAATTAAAATCCCGAACAGCATGGAACTGTTTACTTTTATCCCCTATTTCCTGTTACTGGAGCGAGAAGAGAGTGACAGGAATACACTGGCAAACGCCAACACCGAGTTCATCCGTGAGGTCTATGAGCTGCAACGTGTGGAAAAGGATGTTACGCTCGTCTTTTTCCAGCTGCAATATCTAAGTTGCAAACTGGTCATTCTGCGTGAGCATTACCGCACAGCACAAAAAGAGCACTTGCCCTGCTATGCCTATATCATTGGTACGCTGGAGTACCTGAAAGGTCTGCTGGACAGATGCAGGTTCATTCATAAGTCCGGTTCCGCCATCGCTCCGGCAGGTCTGCCGACTACAGAGGGTGATCCCCCCGTCTGCTGGACGGCAGAGGTCATCTGCCTGATGGAACTGCTGTATGCCTGCCACGAGCTGAAGATGTTCAACGGCGGTGAGGTGACACTCGGGCGTGTGGTGGAATACGTCTGCCATGTGCTGGGGGTGAACGTGAAGAATGCCTCGAGCTACTACGCGCGGATGCGGCGGCGTAAGGCGGGAGACAGAACCTACTTCATCGACCGCCTGCGTGAAGTTCTGCTCAAACGGATGGAAGACGATGACGAGGGGCACAGGAGACGCAACCGATGAAATGCGGACCCTTTCACACACGGTTCTCCACGTGTGTGAAGGCCTTGCATTTACGGTTATTTGTTCAGTTCCAGAAGATGTCTGAGGTTGGGATCTGCGGCGATGCGCTCCAGCTCGTCGGCCACGATCCGTCTGACATCCTCCTTGATCCGGTTGTAGTTCTCCTGTACCATTTCCTTCATGTGATCCACCCCTTCATCGTCCACGAAGCCGGTGATAACGGGTATCTTCTGATATGCCTTTTCCTCTTCGGCTATTTTTTTGGCATCGACGACAATCTCGCAGTGGAAGATTTTCTGCTCAATCCTCTCCCCGAAGTTGTCGGCTACGGAGCCGACGAACATCCCCTGTGTCAGTCCGCTGATCTTGCTGGGTGGAATGAGACTGTCCATTTGGGTGGATATGGAGGTGGAAACGTCCTGCCGGTTGATGGAGATGGAGTGGCGTTTCTGAAGTATCTTGCCGAACCTCTCGCTGAGGGTTTTGGCCGTTTCCCCCACGACCTGTCCCGAAAATATGTTGCCTACCGTGTTGATGATCACCTTTGCCTCCTTGTCGGTATAGTCACGGATAAGCTGGCTGAAATCCTGAAAGCCGAGCAGCACGGCGACCTTGTTGCTGCGTGCGGTGGCTATCAGGTTGTCCAGTCCCTTGATGAAGATGGTGGGCAGCTCGTCGATGATGATGGAGCTTTTCAACCTGTCCTTCTTGTTGACAATCTTTACAATACGGCTGTTGTACAGTCCGAGCGCAGCACCGTAGATCGCCTGCCGGTCGGGATTGTTGCCTATGCAGAGGATTTTCGGCTCGTCGGGATTGTTGATGTCCAAAGAGAACTCGTCGGCGGACATCACCCAATAGAGTGCCGGCGAGATCATGCGGGACAGGGGTATCTTCGCACTGGCGATCTGGCCCATGAGCTGGTCGGCAGCTCCCGCCAGCCACGCATCGAGGAAGGGGCTGAGGTAGTTCTCCAGTTCGGGATAGGAGGACATGATGGGAAAAATCTGCTCGTAGGGCTTGTTAAGGAACTCGACGGCATGGGGGAAGGTACAATACCTGCCGTCCTTATACACCCGCAGGAACCAGATAATGGCGGCAAAGAGAATGGTGGGCGACTCGACGAAGAAATCGCCCTGCTTCGCCGCCCACGACCGGTTGAGGTTGAGCATGATGCTGTATGAACTCTCGTAAGCATCGGAGATGTCGGTCATGAACTTCGGATTGAGGGGATTGCAGCGGTGACTGCGTGAGGGATCGTCGAAGTTTATGACATAGAACTTCGGCGGCACTTTATACCCCTCCAAATGACCGATCAGGTGGTTGTAAGCAATGGTGGAGAGGTCGGGAAACTTGAAATCGTAGATATAGGCGGCATAGCCTTTCTCTATCTGCTGTTTGATGTAGGAGTTCACCACCGCAAAGGACTTGCCCGAACCGGGCGTTCCCAGCACGATGGAGGCACGGAAAGGGTTCACGACATTGATCCATCCGTCGTTCCACTTCTTGCCATAATAGAACCGTGTCGGCAGATTTACGGAATATTCATTTTCGATAAGCCTTGTTTCCTGCATGAAACTTTCGTTCTCGTTGTTGAACACATCGTCCATAAGGTCCTGTTTGAGCAGGCGGGAGATCCATACACCGGCAGCGAGCAGGCAGAGATAGCCGACGGCAAAAGTGAATATATAAAAAGCGGTGCGTGCCATTAACGGTACGGGCAGGCAGAGCAGCCACCAATTGAAAAAGAAGAGGACAACACCCGCAGAAAGGGCTGTCCAGATATGTACCCATTTGATTTTTTCCTCCTTTACACCTTTTGTTCCCAGACATGAGAGGGCCAGGAAGGTAACGGAGAAAAGCTTTGTCCAAAGGATGGAGCCGAACAATCCGGTCGTGCGCTGGAAGTTCAGCAGAATCCTGTCCACCACTCCGATATTGACGTTCCATTCCCGGATGGACGGATAGCAGAACCAATAGATATTGACAACTACGAATAATACGCTGAGGGCACGCATAAAGTCCATGACTTTCGCCAGTCCCCTGAGATCATCTTCTTGTGACATAATACTGAATTTAAAAAAGTTATCGTCTTGATAATAATGTAATACGGGTTCAGTCCTGACGGCCGTAACGCCGGCGGCGTTTCTTCTTGTCGGGCTTCAGGAGCTTGGGATGCCGGGGAACATAGTTCAGCTCCGGCTCCATATCGGAAAGCAACCCTCCCGGAATTTTTTCCCCGTTTCCGGAAGCCACAGCGGACGGAACGGGCGGCAGAAGTGGCGGCAGGGAATTTGGCGGCTGTTTCTGAAAGCGTCCGTTGAGCATGTTCGCCGAGAATTCCTTGCCCAGACGTGAGCCGTTGAGTACGGTGCGGCTGTGGTGGTCTATAAAGGTAACGCCGTAAATCCTACCGGTTTCGTTGCGGCGGAGAACCAAGTCTATCTGTTCTTTCGCCAGACGGTCACGGAAATCCCGTTCGTCCACGGACTGGCGCAAAGCGTCGGCCACTAACGGTCGAAGCCGTTCACGGCACGGATCGGACTTGATCTTTGCATCGGATTCCCGCATCTTCTTATTCAGCAGCTCCGCACCGGCCATTCTTCCCAGTCGGGAGGATTTTATTGGATTGGCTGCCGTTTTGCCGTTGCCGTCCAAAGCGGTATAGAGTATGCCGTGATAGGTGCGTCCGCCAATTTCCCCCTTCACTTCTTCCACACCTATATTATACAGGGAAAGCAGGGCACGGAGTTCGCCCATTGTGCGGAAGCTGTAAAGCTTGAGCAGGGGTTTGAGGGTACAGGCGATCTGCTGTTTGATGTCCCCTTTGGCAACATCTACCGGCTTCAGCTGCCACTCTTCGCCTTTCTTCTGACCTTCCGCCGGATGCAGACCGTNTTTCTGTTCCAGAAGTTCGGTAATCTCCTTGCTGCGGCGATACTCGAACTTGTCGGATACTTTCCTTCCCTCACTATCGACACGCAGGGAAACGATGTGGATATGATGCCGGCCGATGTCCTCGTGCTTGAAGACAAGATACGGCTGGTTGCCGTAACCGAGCCGCTGCATGTATTCCCTGCCGATTTCCGCCAGCTGGCTGTCGGTCAGCACGTCGTCGGGATGCGGATTGAGGGAGATGTGTATGACCGGCTTTTCGGTGCGGTAATGGTTCGGCATCCATTCGAGAAACTGCCGCACGGATTCATCCGGACGGAAGCGCCCGTCTTCGGGATAGCGGAGGAGATGTGCCGAAAGGACTTTTGCCCCGCCTTCATCGACCTTGTTCTGATTGTAGGCCAGTGCGCCGTACAAGTTCTTACCCACGCTGATCCTGGCTACCATGTGAGGCGAGTTTTTGGGAAAGTTCGACAATCCGGCGGTTCAGCTCCACGAGTTCAAGGGTGAGCTTTTCAAGTCTGTAGAGCAGTGCCAACGCTTTCTTTTCAGTGAAATGGATGTGCAATTCCTTGACTGCCTGATTGTAATTCACTCCTATGGCACGGAACTGCCGGAACAGTTCCGTGAGCTTGACTACATACTCCATTGTGGCACGGTCTGTCCGGATCACCCTGAACTCTTCGTTGAAGATCCGTGCTGCGATGAACTTGGATTTGGACAACAGACCGGACTGCTCAAACATGGTGAGAAACCGTGCATGGCCGGCTTCGTCCAGATTGACCGTCTCACGGCGGATGGCCGGGTTCGGCTTGGGTAACCTGCCCCCTTTTCCCCGTGTGCGGGGACGCTTTTTCTCGTTGTTCATATATACGTTTTTTATGTGGTACAATTCCACCGGGTGGAATTGCCTCCGTCAGCTCCCCCTCCCACAATTTGCGACTTCGGAGCAAATTGCAGCCCCCTGCAAGGGCAAGCGTTTTTTGCTGCAAAACGGAGTGGTGCTGCAAAAAACACAGCTTGCTATGTTCTGGCGAACATAAATCTTTCCTCTTTGGAGAGGAAAGAGCGCTTTCGGGGAAAGCGGGGATTGGTGACCGACGGAAGGCAAACTGCCCATTCCCGGTTGGATGGCGCAAAGTTAGGAAGTGGTATAATTAGTTGTATATCACTAACATTAGCCACATTATGCCAAATGGCAGCCACTTGTGCACACGGGTGGAACAGGAGGAAAAACGGGCGGCCGATGATGGCTGAATCAGCGGTTGAGGATGTGCCTGAATGGGATGCGTAATGACGGACTGAATGACCAACCGGTCAGATAACCAACCAGACGGTCAGCCGTTGCAACGTTGGTGCGGTCGGCTGGCTGACCAGCCAACCAAGCGGATAAAAGGCTGTCTGTCCGGCGGGATGATTAGGCAACCGATTATCTTCCTGTTTGTCCGACAGGCTATGCAGTCCGCCGGATTGTGTCATGTATGGTCAGACCGTCGGTCGGCCAATCAGACGGACAATACTTCGGTCGGTTGGCTGTTCAGTCAGCCATTCCACGTCAGGAGCCGGCCACTTGAACCCCGCCGTTCCCAAACCATGAATTTCCCTTCTTTTTCCTTCTTTATTTGCGGCGTTGATTCAAAAGTATCATTTGTAAACAAACTGCATCATGGAAAAAGAAACACTCTTTATCGCCTTTTCCACGCAAAAAGGCGGAGCGGGAAAAACAACGCTGACCGTGCTGGTGGCAAGTTACCTGCACTATGTGAAAGGGATGAATGTGGCGGTGGTGGATTGCGACTACCCGCAACACAGCATTGCCGAGATGAGAAAACGTGACCTGAAAACGGTCATGGAGGACGAGCATTACAAGCTGATGGCGTACAGACAACTGCAACGGATAAGGAAGAAAGCCTATCCGGTAGCGGAGAGTACGGCTGAGGACGCTGTCACGAAAGCGGACGAACTGCTGGAAAAGATGCCGGAAACAGACATCGTGTTCTTCGACCTGCCGGGCACGGTAAACAGTACAGGCGTGTTGAACACGCTGGCGAACATGGACTATGTCTTTTCCCCCATTGCCGCCGACAGGGTGGTGATGGAAAGCACACTCCGCTTTGCGAGCCGGCTGAATGACACGCTGATCGCTACGGGCAAGACGAATATCAAAGGGCTGTACCTGCTGTGGAACATGGTGGACGGCCGGGAGAAATCGGAACTGTACAAGGTGTATGAACAGGTGATCGGCGAGCTGGGACTGAAAGTGCTGAAGACCTTCCTGCCGGACAGCAAACGGTTCTGCCGTGAGCTGACAGGGGAACATAGGGCATTGTTCCGTTCCACGCTGTTCCCCGCAGACGGTACGCTGGTCAAAGGCAGCAACCTGAAAGAGATTACGGAAGAGCTGTTGTCCATTATCAGGAAGTAGGCTATGGGAAACGAACGGAAAAAAATAAACCTGACGGACATTGACGAGAACTCCATAGTCGCCTCGTTCAAGGAAGGTCGGCCGGCGGACGGGCAGGCGCAAGCAGCCGGGAATAAGGGACAGTCCGGTGAAGAGAGCGGATATGTCCGTCTGTTCATCCACGAGTCACCGGTCTGCGCACGGCTTGGCAAGACAATCTATCTTCGTAAGGAGTTTCATGAACGGATTCAGAGGATCGTCCAGACAATCGGGAACAACGAGATGTCCATTTTCAGCTATGTGGACAATGTGCTGGAACAGCACTTTGCCGCCTATCAGGACGAGATCACGAAGGAATACAGAAAACGAAGTACCGAACTGTTTTAAACCCCGGAAACCATGTCAGCAATCTTATTCTTACTTATCGGTAGCTATCTGTTATGGATAGCCGCCTACCTTTTCCACGAGTGGAACAGCCGGAGGAAGAGAGCGGAAAAAGCCGGGCAGATCCTTACCCGGATTACGGTGGACGTGAGCGAGATTTTAGGCAAAAGTACATTTTCCCTTAGCCACTCCACGCCACAAACGCCCGAAAAAATTGAAAACGAAAAATCTGTAAGCGAAGCAGGTATTTTTGTACCGGAGAAGGAAAAGTACCCGAAAATAGTTTCTGCCGAGGAACTGGACAAGCTGTTTGCCGAAGGGAGTCCGCTGCCGGAAGATCTTGAACTGATGGAAGATATGGATGTCCCGTTGGAGTTCCGGGGAGAACCGGCGGATGACAATCCTCGGATAGACGATGACGAGCAGGACAGATGCCTGCCGGGATGCACGCCGCAAGCCACGGGCATCCGCTTCGAGGACATGGGACTGGCGGTGCGTGTGGCGGTCAGCGGTGAAGCGGCCAGTGAAGAGGAAAGGCTTCAGGCCGGAAAGACACTGGCTGAACTGCGCAACACGCCGATGTTCGACAAGCTGACCTTCGGCGATGCGGAGCGTGAGGAACGTATCGACTCGCTGATAGAGCTGCATCTTGCGGCATACCGCAGACGGAACAGCCCGGACAGCGAAGCGGCGACAGAAACCATACCGGACACTTTCTCCATAAGTGATATTGTTTAACGAAGTAAAACGTACATGAAGGAAAGAGATTACGGATAGCTTGTCTATTCATTTTTCACGAGAAGAAACCCAAATAAATTTAATTAACAACGGGGGACGGCGGACTTTTCCATCTGTCGTGCCCACATTCAAATTCAATTATTTTATGAATACGAAACAACTTGTTTTCGTGGCGGTTATGTTAATCGCCACAGGCTCGCTCTATGCGCAAGGAAATGGATCGGCCGGTATCACGGAAGCGACGAAAATGGTCACAAGCTACTTCGATCCGGGAACGAAATTGTGCTACGCGATCGGAGCTGTGGTAGGTCTGGTCGGCGGGATTAAGGTGTACAA
>NZ_EQ973369.1:108199-149020 GCF_000157055.1 Bacteroides sp. 2_2_4 | reverse complement strand
AAGGCGAAAAAGGAAAAAGCAAGAAGATGCCTGTAAGGGAAAAATCTGTAGTACAAAGACTCACCAACTCAACCCATTTATTTAAACTTAGGTCAATACCTCCTTTTTTCAGATTACAGAGTGCAGAACGGAAATGTTCGAGAATAGTATACATTCTCGCTTAGTGATTAGTAAGGGCTCACCAATGTGAACAAATAAGCTATCAAATGTAGACAAACAAGCTCACTACTGTAAACAAGTCTATCTACTATAGTGAGCCCATAAGAAGCATTAAGAGTTTACAGAAAGATCATTAGGTATTAACCTATAATTGATGAAAGAATATAGAATAAGAGACGGTACTTCAAAAGCAGATACTAATGACACACTTTCGGCATTTATATGATAGAAAAAGGATCAAAATAGTGAGATATGAGATTAGTTGTTTACATCCAAACAGAAGTATATTTCACTATAAATCAATAAATTAAAAGTAAAACTAAAATTAAATAGGGTGAGGGTAACTTTTTACCCTCACCCTACTGCCACACGTTCCCTCACACCTTGCAACCACGATGAATAAAGGGATTGAACGAAGGTGTGAGGGTGTGAGGGTAAAAGTGATATAAAAATATAATCAGCTACAATTTTTCTTGGAGCAGACCGGGCTAAGGAACTACTATCGTTCCTTTCGCTGCCCTGAAATCAAGAGTTATTATAGTGTTGGCAGCCCATACATAATCTTTGTTCGGTTCATCCATGCCCTCTTTACGCAAATAGATTTCAAGAGTCTCCGGATTAACAGCATATTCGCGTTTCCAAGCACCAAATGAAGGATTAAGATTATCAAAAGCAGGAATATAAGGATGTATTCTGAAACGTCCTCCATTAGGTAAAGTAACAGAGAATGTTTTCCCGTCGCTACTTTCCGTAAAAGGCAAGATCTTTTCGTTGTTTCCTCCGGCTGCCGTTCCATACCCATAGATTACAGGCTTTTGGATGGAGATGGTCTTCGAACCTAAATCAACGAAAATGATATAAGTACCACTTTGGGGGATAACCACCAGTCCTTCGTCAGAGATTTCGAAGCCCACATTATTAGTCAGTCCGGTAAACTCTCCATCACCAAATATCTTGGATGTAGAGAAACGAAGTTTAGTTCCGGCATTGAAATAATTAATATGTATCCATCGGTCGGCACTGTTCCAAACCTTATCTAATGAGATAACCCCATCCGAGCCCCAATTCATGTTTCCAAATTCATCGCCAACCATATAAATAGCCTTCGCTGTTGAGGGGACATCACTTGGAGAGGCAAAAGTCACAGCTATTTTACCTCTATCTTGAGAGAAATCAAGTTCTATTGGTATATTAGAAGCAACAGGAACCGGTTCCAGTGCAGCACCTACACCACGATAATAGATTTGTCCATTATAGATGTTGAATTCCATAGTGTTCCAGTCTCTATTGTTATAGTCGGAAGTTGCATACATCTGAAGATTGCCTTGTGTTGTAGTGACAGCAGAGAAATTCTGCCCGGAAAGATCGAACGATACTTCCTGTCCGTCAAAACACTCACCTATTCCATAAACGGCAGGTTTCTCAAAAGCTATAAGATTACGGTTCATATCTACATATACCAAATACAGGCCGCTTGTTTCTACCGTCGCTCTTCCGTTACTGCCTACAACATAATTGACATTTGTACCCAAAGAGGCAAAACTTTCCGCATCAGATTTTTCCGATGCCCATTTAATTCCCTGACCAGCATTGAAATACTTGATAGTCCAGAATGCACCATTGCCAAGCTGTCCCACAGGGGCCATCTCTACCACATTTGTCGAATTCCAATTCCAGTTTCCAAATTCATCTCCAATCATATATAGTTTCTCCGGATACCCCTCCGGTTCGGGTTCTATGATCTCATTGCCCGTCATCTTCGCAAAGAATTTTCCTGTCAAGACTTCATATTGAAGCGTTACTTTATACTCACCTTTGTTTTTAAGATTGAGCTGCACTTGCGACTGGTTGGTTAGTTCGGCATATTCTTCAGTTAAAACATTCATTTTTATACTTCCTCCCGTTCCGGTGTACATAGAAGAGAATGTATATTTCTCCGTATCTGTTTCCTTCACATCAAAAGACGTATTATCGGTATAATTAAACGAAAACTCTGCCGGTAATATCACTTCTAACCCGCCACTGGACACCCAGGTAGCCACATGGTTAATATGGTCGTAAGACGGTTTTTGAAGAAAGAGTTCGTTTTCACCGTCTTCTGTCAGTTCGAATTTACTCGTCAAACGGAAATTGAATGGAACAATATTAACCTGTTTCAATAAAGGATTCACAATTAGCTGATACAATCCATCTTCCATTACTCTGAAACCGCCGGTTCCAGGAGCCAAAGAATAAGTTGACACCTCACTGTTGTCGTTTTGCAAAAGCGCTCCCTGCCCATAATAAACGGGTTGCCCATCCGGTCCGACTAAAGAGATATAAAAATCTCCGCTGGATGTCAGCCATGTGTTCAATGCGACCAAAGTGCCCTCTTTTATCACATTCATTTTACCATTGATTGCCTCTACCGAGAATTGGGACGCACTCCCCGTCAGATAGATACCTTCGGGAACATTGATTTCCCGTTCATAGTGTATCCCGTCGTCGGCACAACGACAGAAAATAAATGGCAACGAAAATACAAATAATAATTTTATTATAGTTTTCATCTTCATGATTACATTAAATTATAAATAACTATACTATTGGAATCTAATGGTATTTGACTAAAATTTCACATCAAACTGATGTTGCTTCTTGTCTTTTCCATTCGCTCCTACCACATCAATCACCATTTTTCCATCTTTTATCTTACAAAGCAGATAGCTGTTATTATCATTGACAAGGATGGGAAAGTTGGCTTTATCGGGTTCTGATTCACGGAAATAATATTTATGAGTGTGTCCGGATAACATCAGATCAATTCCAGCCGTATTTAAAACGGGCAACAAGGTTTGCTGCAAATGATAGTTTCCATGCCAATTGCCTATCGTCGGCGGGATGTGCAGGAATGCGATCCGAAGGGATGATTGCTTAAAATCGTTTTCTTCCACCACACTCCGCAACCATAGGGTTTCTTCTTCTCGATAATTGTCATAGTCGGCAATACCGGCATACTCCAAATCCGAATCCGGCTTATCTTCACCGGAATCAAGAACAAGAAAACAAACCTTACCTATGTTGAAACGATAATAAAAAGTTCCGGTAGACGTAGGAAAATACTTTATCAACGCATCGGAATAAACTCCACGTGTTTCATGGTTTCCCCGATTGAAAACAATAGGCACTTCGGACGCAAACAATTCGACACAAGCATCAATATAATCTTTACATATCTGCTCCTGCCCCTCTACCCATGACGACATATCTCCATTAAGCAAAACGAAATCAAGAGATTTGAAATCTACTTCCCGACACAGAGACTTCATATAGTCACTCCGCCCGTGAATATCATTTAATACCAGAAAGGAAATTTCTTTCTTCCGGTCGTCGAAAGTTCTGAATCTGAAAGGTTCTTGCTTGTATACATTTGAAGCAGCAATCAATCCATAAGTTACCCAGTCACTCGAAGGCCAAGAGACAACTTCTCTCGAAAAAATCCGGTATCTGTATTCCCTGCCGGGTTCCAAATGTTTGATGCGTACACGGTGGATTGTATCATTGGCCCGCTTACGTCCGGACTCCGTATCGTAATATCGCGGACGTTCCTTCCCATAGAAATGATCTTCACCGGCAGGCGCCACTTCCACCCACGAAAGAGCAGGTTTGTTTGTAGTCCATACCACTGTCACGCCGTCGGTACTCATATCACACAGGTAAGGACCGTGTGTGATCTTTATACTGTCACCGTCATGTGCAGAAAGCCGAGCGGCAAAGATGACAAAAAATACAATTATCCAATTTCTCATAGAACGGTTCCTCCTTCTAATTTATTAGTTTGACCGATATGGTTTGTAAATCATTACTGTTGCAGCCGGTCATAATTTCAAATTCACCGGGTTCTACCACATAGTTCATGGCAGCATCATAAAAGCCTAAAGCTAAAGGAGAAATGTCAAACTGAACGGTCTTTGACTCCCCCGCTTTCAGGAATATTTTCTTGAATGCCTTCAACTCCTTTACCGGACGCACAACAGAAGCAACTTTATCATTCACATACAGTTGCACAGTCTCTTCGCCATCTCTGTCTCCGGTATTGGTTACTGTCACCGAAACGGAGATGGTCTCCTGTCGCGTATATTCTTTTTGGGTGCTCTGCGGAACTGAATAACTGAATGTGGTATAACTCAAACCGTAACCAAAAGGATAGAGCGGAGCATTCGGAACATCGATATGCCGGGTGGTTGAGGAATGGGGCATATCTCCCGGACGTCCGGATTTCTTATAGTTATAGTAAACCGGTACTTGTCCCTCTACCCGTGGAAAAGAAATGGTCAATCTTCCGGAAGGATTATAATCACCGAACAGTATATCAGCAATAGCGGTTCCTGCAGAAGTACCTAAAAACCAGGTTTCGAGAATGGCCGATACGTTCTTGTCCACCCATTCGATAGACAGCGGACGCCCATTCATCAATACGACGACAACGGGTTTCCCTGTGGCAACCAGTTCTTTTATCAATTCTTCCTGCACACCCGGCAAATCCAGTTGGGCACGGCTTCTCGATTCGCCACTCATCAAAGCTTTTTCACCGACAACGGCAATCACCATATCACTTTTGGAAGCCAATTTCACTGCTTCTTTGAATCCTGACTTATCTTCTCCGTCAAAATCGCAACCACGGGCATATCCAACTTTCGTTTTGTTACCGCCGATTTTGTTCTTTATGCCCTGCAATACAGTCGTCACATGGCGATCTTCCCCTCTTGCTCTCCACGAGCCCAGCAGTTCGGTCTGATTATCGGCCAGCGGACCTACCACGGCAATGGAACGGACATTTTTTGCCAGCGGTAATGTATGATTGTCATTCTTCAGCAGGACAGCCGATTTATGAGCCATGTCCAGTGCTGCATCCAGAAATTCTTTTTTCATGATTGTCTGCGATTCGTATTCTTCATTACAGAATTTATATGGATCAACAAACAGTCCCAAAGCATATTTGATATGCAGAATCCGACTGACGGAATTGTCGACATCTTCCATACTGATTTTACCGGCTTCTATCAGTTCTTTCATGTATTTATTATAGAGCCCATCTGTCATATCCATGTCGATGCCGGAATTGAAAGCCAGACGGGTAGCGTCTTTATCGTCTTCCGCCACTCCCTGCGCCACCAGCTGCTTCACTGCTTCCCAATCGCTTACCACAAAACCATTGAAATTCCATTGCCCTCTCAATAAGTCTTTGAGCAGGAACGGATGTGCGGACGCAGGAATACCATTTATATCATTGAAAGCACTCATAAAAGTAAGTACTCCCGCATCAATGCAAGCCTTAAAAGGAGGTAGATAAGTATCAAACAAAGTCCGTTCCGACATATCCACCGGAGCATAATCTCTTCCCGCCTGGGGAAGTCCGTAAGCTACCCAATGCTTTGCACATGCCAATACTGAATTATTCTCCCAAAGATTCCACTGAAAACCATTCACTCTTGCTTTGGCTATTTCACTTCCCAGGTAGGTGTCTTCTCCTGCTCCTTCCACTACCCTGCCCCAACGGGCGTCTCTTGCGATGTCGACCATAGGAGCGAACGTCCAATGTAGTCCGGCTGCCGAGGATTCAATCGCAGCAATCTTGGCAGCTCGTTCGATCGCTGCTAAATCCCAACTACACGATTCCGCCAAAGGAGTCGGAAAGATTGTCTTATATCCATGAATCACGTCCATCCCAAAAAGAATCGGTATCTTTATCCGGGAATAACGCATATTCTTTTCCTGCAAATCACGCAATGTCTTTGCACCGGATATATTCAAAACAGAACCTACAAGTCCGCGTGCTATCAATGAATCGCTCAAATATTCTGATTCAGGACCGGTTAGAAGGGTACGGCCTACGTATTGGGATAACTGGCCGATCTTCTCTTCCACAGTCATCCGTGAGAGCAAATCTTTAACAAATGAATCCGCTTCCGGAGTATGAGGTAGTTTACTATTTCCGACGATCCGGGTATGCGGATCGCGAACATAAACTCTTATCCAATCAATATCGAAATCAAATTGCTGCAATTCCTCCGCAGGATAGCCGACATCCAACTTGTCAAATGCTCCTACCTGCCCGGTGATAGCAATATCCCAAACTCTGTCCAGCCGATTCTCTTTACGAGCCTTAGTGATAAAATCAGTATATGCATCCCCCAACTGTGTACGGGTATGTATCTGGTAATTGACTTTATTATCTATCAGAAACGTAATGATGGCATGATTGTTATCAACAGGATCGGGATCTATCTGAACCGCATATACATGGAAATTATCTCCCGGCTTATCGTCTCCGATTTCAGTATATCGTATCTGACCTTTGGGTAGATTGATTCCCAACTTTTGCGTTTCCGAATTGAACAAATGCAAGGTTTGATTCGCTTTGGCCGGATAAGGATTTTCCCCGAAAGCTTTGGTAAAAAACTCCAGTATATCTATTTCGGCTACTCCAGCTCCTTTATAATGCCTCAACCAAAGTGCATTCCAAAGCCCATATAGATATGGGACTTTGGCTTTGATCTCTATGCGGCAGAAAAGAGGATAATATTTCTCCGTATCGGAATCTCTGCTGGACAGCGCTCCCGACCACCATCCGGTCTTGCTCTTCACACTGGGATGAACGGGACTGGGCGCATCTTTACTTTTGAATGAGTGAATTCGACAAATCTTCTCTCCTGTAGGAAGGGTTTCGATAAAGACCTGCTCCGGACGGTATGTCTGAAGCATGGCTTTATTTTCCTGATTATAGGTGGGTCGCCCCACTTTTTGGGAACCATATATTCCCCAATACCGGGAGTCAATCACATCTCCGTTAAACTCGTCTCCATCGTAATAAATCCATCCGGGAGGGGTTTCTGATGAAGGAGGAATAACGGTTTGGGCTTTCACCACCCCGATACAGCAAAATATGATTATTAGAATCTTTATTTTCAACATGATATTTCTTTTTAATGATTTACCAACCCGGATTCTGTTTCCAGTTCTTCAACTGCAGAATCTCACTTTCAGGTATGGGATACCAATACATTTTAGAATCAAACACTCTCTTTTCTACCACAGCACGGGAATAATCAAACTTCTCGACGGGATATTCCGGCTTTTCAGGAATCTCTGGTTCTGTTTCATCCCGGGTAAATACACGTACCCAATCTACATCCATCGAAACGTTTCTCAAATTGGCATTCCTGTCTTCGGGATAGCCGATACCATTTTCATTCTTTCCTCCGATTTGTCCGGTTATCGCAATGTCCCAGGTTCGCTTTTCTCTTCCCTCCGCTATTGCTTTGGTTATAAATGTATTATATCTGTCATCATAGTCAATCGTCTTGAATGTATTGGTTACTTTACCATCCAACAGGTAGCTGATGATAGCATGCTTATCCGGAGAAACCGGGTCCGGATCTACCTGAACGCCATACGTATGGAAGTCTGCTCCCGGATCAAAATCAAGCACTGTATGTCGTCCGTACCCATTCACGTTGATTCCCAGATTGCCTGTTTTATTATCATGCAAATGTAAAGCCTGGCTAAGCCGGCGGGGTGAAGCCGTATTCTCAAATTCCTTGACGAAAAACTCTTCGATGTCAAGTTCCGCAACACTGGCTCCTGCATAATGACGACACCACGGTCCCATCCATATACCATATATATAAGGTATTTTTGCACGAATCTCAATGCGGGAATGCAGAGGGTAATATTTCCCCTGATAACCATATTTGTCGGTATCCCGGCTGGACAAAGCTCCCGACCACCATCCTTCTCTCGTACTGGCAGTGCTTAATGTCGGAGCCGGTGGATTGTCGTCCTTGGTGGCTGTTATCCGGGCAAAGCTCAATCCGCCACTCCCTTTCTCAATCGTAATCTGTTTTTTACGATAAGTCTGGATATTTCCGGTGGGTTGTCCATACTGGGAGTTTCCTACCGGAGTGTCGCTTCCATACTGTCCCCAATATGAGTTGTTTATGACCAAATCATTGAATTCGTCTCCATCGTAATAATGCCATCCTTCCGGAACTTCGTTAGCCGGTATTACGGAATTCCGGGTAACAGCTCTTCGAGCCTGATTCTTACGGGTGATTTCAAGACCTAGCAAATCTCCTCCGAGTGTTTCTTGCGCAATCTTCCACCGTCTTACATCCCACGAACGATGCTCCTCAAATGCCAGTTCGACACGACGTTCACGCCGGATACGCTCACGCATTTCGTCCTGCGTCAATCCGGAAGGCAGATTCGGTTGTCCGGCACGGCTGCGCACTCGATTGACGTATTCTGCTATATCCGCATTTTCGGGATCGTATTCGTTCAAGGCTTCCGCATAATTCAGGTAAATCTCCGCTAAACGAAACAACGGCCAGATATGTCCCTGACTTCCTCCGCCGGTTTGGATATTCACATCTTCATTGAGGTATTTTTTCAGATAGAATCCGGTTTTGGTTGCATTGGTAACGCCCAGACCGTCTTTTCCACCGTCCCAATTCTCTACCGCCGTGCTTTTCCAAACGGAATCATTCAGCAGAATGGTAGCATTCAACCTGTCATCCCGGTAGAATTGCGGACGAACGGCATTTTCCTCATTCTCCCAACTAAAATAGCTGCCATCTTTCATTTCATAAGAGTCTACCAGATTCAACGAAGGATTGATGCCGCCTACCCCACCATAACTGACAGGAAAGTTGTATTTTTCAAAGTCGGAATTGTTTCCATAACGACGCATCAGAATAAACTCGGAATTCTGAAAGTTATTCTTGAATAAAGTGGCATAACTGCCATACAACGAATATATGCCCAGATCAATTACGTCTTTCGCAGCCTGTGCCGCAGCTTTCCATTTCTCCATATCGGAAGGAAGATCGCTTTCCGAAAAATTCTGCCAGTCCAGATACAAGGGACTGGCCGCATACAATAAAACTCTGCTTTTCAAAGCCAATGCGGCTCCCTTCGTTGCACGTCCCAAATCCGAATCGATTCCTCGTCCCGGAGTTAAATCGAGCACTTCGGCTACCTTATCACATTCGCTGGAGATGAATGAGATGCAATCGTCCATAGACGGGCGTGGAGTCTCCGAATAATCCGCATTGACGGATAGTGTAGAAGTAATCACAGGTACAGGTCCGAAACGTTTCACCAGCTCGAAATGGAAAAACGCTCTTAAAAAACGGGCCTCATATTTCCATGTTTTCAAGTCATTCAGACGGTTCTGATATTCATTCTGATTATCCGGATCGAGTCTGTATTTATCCAGATTCACTCTGTCTACATTTTCTATAAATTCATTCGCTATGCGAATTCCTGCGTAATACTTATTCCACAAATCATCCGGATTGGACCTTGAATTCCAGGCTCCGGTGTTGAAGTGCTGGATGTTGCAGGAGGCATTAGCATGTTCGGCATCATCGGTAGCGGCATCCAACATAGCTTCGGAACCGATACGGTTGAAACCATCAGGCAGATACCGATAAGCATTGACTAGAAATTTGCTTGTACGTTCATAGGAAGTAAAGGTCATCTCGTTGTCGATAAACGAATCATACTCTCTGTCCAGATAATCACTGCATCCGGACAATATGCTGATAGCAGCAAGAGCATTCAATATGATAGATAAACCTATTGGGTATTTCATAATTATTATATTTTTGTTCTTACCTATTAAAAATCAATTTTTATTCCCAGGTTGTAGGAACGTGTCAACGGATATGTAATCAAAGAACTGCTTTCCGGGTCGGCCAATCCGTCAAGATGACTCACGGTGAAAAGATTGCTCGCATTAGCATACACATACAATCTGGACAATTTTATCGCTCTTGCTATTGACTGGGGGAAGGTATATCCAATCCGGATATTCTTCATTCTGAAGTAGTTTCCGTTTCTTTTCCAATATGTAGATATCCGGTAATTGTTTTCAAATGTCCGGGTAGACAAACGGGGATAAGAAGCATTGGGATTCTCCGGTGTCCAGCTGTCGAGAGCCAGTTTTGAAGCAGAGCCATTGTCGGTAAAGGAATAAGCCAACGGCCCGCTCAAATAGATGTCTCTATTGGCAACGCCATGAAATAAAGCCTCAACGTCTATCCCTTTCCATTCAAAGCCTATTTTCAAAGCATAATTCCACTCCGGAATATTAGAATATCCCACAGGATAGGAGTCATTGGAATCGACTACTCCATCACCATTTTTATCGATATATTTTATATCACCGGGGTTTACTTCTCCAAACTGCGGTACCGGTAAATGTGACTTCAGACTTCCATTCGAATCGAAATCACTCTCCTGATACAGTCCGTCAGCAACAAGTACAAAAGGAGTATTCACGGAACGTCCTTTACGATATTGATAATCGTAGAGTTTCACTTCTTCCGCCATATCGACAATTTCATTCTTTGCATACCACGCCGATGTTTCAACGTAATAGTTGAAGTTGTTTTTAAGACTGCTTTCGTACCTGATCGTACCCTCGAAACCTTGATTCTTTACTTTACCTACATTCATATAAGGCAATATGTCGCCATAAGAGGCTCCAACAAATCCGGGAATAGTGGAATACGGCTGTGACAGGATATCATATCTTTCTTTATGGAAATAATCGAATTCTACCGACAGCCCTTTCAGTAAAACTGCATCCAATCCAATATTGAATACACGTTCCTTCTCCCAACTAATATCGGGATTGGCAATCATATCTGCCCGAAACCCGCCTGTTGATGACGACCCTGTACCTAAAAAATAGGAGCCGTTACTGCTATAAGTCTGGTCGAACAGATAACGTCCGTTCTCATTCTGATTGTTTCCAACCAGTCCGATAGATGCTCTTAGTTTCAAATATTCAACCCAGTTGATATTTTTCATGAAGTTTTCTTTCGACAGTATCCATCCGGCGGAGAAAGCGGGAAAGAATCCATATCTTTTTCCAGGAGCATAATCATCACAACCTGTATATGAAGCTGCAAATTCTCCTATGTATTTTTGATTATAAGAGTAAGTTACCCGCCCTGCATAATTCAAGTATTTAATGTCATCACGACTTCCATATTTCTGATATAAATCAGACAGGAAAAAGATGCTGGCAGTGAGTTGATGTTGCTTGAAAACGCGATCATAATCCAACTGTGCCTTAAAGTTCAGACGGCTCCAGTCAGTACGGAATCCTTCATCGGATTCCAAAGGAGAATCAGCGCCGTAGGGTGTATATAGCACCTCTCCCCCTGCTCCTTTGGAAAGAGAATAACGGGCATAATTCTGATTCTTTATAGATGAATCCGCCATATAGTTGTTGTAGGCAATACCGGCACTGACACTTAATCCCTTTGTCAGTTTCTCCAGGTCGTATTTAGGCATAAAAATCAGTTGGAAAGTCCGGCTGTTTTCTTTATAAAGCCCTCTGCTGACGATATTACCGACCGGGTTGGTAAAAGCGGCATTTCCTCCATACGATCCGTCGGGGTTGTACACCGGAAATGCATTCGGAGCTGTTCTCCATATCGCTCCCAAAAGTCCGTTGGCAGAACTGCTGCCTCCGGGAATAGAGCGATTACCTACACTCCCGCTAAAATTGAGTCCGGTAGACAGGTGTTTGCTTATCTGGATATTCAAATTAGACCTGAAATTAAAGCTCGCATAATAGGCATTCGAGTTTTCCCGGCGTTTTTTATCGGTGTCTTTGTAGAAACCAATGTTCTGCAAAAGATTCATCATTACATAGTATTGCACCACATCTCCTCCTCCTTTAAAACTTAAATCAGCCATACTCAAAGGAGCTGTATTATTCAAAATGGCCTTTTTCCAGTTTACATTGGGGTAAAAGTAAGGATCGGTGTTGTTCTGATAGGCATTCAATTCCTCTGGAGTGTATAAACGAGGCAATCCGTCATTCACACGCGCCTGATTGTATAAGGTGGCATAATCATACGCATTGATAGGATCGGGAACGCCCAACGGTTGTTGTATTCCCGTTTGTAAACGGATACTGACTTGCGGAGCGGAAACGCATCCTTTCTTGGTTGTCACCAATAAAACACCATTTGCACCACGCATACCATATAAAGCCAGAGCCGAAGCGTCTTTCAATAATGTTACAGACTCGATTTCCGCAGTGGACAGACTTTCAATCGGGGCTTCGAAACCGTCGACATATACCAGCATTTTTTGTCCGCTTGCATAGGAAGTACGTCCCCGGAGGTAGAGATTCGCGATAGAGAAATCATAGCCGGGCTCTCCGCTTTGTTGCAACAATGTTAGTCCGGGAAGCTGTCCTTGCAGACTATTTCCCAAGCTTGCGGAAGTAGTTTTCAGCAAATCTTCCCCACGTATGGAAGAAATGGCACTTGTTCGCCTCCATTCCGGTTGTTGCCCATAGGCGACTTCTACAAGTGCAGAATCGGCTATGTGTTGAGCAAACAAAACGGGAGCATAAAAAGTGAGAATAGTAGTCAAAAGTATAGCATAACGCTTCCCTTTGTATATACTGTTTATTATTGTCATACCTTTTATTTTTAGTTGATTGAACATATTTACCATCCCGGATTCTGAAGCATATACCCTTTATCTATTTCGGTCTGCTTGATAGGATGTAAATAAGAACGGTCACTCCATAATCTGTTTTCAAAGACATAAGGTTTGTAATGTACTTTACCCGGTGCTCCTGTAACAGCGGAGAGCTGCAATCCATACATGGCACCTTTCATAACACCTTCATCATCGGCTATCAGCCAACGTCTTATATCCCAGAAACGATGATCTTCATAAGCCAGTTCCACGGCTCGTTCTCTTCGCAGTTTCTCCCTGAACTGCTTTTTATTCAAAGTGGAAGGAAAGCCCGGCATTCCGGAGCGTTCACGAACTTTCAGGACTGCATCGAATGCTTCTTTCGGGGGAGTTTCATAATATTCATTCAAAGCTTCTGCATAATTCAGATAGAGTTCGGCTACCCGGAAGACAATCCAGTCCATATTAGTGGAGTTGCGCGGAGCCGTTGCTCTTAGTACGCGAGGTACCCATTTGCGAACCAGGTGTTTCGTTTTATCATTGGCTACATTGTGGGCTCCACCGGGCAGAAAATTAAGAATTCCAATCTCTGTATTCCAGTTAGCTCCATGTGCTGCAATGGTTTGCGCAAAACGAGGGTCCAGTTCGTCGTACTTTTCAAGCAGATCATCGCCACCATCCATATTCCATGTTTGTTGGTTCCCGTCTTTTTTCTCATAGAAACGCACGAAATTGAAGGTTGTAAAAAGACCGCCGTCGCTCCAACTACTTCCCGCCCATGCCGGTATATTGCTTGTTATGGGATGACTGCTTGTTGTGAAATTCCGATATTTTTTGTTGGCCAGAATTATTTCTTTGTTATCGGGAGCAGTCCACACATGTTCGTAATTTGTTTCAGGTGTTCCCTCATCGTACAAGTCATAATAGCCAGAAGATTCAACAGCGGTAATGGCTGCCTTGGCTGCTTTAGCAGCTTCATTCCAGCGTTCTTTACTATAGTTTCCATATCCTATCAGGTCATTATTTCCACTTAAAGGAAGGTACGGATCGTCGGTATTGAACAAAGGACTCGCCGCATACAGGAGTACTCTGGATTTGAGGGCTAAGGCAGCTATCCTGTTTGCCCGTCCCACCAATATCGAATTCGTATAATAGTCCGGTAATATGGAGGCAGCCCGGTCACAATCGACAAGAATGGAGTCTACACAATCGGAAAATGTATTACGGGGTAGTTTACCATCTTCCGACGGATTTATTCTACGGTGTATTATAGGCAGTCCACCATATCTATATACTCCTTCCCAGAAGACCAAAGCCCGCATAAAATAGGCTTCGCCTCTGGAACGTGTCTTAAAATCAACGTCTCCCGGATCATCGGGCACTTCGTCAATACGTTCAAGCACGATATTGCATTTTCGTAATGTCTGCCAACGGGTGTTGTGACGGGGGTCTTCATCCCAGTCTATGCTGCTGTTGTTATGATTGTCCACGTTCCACGAGGCATTGCCCTTCCCCCAGTTTGCACCTTGTTCGGCTTCATCACACGCTCCTGCCAGGGTTGAGGTTGCACACAATTTACGGTCGATCCCGCTACTTCCCATCGAGAACCCCAGCGGCATACCTTCTGCATAGATGCCTGTTATGTATTGTTCTGTCAAAGTCCTGTCGGCAAAGACACCGTCTTCATCCAAATCGACAGAGGGCGGAGCTTCCAGATAGTCACTACACGAAAACATCAATACAGACGACAGAAGTATTGCACATATATATGTTATTCTTTTCATGATTATCAAAAATTTATATTAAGACCAATATTATATACTTTCTGCAACGGATATGTATTGATTTCAACATTTCCACTTCTCGAAGGTGCTTCCGGGTCCAGATCTACCACATCTGTCCACGTGAATAAATTGGAACCGTTGAAATATAATCTTACACTATTCAGGTTAAGCCGTTTGACAAAACCTCCGGTAAATGTATATCCTACTTCGAGGTTTTTCAATCGCAAATAACTGGCATCCCGTATCCAAAGAGTAGAAGGACGATAGTTGTGATCGGTTTCTCCGTTGGGATTCAGAGACAAACGGGGAAAGGTGATCTTTTCTCCTGCCTCATACCGTTCCTGTGTCCAACGTTCTTTTATCAGAGATTTCGCACTCTCTTCTCCTTTCGCGAAAGGCCACATCGACCGTCCGAAATATTTAATGGATACATTGTCGGCTCCCTGAAATAAGATGGAGAAATCAAATCCTTTATATTGCGCTCCGAATGAGAAACCGTAAATAATCTCCGGTACGGGGGTGTATCCTATCGGAACCATGTCGTAATCATCAATCACTCCATCCTGGTTGACGTCTACATACTTGACGTCTCCCGGTTGCAACTGATTCCCGCTCCATGAACTTTTAGGACGGTCTAATGCATTGATTTCTTCCCACGAGTTATAGTATCCGTCAAAGATCAGTCCGAAAAACTGATTCTTTCTTCTTCCGGTAGTCATCTGATAATCATATCTCTTCTGCACTTCATCCATGTAGATGATTTCATTCCTCGCAAATGAATAATTGAAGCGTGCCCAATAATGGAAATCTTGTATATGATGTCTAAAATTAAGGTCCATTTCCCAACCGCGATTTTCCATTTCTCCAAAATTATATGCAGGAAGATTAGCACCTATAATCATGGGGGATGTTGATCTGTTGGCTAATATGTTATTCCGTTTTTCTTTGAATATATCAAATGAAGCAGTCAGACAATTATTGAACAGATTAATATCTACACCGACATTCATCTTTTTCGCCTTTTCCCAAGTCAAATCAGGATTACCGATTTTATTTTCAACAATCATCAGTGAAGTATACGGATTGGAAGCCAAACCGAAATTATACTTGTTCACACCCGAATCGCTCGCTGCTCCATAAGAAGACGGCAGATACAAAAATCGATCACCACCTATCTGATCGTTTCCTACCTCTCCGTAGGACCCTCTCACCTTTAGATATTTAACGATATTGTTTTTCGGAAAAAACTTTTCTTCACTGATGACCCAACCTAATGAAACAGCAGGAAAAAATCCGAACCGTTTGCCTTTGGCAAAATTCTCGGTTCCGTTGTATCCCATATTGAATTCTGCCAAATAACGGGAGGCATATTCATAGGTCAATCGTCCTACCAATCCCTGATAAGCATTAGGTACATAATATTGAAGGGAGGGGGAATAATATTTACTCTGATTATACAGAATAAGTGCTGTCGTTTTATGAAGCCCGAAAGTTCTATTATAATCAATTCCAAACTCCATATATACTTTCCGGTTCTTATCCCATCCGGTACTTACAGACCAGATACTCTCTTCTGATTGGGGGATCAGATAAATGTAATCCGGATCTTCCGCATCACGGCGCGCAAGATAATAAGGAAAGGTTTTCGAATATTTCTTACGGCTGTAATAATAGCTATCATACGCGATACTCCCGTGTACGGACAAACCTTTGGTCAGCAAAGATGATAAATCATAATTCAGACGTAATGTTGTATTGATGTTATTTCTATTATCTTTCTGATAACCGTTGCTTAATAAGGTTTGCCAGGGATTGACGCTTCCCAATCCATCCTGTATGCGGACAATTTTATTGTCCACCAATCCCGGAGAGCTCAAGGGATTGGCAAAAGAAATAGCTTGCCAGATTCCACTGTTACCGGAGCCCGGAGTAATCACTCTGCCTATCTGGGCGGCCATTTGAACAGTTGCCGAAAAGTCCCGCGTTATCTGAAAATCGAAATTAGTTCTGAAGTTATAACGGGTGTTACGGGGATTTACATCATGATCCGAATCTATCTTGGTATGTTTATAGATACCGGTCTGATCGAAATAACTTCCCGATATAAAGTATTTCACACGTTCTGTACCACCCGAAAGGTTGATGTTATGTTGAGTGCGGGTAGAAAACTTTCTAAGAAAATCGTCTATCCAGTTAGTGTTCGGATGCAAAATCGGATCAAAGCCATTTCTGTACAATTCAATATCTTTATCCGTGAATTTCGGTTGGTAGGTAGAACCCGAAACCCGGGAGTCATTTTCTAAAGCTTCATTGTATAAAGTTGCATAATCCGCACTATTCAGATAACTGGGGAGCTGGGTAGATTGCTGCAAAGCAAAATTACCCGAATAGCTCAACCGGGGACGCCCTCTTTCCCCTTTACGGGTAGTAATTAATACTACGCCGTTAGCTCCCTTTACTCCATAGATCGCTGTTGCCGAAGCATCTTTAAGTATATTCAATGATTCAACTTCATTCGGATCTATGCCGTCAAAATTAGTTCGTTCGATGCCATCGATCATTATTAAAGGAGCCGTGTTGTCTGTAAATGTACTGACACCTCTGATTAACAGACTGGAAGCGTCTTCACCGGGAGCACCACTTCTTTGAAAAGCAATCAATCCCGGCATTCGTCCTACCAGCATGTTACTAATATTGGATTGTTGTGTCTGTACCAGTTCTTTCCTCGAAATAGAAGCGATAGATGCTGTCACACTTTCTTTCTTCTGCTTTCCGTAGCCGACAACAACGACTTCCTCCAGACTTTGCTCGGCTTCTTCTATTTCAATAGAAAGCACTTTATTGTCTTTTACAGGTACTGTCGTCGTGACATAACCGATATAACTGATTTCCAAAACTGCATTCGGATTTACAGATAAGGCAAAGCGCCCGTTTATATCGGAAATTATGCCGTTAAATGTACCGACTTCCTTGATATTGGCACCGATAATCGGTTCTCCTTTTGTATCGGTAATAGTACCGGTTATTCTCCGAGGCTCCTGTGGCTGTGAAGAAAGATTCTTTTTCACTGCCGTTTTTCTCTTTACAACAATCTGTTTTCCATTTATTTCATATACCAGATTTGTCTTTTCAAACAAGGCTGACAATTTTTCTGTGATTGTCTTCTTCCTGGATAGATCTACACTGACAACTTGATTTAAACTAGGCCGGATATCTTTCGAATAGATGAAAACGTAGCCTGTTTCTTTCTCTATATCTTTAAAATATTCCAGTAGAGTCCCTTTCTTTATATCATAGAGTTCGCTCGTTCCATTTCCATTAGCGAGAGTTACATTCGCTATAAATAGAAAAATAACAAAAAATTTCACAAACAGATATGATTTACAAAGAAAATATGCCCTATTTGCATGATTGTAATAGGAATTTTCCATATTTTTGCGTATCAATTTTTAGGTTTTTCATAAGTAATTGAAAAATTTAAATCTCACGGGTTCGGAAGAGTTGCCTCTCTTCCGAACTTCTTTTTTACAAAGGCTTCATTTCTGTGGTTTATTCATAGGCATTAAATTTTTAGGGTTATTACTCGATTTTTATACTTCCCGCTTCAATTGTACACTGGACATCGTACAGCAACGAGAAGGTTTTCATGACTTGTTCTATATCATCAAATAAGATAAGTTTTCCCATTGTACACTTTTGCGCAACTTCCGGCGTACATGTGATAGATACATTATAGTAGCGACTTAGCCGTTGGATAATATCTTTCATTGTCTCACCCCGGAACTGAAGTACGCCATCTTTCCATGAAATATAATCGTAAGCATTAACTTCGTCGATGCCGGATATCCCATCACTCAACTTAAAACGCTGATTAGGCAAAAGGACAAAATCTTCATTGGAGTTTGCTTTTACATTTACTTTTCCTTCTACCAACACCACGGATTGCAATGCATCATCAGCATAGGCAGACACATTAAACTTTGTTCCCAATACATTAACTGTCAGTTGGGGTGTCTCTACATAAAAAGGCCGGGAAGTATCTTTGGCAACTTCTATATAAATCTCTCCTTCTACTTTTATCCTGCGTTCGCCCGGACCAAAAGAGGAAGGGAAACGTAATTTACTTCCGGAATTAATCCATACTTTCGATCCGTCTGCCAATACAATGGATGAATGGCTACCATAAGGAACTATCAGTGTATTTTGTTTTCCGGGTTGAACCGCTCCCTCTTTGATTATCTCTGTTTCCTTACCATCGGATTGAATAGTAATATTGCTATCATAAGTAATGACGGCATTATTCTCTATCTGAATCGCTTCCGCATCATCTCTTATCAGCATTACTTTCTGATACAGAGTATCTGCTTTCACATTGACAAGCAGATCATCAGCAGTTCCGGACGTCTGAAAAGAATGAATCAACCAGAAAGAAACAATACCTAATATTAGTACACAGGCGGCAGCATAACGGGTAAATAAGATAAAACGATGTCTCTTATCACGACGCTCCATGCTTGTCTCTATACGTGCCCACAATCTTTCTGATTCTTCGGGTAAGCGCTGAACCGGATTCAGCCGGGCAGATAATATGATTTTGCGGGCCTCCTGTAGGGATGCTTGATCTTCGGGATGCTCTTTTTGATAATTAACCCACCATTCTTCCGATTCCTGGGTAGGAACCAGACACCACAATATGAAGTCTTCATTTTGTAGCCATTGTTTTGTCGATTCGGGTATTCGATCTGAATGCATACTCGTTCTTTTTACGGTTTCACTTTAAAAACACGCAAAGAACAAAAATACCCCCACGAAAATTAAAGAAAATAACCGAAAAGGAAAAAATAAATAATTTGAGGCTGAATTTTACGCATTTGTTCGATAGCCCGATACACTAATTTCTGTGCTGCTTTAGGTTGTATTCCCATCAATTTCCCGATTTCCTCATAGCTAAGTCCTTGGGTATAACGAAGATATACAGCCTCCCGTTGCCGGTCTGTAAGGCTATCCAGCATCTTTTTCAGCTGTTTTTGCATAGCGGCTCTTTCTTTTTCTTCATCTATGAGTTCAAAGCCGTTCACTTCAATAAGGAAACTATAGTTATCAGAACCTTCTTCCAGAAATTCGGTATTCATTTCTTTTTTCTTAATGGTCCGAATCCGGTTCTTCAAACAGTTCAACAGATAGAACTTCATATTCTGACTTTCCCAAAGTTTGTGCTCACGCTCATATAAATGCAAAAAAACATCGTGAATGGCATCTTCTAAAAGTTCTTTACTAATGCCAAAAGCAATGCCGTATGAAAACAAATCGTTCTCATACGTCTCATATAACCACTTATATAAGGATTGCTTATTCTTCACACTATCTTCACAAAAAGTTAGAATCCTATCTTCTAAAGAATATTGAAATGGTAATTATCACCAGCCTGTCTCATCCCATCCGGCAGCGGAGTACCATTGTATCGACTGACGATAAAAAGGATTTATCTCCTCTTCATACGACTGACGAAATATATAAGTAGAAAGTCCTGCAGAGCCATTCATCGAGAAACTACCGCCATAACTGGAGTAATTATTAGGAGTAGTCTTCCAATAAACCACAGCAGCATCATAAGCAGCTTTCCAAGCCTCATATTCGCTAGTCTCACTACCTAAAGAACGTATTAATCCATCAAAATCATAATAATACTTACTGGACCGACAATCATAACAGAGTATGCCCGATGTGGCTATCGCTTGTCTGCCCTTAATATATTTCGGAATAATCTCACTACTGCTTTTATCCAGTTGTTCCAACATGGAAGTGTTCACTACAGAAACAGAGACTCCTGCCGTCCAGGGATCACCTAAGCCCCAATTATATGGCAATTTGCCAGTATAAAGATTTTCATCTGCATAAAATTCAAAATATGCCTTTGCTATGTCCGTAGCCGATGCATTATTGGCAAACATAGCCGGAACTACTTTCTGATATGGAGCACCCGGTGCGGGTATCTCTGTCGGAGAGCCTATTATGTAATCCGCATGTTCCTTCAATTCATAGACCACCTCAACAGATTGCATAAAGCATGCATCGAAAAGAAGAAAACTCAAATGAGGCGCATTACGCAGAACATCTTTTAACTCGGAAATATCCATGTAATTTGAACCACCATCCTGTCCCCACCAACGGGTTTTATTCTGCGATTTTGCCAACCATCCTTCTCCATGAGACCACAAAACCAACCCATAACTCTGTGCCGGATATTCAGAAAATGCCGTGTTGATAACCTCCTTCATCTTAGAGACATCTACAGAATTTCGTCCTTCATACGTAGCGATTACCTCCTGTACGACATTCTTCTTTTTATCCTTCTTCAATCGAATTAGTTTAGGACTTGATCCGGTATCAATGTATACGAGTAGGTTATAAGAGTTATCATCTACAGACTGCATTCCCTCTGTCATTTCCGCCAAATCCTCTGTGGCAAAGCTGCGAAGAGAATTGTCACCTGCTATATAAACAAGAACTGTACGCATCTGGACTCCTCTTTCATCATCGTCATTATGACAAGCGATTACCAGCATAGCCAAACACACAAACAAGGAGAATATTTTTATCTTTTTCATTAGATTTCAAGTTTATTACGAGGCAAAGATAAAAAAATAAGAGATGCAAAGCTGCATCTCTTATTATATTAACAATTTAACTATTGCTTATTATTCTTCCGGTTTCGTAAAGTGGAATTTATCAGAATCAATCCGCGACACCGTCATTCTATTATTTTTCTTGTATTTATTCAGAATCTTCGTTGCTTCTTTTTCTAATTTCTTCTTGTTTTCCGAGAAGTAAATCATACATGTACTATTCTGTTGCAACTGGTTATCCTCCAGATAATTCTTCAACTGATAACTATACAACTCACGGTGAGACAAGAAGCCTTCCTTGCTAACCTTCGCACTATCTAGTATCTGAATGTCCGTGAAATAGACTACTGTATCCGTAAATGAGGCAGAAATTCCAAAAGCATAAACCGGTTTAGAGTGGTCTTTTTTCAAGGAAAAAGCGGAGCACATGGTAAACACAAGTGCAATTGCAAATAGTATTTTTACGTATTTCATATCATATAATTTTTAACCTTGCAAAGGTAACAAAAAAGAGGAGATTACCTCTATTTATCTCAAATAAATAGCATTTCTTAGTCATAGACCCATAGCAGGACTGGTTTCTTTTCCGCTTTGAGCAACCCGTCAACTTTCCTCATCACTTCATCGGATATTACAGGACACCCTTGACTGATTCCTAACGGAAGATGCAAAGGATACACCTCTGTTTCCGGCAACGGAGTATAAGAATGCAACACGATATACCGCTTGAAAGCATTATCATTCGTCGCTTCCAATCCATGTAATTTATAATGAATATTGATTCCCCACTTGCTATACGACCGGATATCCACCTTGTATTTCCCCAAAGAAGAGCAATAACTACCTTCCACATTGCTGAATACAGGCTTGGACACAGTGCTATTTTTCCCATATCCATGAGCACAGAGACTGGCATACTTCACGGAATCTCCTTTGAAATCCCATACAAAGAAACGCCTTTTACCAGAATGAATACTGAAATCTACCAGAAAGCAATAATTCGTATTATATCCGTTCTTATCACAATAAGCCTTTCCCGCCTGTGCTTTTTCCCGCAAACGCTGCTCTACTTTAGCAGGCACCGAATCAGAAGAGGATACCGCACATCTTGCATACGCCACCAGCCCTGCTCCCAAAGCAATAAGAACCAATGATATTAAAACTGACTTTTTCATAAAACTCACATAGTATAAGATTGAATTATAGAATGGGGCTTATGTAAAAAGTCGCATAAGTACATTCTTCTATATGAAAAGTGCGACTTATGCGACTCAAATTCTTTTTTCTTTCAGAAACTGATATTCCTTACTTATCCCAAGTAAGATTTGAGCAATTTACTACGATTACTTTGTCTAAGTCTTCTAATTGCTTTTTCTTTAATCTGACGAACGCGCTCACGTGTGAGGCCAAATTTATCGCCGATTTCTTCCAATGTCATTTCTTGCTGTCCGATACCGAAAAACATCTGAATGATTTCTTTTTCTCTATCGGTTAACGTAGAAAGAGCTCTATCAATTTCCCTCGCAAGAGACTCATTAACCAGAGAGCGGTCCGCCATTGGCGAATCATCGTTAACCAACACATCCAACAGGCTGTTATCCTCCCCTTCCACAAAAGGCGCATCCACCGAAATATGACGGCCGGATACCTTCAGCGTATCAGAGATTTTATCAACCGGAATTTCCAGTTCGTCTGCCAACTCCTCGGGAGACGGACGCCGCTCGTTTTCCTGTTCAAACTTCGAGAAGGCTTTGCTGATCTTATTCAGCGAACCTACCTGATTCAACGGGAGACGAACAATACGCGACTGCTCTGCCAATGCTTGCAGAATAGACTGGCGAATCCACCATACAGCGTAGCTAATGAACTTAAATCCACGTGTTTCATCAAATTTCTCGGCAGCCTTAATCAGTCCTAAATTGCCTTCATTAATCAAGTCAGGCAAACTCAAACCTTGGTTCTGGTACTGTTTAGCCACAGATACGACGAAACGAAGATTGGCACGTGTCAATTTTTCCAATGCTACACGGTCACCCTTACGAATGCGTTGAGCGAGTTCCACTTCTTCCTCGACAGTAATCAGGTCTTCACGGCCGATTTCCTGCAAATACTTATCAAGAGAAGCGCTCTCTCTGTTAGTGATACTTTTGGTAATCTTTAGTTGTCTCATTCTTTAAAAACAGATTTGGAGTGCAAAGTTACGACAAATAATTTGTTAACATACAAAATTAAGTAACTTTTACACTATATTTTTCATCTAATAAAACAAAAAGAGATGCCGACAAGTTGATTGGCGGCATCCTTTTTCTATTTCATTAGCTTATCCTGCAATCTTCTTACCTTATTTTTATATATTACTCTTGAGTCAGATCGACAGCGAAATATCCGCGTTTACCTGATGGGAACACACCGGTCAGGAATAATACCTGGTTCGGAGACTTAACAGCAGCTTTCATTACTTCTTCCAGATCGCTGACTTTGCGCATCGGCTGGTCATTAGCTTTCAGGATAATGAAGCCTTTACGAACTCCTGCATCTGACATCTTACCGGAAGAAACTCCTGTCACTTGCAGACCGTAACCTAGATTCAATTGCTTCTTCAAGTCATCCGGCAACTCTTTGAAAGCAGCTCCCAGGATTTCCATGCCTGCATCCTTCACGATCTTGGTAGTACCTTGCTCGTTCTTCAACGTTACTTCAACGGTCTTTTCCTTCTTATCGCGCATCAGTTTTACTTTCACCTTATCACCCGGACGATGTTTAGCAAGTGCTTCCTGCAAGTCAGCCATATTGGATACTTTCTTATTATCCACACCGATAATTACGTCATCGACTTTGATATCAGCTCCGGCAGCAGAACCATTCTCTACGATTTCAGAAACCCATACTCCTTCTACAACACCCAGTTCTTTAGCTTTATCTGCCAATGTCTTACCGGATTTGTCAATCGGTTGACGGTCGTCCATCAAACTGCTACCGATAGAGCCACCACGAATACCGAGCAATGCACGTTGTACTGTTCCATATTGTTTCAAGTCGGCAATTACTTTCGTCATAATGCTGGTCGGGATAGCAAAACCGTATCCTGCATAAGCACCTGTCGGAGAAGAAAGCACTGAATTGATACCAACCAATTCACCTTTGGCATTTACCAGTGCACCACCACTGTTACCCTGGTTGATGGCAGCATCCGTCTGGATGAATGATTCTATACCACCATTATATACTCCCAGAGAACGGGCTTTTGCACTTACGATGCCGGCAGTTACAGTAGAGTTCAAATTGAACGGGTTACCTACTGCCAATACCCACTCTCCTACTTTCAACGCTTCGGAATCTCCCACCGGAATAGTCGGGAAATCATCACCCTCAATTTTCACCAGCGCAAGGTCGGTGCTAGGGTCAGTACCAATCACGCGTCCCTTAAACTCACGGTTATCATTCAGTTTCACACTGATTTCATCCGCACCTTCAATCACATGATTATTCGTTACGATATATCCATCCTTCGAGATGATTACTCCCGAACCAAAACCTACACGAGGTTGAGACTGTACCTGACGTTGCTGTCCGCGTCCATCACCAAAAAAGAAATCGAAAATGTCCGGCGCTTGCTGAACAGTTCTTGTTTTAGCTTCTTGAGTAGACCTTATATGTACGACAGCATGAAGTGAATTCTCGGCAGCCTGTGTCAAATCAACAGGTTGAGCGTTCACAGCGTCAAAAGCAGCCAATTTGACATTGGGATTCTGCTTGAACATCTCATTAAAAGATGTTTCTTTTGCAGATTCGTTAGATTGCAACAATTTGTAAGTTGTCAATCCTGCAACTCCTGAGCTAAGAAGAATGATTGCTCCTATTCCCAGAATGTTCTTTGTTGTCTGTTTCATGATTTATAATTCTTTAAATTGTTAATATTCGACATTGTTTTAACTTTTACGACGTTAAAATAATAACAAATATCGTTCACTTATTCTACTTGTCACTCTTTTTTGTCCACTTTTAACAGAGAATATTTAGAGCTTAACAGCGGTTAACGACAACACCTGACAAATTTACATTCGTTGTATGTCAGATGGCTTTAACACTCTGACATTCATTCAGTAAAGTCAGATTTTCATGACACCGATTCCAGGTAAGTCATTCAGAGTGATCTTTCCTTTCACCACTTCCACCCCTTTAAAGCGATCATTAGAGATAAGCAGGTTGCCATCCAGGTCGGCAAAATCCACTAATGGCGAGAACTGTGAAGCTGCAGAAATAGCACAGGAAGTCTCTGTCATACAGCCCACCATGACACGCATGCCGAGTGCATGAGCCAATGTCACCATCTTCCATGCTTCACGCATACCGGTACACTTCATCAGCTTTATATTGATTCCCGTGAAAGCGCCTTTTAAAGCGGCTACATCTCCCAGACGCTGCAAGGATTCATCCGCAAATATCGGTAGCGGGCTCTGTTGCGTTATCCAGGCAATATCCTCTAGCTTCTCCTTAGGCATGGGCTGTTCTATCATCACAACGCCTTTTTCTTTCAGCCAATGAATCATATCGAGCGCGTATTGGCGGTCTGCCCATCCTTGATTGGCATCTATCGCTATCGGAAGGTCTGTTACCGAACGAATGGTTTCAATCATCTCCTTATCATTGTCCCGTCCCAGTTTCACCTTTAATATATTAAACTGATCGGCACACTCTTTTGTTTTCGCCCGCACTACATCCGGCGCATCGATGCCTATCGTAAAGGTAGTGGAAGGTGTCTTTTCTTTGTTCAATCCCCATATCTTATACCAGGGAGCGCCTAATAGTTTCCCTACCAGATCATGAAGGGCGATATCTACCGCAGCTTTCGCTGCCGTATCCTTTGGCGAGAGGCTGTCAACGTATGACAAAATGTCATCTAGCTGAAAAGGATCACTAAACTGTTCCAGATTCACTTTCCCAAGGAAATTCATCACAGACTCTACTGTTTCTCCCAAATAAGGAGGCATAGAGGCTTCTCCATATCCCGTCACGCCTTCATATTCTATTTCTACCTGCACATCGGGAGTTGTTGTACGCGAATAAGTGGCAACTGTAAACACGTGCCTCAACTTCAATTCATAAGGGAAAAAAGTCATTTTCATCTTCCCTCCCAAACCGAGCTTATTTATATGAATGGTAGAAAGCAACGATTCTCCGGCTAGTGCCTGACGGGCTACTAACCCCGAACTGAAAGCAGCCAAAGCTGCCGTTTTCAAAAAATCTCTCCTGTTCTGCATTCTTTTATTGATAAAAGGGGTTCTTATTTGTGGTATTCATTCCTTTCTCCTTATTTATATAAGGTAAGAAACGGACAGCAAAAAGTAAACGCTTCGTGTTGAATTCATCATAGTTTTGATCCGAAGGATTCATGCTGCTGACGTGCACATCTCCCAATGCGTGGATAAACTGCTTGTTTCCGAGGTAAATGCCGACGTGAGAAATACCTTCTTTACGTTCCGCAGTCGCTTTCCGGCCGAAAAACACCAGATCTCCCCGTTTGACATTAGAGAAGTCAGGAGCAATATCGATATGTTCGCCCACATAGGCCTGTTGAGAGGCATCTCTCGGGATAATAATGTCATGCATAAAAAGTACGGTCCGTACCAGTCCGCTACAATCCACTCCCTTGGAAGAGGTTCCTGCCCATAGATAAGGAATTCCCATCATCGAGTAAGCTGTTTCAATGATACTTTCAACATCTTGTTTCAGTGAAGCTCGCCATTCCGCTTCCGGTTGGGAAATGGATTTCGAAAGATATGCTTTCCGTCCATCGGGATAAGACACTTGATAGAAATGTCCTTTGCTCCCCTCCCACTTCAAACGATTGCCCGCAACAACATCGGATACGGGTTGGGAACTCTCATCCGGTTTTTCATACGCAAATCCGTAGTGCGAGGTAACCACTATCTTTTCTGCCCGGTTCCATTCATCATACCGTTCTTTCGACATGGGGGTAATCACCATCCGGTGCACCCATCCGGTATAATCATCCGGTGTTTGTATCTCGTACCAGCCGTTATACTGAAGCACCTTGACCGGCATTCCCAACAATGCCTGCGTGCTCATGCCGGAAGTAAATTTGCCTTCCTCGCGCAAATTGCAAACTGAAATATGTACTACCCCATAAGCCGAATCGGCAGGCATGGGACGTATTTCCTGTGCTTTCAGGCTAGCTGCCATCGTCGCCAGGAAACAATAGAAAAGGAGGATATTCTTCTTCATTAAAATCTATTTTAATGATAGCAAAGTTAGAAATTATTTCTATTTGTGATACTTTCTTTGGCTAAAACAAAATAAATGACGTATTTTTGCAGTCTAAAGCAGTTGGCCGGTCTGTCGCGTGCATGTTTCGTGCAGGAGGAAAGTCCGGGCAACATAGAGCATCCTACTTCCTAACAGAAAGCTGTCCGCGAGGGTAGAGTAACGTAGAAGAAAATAACCGCCGCTCCTTTCGGGGAGAGGTAAGGGTGAGAAGGTGGGGTAAGAGCCCACCAGTCGCATGGCGACATGCGGGCTGTACGTCTTAGGAGTTGTAAGGTCATGTAAACCGGCGTTATGAGAGTTGCTCGCTCCATGTCGGAGGGTAGACCGCTAAAGTGTCGTGGTGACACGCCACTCAGATAAATGACAGGCACCTGATATAATTAAAGATTAATAATCGGAAATTATATGGGTACAGAACTCGGCTTATAGGCTGACTGCTTTTTCTTTTAATTATCCATTTAATTACAAATGACTAATGGATGAGGATCGACTGTTCGAGCAAGTCTGTTGTAATCAGTAATTAGTTGCTTGCAATTAGTAATTAGCGAAGAACTATGAAGAAGAAAATCACCGATATATGGAAGTTTCTTACGTATGACATCTGGCGCATTACGGAAGACGAAGTGACCCGAACCAAGTTCTCACTCTACAATATTATAAAGACCGTCTATCTTTGTATCAATCGGTTTACCAAAGACCGGATGGCCAATAAAGCTTCTGCACTTACTTATAGCACATTGCTTGCCATTGTACCGATACTTGCCATCCTGTTTGCCGTAGCGCGTGGTTTCGGGTTCGACAACCTGATGGAACATCAGTTCCGCAACGGTTTTGGAGGAAATACAGAAACAACGGAGGCCATTCTCTCATTTGTCAATTCCTATCTTTCACAGACCAAAGGAGGTATTTTCATTGGAGTTGGTTTGGTAATGTTGTTATGGACGGTTATCAATCTGGTCAGTAATATTGAAATCACCTTCAACCGTATCTGGGAAGTGAAAAAAGCACGATCCATGTATCGCAAGATTACGGACTATTTCTCCATGTTCCTGCTGATGCCGATTCTGATCGTGGTATCCGGAGGACTTTCTCTGTTTATGAGCACCATTCTCAAGCAGATGGATGATTTCGTCCTGCTCGCTCCTGTTATGAAATTCATGATACGGCTTATTCCTTTTGTCCTGACATGGCTGATGTTCACCGGGCTGTACATCTTCATGCCGAACACGAAAGTGAAATTCAAACACGCTCTCATTGCAGGTATTCTGGCAGGGTCTGCTTATCAGGCTTTTCAGTTCCTGTACATCAACAGCCAGTTGTGGGTGTCAAAGTACAATGCCATTTATGGTAGTTTTGCCGCACTTCCCTTATTTCTGCTTTGGTTGCAGATATCCTGGACAATCTGTTTGTTTGGAGCCGAACTGACGTATGCCGGACAGAATATCCGCAGCTTTAGCTTTGACCAGGACACCCGGAACATCAGCAGACGATACCGGGATTTTATATCCATCCTGATTATGTCACTCATAGCCAAACGATTCGAAAAGAACGAACCGCCCTATACGGCTGCAGAAATATCGGAGGAGCATCAGATCCCCATCCGACTGACAAATCAGGTACTTTATCAGTTACAGGAAATAGAATTGATTCACGAGGTTGTTACCGACGAAAAAAGCGAAGAAATCGGTTACCAGCCTTCAATGGATATCAATCAACTGAATGTGGCTGTCCTGCTGGACCGTTTGGACACATACGGCTCCGAGAATTTCAAAATAGACAAAGACGAAGAATTCAACGACGAATGGAAGGTGCTGACCGAATCCAGAGAAGAATACTATAAAAAAGCAAGTAAAGTATTACTGAAGGATTTGTAGGAAAGTCAAACCTTAAATCGCGAGAATGAACTTAACACAATATTAGAAAAAATGAAAAAGCTACTGCTAAGTGCATTTGTCATCTGTCTAGCAGGGACAAGCATTGCACAAGAATCTCCTTTATGGATGCGCCACTGCGCTCTTTCTCCAGACGGAACCACCATTGCATTTACCTACAAAGGAGACATCTACACGGTACCGTCAACCGGCGGACGTGCCACACAAATCACCACCAATCCGGCTTTTGATACGGAACCGGTATGGAGTCCCGACAGTAGACAAATTGCCTTTGCATCGGATCGCATGGGAAGTCTCGACGTTTTCGTCGTATCCAGTGAAGGAGGAGCACCCCAGCGACTGACCACTCATTCAGGCAGTGAGAAACCTGTTGCCTACAAAGACAACAAACACATTTTATTCACAGCCAACATTGCTCCCTCTGCCGAAGATGCCGGGTTTCCTTCCGGCCAGTTCCAGCAAGTGTACGAGGTAGCCGTGACGGGAGGACGCCCCGCTATGTTCTCATCCATGCCAATGGAGTGCATCTCTATTAATAAGGAGGGAGTGATGCTCTATCAGGACAAGAAAGGATACGAAGACTATTGGCGCAAGCATCAGGTATCCCCTATTGCCCGTGACATCTGGACATACACTCCCGGGAAAAAACCTGTTTATCAAAAACAAACTACTTTCGGAGGTGAAGACCGCGAACCGGTATGGAGTCCTGATGGTAAATCATTCTATTATCTAAGTGAAGAGAAAGGTTCCTTCAATATATTCCAACGTACTCCCGGAACCACCACTTCCCAACAAATCACTTTCCATACAAAGCATCCCGTACGTTTTCTAAGCATTTCAACCACCGGCACACTCTGTTATGGTTATGACGGCGAAATTTATACACTTACTCCGGGCAAACAACCCCAAAAGGTAAATATAAGTATCCTGGCAGACAAGAATGACAAAGATATTATCCGCCAAATCAAATCCAACGGGGCTACCGACATCGCTGTATCTCCCAAAGGAAAAGAGGTCGCATTCATTATGCGCGGTGATGTTTACGTAACCTCCATTGACTACAAAACAACCAAACAAATCACCAACACACCCGATCAGGAACGTAACATCAGTTTCGCTCCCGACGGACGCACACTCGTCTACTCTTCAGAACGCGATGGATTGTGGCAGCTTTACACTTCCACCATCGTACGCAAAGAGGAGAAACAATTCACCTATGCCACAGAATTGAAAGAAGAACGTTTGACAAACTCCAAAGTCGCTTCTTTCCAACCACAATTCAGTCCTGACGGTAAAGAGGTTGCTTTCCTCGAGAACCGTACCGCTATCCGTGTCATCAATCTAAAAAGCAAGGCTGTGCGCACAGTGATGGATGCCAAATATCAATATTCTTATGCCGACGGTGACCAATGGTTCCAATGGAGCCCCGACAGCCAATGGATTCTATCAGACTTCATTGGCATAGGAGGCTGGAATAATAAAGACGTCGTTTTGCTGAAAGCCGACGGAAAAGGCGAAATGGTCAATCTTACCGAAAGCGGATACAGCGACAGCAACGCCAAATGGGTGTTGGGTGGAAAAGCAATGATATGGAACAGTGACCGTGCCGGATACCGTAGCCATGGTAGCTGGGGAAGTGAAGACGACACCTATATTATGTTTTTCGACGTCGATGCCTACAACCGCTTCCTGATGAGCAAAGAAGATATTGCCTTACTTGAAGAAGCGGAAAAGGCAGAGAAAGCAGAAAAAGAAAAAGCCAAGAAAGAAAAGGCAGAGAAGAAAGAAGACACTAAAGACAGTAAGAAGAAAACGAACCAGAATGAGAATGCGAAAAAAGACAGTACGGAAGTGAAACCTCTTACATTCGATTTGGAGAATCGTTTTGACCGCATCGTCCGTCTAACTGTAAATTCTTCCCGCCTGGGTGACGCTGTCATGAGTCCGAAGGGTGATATTCTTTATTACCTGGCAGCTTTTGAAGGAGACTACGACCTTTGGGAGCATAAACTGAAAGAAAATACGACTAAAATATTATTGAAAGGAGTTGGCGGCGGCTCACTCATACCAGATAAAGAAGGAAAGAATATCTTTATGTGCACAGGTGGCCGATTGAAGAAAATAGAGATTGCCGGTAGCAAAATTACACCGATAGAATTTGAAGCATTCTTCGATTACCGTCCTTATGATGAACGCGCATACATCTTCGACCACGTTTGCCAGCAAGTAAATGACAAATTCTATATTGCCGACTTGCATGGAGTGGACTGGAAAGGATATAAAAAAGCATACGAACGCTTCTTGCCCCACATCAGCAACAATTATGACTTCACGGAAATGTTGAGTGAATTGCTTGGCGAATTGAATGGTTCCCATACCGGAGCCCGGTTTGCAGCAGGAGGCAGCGCAATGCCTACCGCTACTCTGGGAGTCTTTTACGATGAGTCATACGACGGTGCCGGGTTAAAGATCAAGGAAATCATGAAGCAAAGTCCTTTCACCCAGAAAAAGACAGAAGTGAAGGCAGGTTGCATCATTGAAAAAGTAGACGGCACAGCGATTGAAGCCGGTGCTGATTACTTCCCGTTATTTGAAGGCAAAGTCGGACGCAAAGTAGTACTTACCGTATACGATCCTTCTACTAAAAAACGTTTTGAAGAAGCAGTAAAAGCAATCAGCTATGGAACCCAAAGCGACCTGCTTTACAAACGTTGGGTAGAGCGCTGCGCCAAGAAAGTGGAAGAGCTTTCCGGCGGACGCATTGCTTATGTACATATTAAAGGTATGGACAGCCCCAGCTTCCGCAAGATCTATTCCGAACTGCTCGGCCGTTATCGTAATAAAGAAGCCGTAGTGGTAGATACCCGCCATAATGGTGGCGGATGGCTGCACGATGATGTAGTCACCTTACTTAGTGGAAAGGAATATCAACGTTTCGTGCCACGCGGACAATATATCGGCAGCGATCCATTCAACAAATGGCTGAAAGCCTCATGCATGCTAACTTGCGAAGACAATTATAGCAATGCTCATGGCACTCCTTACGTATATAAGACTCTAGGTATTGGTAAACTGGTAGGCGCCCCGGTGGCAGGCACGATGACCGCCGTGTGGTGGGAACGCCAGATAGATCCGTCTATTGTATTCGGTATCCCGCAGGTGGGTTGTATGGATATGCAAGGCAACTATCTCGAAAATCAGACCTTGCAACCTGATATTCTAGTTTATAACGAACCGGCAGCCAGCCTGAAAGGAGAAGATGCACAACTGAAAGCAGCAGTAGACTACCTATTGAAAGATTTGTCAAAAAAGAAATAAATATAGCATTATTGATGCCACCGGAAAAGCGGCATCAATAACACGCTAACTATCAACACCTTAAAAAAGCCATTTATTGGTTTTAAAGAAACAGGTCGTTCCTTTAAAAGGAAAGCATCGTTGGTTTAAAAGGAACGTCCCCTTCCTTTAAAACCAACGATGCTTTCTGTTATATGCTTATCCTAAAGGGCTAAGAATATAATTATTTTTCAATCAATAACGATTGTATGAAATCACCTTTTCTTTCGGCTTCCTTATCTTCTTACGTTTTTCCTTTGCCGGATAGCCAATGACAATATCCAGCAATAAACGTTTCGAAGCAGGAATACCGGCAAGCTGTTTCAGCTCTTTTTCATCGAACCAACCCAGAATACAAGAACCCAAACCTTCGGCTTCAGCTGCCAGAGAAATATGAGCAGCCGCTATTCCAATGTCGATCAACGGAAAATGCTTGCCTTTTACCTTTCCGCCAAGCAGGGAGGTTATATTAGCAGATTCTTCTACAACCAGAATATGCACGGGAGCATCTTTGGCAAACTTATTCATTCCCAAGCCAGCAGCAGCTTTCCCGGCTTTTTGAGCCAGTTCCTTGTCTGTGATGACCACAAACCTCCAAGGTTGTGCGTTGCAGGCCGAAGGCGCCAAACGTGCAGCTTCAAGTACCCGTTCCAACTTTTCCGGCTCCACCGGACGTTCTTTATCATACGAACGGTCACTTTGACGAGCCTGCACCAATTGAAGAAAATCAGTATATGCCATTTCCAATCCTCCAGTCACTTATTTATATTTTCTTATTTATATTGAATCATCCGGCTGATATACTTGCCGATAATATCGAATTCGATATTTACCACACTGCCAATCTCAAACGTATGGAAGTTCGTATGCTCGTATGTATAAGGAATGATAGCCACCTGGAAAGTATCATCCGTCGGATTACATACTGTCAGGCTAACACCGTTCACAGTCACCGAACCTTTATCCACGGTGATATATCCGCGTTTCGCCATCTCCTTGTCAAACGCATATCGGAATGTAAAATACCAGCTGCCTTCCGCATCCTTAATATCGATACAAGTAGCAGTCTGATCCACATGTCCCTGAACGATATGTCCGTCCAACCGACCGTTCATCATCATGCTACGTTCAACGTTCACCTTATCCCCCACTTTCAACAAACCGAGGTTAGAACGCTCCAATGTTTCTTTCATGGCAGTCACCGTATACGTATCATCCGTCAGAGTCACTACCGTCAGGCATACACCATTGTGAGAAATACTCTGGTCGATTTTCAACTCATTCACAAACGAACACTTAAATGTAAAGTGTATATTCTCCTGGTCTTTCACCAGTGCTACCAAAGTAGCATATTCTTCTACGATTCCAGAAAACATAATTCTATTTACTATTTACGATTTTACAATTGAAAGTACTCTCTTAATGCAAGGGTCAAAGATACGAATAAGGAAGCAGCTTAGAAAATAAGAGCAAAAAAAATGGGGCTTTTATTACTGTATCTAATTATTAGCCATTTAGCAAAATGGTGATTCATTCTTGTGCTTTGTATGCCTCATAAGAACATTACAAATATAACTCTTAATTCTGAAATAAAACGCATTTCCCTATGATATTTTAATCTATATGTTCTATTTAACAACTTATATTTAAATAAAAAGCCAACTATCATCTCGATAACTGACTTTTAATTTTTAATCACTTATTTGCCTTGTATATCTTTATAATACTCGGCAAAGTTCTCTGCATAATTCTTAGCTTCGGGACTTCCTTTAGTTTATGTACATCTTTATCCATTATTCTGCTTATAGAAGCAATAATTCCATTTTGTCGCTATCTACCACTTTGACATTTTCTTCCAATACAAACACATACCTCAATAATCCAGAATGTATCTTTTACATTAGATTGGACAGATTCTTATCAGTACCTTTGCTATAGATAAATCAATTACCAATCTATTTATTTCTACAAAAATATGCAAGTAACACCCCAAAAGAGCACCGTGATTTCTTATTTACCACAAGAGATTAGAGAAACTAGATTGACAGAGGTCACATATTTACCTATTACAAGGGAAATGTTAGAACAACTATTTTCAAATTCATCCAAGAAGGATAAGCATAAATTAGTTAAGAAGAGAAGGAAATGAACTAAAAAAGACGACACTTGATAGATAGTTCAAATGCCACCTTCTTGCATAATAGATAATTAGTTGAATCAGTTTTTAAGGGTGCAATTAATTTGTACCCTTTTTATTCGTTCATATATTAATGCATCTATTAAATCTAAGTTTTTTTGATAAAAAGATATTATTTATATAATTAATAATTATTATATTTGTAATTGAATTGGTAAAACAGAAGCGTTGTGCTGCTTTGTTGCAAAATGTGGGAAATTATTAAAAAGGGCAAAGATAGCATTACAGTTTCACGCTTCGATGTATAGTATTGATGTTCTTGTAGAAACTGGAGAACGGTAAAATTTGATAATATGAAAAAACTACTATCAATTACAATGTTGCTCATATCTTCATTATTTATTTATGCGCAACAAGACGTTACTAAATTTTTAGGTATTCCAGTTGACGGAAGTAAATCTGAAATGATTCAGAAATTAAAAGCTAAAGGTTATACGAGTAGTCCGCTTGATAAAGATGTTTTAGTTGGTGAATTTAATGGTGCAGATGTCAATATACACGTTGTAACAAATAATAATAAGGTGTATCGAATAATGATTTGTGATGTTAATAATATTGATGAAAGGGCTATCCAGATAAGGTTTAATAGACTCTGCGAGCAGTTTGTTAATAATTCTAAGTATTCTTCTTTACCTTTGGAAGAATATATGATACCAGATGATGAAGATATTTCTTATGAAATAACCGTCCATAAGAAACGCTATGAAGCAGTGTTTTATCAAAAAACTGATGAAACTTTTATGGCAAAACAAATTGAGGCTGCCTTCCCGCAATATACAAAAGAACAACTTGCGAATCCAAGTGAAGAGCTGCGAGCAGAGATAGTTAATTTTGTGACACAATATATATCAAAAAAAGCTGTTTGGTTTATGATTAATGAACGTTTGGGCAAATATTGTATTACGATGTATTATGATAATGAATACAATAATGCAAATGGTGAAGATTTATAATTAGATTATGAAAAAGGTATTAATATTTATTGCAGGCGTTGTTACAGGTGCTATTTTAATGCTTGTTATTGCTGCACTTATTGGAAATTCGTCAAATGGAGAATCTTCAAATAATGGAATGACATTCTTTGAGAAAGAAGGGGATTGCATTAGTGAAAATAATTTTGAGGTCTTTCAGGTTCTTGATTCAGGTGACGCTTTAGCTAATGAAATTGACGAACTCTCAATATCAACAGGACTAATGGTTTTATTTTTGTGTGATGAAGGGAAATCGTATTATGACGACCAAGTTATCAAAGTTCCTGAAGGAAAATGTGCAAAGCAGATTGGGACATTCAAATACTCAACAAAGGCAGGTTTTGATAAGACTGTTCCTATTGTAAGCATACTCAATAAATAGGATAAAAAAATAAAGCGTGTATGAGGGGCATTAATTTGCACCCTTCTGTAAAAAAAAGCAGCAAATGAATGTTACTTCAAATGCTGCCTTTCTTCTTTTTGATTATATGTTATTGTTTACCTTCCCCATTTAGGATTTGTTCTTTGGTAGGATTATAGCCATTAGAATATGTTAAAAAAGTACCTTGATATGAAGTTAATGCTTGCTTTAAAGGAGTGAAATCTTTTAACTTGTAACACCCTTTTATTTTGAATTCACTACCTTCTACAGTTTCTAAATTTGTTAACGCACTAATATCAGATAATCCCCAAAAACTATCTTCAATTTCAATAGTGAAATCACCTTTTATTTGTCTCAAATTCTCCAATCCTGCAAAAGATGTAAACTTGGAAAAATCACCATAGTTAATACTCATTCGAAAACCACCAATGGATGATAAATTGTTGAAGCCTTGAAAGGATTGTATATTGCTAAAACTGGTATAAGTGCTAACACTACCAGCAGAACTCACACCTGTTCCCCATATTAATCTTCCACCAATTGTAGTCAAACTTTCGAATCCTGTGAAAGATTGCAAATTATTTCTTTCACTTCCACCAATATCAAATATCAAATCTCCTCCCACAAATGACAAATTTCTAAGAGGTTCAAAAGATTCTATACCAGAACAGTCGATTCTTAAATCCTTACCAACATAAGTAATCGCAGAAAGACCATTCAGAATTTCTTGTGCATTTATACTCCCAACTTTTGATGCCGCTACTCCAATATATAATTTTTCATCAATCCTTTTTAACTTGGGGGCATTGAGGATTGTATAGGATTTACATTCAAAACCTCCCAATTTTTCAAGATTTTCAAGAACAAGATTCATCCGATTTCTATTTCCCATATAGAAACCATTTCTCATATAGATATAACCATTTATCTGCTTTAGGGTAGGTAATTCAATTGTATTTAATTGAGCAATTTCGTACTCTGGAGCATATATTTCAAAGTTACCACCTATGCTTGCTAGATTAGTTAAATTGTTTAAAGAGGAAAGTTTCTTAAATGATATATACTTATCATTTCCTTCAGAAGAAATTTTAAAGTTCCCTCCAATAGTAGTTAATCTTTCCAACCCTTCAAATGATTCTAATTCGTTAAACGAAGTATAGTAATAAGGAGAATTTTGATATCGAAAATATCCTAATCCAATGAGTTGGAAATTGCCACCTATCTTCTTAAGATTTTCTAATCCTTTAAAGTCCTTTAGCTGTGAAAAATTACTATTTACAGTAGATTTTTCACCGTTATATGGTAATCTGTCTTTCATTATAAAATCTCCACCAATCTCTTCAAGATTATCTAGCCCATTAAAAGACTCTATTCTATTGAAATTATTCAGCGATTCAATCACAAAATCCCCTTGTATTTTTCTCAATTGATTCAGTCCATTAAAGTTCTCAATATCACAATTATTGAGTAGTAAGTCTCCATTAATTTGTGTAATTGAGTTTAAAACCTCTAAAGAGGTTATCATATCTTCTTTGTTATTATTAAAACAAAGAATATCAAGATTTCCATTTATTTGTTTATATCCTCTTTCCCCTATCTCTTGCAATTTCCGATTTCCCCGAATAGAAATATTTCCTTCATGAATGTATGATTCTTGTTCAACTGTAATAATTGATTCCGTTTCTTCATTTTCACTAATAATTTTTATTTCTCCAGTCCGCTTATCACCATTGTTTTCAGATATAAAGAAAGATAAGATATCTTCTCTAAAGCCTCTTGTTTGTGGTTGAGTTATCCATTCTTTTGCATCTCCAAGAATTTCCACTGTATAATTAGTATTGGTGGACAAGGAAACGGAGATTTCTCCACCTTTAGGATAAGTATGATATGTTTTGCTGCTAGGCGACAAGCTTGGTACACCTAATTGACTAATGAATACAGTGTCCGCTACATTACTCTGTGTATGTTTGATTGCAACTTTGGCAGAACGTTCATAAGTAGAGGTATTCTCATTTATTTTTAGATAGACTTTATGAGAAGTAAGACCTCTAGTTTGAGTAGTAGTTATATTCTCTATCCATTTACTTGCAGCACTGGGAATAGAAACATTAAAATCAATATTTGAGTTTACTTCAAATTCAATTGTATTTTCTTTTGAGTTTACTTCATATTCTTTCTTAGATATGATAATAGCATCCTTTTGCGCTTGTATAATTTTTAATGTATCTGCAAGTTTGACATTGCTCTTATCATAAAAAATGATTTCACTTTCACGACTATCATATTCTTCATTTGGACTGATTATATAATAAAGAGTGTGGCTGGACATTGATTTGGTTGAAGGTGCAATAGAAATCCAATCCACATTAGGCATTTTAACCTCAAAATTAAAATTGCTTTTTATGTCTACAGCAATAGTTTGCTCCTTATCACTTATAAAGTATTCATTTTTAGTCAACATGACAACTCCACCACTAGCTTGGTAGACGTGTACAGTCTCTGTTAGCTCACCATTTGTAATATAAATTACTCCTTCTCGTTTTTCATATTCTTCATTGGGAGATATATCAAAGGTTAACGTGCTACTTGATAAAGCTCTAGTATTACTACCTACTTGTTTTATCCACTTTTTGTCTGTTTCATTTATTGTAACAGTATAGTTGACATTGGTTTTTACCTCCAAATTAATCTTGCCACCTTTATTGTCTAACTCATATTTGTTCGCAGTCAGCAATATAGCATCCTTTTGCTTTTGAGTTACAACAATTGTTTTCTTTATATTTCCAACAGTGAGAGTTATGGTAACATTTCTATCATCATATCCTTTATTCTCAACTATATTCACAGTAAACCCACCTTCTCCTGCTTTGCCATTTGCAGGAGTAACAGTGCACCATGTCTCTCCTCCAATTGTATTAGCTACAGAAACGTTCCAGTCTCCATTACAAGTAAATTCTATATTTTCACTTCCAGATTGTGAAGTAAAAGTTAGCCCATTATCGAAATATCTTTGAGAATTTCCCAAAGGGGTAATAGTAATGACTTCATCATTTTTCTTATTGCTATCATCGTTACTACAAGCGATGATACTCATACATGAGATAATGCTCAATAAGGTTATTGGTAAAAAATGTAATGCTTTCATAATCTGTTACTCTTTATTTAAAATACATTTCTCCATTAAATTAAAGACTTCTTTTTCATTCTTGTCATCGTAAACAATTTCTCCATTTGTAAGTACACCTAATTTAAGCCTTTCAAGCTCTGCTATAAAATGAGCTAACGCTTCTGCATCACACCGTTCTGGGGAAATTATTAGTTTGAATTTCTTTTCCATGTAATCATAGTTATCTGTAATCTTCTCATTCCCTTTAAAGATAATAGTTTATTGATAAAGTGGGGAATTCACAGCAAAACACTGTCACTTTATATTAAATCATTGATTCTACTACATTTAAGTGCTGATAAGTAATAACTGTTTTTCTTTTTGTGTCTATAGAATATTTATTATAGCCAGCGTTCCCTGCTGACTGTTATACAATACAAAAAGGTGTGGGAACTATATTGTCTTATCCTACATTCAGGTCTTCGCATTACCTATGGCACGGATAAAACAATAGCCCACACCAATCTGATAATATCTATAAACCTTATATAACATATAAGATAGGTATATATCAAATGATGTGGTGCTATTGCTATCATCTTCGTGCCAATATCAAAGTTGCGAAGTTTGAATGTAGAAGATAATTTCAATAACACCTTTCGTTAATATGTCCTTCCAACAACTTAACTCTCTAAGTTCTTGGAATTGCCACAAAGATAATGAAAGGTATTTATTTTACAATTAAATCTGCCTGTTAAAATAAGAATTGAGAGCTATTTCTACTTCATATTTTTGTGATTTGAGACAGAACTATTCAGAGCATAAATAAAAAAAATCTGGTTTATCCTGTCTCAAATCTCAATTATCAGAAGCTAAGACAATCATAGGTATTAAGTAGTTCCTCTTGCCTTAATCCCAAGTATCTCTTAGTAATTGATACACTAGAATGATTGAATAGCTCCATGAGCTTGACAAGTGCAAGCTCTGAATTATCGTTATTCATGTTGTAGACCTGTCTGCCAAAGGTCTTTCTAAGAGAATGACACGAAAAATTGCCTATTTGTAGCCTGTATTTTTTCTTAATCTCTTTCAGCATGACATTGATTCTTTGAACTGTGTACACTGTCCCCTTTTGACTTATTAATACAGGTGCATTTATGCCAACTGGATTTATATGCTCATAACAATCTCTGATATGTTGCTGTAGCTGCATATTAATCCTAATTGTCCTCTGTTTCCCTGTTTTAATCTCTGTAATGGTAAACTCTTCTGCATCTAATATCTGATTCCACCTCAAAGCGAGAATATCAGAAATTCTTAGACCTGTGAAGCAACCTAAAGCGATAAGAAGTGACATCTTATAATTACTATCCCTTGCCAATTTTCTTATTAAGTTCATTGCTTCGCTCCATTGCAGATAATCTGCTGTTGTACTTGAATATTTAAGTGACATAATGTTCTGTTTTATAGTAAAACTAATAAAAGTGAATATTATTTTTTAATTGGAATATCTAACTTGCTGATTACTAGTTAAACATTCACTAATAAAGAAAGTGAACATTTTTATAAAGCAAGGACACTAAGC
>NZ_EQ973369.1:45859-107661 GCF_000157055.1 Bacteroides sp. 2_2_4 | reverse complement strand
TCAGTAGTACTATCATCTCTTAGTAAGACAATAGCCAATCAATAGAATATATCCAATTATCATAACTGGATATAATAGCACACTGACAAAGAACGTAGCAATCACAGCAAGTAGATAAAACAAACTCCTCATAGTTTCAGATATTGAGTATTTGACAATCCTGTATATTCTCAAATACCACTAACTAAGAAACCACTGATATTTGTCATCTATTCCACGTAAAACGTTGTTAATTCCAACACTGATTTCCGTTGCATTAACTGCCCGTTGCAAATAAGTGTCCACGTAACTATTTTTGTTGGATTGGGTGAGCAAATTGTGAAAATCGAAAAGAGAAATAGCATTATCTTTCATTCCAAACGCTTCGTTGTGATAGAAGTCACGGCAAACACTGTTTATCTGGCTGTCAGTTATCAATAGTTTAGGTATTGATTTCTGATAACCAATTGGCAATGCTTGATAGCAACGACAACGCCCAATGATTTGTGCGAACTGTGACTCACTAAGTGAAGTGTTGGATAAAGTTTGCATCAAATGGATTTCTTTGGCAGGATTGAAATTGTTAAACAAGTCAAGCACATTTCTATAGAGTTCACCAATATTTGAAACTTCCATAGAGAACTTAACTCCTTCTCCTGTGAGTACCTGATTGCTACAAATGCGAACACGCCACCCAATAAAGCAAGAGAATTTCTCCAAACCTTTTGTTGAACGATAGAGGTTTAAGTCTGAATAATTCCTTACTCCACCCACGCACAATTCAAGCTTTTGCCCATTTACTGTCTCATAAATAGTTGGAATAGTAAAGGCAAAAGCAAGTCTTTGATAGAATTGTGTTTTCTCACATTCCAACAGTTCAGAGGCTTTCTTGCCCAAACTTTGAGGAGTTCTGCCACGTACAATATGGCTGCAACGAATATCAGGCGCATTTACTGTCTCCCCTGCATAAAAAGAACTGGCTGCATCATGCACACATGATATAAAATCTTGATGTGCGATTGTCAACTCTTGGTTTGCCCATGTAGGTACAACGCATTGAGTTGTCAATTCTTCCAATGTAACGGGATTTGTGTTAGCATCTAAGAAAGATACACTTGATTTAACAACAGGCTCTTCAATTATTACTGCTTCTTCTGCATATTCACCAAAGTTTCTACTAGTCCTTTGTACTGGCATAATCTGTAATGTTGATTCCATAATCTGTAATTTATTAAGTTAATATTAGAAATTCCTCTGTCTGAAAGCTAAGCAAGCCACAATCAGTATTAATAATCCAATAAAGAACTGTGGCACTAAGACTACTGGCACAATTAGAATTATTCCAAACGTCAATAAAATCTTTAAATTCTCCATACGCATAATAATAGATTAGTAAATAGTGTATTTAAGGACAAAATGAGGGCTTGACATGAAGTACTATTCATTCCACTTCTTTTTGTGCATCTTTATATGTAGACATATACAAATCGTTGATAAGTCCGCATATTTCAGAAGTTCAAAAGGTTTGTGGGCTGAATAGTGATTCATGTTATCCTTTCTTTTTCCTAATGATTGGTGAGGGGTATTTGGGGTAACAGAAGGGGGTTATGCACGATATACATCTGATGCGCTCACTGACAAATTAAATATTTCACTCTATAGCTGTATAAACTCCAAATAGAAACACTTCCTCAAGAAAAGGGTCGGGGGTATGAATTTTAAGTACCTATATTTTTGGGTTGGGTATCAAAAGGAACTTTTCCAGTAATATATATCACTCTCAAATGCCATTATTGGTCTTTAGGATATACTCCCCTATAGAATGACGGACTTATGCCAGTATCAGTATAAAGTTTGCAGATTGTCCACAATTCATGATTTTACTGTCGGAATATTAATTACCTTTGCAATATCAGGACAATGGGAAACACCCCAAATATAATCCTCAAAATTATTCCGATTCCATGTTAGAGATACCCTAAACGGGTATAATTCGACCTGATGCGTATCAGGTTTTATTATTCTTGTGACTGTCCAATATTTCTACCATGACTCCCTTATACTAAAGATAAAAATTCTCTATAAAGTGGACAACACTAGATTAGATTATTCCAGTCAAATTAACTTTTAACTTAACTCATGAAGAAAGAAATGATTAAAATTCCGGCAAATATCAAGTATTTAACCGAACGGGAGAAGTTCATAGAAGAATTCGGGAAACCGTTTGAACTTCCTAATGGCATTTTGAATAAAGAGATACCCGGCTGTGGAGCAACTACAGTCGCATTGACAGATGAACATAAAACTATTATATGCAGCCCTCGCAATGAACTGTTGAAAAACAAACATGAACAATACCCTGATACCTTGCTTGTAATTGGCGGAGTAGACACCAAAGAGATTGAGGCATATTTGCAGACTGCGGAGCTTCCCAAGATTCTGGTCTCCTACGATTCCGTGTATAAATTGATTGGCTGTATTAAATATAAATCAGATTGGCGTGTAGTAGTGGATGAATTCCAATGCCTGTTGGCAGATAGTAGTTTCAAGTCTGAAATTGAGTTGCACTTTTTGGATAATTCAAGGTCGTTTCCGTATGTTACATTCTTATCGGCAACTCCAATTCTTGACAAATATCTGGAACAGATTGACCACTTCAAGGATATGAATTACTATCAGCTTGACTGGGAAGAAAAGGATATTGTCAGAGTATATCGAGAGCGCACAAAGAATCCTATCAATGCAGCATTGGAAATAGTTCGCTACTATCAGAATGGCAATTATCCTTCTGTGTATGTTAATGGGGAAAGGATTTACTCCAAAGAATGTGTTATATTTCTCAATAGTGTAAATAATATTGTGAATATTATTAAACAAACAGAACTCAATCCGGAAGAAGTAAATATCATTGTAGGTAATTCTGACGATAACGACAGACAGATTGCAAGGATTGGGGAAGGATTCAAAAGAGGGAGAATTCCCTTGAAAGGGGAGACGCACAAGAAATTCACCTTCTGTACTTCCACCGCTTATGCGGGCTGTGATTTCTACTCTACCAATGCCGCAACTTTTGTCATTAGTGATTGCAATCGTCCGAACACTGCGGTTGATATAGCAACGGAACTGGTACAGATTGCAGGCAGGCAGCGTCTGGCATGCAACCCCTTCAGGCAGTTCCTCACCTTCATTTACAATGTCAATGCAGAGGAGGTAGAGCAAGAGGCATTCAATGAGCATCTGTGCCGGAAGGTCAATGTGACACTTGACGAGATTAGAGACAACAACAATGCCGGTGAAGCATTGAGAGCCAAACGTATCAAGGATTTTAGGAGAATCCCCGACAATGTAAAATATCAGGATTCATATACAATGTACGATGAACAGAAAGGAGAATTTGTTTTCAACCGTTTAGCCTATGTAAATGAGCAATACTGTTTTGATGTCCAGAAGTTCAATTATCAGAATGGGGTAATTGTAAAGAAACTGCTCCAAGATAGTAGTTTCGATGTCAGTGAGAATCAAACTTATGCCGTTTACCAAGAACAGTTGAAACATCTAATCAAAAAGGAGCCATTTGTAGACATGATGCAGGCATACTGTGAATATCGTGCCAAGCAAGGGCTGATTGTCAATCTCGCAATGTCAACACTGGAAAGCAAATATCCAGAATTGAGGTATTATTATGAGGCTTTGGGCGTTGACAGGATTAAAGCTCTGAATTATAAGGAGAAGAAACTGCTCAATGAAATCCATATCATGAAAACCAAAAATAAGATTCGTCATGAATTACACGGCACTATTCACATCGGAGACAGGATATTAACTGCTGATATTCAGCAAACCTTACGTGTTGTATATGACAGGTTAGGCGTTGACAAGTCACCGAAAGCGGCCGACCTCAATGAATTCTTTGAGATTCATCCTGTCAAGATACCGACCGCCAACGGCCGGAAGAATGGCTTTGAGATTCGAGGAATATTGTAAACAAACAGAAAGAGGCTGAACTCAAAATCAATTTGAGACAGCCTCTTATTTTTATGTATCATGTACAATCCGGTTATTCTTATTGCTGTTGAGCGTTACGCATCTTAATAACTCGCTCGATGATTAGTCGCTGAATACAGCTAATTTTATCTTCACACTTAGCTGCTTCAATCCGCAACTTCTCTGTTGCTTCAATGCTGTTTAACACATTACAGACTGTATCAAAGTCATATTGCGAGATGCAATAATTAATGGCCTTAATATATCTGGTTTGTTTTGCAGCTTTCACGCCAAAGGCTTGTACTGTTGCCTTCATCAATTGCTCTGCCTGCGCATAAGTTCTATATTCTTCTTTAAAAAGAGAAGAACTCATAGCAAGGGCTTTGCTTTGTAATAAAGAAACAGTAGTGCTTATACCAAAATATCCCTGTACGGCAGTACCGGACATAGAGTACATTATGCCGAACTTGCGGATATTCAGAAATAATTCATCTCCTGTTACAATTCCGGCATATCCTATCCACTCATCCTTTGAAGGACATTGGGAGAGATATGCAGTTGTTGCTACTCTGTGATAAGCGTCAGCAACGCTATCACATTCCACTAATTCAGCTTGTAGTGGCTCATCCGTCAAACCGAGCAAGTTAACATTGTCGGCTTTATCCAGATAGACCATTACGGCCGGAGCATTATCGGGAAGATTCTTTATTTTATTACCAACGTAATCGTATAGAGGAACATTCTCTGCATAGAATGGTTTTGCATCACAGAAGCAAAACACAGTCGGCAGGAGCTTGCTCTTATCTATAGCTTTAAACACTTTGTCCTTCTCAAAGTTTTTATGTTTGAGAGAATAGTCGGTGAAGGCAGGAATGATTTCCAGTTCTTCGCCATTTACTAATATAGTGGTAACAAAGTACCACTTGGGAGCTTCTTCGCTCCCTAGGTTCTTAATATTTGTCATAATTCTAAATAGTTAAAATTATTAAGCGGTATATAAGAGCGGGCATACTTACTTATACCTTCATATATACTCGGCAATCCGAGAATTGCCTAATTAATAATATTAACAATTATGAACTAATTGCCACAGCTTATCACTTCCAAGCAAAAAGTGATAGCTTAAAGCACCGAGGTGCTGGGGTCGAATTGTACATGATGTCAAAGAGCGGGTTGTTCAATGCTTACTCATCAACAATATGAGTTAATCATTTAACTGCTGCAAAGATAAACCATTTTACTGATAATATCCAAATTCTACAATCCATTATGGTTGATTTCGTCCGGATTATTGTACAAATATAGATTGTCTGTTAACGTCAGTTAATGAGATTTTACCATACCTCCTTACAGCCGTATCTGTCTGGGGGAGAATATGGCGGTTTGGGTAGTATTCCGTACCAGAATCACTTTACTTGTCTTTAGCCTTCAATATTGCCGCTACAATTTCTTTCATGTCATTAAGGCTGTCATTATCCAGAATCCCCATTTTGAAAGCCTTATCAACAATCTGCATGACAGTTTCCACATTTACCTCTATCTTTATACATTTGACAATTAACAGCTTAAGCTCGTCCCTCAAATTGGACAGATTACCAACAGACAGCCGTTCCACATATTTATGGGCTACTTCAAGGCCGGAGGCGGGAGATTGCATATAAGCCTCTATTTCTTTCACAATACCACTTATCTCGCTATTGTAATCATATAGTTTGCCGTTCTTCACATATCCCATACGTTCAAACATGTCACTGGCTTTATTGATTTTAGATGCAAAAAATTGAGTGTCTAACAGAGTATCGAACGTAATACCATTTATAGTATTTTGATACTGTTTTAAAATATTAATGGCTTCTTTGTTACCTTCTTGACTAATAGTAGTAGGTACTTTATCAGATTGCCTTACTTTTGTAGATTCTGTTTCCAACATTAGTAAAGCGGCATCCTCAGAGGTTAATCTTACATATTTCTTAAAAGACTTTGCATCATTATGTCCTGTTATCTTCATTATAATATGACTATCATAGCCATGTTTTAGCATATTACAGATAAAGGAACGTCTTGCTGTATGCGTTCCTATTAGTTCGTATGCTTTCACTTGTGTTGTAACAACTTCTCCTCCCCTATCCTCTGTTACATTATGTAATCTTGTTATACCTGCTTTTTCACCTATGTTCTTTAAATAGTTCAAAGCTGTTTGATTGGTATAAATAGGAAAACCATTTTTATACTTATTCAGAATATCTATAGCAACAGGTAAAAGAGGAATTGATACTCTATGCGTTTTCTTTTCTTGCACAATTTCTATTACTTTCCCTTTACCATTAGGCGCTTCCTTTATAATCCCCTCATTAATTGCTTGCGTATCAGAGAAGCGTTGCCCTATCCAACATTGTAATACAAACAAATCTCTCACTTCTTCTTCCCTTCCTGTTAAGCGCAAAGCATATATTTTATCTATTTCATCTTCCGTTAAATAAATCTCATTTTCATCACCTTGTCTACTTTGGGGCTTTTTATACTTGTCCAGTTTGGATTCGTGAATATCAATCATGCCTTGCTGCTCTGCTCTTTTAAGAATACATATTATCTTCTCTACCTTATTACCAACCGTAGTAGTTTTCGTTGTTTTACCTTTACCAACTTCCTTATTAAAAAGATAAGATTCATAATCCTTTATCAATGGTAAATTTATATCACTAAAATTAATAGGATATTTACCTACTTCATTCAGAAAAGCTTCAAAGAACTTTATTTGTTTCACATAATCAGCTCTTGTACTATCTTTTATAGTTCTATCTAAAGCTAATGTATTACGTAACCAATGTACTGCATTTATATTTTGCTTTTCTTTCTCCATAGTATCTTTGTATATAAACTTCTTTAATATCTTAACACTATTTCCGATTTCGTTGGGATTGTCACAAAGATAACGCTTATATTGCAGAAAGCGATTTTTAATCTCAATTATTTTCGTGTTAACAATAGTATTATTGAGATTATCAAGTTCACTTAACCTACAACTGATATAAGCCTCTTGCTTCTTCACATTCCAATGTTCTGGATATACCTTAACACCCGTAGAAAGTCTTATTTGCTTCCTATCTATCCTGCATACCAAATAGATATTAGTAGGCTTGTTTGATTTGGGTTCTCTCAAATTAAACTTAGCCTGTACTTCATAAAAAAAAATCTGTCCCGTTTGAGCCTTGTTATTCATTTCTGTGCTTCAATTTCGTAATTCAAACTCGTACTTCAATTTCGTGCTTACAAGGCTTTAGCTAACAAAATATCAAGAAGAATCCTCTCTTACAGTATTGTAGAACGCCAATTTACTATCATCAATAAGAGCAAAAAAAAATGGGGCTTTTCACAAAGCTCCATTTTTCAGTTTTCAATAGGTATTAGTTTTTTTTTAAGGTAAAAAGATTGTTTTCAGGATAACGGTGCAAATATAGGCGGTTTTACCGATACTATCCAAATTATAAAACATGTCATATAACATCTTTTTGAAAATTCTTTGGATTTATTATCATTTGAAGCAAAATCTCCTGTAACTTGTCCGTTACAGGAGACAAATATAAGATAATTTTTTAAGGAGCCCTAATTTCTGTTTAAAAATCGGCAGAAAATTACTTTTCCGGGTAATTTTCATCGGTTTTTCCACGATGTTTTAACACTTTGGCATCAATGAAGAATACAATCTCCTCGGCAATGTTGGTAATATGATCTCCCGAACGTTCCAGTTTACGGAACACGCTGACTAAATCTACGCAAGTATGTACAGCTTCCGGATGTTCGATAATATAGTCTGAAAGAATCCCTGTTGCATCCGCATTGATTTCATCTAGCAAATTATCCTTAGCAAACACTCCTGCCGCCAAATCATTACTCTCTTCATTCAAGGCACGTTTTGCCAGTTCCAGCATCGACAACACCTCTGCCTGCATCTCTGCCAGGCGAAGACGAGACAACAGCTCCGCATCCAATACCGGTTCTTTGCAACGAAGTACAAAACGGGCGATCCCTTCCGCAAAGTCACCCAAACGTTCCAGATTTGTGTTAATCTTCAACATAGCCAACACAAAACGAAGATCAATCGCCACCGGATTATACAATGCGATAATATCTTCCACATCACTATCTATCTTCAATTCAAAAGCATTCACCCTGCGCTCGCGAACCATCACCTGTTGAGCCAGCTCCTTGTCAAGGGTCAACACAGCCTCTCCGGCACGGTCAAGCTGGTTGTACACCAAGGTCCACATTTCATCAATTTCCTTCTTCAATAGGATGAGTTCCGATTCTATAAACTTTACCATAGTCTATTATATATAAATGATTAATATTCTATCAATTGGGTTCCAGATACCCGGATTACCCAAAACGTCCCGTTATGTAATTCTGGGTAGCCTCTTTCTCCGGATTGGTGAATATCTTTTTCGTCTGATCGAACTCCACCATTTCTCCCATATAGAAAAACGCCGTCTTATCACTGACACGGGCCGCCTGCTGCATATTATGCGTAACGATTACAATCGTATAATCCTTCTTCAGTTCATGAATCAACTCCTCCACTTTCGCCGTAGAAATAGGATCGAGCGCAGACGCAGGTTCATCCATCAGCAATACCGAAGGAGAGACAGCCATCGCACGGGCGATACAAAGACGCTGCTGCTGTCCGCCGGACAATGCATAAGCCGATTCCTTCAACTTATCTTTCACCTCATCCCAAAGAGCCGCTCCTTTCAATGTTTCCTCCACACGCTGGCGAATGAAAGCATTATCTTTTATTCCGTTCACACGAAGTCCGTAAGCCACATTCTCGAATATGCTTTTCGGGAAAGGATTGGGACGCTGGAACACCATTCCCACATTCTTGCGGAGTTCGTCCACTTCCACGCCTTTCGCATAGATATTATGTCCGTCGATACGGATTTCTCCCTCCAGACGGGTAGCAGGAATCAAATCATTCATCCGGTTGAAAAGCCGGAGGAAAGTAGATTTGCCACAACCGGACGGTCCGATAAAAGCAACAACCGATTTTTCCTCAATCTGCATGCTGATGCCCTTCAATGCATGAAAGTCCCCATACCAGAAGTTCACATCACGCGCATCTATTTTCACTGTATCCATATACTAATTTAGTTCGTTTTTACTCTTTTCTCAAAATACTTTCTCAAGGCATTAGCCAGCAGATTCACCAACAGGATAATCATAATCAATACCAATGCCGTGCCATAAGCCAGCGGCAGTTGTGCCTCCATATCCGTTCCACTGGTGGAAATCACATACAAATGATAAGGCAAGGCCATACACTGATCCAAAATGCCGGTAGGAAGTTGCGGCAGGAAATATGCGGCACAAGTAAACAGAATCGGCGCCGTCTCTCCCGAAACACGTCCCAAGGCGAGAATCAACCCAGTGATAATGTTCGGCATACCCATCGGCAAAATAACATGCCATATCGTCTGCAACTTCGTCGCTCCCAATGCCCGGCTACCTTCACGCATACTGTCGGGAATGGCTTTCAAGGCTTCCTCCGTTGTCCGGATGACCAAAGGTACGCAAAGCAAACCTAATGTCAAAGAACCTGCCAGAATACTATCACCAAACCCCATATAATTGACAAACAGCGCCATACCGAACAATCCGAATACGATGGAAGGAATACCGCTCAAGTTATTGGTCATCACCCGGATAAAGCGTACCAACCTGCCTTTCGGCGCATACTCATTCATATAAATCCCACTCATCACCCCTATCGGAAATGCAAATAGCGCACTTCCCACCATCAGGTAGAAAGTACCGACAATAGCCGGCCAGATACCGCCACCTGTCATTCCATCCGTAGGAGCCGAAGTGATAAAATCCCAACTGATAGCACCGATTCCTTTATAAACGATAAATCCCAGAATCGCAAACAATATCAGTACAATGCAAAGACTTAACAACCGGAAAATCCCGAAAGCGAGTTTCTGCGAACGGTGTTTAGCTTTATTATTACTCCGTATTTCCATCTTATTTGCTACGTTTTAATCCTTTAGAAGAAATATATTCCACACTAAAGTTGATAATCAATGTTATGAAGAACAGTACGACACCCAACAGGAACAATGCCTGATAGTGCGGACCACCCGCAGGAGCCTCTCCCAGTTCGGCGGCAATCGTAGCCGGAATGGTACGCAAAGGCTCAAGGATCGTTGTCGGAATCACAGCCGCATTACCTGTCACCATCAATACTGCCATCGTCTCCCCGATAGCACGTCCGATGCCAAGTACCACACCAGATGTAATACCCGAAATAGAATAAGGAATTACTACCTTATATATCGTCTGCCATTGAGAAGCCCCCAATGCCAGACTCGCTTCCCGCATTGCACGCGGACAGTTACGCATCGCATCTTCCGTCACCGTTATGATGGTAGGCAATGCCATAATGGCCAGTACGATACTCCCTGCCAGGCCGCTCTCTCCCACCGGAAGATTAAACAACTTCTGAATCAACGGAACGATGACAATCAACCCGAAAAAGCCATAAACCACGGAAGGAATACCACTCAACAGTTCGATAATCGGTTTCAGCCAGTTCCGTACTTTCGGGTTTGCCACTTCAGACATATAGATAGAAACCGAAAGCCCGAACGGCAAAGCAAAAAGGATGGCGAACAGACTCACCCACAACGTACCGGTAATCAACGGCAGGAAGCCGAATTGAGCTGCCGGAGTGGCCGTAGGAAACCATTCGGCACCCGCAAATACATCTTTCACGGAAATGGTGTTATCCTCTATGAAATGCACCGCGTCCGGATGAACAATAAACTTCTGCGGAACAAAAGCTACGATACCCGGTGTTTTCTCTACCAGTTCCGTAATCTTGTCGCCTGCATATTCATAAGCAGGTCCCAACTCCTCTTCCGTACAATATTGCGTTATATCCTCCAAACGAAAAACCCGGATAGGGAGATCTTCCCCACCGAGTTCCTTCCAGTTTGTAATCTCCTCATCAAAAACATCCTTTATCTGTGCAGGGCTCAACACACTAACTTTGTTACTCTTATTCAGCGCCAACACATATCCCTCTTCTATCACCTTACTCTTGAACAACCCGAAAGCTTCCGTGAAAAGGAAGAGCACAATCAGCAGAATAGTAATACTTGTCACGAAACCGCTACAAGTCAACATTCCTTCTATAATCCTTTCAAATACCTTTTTCATACCTACTATGATTTCTGATGCAAAGAAAGCGTCTCTTTATTAAGGAGGTGTGACTAACGTTTGAAGGAAATGTTTCAATCATGTTACGTTTGTGTTACAAGTATCATTTCCATTCCGGATGAAATGGAAATGTAATATCCGATTGCTTAATTTGCAAAGTCAATAAAAAGAAGAAATATGAAAGTGAGAAGAAACTTATTAATCGCCCTTTCCTTACTCTCGCTCGGTGCCAACGCACAACGTATAAAAGGTAGCGACACGGTACTGCCTGTCGCACAACAGACAGCAGAGCGGTTTATGAACCAGCATCCGGATGCCCGTGTCACTGTAACCGGTGGCGGAACCGGTGTGGGTATCTCCGCTTTAATGGATAATACAACGGACATTGCAATGGCTTCCCGCCCGATCAAGTTCAGCGAGAAGATGAAAATTAAAGCGGCAGGAGAAGAAGTAAACGAAGTGATTGTTGCCTACGACGCCCTCGCCGTGGTGGTGCATCCCTCTAATCCGGTGAAACAGCTGACCCGCCAACAACTGGAGGATATTTTCCGGGGGAAGATAACCAACTGGAAACAGGTAGGCGGAGACAACCGAAAAATAGTAGTCTACTCGCGTGAAACATCGTCCGGTACTTACGAATTTTTCAAAGAGAGCGTACTGAAAAATAAAAACTACATGGCAAGCAGCCTTTCCATGCCGGCAACAGGTGCTATTATCCAGTCTGTCAGCCAGACCAAAGGAGCCATCGGATATGTAGGACTGGCCTACGTGTCTCCCCGTGTCAAAACGCTTTCCGTGTCTTATGACGGAAGCTACTACGCCACCCCTACGATAGAGAATGCCACCAACAAAACCTACCCTATCGTCCGGCCGCTTTACTACTATTACAATGTAAAAAATAAGGAACAAGTTAGCCCCCTGATTCAGTTTATTCTTTCATCCGACGGACAGGACATTATAAAAAAGAGCGGTTATATTCCGGTTAAATAAAAAAAATGTCCTACTTTTGTAGCCTAAATACAGATAACATTAACCGTTATGACAGATATTAAAAACGAAGAAGCAGGCGAAAAGAAAAGCTTGAACTTTATTGAACAGGCAGTAGAGAAAGACTTGAAAGAAGGTAAAAATGGTGGAAAAGTGCAGACGCGTTTCCCGCCCGAGCCCAACGGCTATCTTCACATCGGCCATGCCAAAGCTATTTGCCTTGATTTCGGCATCGCAGAAAAACACGGCGGTGTATGTAACCTTCGTTTCGACGACACAAACCCTACCAAGGAAGATGTGGAATATGTAGAAGCTATCAAAGAAGATATCCAATGGCTAGGCTACCAGTGGGGAAATGAATACTACGCTTCCGACTACTTCCAACAATTATGGGACTTCGCTATCCGCCTGATTCAGGAGGGAAAAGCATATATCGACGAACAGAGTTCCGAACTGATTGCACAGCAGAAAGGTACTCCTACCCAACCGGGTGTGGAAAGCCCTTACCGGAACCGTCCTATCGAAGAGAGCCTCGAACTTTTTAAGAAAATGAATAGCGGCGAGATCGAAGAAGGCGCCATGGTGCTCCGTGCCAAGATTGACATGGCTAATCCGAATATGCACTTCCGCGATCCGATTATTTACCGTGTAGTGAAACACCCGCACCACCGTACGGGTACTACCTGGAAAGCTTATCCGATGTATGACTTCGCCCACGGACAGAGTGACTTCTTCGAAGGAGTGACTCATTCTCTGTGCACACTTGAATTTGTGGTACACCGTCCGCTTTACGACCTCTTCATCGATTGGTTGAAAGAAGGAAAAGACCTGAACGACAACCGTCCCCGTCAGACTGAATTCAACAAACTGAACCTAAGTTACACCCTGATGAGCAAACGTAACCTGCTCACACTGGTGAAAGAAGGATTGGTAAACGGATGGGACGACCCTCGTATGCCGACGATCTGCGGTTTCCGCCGTCGCGGTTATTCACCGGAGTCCATTCATAAGTTTATCGATAAAATCGGATATACCACTTACGATGCCCTGAACGACATCGCCCTGTTGGAAAGCTCTGTCCGGGATGATTTGAACAGCCGTGCTACCCGTATATCTGCAGTAATCAACCCGGTTAAACTGATTATCACCAACTATCCGGAAGGACAGGTTGAAGAACTGGAAGCAATCAACAATCCGGAAGATCCGGAAGCAGGAAGTCACCTGATCGAGTTCAGCCGCGAATTGTGGATGGAGCGCGAAGACTTCATGGAAGACGCTCCCAAGAAATATTTCCGCATGACACCGGGGCAAGAAGTACGTCTCAAAAATGCTTATATCGTGAAATGTACCGGTTGCAAGAAAGACGAAAACGGTGTTATCACAGAAGTATATTGCGAATATGACGCAAATACCCGCAGCGGCATGCCGGATGCGAACCGCAAGGTGAAAGGTACGCTCCACTGGGTAAGCTGCAACCACTGCCTGCAAGCAGAAGTACGTTTGTACGACCGTTTGTGGAAAGTGGAAAATCCACGTGACGAACTGGCCGCCATCCGCGAAGCAAAAAAATGCGAAGCACTGGAAGCCATGAAAGAAATCATTAATCCGGATTCATTGAAAGTTCTGCCCAACTGCTACATAGAGAAGTTCGCAGCTACCCTGCCTCCACTCTCCTATCTGCAGTTCCAACGGATCGGTTACTTTAATATTGACAAAGAATCAACCTCGGATAAACTAATCTTCAACCGTACAGTAGGGTTGAAAGACACATGGGGTAAGATTAATAAATAACTAAGCTTTCAAGCTTAACTTTACAATGGGGCTGTGTCAAAAGGATCATCATCTGAACTTTTGCAACAGCCCCATCTTAGCAATTAAAAATCTAAAAGTAAAATGGGTAGAAAAAATTCGCCATCAGCAAAAAAGGAACTAGTCACACTAATCACAAACTACGAAGAAGCAAAAGCAGAAAACCGACAACTTTATCTGGATGCTGACCAATTGGCCGACATCGCCGACTGGTATGCCTCCGAACGAAAATTTGAAGAAGCACAAGAAGTAATCACTTATGGACTTAAAATACATCCGGGAAACACAGATTTGCTTATAGAACAAGCATATCTTTACCTGGATACCCAAAAGCTGCAAAAAGCAAAAAAAGTAGCGGATTCGATTACCGAAGAATTTGATTCCGAAGTGAAACTGCTGAAAGCCGAACTATTGCTGAATGGAGGAAAACTGGAGGAAGCTCAATGGCTGTTAAGCACAATAGCGGATGCCGACGAGCTGGAAACAATCATTGATGTTGTATTTCTCTATCTGGACATGGGATACCCGGACGCAGCCAAAGAATGGCTCGACAGAGGTAAATCCCGTTATACCGAAGATGAAGAATACATGGCTCTCACAGCCGATTATCTGGCATCGACCCATCAGGTAGAATCAGCCATCATCTATTACAATAAACTCATTGACAAATCTCCATTCAACCCTTCCTACTGGATGGGACTGGTGAAATGTTACTTTGTCCAGGAACAAATAGACAAAGCCATCGAAGCCTGTGATTTCGCATTGGCAGCCGACGATCAGTACGGGGAAGCTTATGCCTACAAGGCACATTGTTTCTTCTATCTGAACAATTCGGATGATGCCATCGAGAATTACCAAAAGGCGATTGAGCTCAAAGCCATTCCCCCCGAACTGGGTTACATGTTTATGGGAATATCCTACGGTAATAAAGAAGAATGGCAAAAAGCCGATGACTATTACGACAAAGTGATCGAACGTTTTGAAGAAGACGGAGACAAGCAGTCTATTTTATTGATAGACACCTATACCAGCAAAGCATTCGCCCTCTCTCACCTGGAAAGGTATAAAGAGGCGCATGAGTTATGCGAGAAAGCCAAAGAGATAAACCCGAACGAGGGATTGATTTATCTGACAGAAGGAAAACTATACCTGGCAGAGGAACTAGAAGACGAAGCTGCCATCTCTTTCGAAAAAGCGATAGAGATCAATCCGAACATAGAAATGTGGTATATGATTGCCTCTGCTTATTCGGAAAGTGACTATCTGATCGAAGCGAAAGAATACTTTGAAAAAGTGTACCAGATAAATCCGAAATACGAAGATGTGACGGAGAAATTGAGTGTTCTTTGCCTCATGCACGGTGAAATCGACAACTTCTTTAAATATAACAAGGAATGTGAACATCCACTGGAAGAAGACATGATCCTGGATCTGTTGAACAGTCCCGAACACAGAGAAGAAGACGAAAGAACTCTCAAAGAAGTGTGGGAACGCATGAAAAAAGAGAATAAGAAAAAAACAAAAGGAAAAAAATAAATCAATTTATAAATTCTATCCTCAAAAAACATGGAATCAGTAGCAGAACTTCTTAAATGGGTATTAGAAAACTTGAACTATTGGGTAGTCACTATTTTTATGGCTATCGAAAGCTCTTTTATTCCCTTCCCCTCGGAAGCCGTAGTACCCCCTGCCGCATGGAAAGCTATGGCAGACGACAGTATGAATATCTTTCTCGTTGTCCTATTTGCAACTATAGGAGCAGATATCGGTGCATTAGTTAATTATTACCTGGCACGTTGGTTGGGTCGTCCTATTATCTATAAATTCGCTAACAGCCGTTTAGGGCACATGTGCCTTATTGACGAAGAGAAAATACACCATGCAGAAGAATATTTCAGAAAGCACGGTGCAGCCTCTACTTTCTTTGGCCGTCTTATTCCGGCTGTACGCCAACTTATCAGTATTCCCGCAGGGTTAGCCGGCATGAAAATAGGTCCTTTCCTGCTTTATACAACTCTCGGCGCTGCTATATGGAACAGCATATTAGCTTTGCTCGGATACCTGATTTACCGTTTTACAGACCCCAAAACGACTAACGATGTCTATGTAATGGCCACCGAATACAGTCACGAAATCGGCTATGTCATTATAGCAGTGGTGGTAATTGTAATCGTTTTTTTGGCTTATAAAGGGCTGAAAAAAAGAAAATAAGTAGTAAAATACTCATTGCAAAGCCACAGAGGACGCAGAGAACACAAAGCAAGAACATAGAGTTACCGGGGCATCCATTATTGTAAATCGGCTATTACCCGTTAAATTCTTACTTCTTTGTGTATTCTACGTCCTCTGTGGTTTATTTTTTGTGGTAGATAAGAGCTAATTAGAAATTAAACTGAACTCCTACTCCCAATATCTCTTTAAATTGCACACGAGCACCTTTTGTACCATCCTTTTGCACGATTTTCACATCATCGTCATACATCAGGTTAGTAGTAAGTGTGGTTGAGAACCATTTATTGATAATCATATTTACTTGTACTTCCCAGTTCACATCTATATTCAGCGGCTTATGCAGATAATCGGAATATAGATCCAAACGTGAATATACCGTCATATTTTTCAAGAATTCATATTTGGCTTCTCCTTTCAAGTTAGCACCGAAGCTGGATAATAGATGTTTGCCCGGATCCACTCCATAAGCTCCTTCGTCAGAGAGACGGTCATTGAGTACAAATGTTCCGCGCCACGCAGCAGGAGACAATACAACGGTAAATATCTTACCCGGATCATACGTAAAGCCCAAACCGGTAGTCAAATAGGCAGGAGCCATAAATTCGGAGATAGCAATGTCTTTATTGACGGAGTAGTCATATCCTGGAGAAAACTGTGTCTGGAAAGTGGCGAACGCACTGGCATACCAACTTTTGGCAATAGCATAGCCATAATTCGTATTCAAATAGATTTTATCATTTGCTTTCCTGGTTCCGTCGTCACCGGTCTTATTTAATCCATAAGCCAGTTCGATACGATTATTCCACAGATGTTTTCCTTTCTTATAATTAATCTGATAAGTGCCCTGCAAGTCAAAGGCAACGGAGTTATCACCTCCGGCAGCCCAATTAGTGAGGCTCACTTGCGTTAGTTTCAGTCCGGCAAATCCTTCTTTTGTCCAGGGAGAAATTTGTGTACTATCGGCAGTTTGGGCCGACAAGGTTCCAACGCCCATACATAACAGGGCGATGAATAGAGTTTTCATTTTGTTCATGATAGTTGAGGTTTAGTGTAGAAAAAACACAACCTAACAAGAACGGAGCCTTGGCAGTTTACCAAGCCTTTTTACCAGTTCCCATTAGGTCAAAATCTTTAAGATAAGTAGCAGGCTTAAGTATTAAGTATTAGCCATATTCGTTTATTAGCTGCAACTAATAGTTAATACCTAATACTTAATACTCCATATTCTATATTACTTTACAGCAGCTAAGGCTTTGTCATAATCAGGCTCCTGGGTGATTTCAGGAACAAGTTCCGTATATGCAATTTTGCCATCTTTGCCAATCACAACTACCGCACGCGCCAAAAGTCCTGCTAACGGACCATCTGCCATACGCACTCCGTAACTTTCGTCGAAATCAGAGAAGCGGAAATCAGACAATGGAATTACATTTTCAATACCTTCTGTCGTACAGAAACGGCCGTGTGCAAAAGGAAGATCCTTAGAAATAGCCAATACTACCGTATCTTTCAATCCGGCAGCCATTTTATTAAACTTACGTACAGAAGTTGCACATACGCTGGTATCCAGACTAGGGAAAATATTTAAAATCACATTTTTACCATTTAAATCTTTCAGAGAGAAAGAAGATAAATCTGTTTTTACCAGCTCGAAGTCAGGAGCTACCTTACCTACTTGTATAAATTCACCGATCAGTTTCACCGGTTGTCCTTTGAAATTTGTTGTTGCCATAATGCATGTATATTTAAAATTTACTTTATATAGGAAACAACTATTCCCCCAAATATGTTCACGGAAAACCTTTTCTAAATTCAATTTGTTATTCCTCAACGAAATCACTCTAGTGTTCAATTTAAAATATAAAATGTATGGAAACTGTATTCAATGAGATTCAACATTCAGTAAAAAATTGGTGGACTTCTCTTCTTTTGGGAATCGTGTATATCATTGTAGCCCTTTGGCTCATGTTCTCACCCGTAAGCACCTATGTAGCTCTAAGTATCATTTTCAGTGTATCGATGCTGATAAGCGGTATTCTGGAAATCATCTTCGCTCTTAGCAACCGGAAAGGTGTCCCGAGCTGGGGGTGGTATATCGTAGGAGGACTCATCGACCTCGTTCTGGGTATTTACCTGATTGCCTATCCGATGGTCAGCATGGAAGTTATCCCTTTCATCATAGCCTTCTGGCTTATGTTCCGAGGGTTCTCCTCCACCGGCTATTCCATCGACCTGAAACGTTACGGAACCCGCGACTGGGGCTGGTACATGGCTTTCGGTATTCTTGCCATCCTGTGCTCTCTTTTAATATTATGGCAACCCGCCATAGGAGCGCTCTACGCAGTGTATATGATTTCTTTTGCTTTCCTCATCATCGGACTTTTCCGTGTCATGCTTTCATTTGAATTAAAGAATCTGCATAAAAGAAAATAAAAAGCTTTCGGCACTTACTTTGGGATTTTGTTTATCTTTGTAGGCAATTTACATAAATCAATTAATTAAAAAGGAAGAAAATTATGGCAATGCATACATGGTTTGAGTGCAAGATCCGTTATGAAAAAGTAATGGAAAACGGAATGCAGAAGAAAGTAACTGAACCTTATCTTGTTGACGCACTCAGTTTTACAGAAGCAGAAGCACGGATTATTGAAGAAATGACTCCGTTTATCTCCGGAGAATTTACCGTTTCGGATATTAAACGTGCCAACTATAGCGAACTTTTCCCTAGCGACGAAGAAAGTGCCGACCGCTGGTTCAAATGCAAACTTATTTTCATCACTCTGGATGAAAAAAGCGGTGCTGAAAAAAAGACTTCCACCCAAGTACTGGTACAAGCTGCCGACTTGCGCGACGCAGTCAAGAAGCTGGATGAAGGAATGAAAGGAACCATGGCAGATTATCAGATCGGTATGGTATCCGAGACTCCGCTCATGGATGTATATCCTTACAGCGCCGAACCGAATGACAAACCGGAGTTTGACCCATCAAAAGCATAAGTAACAATGAGTATTGCTGACAATTTAAAGCAAGTGCTGGCCGAACTCCCTCAAGGAGTCCGGCTGGTTGCTGTCTCAAAATTCCATCCCAATGAAGCGATAGAAGAAGCATATCAGGCGGGACAGCGTATTTTTGGAGAAAGCAAAGTGCAGGAAATGACAGCTAAATACGAAAGTTTGCCCAAAGACATTGAATGGCATTTCATCGGACACCTGCAGACGAACAAAATCAAATACATGATACCATACGTAGCGATGATTCATGGAATTGATAGTTATAAACTGCTGGCCGAAGTCAACAAACAAGCTGTCAAAGCGGGACGTACAGTGAACTGCCTATTGCAGATTCACGTTGCGCAGGAAGAAACCAAATTTGGTTTCAGTCCCGAAGAATGTAAGGAGATGTTGAATGCCGGAGAATGGAAAGAGCTGACTCATGTACGCATCTGCGGATTAATGGGGATGGCCAGCAACACCGATTGCATTGAACAAATCAACCGGGAATTTGGTTTACTAAATAGGCTCTTTAACGAGATAAAAACAACTTGGTTCATCCACTCCGATACTTTCTGCGAGCTGTCGATGGGAATGTCACATGACTACCACGAAGCCATTGCCGCAGGAAGTACGCTGGTACGGGTAGGAAGCAAGATTTTCGGAGAACGAATTTATTAATCAGGAGTAAAAAACATATTGCTATGACCGATTTAAAAACTACTTTCGCAGGGCTTTCCCTTAGAAACCCTATCATTATCAGTAGCTCGGGGCTGACCAACAGTGCCGGCAAAAACAAAAAATTGGCCGAAGATGGTGCCGGTGCAATTGTTCTGAAATCACTGTTTGAGGAACAGATCATGCTGGAAGCAGACCAACTGAAAGATCCGGCTTTCTATCCGGAAGCCAGTGACTATCTGGAAGAATATATCCGTGAGCACAAGCTATCCGAATACCTGACTTTAATAAAAGAAAGTAAGAAGGTATGCCCCATTCCTATCATTGCCAGCATCAACTGCTACACTGATTCCGAATGGATTGACTTTGCAAAGATGATTGAAGAAGCCGGTGCCGACGCATTGGAAATCAATATCCTTGCCCTGCAATCGGAAGTGCAATATACATACGGTTCATTCGAACAACGCCACATCGATATTCTCCGCCACATTAAAAAAACAATCAAGATACCTGTAATCATGAAACTGGGTGATAACCTGACAAATCCTGTGGCATTAATCGATCAGTTGTATGCCAACGGTGCAGCAGCAGTTGTTCTCTTCAACCGTTTCTATCAGCCGGACATCAATATCGAAAAGATGGAGCATATTTCAGGCGAAATATTCAGCAATGCTTCCGACCTCGCCATTCCGCTTCGTTGGATCGGAATTGCGTCTGCAGTAGTAGACAAGATCGACTATGCAGCTTCCGGTGGTGTTGCCAATGCAGAATCAGTAGTGAAAGCTATCCTTGCCGGTGCTTCGGCTGTAGAAGTTTGTAGCGCAGTCTATCTAAATACAAATGCATTCATCGGAGAAGCCAACCGCTTCCTCTCTGCATGGATGGAACGCAAAGGGTTCAGGAATATAGCTCAATTCAAAGGCAAACTGAATATTAAGGATGTTCAGGGTGTTAATACATTCGAACGTACACAGTTCCTGAAATATTTCGGAAAGAAAGAATAAGGAAAAAGTATACTAAATCAATAAAGAAAACGGTGAACAAATTGTGCTATTTGCAACAGGATGTTCACCGTTTACTTTTTTAATCACTTATTAATTTATCTCGCTTAGCAGAGAAATCTGTTATAACAGGTTGCTTGCCAGTTCACTCAATTCACTTCGTTCACCTTTCAGCAAATTGACGTGTGCAAAGATATTCTGGTCTTTCATACGATCAATCATATATACCAAGCCATTGGACTGACTATCCAGATAAGGTTGGTCAATCTGCTGGATATCTCCCGTAAATACCATCTTCGTACCTTCTCCTGCACGGGTGATGATTGTCTTTATTTCATTCGGGGTCAGATTCTGCGCTTCGTCAATGATGCAATACATTTCGCTCAAACTACGACCACGGATAAATGCCAGAGCTTCAATCACCAGCTGCTCGCTTTTCTGCATATCTTCTATGCGCTTCACTTCGGTAGAGTTTGTAGCAAACTGACGTTTTATGACGTTCAGGTTATCAAACAACGGCTGCATATAAGGAGCTACTTTTTCCTGTGCGTCTCCCGGAAGGAAACCGATATCCTTATTGGAAAGCGCCACAACGGGACGTGCCAGCAAAATCTGTTTGTAATCCGTCAGCTTGCCCAAAGCAGCAGCCAAAGCCAGCAAAGTCTTACCTGTTCCCGCTTTTCCTGTCAGAGCCACCAGTTTGATGTTCGGGTCATTCAGAATCTCAAAAGCAAAACTCTGTTCCGCATTCCGTGGTTCGATTCCATAATTCTTACCCTTCATCACACGGATAATAGAATGGGTAAAAGGATTGTAGCGTGCCAATACACTATTCCGGTCACTCTTCAATACAAAACATTCATTGGGATGAATCAAATCCTTAAAGTCAAATTCACTCAAGTCAATGCCTTCCTTTGAAGAATAAATACGGTCGATCAATGCCGGATCTACATTTTCAAAAATCTCATTAGATTTCTCGAACACATCTACATTTACCACCTTATCCGTAATATAATCTTCGCAAAGCAGACCGATTGAACGGGCTTTCATGCGCAGATTCACATCTTTGGTCACTAAGATAGATTTCATTTTCGGATACTTGTCGGTCAGGTATTCGGTTGCCGCCAAAATCAAATGATCGGGTTTCTTTATAGGAAACGATTCCCACACTTTGGCAGCCGGCACATTGCTTGTCACGACAAACAGACGTCCCAATCCTTCGCCAAGCTTCACTCCGTCGGAGAAAAGCTCGTCGCTTGTCAGCACATCCAATTCGCGCACGAACTCACGAGCATTGAAATTTATCTGCTCGTTTCCTTTTTTGAACTTATCCAGTTCTTCGAGTACAACAAGAGGGAGGTAAATATCATTTTCCTGAAAATTCTTCAAGCAATTGTAGTCGTGAAGAATAACATTTGTGTCTAGCACAAAATTTTTCTTAGTTCCCATGATTTCTTAGATTTAAATGTTGATATTTGCAATCTCATTCGCCAATCCCCCATTTATAGTCAGATTGACGGTTCTAAAGATAAACAAATTAGTGGGCAATAAAGATTGCCCGACGTTAAATATTATAAAACATGGACTATCAGAACACTTTAAAGTACTTATATGAGAGTGCGCCAATGTTTCAACAAATAGGAGGCAAAGCATATAAGCCGGGTTTAGAGACCACACACAAATTGGACGAACATTTTGGGCATCCTCATCAACAATTCAAGACGATACATATCGCCGGAACCAATGGAAAAGGATCCTGTTCACATACCATCGCAGCCGTATTGCAGTGCGCCGGTTACCGGGTAGGACTATTCACCTCCCCTCATTTAATCGACTTCCGCGAACGTATCCGTATCAACGGTGAGATGATACCGGAAGAGTATGTAGTCAATTTCGTAGAAGAGCATCGCTCTTTCTTCGAGCCGCTGCACCCTTCATTCTTCGAACTGACCACCGCTATGGCATTCCGTTATTTTGCCGACCAGAAAGTAGATGTAGCAGTTATCGAAGTAGGCATGGGCGGAAGATTGGACTGTACGAATATCATCCATCCGGATTTGTGTGTTATCACCAACATAGGCCTCGACCACACCCAATATCTGGGTGACACGCTGACGAAGATTGCCAAAGAGAAAGCCGGAATTATCAAAGAAGGAGTTCCGGTCGTTATCGGCAGAGCCCAAGGGGCAGTGAAACGTGTATTTACCATGAAAGCTAAAGAAAAGAATGCGCCTATCGAATATGCCCGTGAAAATGCCCGGTACTGGGACATGGAAATAGTTCCTTATTCGAAATTGCAAGAAATAAGACCGATGATGGACAACACAATTCAGAGCATGCACGAAATGATCGAAGCAATGGACGAACAATCAGAAGAAGAGGCAAACCAGATGCGGCAAGCATTACTCATGTTAGACCTGTCAGACAGTCTACGTACGCTAGACCAGATACTCGACAAAAGAAAAGATGCTATCAAAATCCACAATGAGATGTTTCCTTTCGGACTTTTCACAGAGTTGAGCGGAGCTTACCAATTCGAAAATATGTTTACCATCCTAAAAGCCCTTGCGACACTGACCCGTCTGAACTACAACATCAGATCCCAGGACTATCGCGCAGGTCTTGCAAACGTATGTCAGCTCACCGGTCTGATGGGGCGTTGGCAGAAAGTACACAGCTATCCGGATATTATCTGTGACACGGGACATAATGTTGATGGAATCGAATATATCCATGTACAGCTCAATGCCATTCACAAAACCTTCGATCAGGAGATCCATATTGTATTCGGCATGGTCAATGACAAAGACATCCGGGGGGTTCTGCGAGCATTGCCGAAATATGCCACCTATTATTTTACCAAAGCAAGCGTTAAACGCGCGCTTCCGGAAAATGAACTACTGGCATTGGCAGAAGAAGCCGGATTGAAAGGTACCACCTACCCCACTGTTGTAGAAGCTGTACAGGCGGCAAAAAAGAACTGCCCCCCCAAAGATCTGATCTTTGTAGGAGGCAGCAGTTTCATTGTCGCAGATTTGTTAGCGAACCGCGATACACTCAATCTCTACTAACGCATCCTTTGGCAGAGCTTTTACGGCAACCGCCGAACGTGCCGGAAAGGCTCCGTCAAAATACGTGGCATACACACCGTTCATCCCTGCAAACAGGGACATATCCTGAAGAAAGACAGTGGTTTTGGCAATGTTTCCCATTGTCAATCCTGCTTCTTCAAGAATGTGTTTGATATTCTCCAACGACTGGCGAGCCTGTCCTTCTATCCCTTCAGCCATCTGTCCCGTAGCGGCATCAATAGGCAACTGACCGGACACAAATACCATACCATTGGCTTCTATCGCCTGACTATAAGGGCCGATAGCCCCCGGAGCTTTCTCACTGCAAATTACTTTTTTCATATATATTTCTTTTTTCTGTTTACCGAATTTCAAAGATAAAAATAAATTTCGAGTAAGATTGACAAATCTGTTTCTTTTTATTATCTTAGCAGCTGATGAGCAAGCATAATTACGACATATTCATAAGTTACCGTAAAAGATGTTCGGGCGACAAGCCTGAAATGCTACAACTGATGCTGGAAGAATCCGGATTCCGCAAAAGGGTGAGCTTTGATAAAGACAATTTAAACGGTCGGTTTGATGTTGAGTTGATTCGCCGTATTGATGAGTGCAAAGACTTCATTATGTTTATGGTGCCGGAGACGTTTACAACGATCCGCCCGCTCAATGAAGAAGCGGTCGAGACAGGCGAAAAAGCAACATGGGACATGGAAGAAGTGGCTTTCTACGAACGGATGGCATCCTTGACCTATGAAGAGTTTGAAACGGAAATTAAGCAGATCAGCCATACCGGAGAAATCGATTTTGTCCGGATAGAATTAGGCCGTGCGTTACACCGCCGGAGTAGAAACCCCAAACAGATAAATATCATTCCGATTGCTCCGCAGGAAAGTGAAAGCTATGATTTCGCCACCCTGCAACTACCACCGGACATTAGCGGATTAAAAGATTTTCAAGCTGTATTTTACAGCAACTCACGAGTAGCCCGATTCAAAGATATAAAGGGTGACCTCCTGAAACAAATGTTATCAAAACCTTCTTATGTATCTGCCAAATGGCTTGTGATGACTTTCATTGCTCTATCATTAATAGTAGCAGGAAACAAAACTTATACTTCCATCCAAAGAACGGCAGAACAAAAACTGGAATTCAAGGATTGCCGCACTTATGACGATTACAGTAGTTTCATAAAGAAACACCCGGACAGTTCTTTGAAATCTACGTGCGACTCCATCCTGCATGAATTCAATGTGCTCCGGAATGACGGACGCGCCTCCGTAAACAACACCGGAAACAGGGATATAAAAGACAGAGAGAAAGAATGGGTAGACGTAAAATGGAATCCCATAATCACACTGCCCCAGCTCCGCTCCCTGGTGGACATGATGAATAATATGCTGCTGATTCCGGCCAAAAACAAAGAATTCATCATGGGGAAAACTATGGGAAAAGGATATGACTCACCGCAGCACACCGTTGTATTAAGTTCCGATTATTATATGTGTAAATACGAAGTAACACGTTCGTTGTGGTATGCCATTATGAATGACTCCATTGTTACGGAAGAAGGCATGCTGCCTATGACACATATAACGTGGAATGATGCAGAGGCCTTCACCAAGAAACTGAACAAGCTCACCGGTTTACCTTTTTCCCTCCCTACGGAGGCGCAATGGGAGTATGCAGCCGCCGGAGGCGAAAGCTATCCTTATGCCGGTTCAGACAACATTCGTGATGTAGCCTACTATGCCTCCAATGCCAATGAACGCCTGCATCCCGTTGGCGAGAAACGCGAAAACGGATTCGATTTATACGACATGTCAGGCAACGCCGCCGAATGGTGTACAGACTGGATGAGCCGGTATGAAAATACACGGGTCACAGATCCCCAAGGTCCGGCAGAGAATCCCGGACACCATAAAAAGATAGTGAGAGGAGGCAGCTACCTGGCCAACGAACGTGATATGGACATTCGCCATCGTAGCGTACAGACTTACGATACATCAGAACCACATATCGGATTTCGTGTGGTACTTAATCCTATTCAATAACACTATGAATGCAGAATAAAAATGAGCAGGAAAACTATTTTCAGAGTATTCATCCTCCTGTTTTTTTCCATCGGAGGGCAAATGAGTGCCAATGCACAGACAACGACACCCTTTGAAACGGTGTTCGACGCCTGTAAGAAAGCATGTGAAGCATTGGACGGCGGCTTTGCCAGTGGCGAACAACTGCTGGCAGTAAGCAAAACGCTGCGTGATGCAGCCCCTATCCCATTAACCGTCAAACAAACCAAGGGCGATGTCTTGAGCCTGAAAGGACATCTGGTATTTGACTACGAATTCATTCAAGCCTGCGTTGATAATGAAACAATCTATGAAATTGCGGACAAGTATGCGGCAGAAGCGAGGATGAGAGGTGATAAGGACTCCGCCAACAAAGTAAGATTAGATACCAAAATGGTGGCTGCCGGTCAGACCTGTACTTTCGAGATTCCGAGCTGTTCGGGAACCTCGCAGATAGGCTGTGTGGCAGAGGTGAATCGCTCTTTCAGTTGGAAAATAAAGACAATCGGTTATCAATCGAAAAGTGAACGGGAATACAAATGTAATGACAGCGTCCGGAAAGGTCTTCCCTTCCGAAAAGAAAAGGTTAGCTCGGATGAACGATATAAAATCATCGTCTCGATCACCAATAAAAGCAAGAGAGACGGGAGCTTTGCCTTGATCTTATTTTAATCCACTAAAATCTCTATTATATGCGACAATTCATTCTATCTCTATTAGCCTGTCTATGTCTGACAGCCTACTCACAGACTACAAGCCAAGCCGACCTACTGGTTGAAGAAGCTCAAAAACTAGAAAGTAAACAAGATTACCCAACTGCCATTACCAAACTGAAACAAGCGGATGAATTATATGTCAAAACAGGAAAGACACAGAGTGCGGAACGCGCTACCTGCCTGCACATTCTCGGCCGTTGTTATCTGAATCTGGAACGTCCCGAAGGACTAACCTATACACAAATGGCAGCAGATATGCGCAAGACCATACTGGGCGAAACAAATATCAAATACATTTCCTCCCTGAACAACACAGGACTCTACTACCTGACTGTTGCAAAAGACTATCCTAAAGCAGCAGAAATTCATGGCAAGACATGGGAACTGTGCAGTCGCATTCAGCCCCGTCCTGAACAGGCATTCATGTTTCATATCAATCTCGCCCGCTGCTACATAGCTTTAGGAGAAATGGACAAAGCAAGTGCCATCGTAGAAGAGGAAATAGCCATCAGTAAAAAGATGTATGGCGAAAAGTCCCTTTCAGTTGCCCGTCAACTCCAGCAGATAGGTTCGTTGTACTACCTGTCGGGACGTAAAGATGTAGGAGTCACTTATTATGAGCAGGCCTTCAACATCTTTCCTGACGATTCAAAAGAATACGAGCAACTTCTCGATTGGATATCATCCATCTACGTGGAACTGAACAATCAGCCGAAAGTATTAGAATACATGAAATTGGTAGAAGCTCACAATAAAAAAGAATTGGAAAAGCCTTGCGACGAACCTGATTGCCTGACCGAGCGTGCCCAGTATTTTGCCAGCATAGGTAACAATGATAAGGCAAGGGCACATTTTCTGGATGCTTTAAAGAAATGCGATGTGAATACTGATAAGGAGATTGTTTTTAAAGTACGCCACAACTATGCGCAATTTCTTTCCGGAATACAAGATCACGCATCTGCCGGCGAATACTACGAACTGGCAGCAGACATCCTTCGCAACAATCCTGCCGAACAGGCTAAATTTGCATTGGAATCTTATCTGGGCGGACTCAATTATAGCATTGCCGCCAAGTATGAGGCCTCCAATCGTATGCTCAACCAGGCACTGTCGGTTTATGCACAGATGTTGCCGGACAAACTGGACAAATATGTAGACGCCTCCGTTGCATTGTGCCGTAACTACGGATTCACCAAGGAGTACGGAAAAGCCCTCGAAATACTCACAAAAGCCGAAAAACTGCTTCCGACGGGTGATAAGTCAGATAAGATGGGGGAAATTCTGCGTTCCAGAGGCAGTATCTTATACCGACAAAAACAATATGCAGAAGCAGCAGCAAACTACCAACAGGCTGCAGACATTTACAAAATTCTTCCCGGCAGTGATGTAAAATATCAGGATGCACTTAGCAGTCTGAATCGTTGCCACACCATGATGGGCAATGAGACAGCAGCCAGGCAGACAGAACAGGATGCCGAACGTCAACGAATGGCGGTTTTAAACAGGCTATTGAAAGAGAATCTTGAACAATTGGACGCTTATCGCCTGCAATGGGGAGAAGACGGTTTGATGTATGTCTCCGCATTAGGGACTATCGCTGACATCTACTATACCCAAGGACAGACCGACAAGGCATTAGCCTATATGGAACCTTTCCTCTCCAGCGAAACAACCGCGCTGCGTAATCTTTTCCGTCTCTCGAAAGCCGATGAACGCCTGGCATTCTGGAAGGATATCCGTTCCTCACTGGACAGTATTCCCCTCCGTGCAGCCAATATCGCCGCAACAGGTACACCTGAACAAAAACAACGTTTTGCCCGGTTAGGTTACGATGCATTATTGTTTTCAAAAGGTATTATGCTCAATTCGTCTATTGAACTGGAGTCTCTGATCCGCGCTTCGGGAGATAAATCCCTGCTCGACCAATACAACAAGGCTACCCTTATGGCGGAACAAATTTTATCCATGCAAAGTGAACTCCCGAATGCAACCAATCAGACGGAAGCACGGAAAAATATCATCCGCCAGAAAGAGGAGTATGAACAGCTGCAACTGGACTTGATGCGAAAATCTACTGATTTCGGCGACTATACCCGTTATCTTTCTGTCAAATGGCAGGACGTACAAAAGCATCTGCATGGAAACTCCATCGCCATAGAATTTGCTCTCATAGACGATGAACTACTAGCTCCGGACAAACACCTGGCCGCTTTCGTACTTCGTCCGGGCGACACGTCTCCCACCGCAATCAAGTTAATGAGTCAGAAATTGCTATCGAAAGAGATGCAATCGCCTACGGCTTTCACCACAACCGAAAACGGGGCACATTTCTGGAAAGCGCTGGATGAATATATCAGCAAAGCGGATACTATTTATTTTTCACCTGACGGGATACTTCATCAGTTACCTGTAGAATATCTTCCGTATGGAGCGGGTAACCTGCCGTTAGCATTCCAGAAAGCCGTCTATCGTTTATCGTCAACAAAAGAAATCGCACTCGACAAAGCTTCACTGAACTACTCATCAGCCGCACTTTTCGGAGGATTAGACTACGAAATGGCTTCAACCAAAGTTCGCAATATTGTTTCTACAGATCATAACTCCGGGAAATTCCGTAACGGACAGAATGGGTATCATGAGTTACCATATACGCTCAATGAAGTAAATAACGTAAATTCCCTATTGAAAGAAAAGAAGATTAAAACCAATCTATTCGTAGGTGAAAACGGAACGGAAAAGCAGTTCCGGGCACTCGACGGCAAAGCTGTTTCGTTGATTCACATAGCTACTCACGGAGACTATAAAGAATTGAAGCAACGTGAAGCCGATGATGCGATGAAGCATTGCTTCCTGATTATGTCCGGCGCCAATGCCACGGAAGAGAATAACGACGGACTGCTCCGTGCAGATGAAATCAGTACACTAAACCTCCGCGGTTGTCGTATGGTTGTTCTTTCTGCCTGCAACACCGGTCAAGGTACTCTTGGTGCGGATGGTCTTTTCGGTCTTCAACGAGGCTTTAAGAATGCAGGAGTACAAACCATCCTCATGACACTTTCAGCTGTTGACGACCAGGCCTCCATGCTTCTCATGACTAAATTCTATGAGAACATCATTTCAGGGTTATCCGAACGACAGGCTCTTATAAAAGCGCAACAGTACCTTCGTGAGAACGGATATGCAGACAGTAAATATTGGGCACCATTTATCTTGTTGGATGCAGGCAAATCGCCTATTCCTCATCCTTCGAAATCTTGAACCCTAGTTTCATAATCAGTTTCAAGGTTTCCACCGAAGAATTTCTGTCGTACACCTTTTCTTCTTCAGGTAATTCTTCATACGGAACCAGGCACGGATGCTGCTTCAACACATCATCCCGCTTTTTTCCATACGTCCAACCTTGTTCTATTCTGGTTTTCGACCAGACTTCATGAACATTCTTAGCCATCTCTTCTACCAAATATTCCAACTCCTTCGGGAGTTGGATATGTCCTGTATCCACCGGATTGGGAATATACTCTTTCATTTTATGATTCATTATTTATATATTAGCGGAACAATTTCCAATCTATCTTTTTACCACAATGACTGCAATAGATTTGGTCCATAAAAATAGACGCACCACATTCACAGACTTTGGCATCACCTTCATTCTTCAATTTTCTCATCAGCTCATTATGAAGAGCCGTATCGCCCTGTTTGATAATACTATACCCCAGCTTTTTCATCAGCTTGATCGTATCAAACGCCATACGTCGATCATATTCTTTTTCCGAATAAGGAAGCATGGAATAAGGCACCATGTCCGGAGTCTCTTTCTTCTCGTCATCCCTCTGCGGTCCATAAGTCCATCCCTCTTCCTGGCGCTGGTCGGCCCAGATTTCGTGCGCATTTTCAGCAATGGCTTCACGCAATTCAATCAAATCAGTGCTCAATTCAACATCTTCCAGATCAATAGGCCGCGGATTATAATCCAGATCAGGCACTTTCACTCTCGCAAGATACGCTTTTGCATCATTCCATGCCGCAATAAAGTGATCCTTGGGATAGGCCGTACTTTCCTCTCCTGTTGCAGGATCATAAAGCGTCACTTCCTCTTCATTTACATCAAGCACTACTGCTGCATGATAAGCAATTTCCTCCTCACTATTTCCCGGCAACCGGCAACTATTTACCACAACAATCGCATCATGTCCGGCCTTGAGGGCACGTATGACACTGTCAATACTGGAACCATAACTGCGCATCACAATCAATCCGCGTTGTTCGAGCAGGCGGCCTACACTATGCAAAGGAGTTCCCCTCTCCCTCAACCAACTGTTATTCCTGGCCTCCTCCGAGAGTTCATCCGAATTATATTCAATCTTTCTACGTTTCAAAATAAACTGCTCACACTGGAAATCACAAAGATTACCTTCCGATTTGGCTGCCATCTGCGCCATTGGCAGGAAGTCCGTTTCTTCATCATCAGCTCCCATCATGGCATCCAACTGTTGAGACAAGATAAATTCCTCTTGCAAACTTTCATCAGTCGCCAGATATTCAAGTACCAAAGCTGTTTCTTCAGCATTCGTCTTACCTTCTTCAAAAGCAGCCAACAATTCTTCGGTTATCATATTTTTATCTTTTGTTTTCATACTTCTTCTTATCATTCATAGCTAAGTGAGCCAATGCTGCCAGCGCACGCTTTTTAATATTGTACAGATTAGCAACAGTTATTCCCATAGATAATGCTAAAAATTCAGGTTCGACCTCTTTGAGTACTAATTCCCTGATGACCATCACATACCGCTTATTCGACATCAGATCGAACAAACGTTCCAAATCAATCTTTGCGGCTATTTTCGATTCAGAGTCGTCTATTTCTTCTTCATGATTCTGCTCATAAAGAGGCTCTTTACTCTCGTCTTCTATCATCTGTTCACGTTTTTTCCGGGAACAGAAAAAACGAATTGCCACAATCTTAATCCATGTTCCAATGGTGCTACGTCCCTCAAAATTACGAAGAACGGCAGCATCATTCTTCATTAGATGATAGTAGAGTTCGCTGATACATTCATCGTAATCAACCTGGTAATCAAATATCAGCTTAATTACATTGATAAACAACGGACGATATTTTATGTTGAAAAACCAATCGGTGATTTTTTCATCCCGATTGATTAATCCGTCGACTATTTCCTGATCTGTCATATAGTTAGTTCTTTTTCAATCTAAAACTTAGCTCAACCACACACTGGTCATAAGGGATGGTTTCCGGATATTTACTTCTTAAAATATCATTATCGACGATGCATTTATGCTTCTTCTGCTGAAAGTCTTTATCTCCGTCACACGTTACAAATCCTTGCAGTTCCATACATGCATTCCAACGCAAATGTTCGCACTTACTCAAATTATCAAATAATGTACTGGAAACAACGTCACAAACCTTAGAATAGTTCAATGTATGGGCATCACGCTGCGTCAGCTCAACCATCTCTTTCAATCTTTCCTTATTATCTTTGCCATCCTCTCCCATGGCCCCGGCTAAAAACTTTTTGGTATCGATATGCCATACATTAGCCCTATCCTGCTCTTCCTGATAAGCCAATTTAATTTGTGCATCCAAGCTATGCTTGTCCTGCAATGCCTCTCTACGCGCATTCCATTCTTCTTCCGCTGTTTGCTTCAGGCTTTCCTTCGCTTTCTTCTTCTCTTCAATTTCCTTCTCATTCGTTTCAGGCATTGCGTCAATCATAATTTTCTGATATGCATAATAAAATTCCTTTGCCAATACTTCAAGCACATCTGTCGATACCACATCGTACGAGAATATTTCTTCCTGCGCTCCAAAAGTTATGATTACATCCCGGGTATTGCCATAAATATTAAAATACTCTTTTATTTGCTTCAGCTGAATGGTGTTGCAACTTCCATTGACGCGCAGATAAATCCTAAAATCATTGAAACAATCCTTTCTATATCGATAGGCATATTCGTAGAGATCAATCGCCAATGCCATCCCTTCATTATCATTTCCTATAGCAATTACAACATAGTTTAGATCATGAATGATTTCAGAAAATTTTTCCCAAAAACGTTCGGAATGGATAGACATTTCTTCACACCATTCCAACTCATTTTTCCTCTCCTTCAAGGCAGGTGCTTTCATTAAAAAATCACCTTTCAATTCATCCATATGTTCATCAACCACATATATTTTTTGAGGGTTCCTATTGCCATTTACATCGATCAATGCCCCAAACTCATATAGAAAACGAAATGCATCACGTCCTGTTTCTCCAAAGCCAATAATCATCGACGTAAAAGGTTTCTTTACACAAGCCTTCGATGTATCGACATCTACAAAATTCACGGGGTGATTCCTCACATTCTTTTTTAATTGCAATACAGCAAGATTAGACGAGTCGATGATATGAATCTGATGTTTCAACCCATCACATATTTCCAACTTCTGGTTCTGGTTGTTCTTACGCGCATGGCAATAAATCTGAACCTGATTATGGACTCTATCTTCTTTACATTTCGCTATTTCCTTAAAAACAGACACCGCCTCCAGATTCAGTTCTTCATTGGGAGACAAGAAATAGAAAGTTGCCTGCGGGTACTTCTTGATTAGGTTTCCCAATCTCCTCAATCCGAGATATTTGTATAAATCAAATTCCGATTTGACTTTATCTATAACCCGGCCTGTGATTCCAAATTTAGAGTTAACCAGTATGCCGTCAAGCTCTTCTATCTTTTCTATGAATTTTTCAGTTCCGTCATGAGACGAATTAAAGAAATGACTGAATGTGAACCGGCCATGAGAACTGCTTTCATTAGCAGAAAGCAACCTCACGAAAATGAACTTACAATTCTCCCATCCTTCTTCATTCTTCCCCTTTGGCTCTGCCGCTTTTTTTCTTATACTGTTAGCCAGCAATATCGCATTATCATTGACACCCCAGAAAATAAACAGCCGGCATTTCTTCTTTCTTGAAAGATTCGCCATACATAACCGCACCCATGAGATGAATCTGAATCCTAACAGTTTGATGATAAAAACCGCACTCACTATAACGGCCAGGAAATGTATCACAGAAAATATCGTCATGTAGAAAGGATCATGATGCAGATCTTCAGGAACCTCCAAAAGATCGGAATGCGAAGCGAACATTTCCATAGAAGACAGAGCAGACCTAAACGTCAACGCTATCGAATTACTATCACTCCCTCCCTCATTAAAAGCATACCAATATATCAGGAAACCTGCAATAAATACCGTACCTGCAATCCATTTCAGGTTATCCACTAAGAATTTCCGTTTCTTAAAAAGCAGGTATACTAAACCTATCCCGATAATGATTAACAAAAGGGTAGAATATCCCCATTGATTTAAAAAACAAGGGTCTGTCGCGTGCTGTGCATTGCATTCACCAGTTTGAGAGATTACTGTGCTTAACATATACATATTCGATAGATTGATTATTTATTCTACAAATTTATACAAAATATTGAATAACAAACAGATTAGTAACAAAAAACCTCCTGCAAAACGAATTTTGCAAGAGGCTTTCTTATTTCTTCTTTAATAAGATTATTCAGCTTTTTCTTTATTCTCCTCCGCTGGAGCTTCTGCAGGTGCGGGAGCATCCTCCACCGGCTTGTCAACTTTCACCTCTTCTCTTGAAACGTTTACAGTCACATTTACAGAAGCAGGCTGTGCCTGATATGGCATACGGTTTTTCGGATCTGCTCCGTAAGGATTAGGACCTACCGTACCATCTGCAAACAACATATACAATGCAAAAATCCAACCAATGATAGGCACACAGCACAACAAAATCAGCCAACCGGATTTGTTTAAGTCGTGCAGACGTTTCACACCCTGTGCCAAAGAGAACCAAATGGAAGCAATCATAGCAGCAAGACCGATCAATAAACCAAATACTGATCCACCGGCCGATCCGCTGGCAGCACCCAAAATAAATGTACCTACACCAAGTGCCCATGCAATACTGGAAACTATACCACCGATAATGCCCGACAGGAAATATTCAATTCTACGAATACGCCCGTCAAATGAGAAAGGAGCTTTGAACATAATTTATTAAATTTATATGAATAAATAAGTGAGTTTTTATCCGTGTTTCTCAATATGAAAGCAAAGATATAAAAAAAATTAAATAAAGAAAGAAATCGGGCAAAAAGATTGAAAAAATGCCCTATTTTCTGTAGAAATCACAATTTCACTCCATCCCAATGCATCACTGCCACCCATTCTGTCGGCTGACAAGTTCCGCAAGAACGATGCGGAACCGTAGCGACCACCAAGTCACAATGGGAAGACAGTACGATTCTTAACTCCTTCAGCAACATATCCAGCTGAATAATCAAATGAAGATATTTCGTCATACACCGGATCACCCGTACATACTGATAAATGCACATATCCTCTCCCCGCCTTATCTCCCCTAATGTTTTAGGAGAGATAGCGAATTCGCTTATGAAAAAACTGTTACTGAAAATACGATCCATATCCATTAAAGCCAATACCAAATTGCTTAAAAACTCATAAGGTTCCTGTTTTTCTTTTGCCATGTCATTCTATGATTAATAAATTATAATATTTCATTTTTTATTTGCTTTATCAAGTGCTATCCACATAGGGAAGCAACCCTATTTTTAATATCCCGACCTTTGTTCCCGTTATCTGATAGTCAGGTAGCTCAATCTTACAAAAACAATTTTATATGAAAGTTTTAGAAGAAATCAAAGTCTCGGTTTACGAAAATGTGTATTCAAAAAAGCCCCGAGTCATGTCTTTCCTTGAAGTCATTATTATGTGCATTCATCCGATCTATGCCTCCATCATAAACGCTATTCGGCGGTACTATGCAGAAGGAGACCATGCCGCGGCACAGAAGCTGAAAAACCAACTCCCCTGCTTCACTCCGGCAGGCACATTCGACGGAGCGCACGCTATCAAAAACTTTCTTCTCCCCAGCCATATTGTCGGACTTGATTACGATCATGTAAAAGATCGTCTTCAAGTCATCCAACGTTGTGCGGCAGATCCCCACACAGTAGCGGCAATAGAAAGCCCTACCGACGGAGTGAAAGTTTTCGCCTATGTAGAAGGTATCGAAAACCGCCATCGTGAAGGGCAGCAACTAGTGAGCCGCTACTACAATCAACTGCTGGGATTGGAGAGTGACCCGGCATGCAAGGACGAAAGTCGCCTGTGTTATTTCAGTTATTCCCCCAACGGATATGTTGCGGCGCTCTATCAGGCATTTGTGTTGGAGCCACTTATAAAAGAAGAAACAAACACTTTCTCTGAAAATGAAGTGCTTCCTCCCTTTCCCCTTCAGGATAATACTCCGGAAAACGTGTCTGAAGAAGGAATCGCCCAATTTATTTCGTCCTATATTTTCTTTCATCCGCTAACAGCCGGTCAGCGCCATTCCAACGTCTTCAAACTTGCCTGCGAAGCCTGCCGCCGACACTATCCCCAGAAAAGCATATTACGCGAAACTTACTGTATTTTTCGAGCACACGGATTTTCGTCCCGAAGAACTAACAAAGGTTTTATCGTCTGGATATAAACAAGTTAATGAACATGCACCCGCTTCCTCTCCGGCCAGCGCCCCTTCTTTTCAAAAGGACATAAGGACAAAAAGACAATATAGTACTGCAGAAAATTCCGATACCGACGACGAAGCCTATTGGCTGGGAGAAGAATTCCGAAAAGGAACTCCTTTATTTCCCCGCAGTTTGTACAATAATCTTCCCGACCTATTAAATGACTGTATCATTGAAGACGGAAGCGAACGCGAACAAGATGTCGCTCTCCTTTCCGATCTCACGGCCTTGAGCGCAGCACTTCCGCAGACTTTCGGAATTTATAATCATAAAAAATACTCCACGCATATATTCAGTGTCATACTTTCGCCTGCCGCCAGTGGTAAAAGCATCGCCCAAACCGGACGATACCTGTTGGAAGAAATACATTCAGAAATCCTGTCTACCAGTGAATCTATGATGAAAAACTACCAAACTGTACATAATAACTGGCAATCAGAATATCAAAAACAGAAAAAGAAAGGAGAAGCATGCTCCGAAGAACCTCAACGACCTCCTTTCAAAATGCTATTCATTCCTGCTACTACCAGCTATACCCGCATGCAAATGCAGATGCAGGACAACGGTCCACAGGGAAGCATCATTTTCGACACGGAGGCACAAACGCTATCCACAGCCAATCATCTGGATTGTGGCAATTTCGACGATATGCTCCGCAAGGCTTTTGAGCACGAAAATATAGATTCTTCCTACAAAGCCAACGGCCTCATTCCGATCTATATACGCCATCCCAAATTGGCTTTGTTGCTGACGGGTACTCCCGGACAAATAGACGGCCTATTGAGCAGCTACGAAAACGGATTGCCCAGCCGCACCCTGATTTACACTTTCCGCGAAGCTCCGCACTGGAAAGAAATGGGCGACGACTGCGTCTCACTGGAAGATTCTTTCAAACCGATTGCGCATCGTGTCTCCGAATTATATCACTTCTGTCTGGCTCATCCGGTTCTTTTTCATTTCAACCGCCTGCAATGGAACCGTCTGAATGAGATTTTCTCACGTATGCTGTCCGAGGTGGCATTGGAAGGCAACGATGACCTCCAAGCTGTAGTGAAACGCTATGCTTTTCTGGTGATGCGCATCAGCATGATCCAGACCCGTATCCGGCAATTTGAGGTAACCGATCTTTCTCCCGAGATTTATTGCACAGACGCTGATTTTGAGCGTTCTCTTCAGATCGTTCTATGTTGTTACGAGCATAGCCGGTTGTTGCACTCATCCATGCCGTCTCCTTCGGTCCGTCCACTGAAGAATCCGGACACTATTCGTAATTTCGTTCAAGAGTTGCCCGATAGTTTCACGACAGATGAAGCGATTCAGATTGGCGCAAAATATGATTTCAACCATCGTAAGGTAACACGTCTGCTAAAATCGCTTAATGGAGTAAAGATCAATAAGATATCTCATGGTTCTTACACCAAGATGAATGAGCAATAGTCACATCTGTCCTTTTTGTCCTTTTGTCCTTTTGAAGAGTCCGGAAAAACATCGGGAGATTTGAAAAAAACATCTCAATGATTGAAATCAAACATTGGGAAGTTTCGATACAAATCTCCCGATGTTTTTTCTTTTTATCTGTGCGCCTGTGTGCGTCATTATGCGTCATGCCGCTTTCCCGATGTAGTACTTTTGTCATGTAATCGATTACAAGGCAATTAGACAATTAAAAATTAATGATTTAAAATTAAAAGTTATGGCACAGAATTACACTCTCATGGCTCGTAAGAACCTGTTGAAACCTAGTGAAACTCCGAAATTTTATGCAGTGGCGCGTAGCGGTCGTAAAGTGACGGTCAAGGAAGTTTGTAAACGTATCACTGAACGTTCTTCTTACTCCAAAGGGGAACTAGAAGGTTGTATCGGTGAGTTTTTACTCGAAATCGTCAATGTACTGGATGAAGGAAATATCGTCCAAATGGGTGACCTGGGTAATTTCCGTATGAGTATCAAGACCGGTACTCCTACCGATACGGCAAAGGAATTCAAGGCATCATGCATTGATAAGGGCAAAGTGCTCTTCTATCCGGGTAGTGATCTCCGCAAGTTGTGTAAGACATTGGATTATACATTGTATAAGAGTGATTCTTCCACTGATTCGGATAAAGATCCGCTTCCTGATGATGGCGGTGATGATAATCAGGGAGGTTCCGGCAGCGGGGAAGCTCCGGACCCGGCAGCATAATCAACCGGTTGTTGACTGGTTCTTGAGTTCATAATGTATCAGTAGTATTTATTCTTTAATTCAAATTTATATGAAAAAGCAACTTTGGAAAAACATTCTCCAGTTTATCGTGACTATCGCGACTTCGATCATTTCGGCTATCGGTGTAACGTCCTGCGTGGGACATTAATCTCCTGCTGACCGATATGGAAAATTCAGAAGAAAACTATCTCCCACGTGAGATTAAGTTGTTGGTGATTCATTGCAGCGCGACGCGCTGCAATGTTTCCTTCACCGTAGAGCAGCTTCGACAATGTCACCTGCAACGAGGTTTCAAGGATATAGGGTATCATTTTTACATCACCCGTAATGGAGAACTTCACCATTGTCGCCCGGTATCGGAGCCCGGTGCGCATGTGCGAGGTTTCAACCGGCATAGTATTGGAATTTGCTATGAAGGTGGGTTGGATGAAGAAGGTCGTCCGGCGGATACGAGAACACAGGCGCAGCGCTTCGCGCTACTTGACTTGTTGACGATTCTCAAACATCAGTATCCGGATGCGCAAATCCTGGGACATTATCAACTTAGTGCTTCGATTCATAAGGCTTGTCCCTGTTTTGACAGTCGAAAAGAGTATATGAATATATAAAAAGAACTACGGGAGCTCGCGAAAGTGCAGTCTCCCGTAGTTCTTTTTTATGTTTATATCATTTACAGTTCCCCCGGCTTTCCCAAGTAATAGGTAATAAGCCGCACTTCTCTCACAGAAAATGCCTTTGTCTTCGGATGAAAGTCAGTAGATAGTATCTCATTCATCAGCGGCTTGCATCTCCGCATCCACCTCCGGAGTTTATTGACTGAAGCACGAATCGTCAAATCAGGAAAATACATCTGGGCCAACTCTTGTTTATTATAACATTTCACTACAAAGTCTGAATGTTCCATTGTTTCTTTATTACTGTTTTATATGCTATAAAGTTACAAAAATTTCAACATATAAACAAAGAAAACCGATATTATTATCCAGTATAATGGGAGTAATAAAAATATCAACGATCTTCACAGACAGTTGATATAGTGGGAAATTCACATCGGCTTTAACCTCCGATGTCAGGGCGTAGATCAGAAATGTACCGTCGTACGATTTCCAATCCACAATGTAGGAGAATCATACTGTTTACAGCATGAAGCTAGGGACCTACATTTTTTTCATCTCACATACGAAACACTCACGTGTTTATTACATCTCAACATTTTATTTTATACCATTTCTTATTTTTATACACATCAATTATATCACCTAATCACTCATAACAATTCTTTTAATAACCGCTTGTTCCATTTTTTTCGTTCGCTATCAAATACCCATCCCCATTTATTGAAATATTTAATCGCATTCCGAATATGAATTATAAGCATCTTTTTACTTTTATATGAAGCAGCACGATGAGCATGAACAATAGTAACCCCTGGCCAAAACATTGTTCGATAATACTTATGTATTCTTCGAGTAAGATCAATATCTTCAAGATACATAAAGAATCGTTCATCAAACAAACCAGTCTTATTGAAACATTCAATACGGAAAAACATAAAACTTCCTTGATGATGAGGGATATTCATAGCCTGTGTATGATCATTAAACTTAAGTATATATCGATTATTTCTTTTTTCTATCATTTTCTTTGGTAGAAATCGACGGAAAATAAGATCAACTGGTGTTGGCAATAATCTACAGGTATATTGCATTCTTCCATCGGGATATATAATATTAGGTTGTACTTGAGCTACATCTTCATTTAAATCCATATAATCAGCCAACTGCTCCAACACACTCGGGTCAAAATAGACATCTGAGTTTAGTATCAAATGATATTTACTCTTTGACTTCAAAACCTTACGCAAAGCTTGATTGTGTCCTGCACCATACCCCACATTTCTACTGCCGATATATTCTACATTAGCATATTCTTTACAAAAATCGGCAATATACTGCTGGCTTGAATTATCAATTATATACACTTTAGATATCAAGGGAGAAAGCAAAGAAGTTAAGCACTTAGCAAGTTCTACCAAGTCTGTTTTATAAGTTACAATAGAAACTGTTATCATTAAAAATAATATAAGAAATTGTTATTAGCTCGACATTATTTAAATAAATAGACAGCTCTCCCCAGAGCTTTCTATCCTCTCCTAACCATCTCAATAAATATTAAAGAGAATAATTATACCAAAGCATAAACATAGCAATGTTTGTAAAATATTTCTACCAGCTGGTGCCATGAGGCTCAACAACTATAATTTTATATCAAATACACTTAGCATCAATGTACAGAGTTTAAAGCCAACAAAGTGTAAAGCTATAATATAAAATGACTCCTTACCACGCCCATGCCTTACCTACTGTTCCATTTTCTATCCCATACTCCATATATTTTCTACCATAATCAGCCACTGCATCATAAAAAACAATATTCAGCCACACATTTTGTAACAATACTACTAGAATATGAAAGTACAACAACAATTGATAAAAGCGATTCATCTTCCCTTTGATAAATCTGACAGGGGAAAATCGTTTTTCTGCTTTTAAGAAAAAACACCTACAACGAAAAATACCGAAACGATCACTATACCTTTAATGATATATACCTAGCAGAAATGAGTAGACTTTAACTTATTCACGATTCTGTAATTATTTCATTATATACTTGTACTAGATTCTTTATATGAGATATCAAGCTCCAATCGTCTGCAATAAAATTATTTACAATATTATTTTGCATTACTTGGATATCAGCATTCTCATATTTGACAAGCACCTCTTTTAAAGAATCCAAATTTCCTGTTTTGAATAAATAACCTGTTTCTCCATCAATAACCTGTTCACTTGCAGCACAAGAATCTGGAACTATACAAGGAATTCCATAAGACCTAGCTTCCGCCACAGATAAACCAAACGTTTCATAACATAACGAAGTGAAGACCAAAGCTTTTGCTTTTTTAAAGTAGGCTTGTTTATCTTTACCTGCAACCCACCCAACAAATTGTATATTAGGATATTTTTCCATTAATTCGCTTCTCAAATATCCCTCACCCAATACTATTCCTTTCCGATTCAAATCCGTTACAGCTTGACAAAACAGCCCAATTCCTTTCTCAGGAGATAATCTGCCCATAAACAAATAAACATCGTTATTTAATAATTTATTAGGTAATTGATTCTCATTTATTTCTACAGGATCTGCAATCGTATATATTTTACGACTATCATTCATCAGCTGCATACAAATCTTTCGAGTCAACGCCGAGATTGATATGAAATATATTTTCTTATTTTTTGCCATTACATGATTCTGAATCGCCATTCTTATACTTCGCCATATTTTCTGCGGATAGCTTCGGACATCGCAGTTACAAGTCAAACATGAATAACTCATCGGTTTCCTAAAGCAAATCTCATTACGTTGATAATCATAAAACCCTCCATTGGGACAAAAGCAAAAAAAATCATGAAGTGTTATCACCGTCTTAAAATCCATTTTGGCTGTAACAGCGTAGAGCGAAGCGGTTAACGCTTTTGTCCACGTATGAAAATGTATAATAGACTCTACGGGACTCAACGTAGCTAAAAGGCGTTCAAACACTCGCTTTGTTTCGTTATCCCACAATCCCTTAGATATTGCACGAATCCGATTCTCATCATGCAATATGTCCTTTTTCCCAATACATATAACGCGCACGCCGACCTCCTCCAACCTCCTATCAATAGGCTGAACGGCAGAAAATAGATATACAGAATAATGTTTCGCTAACCCAATAGCAGAATTTATGGCAACACTTGCAGCCCCTCCCTCTATATGTGCACAATCATTAACAATTACTATATTTTTAAGCATCTATATTTTTTTGAAACAGTTTATTTTGTAAGGAGAAATAAAATAATAAACAATATGAAAGAAAGCTGTCCCATAGAGCATATAATGACCGCCTTTTATCAAATAAGAAATAAAAAATACAATAAGACAGAGGCTTATAATATTATCCTTATTATAATACCTTATTAGAAAAAAAGCATAAAGACAAAGTCCTAACACTCCAAATTCAGAATACAGCCGGGCAAACATCGAATAAGCATCATCTTTATTCAATCCATATCCACCAAAGTCTGATTTATACATACGCTCATAATTCTGGGCGTGTGTACCCAACCCTGTACCCAAAATGCGACAGGGAGCATTGAAAGCAATCCAATAATTAGTCAATATCACATACGAACTCGTATTTAAGTGCTCAAAATCTTCAGGCTCCGCATATTCAACCATAGATAAGGTTTGTGTTATCTTCTCTTGAATAGCTCTTAATTGTGGATTCACGAAATATTCAGAAGATGATAAAATATCCCTATTATTAATACACCAACACACACCCACAATGAAACATACCACAAGACCAATTCTTAAATATTTAAAATAGTAGTAGAACTTAAGAAATAGGATAATCACAACTGCAACAATCATACTGGTGGTCAATGTCAGTATTAAAGCGATCCCAATGACTAGAGACTTCATTCGATTATATTTCATAAATCCCGGAGCCAAAAAAACATATGCAGCGGCTGGTATAGAAAAAGCAGTGAAAGATCCTGGTTCCATTAACATTGCATGCAACCTACCCGTATTCTGTGTCATCGTGCCATCTAATGTATAAGGAAAGATATCTATTTGAGTCGCTGACATAATGACAAATTGAACAATGCCTATAATGGACAAAATATAAACTAAACTCACATATCTACGGAACCATTCAGAAACAGGTATCTGACAATACCGAAAAATCTGATAATAACAAAACACACAAGTAAACAATAGCACAATCTGCTGAAATAGTTTTCCAGTATCATAGCCATTATACACAACCATTGACAATGAATGAAAGAAAAAAAGAGTGCCTACAAACAAACAAGAAGTACTTACATATACTTTATTAAGTTGGAGCATTATAAATAAAGTTGCTATTATTAGAAATGCGGGTTCAGTATATCGACCTAGAACCATTCCTGCCAACACAAACCAAACAAGCGATAATTTCAATGTGATAGAAAGACGCATTTTCATATTAAACACAAGGCTAAATGCATTCGTAAATAATTCTGGATTAAAGATTGTTTTCTTCCATTATTTTCCTGAATCTCTTTGACCAAGTGCTCCAATTTAGTCTTTCATTAAAAAGCGTTATTCCTCCCTTATGTAATTGAAGAAATTCATTTGATTCCAAGCTCTTTTCAATAGCATCCGCAAACTCCTGTTCGCGTGCTGCTAGAGGAAGTTTATAACCATTTACACCATCTATTACATAATTCCCTGTCCCTCCCGTATCATAAGTAAAAATAGGCAAACCGAATGCAGAGGACTCACTAAAAACAATAGCAGAACATTCCGCATTAGTTGGTAATAAAAGTAAATGAGAGTTCTTCACTATATCTACATACTTTCGGTAATGCTCCGGATTATTCTTATCCAGAAATCCCATTATTCGAACAAATGGAAGATTCGCATATTTTAGAGGTATTTCGGAAAGCCCTACAATGAACAGACAAGAGTTAATCCCACGCTTATTTAAAAGTTGCACCGTTTTAACAGCAACTTCCCCTCCTTTACGAATCCAGTCTACACCTGAAAATAAGATATTCAAAGCTCCACTTTTATAAGGAGTAGCATGCAAAAGATCCTTGTCATCAAAGTTTGCTCCAAACTCAAGAACATAATTTCTCTGGAGACACCCATCGTAATCGTTGATAACAGAAGCTGCTGCCCATTGAGAAGAACGAATATTAATAAACGCATTCTTAATCGCTTCTTTTTCATAGTGTTCCCCTTGAGTAATCAACCATGAGGACAAACCATGCCAATAATAATCTATCATAATATGAAAGGTTGCATCTGTATAATAAATTATCGGTTTCTCAAAATTAACAAAAGCACTAATTTGCGCCCCACCAGGAAAGAAAATATAGTCGCACAATCGTACTTTATTCATATTTATATGTTTGGCGCAAAGCTTAAAATAATACCGATTATGTTCTACTATGGCTTTTTTCCCAAAAAGCATTTTAAGTAATATTTTCAAAAATATAAAACATATTTTACTTGGTTTACAAGAAATCCATACCACTTCATAACCAGCATTTTGGAGAGCTTCCCTTATTTTATATTTCGTACCACTCCATGCCTTTTTGTCTCGGAAAGGGTCTTCAGCAGAAACGTATCCTATTATTTTATTTCTCATCACTAATATATCTTAATTAATTATCTTAATTTTCCGCATGTAATATCCAATGACACCTTTTGTCAAATAATATACATTCAACAAAAGAGGAATTGACTTACAATAACGCTTAACTTTAAAACTCTCCCAAAGCCCTCTGATTGTATTACTAACTCCTCCCACTTGCATGGCTATAGTAGGTGTTTCAATATACCTAGCATTCAATTTCTTACGAAGCAAAAATTCGTAATCTGCACAAATTTTAAATGAGATATCAAAATTCCCCAATTCATCAAATAACTTTCTATTATGTAATGTCGAACCATGAGAAATTTTCATACAACATCGAAATTCTTTTATATTATATGGATTCCCGAATACTCTCTTATATTTCCCTTTAGCATCAATTAATTTACTTTGCGCCGTTATTATATCGATACCATCCAAAGTCTGCTTTTTTAGATAATTCCAATATACATTCATAGCACCTTCCAATAAATAGTCATCAGCACCCAAAAACATAATCCATTCCCCCGTAGCCAAACGGATGCCCTTATTCCACGCATCATAAATCCCTTTATCTACTTCCGAAACAATAACATCAATACTCTCTGCAAACTCTCTGACAATATCCATTGTCCGATCTGTAGAGCATCCATCGATAATTAATAATTCCAACTGGTCTTTTTTTTGAGAAACAATGCTATTCAAGCAGCGCTTAAGAGTCTTTTCTGCATTATATGTAGCAATTATAATTGATATTATCTTTTTCATAGAATTAACAATCCCAATAGTGTACAGGAATAGAGCATTATACAATCTTTTTCTTACATACAAATTTTATGATTCTATTTAACCTTTTCTAAAACGTCTCTAATCACATCTAAAAATTGAGTCCCATATTTTAAATCTGGTTCCAAATAATTTCCTTCCCCCCATTCATTCCAAGCTTTTATGAAAACCAGATTGTCCTCTGCAGAACGCACAGATACTTTTGAAAACATCTCATGACAAAGTTTCTTCCATTTTTGGGGAGTACTATTAACGATTATAGTTCCACGAAATTTGCTTCGCGGTGAATGATCATAGTTAGGGCATATAGAAGGATAAACATTCTCATTAACTATGTAATTATTTAATAAATATTGAGAATATTGACTATACTCAATCGTTATTGGTTTCCTTAATAATTTCCTTAATATTTTTTTTATATATATATTCGGAAGAGTTCCACTTTTTTCACTAGCTCCAAATACAAAATCCACCAATACACTATCAAAGCCTACCTTAAGGATTTCTTGCTTCAAGCTATCCTTAATAGTAAATCCCATAAAATAGAAACCTTCCAATCCATTTTCTCTAGCCAACCGATTCCATGTCTCAATAAATAATTGCGGTTCTGGGATATTCAATGGATCATAGACGGCAAATAGTATTTTTTCATTTATTCTAATATAACGCCTATCTTTAAATGCAGGCAACATGGCGTAGAAGTGTTCTTCATAATCTTCAATACCTGGATAAGTTTGTTCTATCAATAATTTAGAAGGCTTATTAGGGTCCCATGTCTTTGCATACCATGAATGATTAGCCCAGCATAAGCAAAAAGGAAAATCAGGCTTACCTGTTTCTACTACTTCTCCAAAAACTCTATCTAGCATTCGTTTACCGGCAAACCAATAATGCCAGTAGCAAAACCCTTCAATGCCAGCATTCTTTGCCATTTCCGCTTGTTGAATTCGAACTTCTGGAACTCTTAAATCATAATATCCCAAATCTGCAGGAACACGAGGCTGATAATGCCCTTTAAATAGAGGCTTCGCCCTACCTACATTTGTCCACTCCGTAAATCCTTTTCCCCACCATTCATCATTTTCTTTCGTAGGGTAATATTGTGGAAGATAAAATGCGATCAATCTTGGTTTTGACATAATATACTACTGTTTATTCTTTATATATTCATAATTACTTTGTTGCAAACGAAGCAAGGTGCTGTAGTTGTCCGTCCTTCATGCGATCTTTTTCACTATAAAGAATTCCCTCATGCTGCTTTACTTGTTCTATAGTGAATCTTATATTCAACACATGTGCTGGAATTCCTCCTGAAACACAATAAGGTGGTATTGATCTAGTTACAACTGCACCGGCAGCTATCACGGCTCCACGACCTACTGTAACACCCTTTAGAATCGTAACATTTGCACCAATCCACACATCATCTTCTATTATGATATCAGCATCATCACTTGCCTCTTTTTCATTATTATCAATTATTGGAACTCCTATTTTCCTCATATTATGATCCCCATTCACCATAGTAACATTAGGGCCTAAAAGAACATTATTTCCAAAAATTATTTTTTTATAAATACAATACAAAACAGCATTAGGACCAATAGATACATGATTGCCTAATTCAATCATAGATGCCGAATTGATTATACAATTCGAGCCTATAAAACATTTATCTCCTCTCTTAGCAAATTTATATTCTGGACGAAATATGTAAGCGATTAGCTTTTTAATAATATTTTTCAGCATGATGTAACTATTTTAAATCAAACAGAATATTTATCCTCGGCTACCTGTAAATAATAATAGTAGCCGTGGAGAAAGAATACGCAATATTAAGAATGATAATAAAGATATTATTAACGTCAAAAAGATGCACGCAAAATAAATTAAAACTACTGTTATTTCACTTTCTGGTTGTATCATAAATACTACACATGATGTTAAAGGAGCAACATAAATCCAATGAAGACAATATGTAAAAAAAGAACTTGCAGTTAGTATCTTTGGAACATTCATTTCATGTTTATCAATATATAAGAATAATGCAGAGACCAAAGATAGCCCTAATAAGATACTTAATCTAATTGGAAAGTTATATGCTAATTCATCATATTCCCAAACAGCCCATAATAACGAAATTATATAAACAGGCCAATATCCTGTAAGTGATGCCATTTTTCTAAAGGGCTCTATCCCTTTCATGGCAAAATATGCTCCCCATGTAACAAATAGTATAATATCTATACCAGGCACAATAGGCAATCTAGGCCACAAACCTAATAACCAGATAAAAGTCAAAACTATAACAACATATTTACCACATTTATTTATCACAAAAAAAATGATAGGAGCCAACACCATAACAGCCATCAAATCACGAACATACCAAAGAGGTGCATCAGAAGGAGCATACATACCCCAAAATGAATTAAAAATCTCTTTGCACAATAAGAAAAAACTTTTAGGGAGAAGTTCCAACTTATCAGACGATATCATAAAAAGTCTCCAAATTTCAAATATAATATTCCATAATAAATAAGGTATCAATAACGTTTTTACTCTTGATTTTAATTTTAATTTATACTTTTCCTTAAAACAATCAACAGTATTCAATCCTTGAAAAAATAAATAGCCAGATATGATACAAAACATAGGGACCGCCACACGAGGAAATATCCAATTAAAGAAATAAATAAACCTATGAGACCATGAATCGGTATTAAAAGGGAATGTATATTCTATGCCACCTTGAGATGCTGCAAATGGTAGAACATGAATAAATAAAACTAATACAGTCATCGGGAAACGTAACCGCTCAATAGTTCTTGATGTAATATTATCCATATCAACAAGATTTTATTTTATGCCACCGTTCAGGATAGAAATCTTTTGTTACAACATTTCTTATAAAGCGTTCAGGACAAACAGTAATTGAATCTTCAAATTTACATAGCCAAGCTCCCCACCATGAGAATGTACTATTCGCATTAATATGATAATGACATTCACTCATCAAATACATATCACGCCATGAATTTACACCTTGATTACACTCAATATAAAAAAAATTCTCTACTCCGAATTGCTCCTTGCACCAATCCAAATCATTAGAAAAAACATAGAAATGAGGAGTATCCACATATTGCCGAATATAATCAATTGCTTCATGGTAGTAATCCAATGTAGCTACACCATTCAATTGATAATAACCAGTCGGTTCTATATTCATATAATCTCCCCGTCGAATATGGACAGAAACACTACTATTATCACCACGAATAACCTGAAGCCATTCATTAAATCGATCCTCATTAGGTTGTTCACGGAACATAAATGCTTTTTTGACTTCATCAGGTACATTCATGAAATTTTTTTCGGAATGCCATCCACCCACATAGTAATTGATCCCCCAAGGTCCTTTCTGCATCAATAACGGCGTGTAGTCATAATTGAGAGGTTCATAGATTGTTCGAACACCAACACTCTTGAATAGTCTAAATTTTCTACTTAATACATAGATAATTTGTAAAACCTTTATCAACAATGTTTTATTCACCTCTATACCAAATGCCCGTTCTAAATCATATCCATAGTGATTATGCTTTGACATGATATCAAATATTACTTTTGTGTTAGGATTTACTTTCTTCTTAGCTAAATAGTACGCATACTGAGACATTTGATTTCCCAAACCATTAAATATAACAACAACATCCATTATACAGTAAAATTATTTATATTATTCCTATACTTACCGAACCGTTTTACCCACGCTGCTCTTACTATTTTTCTCTCTGAATCATCAATTCCTATAAAATAAGCCGAAATAGAGAAGATCACAAATGAAGTTACGGTGGACAGGATCAAACGAGTAAAAGATTCATCTTTCAATATAATCCTAACGCAATAAACAGCACATAATGTAATTATCCCTACCAAAAGCATAGGCATAACAACTCTACCCAAAAAATGCCAGAAAGGAAAACTCATCACTTTTTTAAGATAGAAATAGCTCATAAAAAATAAAAGTATTTCTAGCCCGAACCCCAGTTGCATACAAATAATAACATTGATTCCCCTCTCACAACAGAGATAACAAACAGGCAAATACATAAAATTAAGGAGACTGCCTGCCAGCTGTAAATTCCGAATACGTCCCATCGCCAAATAAATTGGGCCAAAAGCACCTGTAATCGCATGTATAAAGCTTATCAGTATTCCCCAACATACAAACTCCTGAGTGTATACAGGAAACGATTTCAACCATATTGTAAGTATATAATGTGACTCTAATAAAAATGGGATCATCATTACAAGAACAAGATACCCCTGTGCTTTAGCAGAAGCGAAAGTCAAGCTGATACTACGTTTAATATCACCTTGACTATAAGATTTTGTTATTTGTGGTGATATTGCAAGTCCTATATTTGAAGCAAAACTACTAAAAACAGACATCACCTGCATACAGATACCACGTGCCGCATTTACTGTTAAGCTATAAAATATATTTATAATAATATTCAGGCCCTGATCTTTTAAAATACCTGATGCTGTTCCAATCCCCATCCATACAGAAAAGGAAGTCATTTGTTTGGATATATGTTTATCCAGAATAAAATGATATTTTGATTCTTTAAAATGACGATTGCAATATATTCCATAAACAACACGAGATATCACACTTATCAAAGCCAGAAGAAAGGCATAGAAATATAAACGATCAAACGAAACATAAGGCAAAAACAAAACTACAATCAACTTAGCAACAGATTCAAATATACTCATTATGGCATAAAAATTCATATGTTCATGAGCTATAATGATTGCTTGATACGGCACTGCAAGAAGTGTCATTGAGAATACAAATAAAGAACAATAAAAAACAAAGTAAGCCGCATTCATTCGCTCTGGCGGTATATTGAGATATGTACTTATTAGGTATGTCCCCCCAACAAGTCCAATAATAAATACACCAATAGCAATAATAATAAGCAAATTTATAATTGTAGATATTGTTCTTTTCAAAATTTCAGGATTTCCTATACCTATTTCATAGGTAATAAAACGAGCAGCCGTACCTGAAAAAGTTCCTGTCAGAATAGACAACATAGAAACAAAGCCTCCTACCAAAGAATAGAGACCAAAGTCATCTACTCCAAGTATCTCCAGCACTACCCTGCTAGTGTATAGGCCAATAGCCATTGATAAGAACAATCGTATATATAGATATACGGTATTCTTCATTATACGCTTATTATCTGCAGAATTATTTGACATTCTAAAGTAAAATGGGGCTAATCATGTTATTTAAAGTGCCCCAACAATAAAGCATTTACAATCCTATTCTTCTGTAATAACTCGTCTATGCGAATAACTATCCACATGAGAGAAACACCTAACAATAGTCTCCAAAACAGGTTAAATAAAATTTAATTAAATAGTCTTTATGAAAATCGCCATACACAAATTGTAGAACTCATCATTATTATCCTTCTGTATATTTAAGAGCATATATAATTACTTAAAAGTGTTCTTAAGTCTACAAACCTGTTTACTTGACAATAATGAAGCAATAAATAATTTAAGGTAAATCATTGAAGATGTATTTCTAATAATTTCATTAGCCATTGGATGTTTCATTTTTAATAAATATGGCTTTAGATACTTATCAAAATCTTTTCTTTGATCTCGTGGTATATATGAATAGTATTTATACATACGATTACATACTTGATAAAAATCATATTTAAGATTTTCAGGAAGAAGTCGGTCTCCCACTTCATAGATTGCTCGAAAATCAATGGCATCACGTTTAACACCTGAAGCATAGGGAGAAGCATAGGGCATCATTGCATATAAATACGATTCTTTTGAGTACATCAATGTTTTTCCTTTAGATAAGAAGTTCCAATAGAAAAACAAGCTCATATAAAAACAACCTTTCAAAGCTACAGGCGCTTCTACATTTTTAACGGCTTCAGTTCTGTATATAACTGACGAAATAAACGTTCCTAATCCTAGTATGTTGTTACATAATAAAAAATAATTACGCATTGCCATCTCATCTTTAAAGTTCACCTTTAAAGACTCTACTTCTTCACGAAGGAAATAAATAGGTTGTAATGGCTTTAGTTCAGGAGACATGCCAATGGGGCTTGATACAATCACATCCACATCTTGATTTTGATCTAATAAATTGAATATCTTATTTAGTCCTCCATCCATTAAATAATCATCATCACCTTTAAGAATAGACCACTCTCCATCAGCCATTTTCATTACTTGTTCATGATTAGCATCCAAACCACGATTTTCACCAAAATAATTTATTTTAAAGTTAATAGTAGGATATTTTCTTTTCATTTCTTCAATGATATCTTTAGTTCCGTCAGTAGAGCCATTATCAGAAAAACACAGCTGAACATCATTCTCTCTATGTTCAGAAAGAATTTGTTCAATTATCTTGGTAGTTGTATCTTTAATAAAATATACACGATTATAAGTTGGTTGACAAATAGATAGTTTAAACATGTTTTTGTTGTTTATAATATGAGTATATTAATAACTTAAGTAATTTAACAATTGATTTATATTTATGTCAAACGTAATACTGCAAGGATTGCTTGATCCATATTATAATATTTATAATTAGCCAGCCGCCCACATAGTATTAGATTATCATAATTCCCAGCTTTTGCTTTGTATTTAGAATAAAGCATAGCTGTATCATCTGTTGGAACAGGATAATATGGTTCATCCGCTTTACCTTCCTCAAACATCATAGGATATTCATAAGCAATAGTTGTAATCCCTAAAATATTTTGTTTAGGGAGCTGCTTGTATTCTGTTATACGGGTATATCCTTCAACCTGAGGATAAGCCACTACTGGAGTTGCTTGAAATAACTCCTCATTCAAAGTCTCATATTTAAATGTTAAAGAGCGATATGGTAATTTTCCAAACTCATAATTAAAAAGTTCATCAATAGCACCTGTATATACTAATTTACAATTAGTGGACACTTCTAAACCATGGAATTCAATCCTATGGTCTTGATCATTCAAAGATATATATTTAAGTGCATCCTCATTGTTTATATATTCAATATTATCGTGATCCAAAAGGTCCTTAATGAAGGAAGTAAAACCACCCTCTGGCATACACTCGTACTTATCAGAGAAATACATCTCTTTATAATCTAAGCGAACTGGAACTCGTTTCAATACATTGATATCGATTTCACTAGCTTTAATACCCCATTGCTTTGCTGTATAAAGACTGTAATCATTATCAAAAAGCATTTGTGCATACTGCTTAATAAGAGGCTCTTCACTGTTCAATAATTCCACGATTGTTACAGTACTTTGATTAGGATACTTTAATAGCAAAGCTTCCTTAATTAATTCAGCTTTATCTGTAGCATAAAACTGATCTATGGTTTTAAAATTGAAAGGAGAAGGTGTTTGTTGTCCACACATATCAACAGAACACCTTAATTTAAAGGGATTCCATTTATGATATTTAGTTATAAATGAATATACTTCCTCACTATTAGTATGAAAAATATGTGGTCCATACTGCTGAACTAATATGCCATACATATTAGTTTCATCATAAAGATTACCAGCTACAGTGGATCGCCTGTCTATCACTAGAATTTTAGAGCCTTTTTCAGCCCTCAATCGTGCAAATGTGCTTCCACTCAAACCTGCACCAGCTATAATATAATCAAAATTACTTAATCGCATTTTTATAGTAATCTATTGTCAATTTTATTCCAGACTCAAAACTATACCTTGCTGTAAATCCTGTATCTTCATTTAATTCTGATATATCAAGTATCTGATTATCAATAGTTTTATTTTTATAAGGTATATCTCCAATTCCTAAAGGCAAGGTAGGATCAATCATATCACGTATAATCTTGACATATTCTACTATTTGTTTATTTTCACCACTCCCAATAGGATATGTCTTTCCTCCTATTCCTTTTTCACCAACAGCAACTAGCGCATCAATTAAATCGTCAATATACAAGTAATCCCACTGCTGTTCAAGCCCTGTAAAAGATGGTTTTTCACCTTTTAACAATGTCTTAATACAATAGGTTATCAAATTTTCATCATTACGACCAGGACCATAAATACTTGTAATTACAGCCCAAATTAACGAAATACCATTTTGTCTTGCATAGGTTTGACACAAGAACTTGGTTGCTACCTTGGAAGCACTATACAAATCAGAAGGCGATGGAATACTGCGCCCATTAATAACTTCATTACCACAAGCATATTCGGATGCAGAACCTGGAAAAATTACTCTAGAAATTCCATTACGATGGGCAAACTCCATCACTTGTATTCCATACAATATATTTGAAACTTGAATTTCGACTTGATTTTTATAAGTTGAGCTAACACCCGCCCAAGCCATATAGAACATTGTATCAGCACCTTTTATCTCCTCAATTCCATCCCAATCAACAATCCGCGATAAATCAAATTCGATACAGTTGACATTATGCAAGCTTTTTGCAAAAGAGTAATCACCTCCTTTAGCAACTAAAGCAACAACTGCAATACCTTTGGATGCCAGTTTCTTACATAATTCCCTCCCTAAAAAGCCATTAGCACCTACAACTATTACTTTTTTCATTTGATTAAATATTGCTTAATCTGATCAACACACAAGCTATATACATTCTCAAATGTATACCTTTTATACCAGTCAACAGTAAGAGCAACACATTGATGAATATTCATACGTGGTTCCCAGCCTAGTTGAAACTTAGCTTTACTAATATCAAGCATTAAAAATCTAGCTTCATGAGGAGCATTGGGGATGGAGATATCATTGAGCCCACCACTACCATAATTCTTGACTACATCATTTGCCACATCCCATACAGAGGTAATACTTTCCGCACGAGGCCCGAAGTTCCATCCCTCACAATATTTTGTTGGTTCTTCCCAAATTTTTGCAGTTAAAAGCATATAGCCACTCAATGGTTCCAATACATGCTGCCATGGACGGACAGATTTAGTATTTCGAATATCAATATTCTTACCGGATTCAAGAGCTTTAATGCAATCTGGAATAATACGATCTAATGCCCAATCGCCTCCACCAATCACATTACCTGCTCGAACACTAGCAATACTCTTGCCATGTTTATCATACTGGTCAGGATTGAAGAAACTTCTGCGCCATGAGGCAATGGCTATCTCTGCCGCCCCTTTACTACTGGAATAAGGATCATATCCTCCCATCGGTTCATTTTCACGATATCCCCAAATCTGCTCTTTATTCTCATAGCATTTGTCCGTAGTTATCATAATACCGACCTTCACACTATCTGTTACTCGTATAGCCTCTAAAATGTTTATTGTTCCCATCACATTCGTTTCGTATGTTTCAACAGGAATATCATAACTTAGACGCACTAAAGGTTGAGCAGCTAAATGAAAAACAATTTCAGGTTGGTATGTCTGAAAGATTTCTTTCATTCGTTGACTGTCACAAATATCGGCACGTAAGTCAGCTTTAATTTTCTTTCCTATTCCCGATAAAACATAATTATCTTTTTCTGAATATGGATCTTTCGCTACACCAACTACCTCTGCACCAAGTTCATGAAGCCAAATAGAAAGCCAACTACCTTTAAAACCAGTATGTCCAGTTACAAGAACACGTTTTCCTTTATAGAAATTGTTAAATATATCTATACTCATTATTTACCAAACTTTCCAAGGAGCTAGCCCCTTATCCCACATCTCATTCAATTCTACATTATCACGCAGTGTATCCATCGGTTTCCAAAAACCAGTATGACGATAAGCATGCATTTTACCATCTTTTGCTAAATTTTCGAGAGGTTTACGCTCGAAAATAACAGTATCATCATTTTCGGGAATATATTCTAAAATTTCAGGTTCGCAAACAAAGTAACCTGCATTTATCCAATTGCGATCACCATCTGGTTTTTCTTGAAAAGAGAGCACTTTGTTACTTTCCAAGTCAATTTGTAACGCACCAAATTTTCCTCCAGGTTTATAAGCCGTCAATGAAATGGCACATTCTGATAATTCATGTTCTTTAATACTCTCTGCTATATTAATATCTGCTACCCCATCACCGTAAGTAAGAACGAAACGTTCAGCACCAATATATTTCTGTACCCGCTTCAAGCGACCACCTGTTTGGGTATTCAACCCTGTATCAACCATAGTCACTCTCCAATCTTCTGAATGGTTATCCAAAATTTCAACACAATTATTAGATAAATCAACTGTCATATCACTATTGTGCCGAAAATAATTGGCAAAATATTCTTTTATTACATATTGCTTATAACCGCAACAAATAATAAACTCATTAATACCATAATGACTATAAGTCTTCATGATATGCCAAAGGATAGGTTTTCCTCCTATTTCAACCATCGGCTTAGGAATTAAATTGGTTGCTTCGGACAATCTAGTACCCAAGCCACCTGCAAAAATTACAGCTTTCATATACAGGAAAAAATTATAAGCCCCTGTTTCTATATCTACTTCTAAAAATATATCTTTAAAAATATCCCATAGAAAATAGACAATTTTCTATAGGTTCTCTATATGCTATTGCAAACAGGGGTAAGTAGTATTATCTCAATATATTTGACTAATTTAAATTGATCATCAATCTTAATACGCATTCTTTTCTCCAATGACCACATTTGCTATAGTCTTATAAATGATATATAAATCTAGGAATATTGTCCAATGCTCCATATACCAGATATCAGCCTTCACACGTCCTCCCATCTGTGAAAGTTCTTTGGTTTCACCACGAAAACCGTGTATTTGCGCCCATCCGGTCACTCCAGGCTTAATAAAGTGTCTAACCATATATTTATCAATTAACCGAGCATAAATCTCCGTATGAGACAACATATGAGGACGAGGACCGACTATTGACATTTCACCTTTAAAAACATTTATAAACTGTGGAAGTTCGTCAATATTAGAACGTCGAAGAAAGTCTCCAAAACGAGTTTTCCGGGGATCATCAGCCGTTGCCTGTTTGCTGTCAGCTTCATCATTTACTTTCATTGAACGGAATTTGTAACACACAAAATCGACGCCATTCAAACCGGTACGCATTTGTTTAAAAAGTATAGGACCGGGAGAAGTAAACTTTATGATACTTCCCACAATGAGATAAACAAAAGGAAAAACAGTAACCAGAAAAATACCAGATAAAGCAATATCGAATATCCGTTTTAATATACGGTTCTCCATCTTACCTAGAGGTTCATAACGCAAATTCAAAATTGGCATATTACCAACCATACTATGCCAGATACGACGGGGAAAACCCTTACAAACATTAGGAACACCATGAAAATAAAGTAAATGGTTCTCACAATAATTCATGATAGAAAAGTTATAGCGTCCTTCCTCCATTGACAAAGAACAAAAAACATGCTTAATTCCTGTGTGTACGGACATAAAGTCCGAGAAACCATCAGGACTACCCAAATAAGGACATTGGGAGGAAATAGTGTCATTCGATTTAATATCAAAATAACCGACTACCTCATAAACAGAAGATGCCAAAGAACTCTCCATTTCCTCATATAACATCTGCATATTATTACCTCCACCTATAAATACAGCATAGCGCCTATGTTTACCTTTCGTGCAATAAACTATCAGCAAATGACGAATAATAATGCGGTAAATACTTAAAACAAGAAAGAGAATAAAAAAATAAGAGACAAAGAAAAGAGGAGAAAAAATAGAAATTCCACTAAAAGTCATAATACATGCCCAAAAGATAGAAAAGGCTATAATGTTCTTCAATACACGTAATACGAGCTGATCTGCACGAATCCCCCTACTGTCCCAAACCCTCCCACGAGATCCGAAACAAGCCAGATAGCAGAGAGTAAGAGAAGCCATCATAAAAGAAACAGTACAAGAAAACGGCAAATTTATAAACGCTTTCTTCCAAAAGAAAAGGAGCAGAGACAAACACAGGTTCAGGATAATTAGGTCTCCCAAAACTACAATAGACTCTACAACTTTATTTATCTGGTTAGTTGATGCCATAACACTTTACTAATGGATATTTAAGCCCGGATTTCTTTAAACTTATTCAAGATATCTTTTCCCAATAAATGCCAGAATATAACAATACAAACAGACAGAAATACAAATGCCAGCACACATATCTTTTTGTCGGTTCCTGAAGGAGTCAGCGGCACTACTGCAGGCTCTATAACAGCAAACACAGGCTTTTCCTCCTGAACTTTGGCTCTAGAGACCTGAAGTTGACTTCCAACTTGGCTATATATCTGGTAAGCAAGACTCATATCATTCTGTAAACGTTCCTGTTCGGCACGAACACTTTGCAAAATGATATTATCATGAGAATCCAAATAATCAGCATATTTCTTTTGGGCAGCATAATATTCCTGCTGACGTTCTTTGAAAAGTTTCTCCAAGTAGATACAGTCTTCTTTCGCCTTGGAAGTACGATAGTCAATGATGTATTCCTGCAACTTTTTCACAACCGAATCTGCAACAACAGCAGCCACTCTGGGTTCTTGCAAGGTTACGGCAACGGAAGTCATGGATGTTTTCTTATCTACAGAGGCAACAATCATTTTCTTTAAAACACCAATCTTACCCAACTCTTTCTTTGATAATTCAATTGTACCCTGACTTACTTTATCAGAAGATATGAATTCATCCTCACCTTCAATAAACAAAGACTTTACTCCACCAATTACCATAGCAGGAAATCCAATTACATAACTCCACCAAGGAGAAGACTCCTCATCCAGATAAGCATTCAAGGTCATCATTTCATTTTTCAATACAGGTATTTTCATTGTGGAAAGTTCCAATAAGAAAGGAGTGGAAGATACAATATCTGCAGATAAAGAAGCATTCAAAGCATCACTGCCATCACCCATAGTAACGTCACTTCCCAAGAAAGAAGCTGCCAAACCAGATAGACCACCACCTTTAGCACTTCCCATCTCCGGAGAAAGAGTCACTTCAACCGTGTACTGCCTAGGAATACTGATTGCTATAATAACGCCAATTATCAGTCCGATACCGGCTGCCTTATAAATCTTCTTACGAATACCCATAATCCTACGAAGAACACCCATCAAATCAATTTCGATCTCTTCATCCGTATGATTATTCCGTTTTTGTTTTATATCTTTTTCAGATTTTTGTTCTATCAAAGTAGTCATAAAAGGAATTCGTTATTTCTTTATTAAGTTAGCAATAGAAGCAACCATCATTCCCAATGTGCTGAATGTAGTAGCGTACCCTAAAATATTACCCATATTAGTCCTTTTCTTAGCCTTACTAGGCACAATTATCTCACATCCCGGCTCGATCTGTTTCTTACCACTACCTTTCACTTTAGTCACTTGGCCATTCATATAAACTATAAATTTCTTACTCTTCTTTGCATTTTCAGAATAACCACCAGCCTGATTCAGATAATAGTCTATATTCTTTCCTTCCATATAAGAAACCGTATTCGGGACCATTACGGCACCATTGATCGTTACTGTATTATTATTTTTCGGAATAGAAATTACATCACCCACACGCAAGACAATATCTGCTGTACTTCCAGGGTTAGCTAATGCTTTCTCCAAGTCAATACCAACACTAAAGGTATCTTCCACACGAACACCTAATGAGTCCATCATAGCTTCACCCAACTGTCGACTCATCAAGCGGACCACATCACCCATGCGTTTCTTTTCACTTGCATTGGCTACACGAGTCAATTTGGCACCACGTAAGTAGGCATAATTCGTTGCACCTCCCGCTTTATTGATTAAGTCCGAAAGACGTTCTTCACGACTGGTCATAGCATAAGAGCCTCCGAACAGAATTTCACCTTCAACAACCACATTCTGTTGAGCTTGATACCCCGGACTACGACGTACATAAACTTCATCATAAGGTTGAAGGACAAAGCCAGGGGTTCCATCTACAATAAAACCTTCTTTTAGGGAGAATGTATATATCTGGCCGATAGTATCGTTATCTACTGTACTGCGAGGATTCTTAATTCTACGGGATACATCTACACGGACTACAGAAGCGGCTTCACGCAAGCCACCTGCCTGAATGATCAAGTCTTCAAGGGTCATGTTATCAGCATAAGGATAAGAATCAGGTTTGGCTACTTCACCATGGATTACGACGTTGCCTCTGTCTTCCAGGTCATGAATACTAGGAATATAAAGGATATCGTTTTTCATCAGGATGATGTTTTGGGAAGTACCGTCCATGATAGCTTTAATGTCTACAGGAACAACTTCGGTAGTCAAGTCCTCACGCTGGCGGTAGAGAACGGCACGGTTCAAGAAGGCATCACCGGTCAGGCCTTGGGCTTCGTTTACCAGTTCACGGACAGTATTCAGTTTTCCATTCAACTGGTAGATGCCGGGACGATAAACGGCTCCACGGATTTCAAGTTTATTGATGAAACGATTAAGGATGGCTTCGGCGGTCACAACATCACCGTTTCGCATTTTATAGACACTATAGTCAAGGTCTTTGACTGTGTTTACTTCATATTCCTGTCCGTTCTGACGTACGACACGCAAGGAACGGGTGTAGGCGTCGGCTTCAAAGCCACCGGCATAGCTGATAAGAGTGGATAGACTTTCATCCTTTTTCATTTCGAAACGCATCGGGCGTTTCACTTTTCCGTCGATCTTAACCAATACGTCATAGGCGGGGACTATTACTACATCGCCTTCCTGAAGACGAATGTCATCCTGAATGTTTCCTTTCATGATAAATTGGTAGACGTCGATCGTGGCGATATTTTTGCCATTACGTACCAACTGTACATTGCGAAGGCTTCCTATGTCACTGACTCCACCAGCGCAGTAAAGTGCATGAAAGACTGTGGCAAAAGAAGAGAGGGAGTAAGTGCCCGGTTGGACAACCTCACCCATTACATTGATCTGGATAGTACGTATGCTACCCAAAGTCAGACGGATGTCAGAGGTGGGATCATTCGCATTATTAAGACCATTATATATCTTGTTTAATGTCTTTTTGAGATAGTCATTGGCTTCAGCAATAGTTAATCCGTTCAGGTTGACAGGACCTATTTTCTGAATGTTGATCGTGCCGTCAGGAGAAATCTGTTGGCGGATAGTGTTCTGGCTGGCTCCCCAGATATCAATAATCACTTCATCACCGGGACCCAGACGATAGTTCAAGGGAGTGGCGATGTTGACGCTGGGTTCAAAAGTCAGGTTACGGGTGTTGAAAATATTTCGTCCGAAAACCTGATTGCCACGTGCAAGGTCTTGAGTGCTCGGGTGGTCTTCCAGCATATCGGAAGTGTTTTCTTTCTTTTCCTCACGAAGGCGTGATTCATTGACATCGGTACCCGTTGCATTGGAAGCATTAACATTGTTTTGTTGTTCATATAGTTGCTTCACACGAGTTGCCTGTTCTTTGGTCACACCTCTACGTGCCAGTTCAGAGGCTAGTTGTTTCTGTTCTTTACCCTGGCGGATGCCGTCCTTTACATATTCAAGAACTTGGGAGTCGCTCATGCTTTGAGCCATTAAGGGAGAAAAAACTCCCAGCAACAGAATGAATAGAAATACGTTAAATTTTCTTCGTGTTGTCATTGGTGATTTTTGTGGATTCTACATAACCGATTGGCATATCTACACAAGCACAGCCAAGCATATTTAAACGAACGGCAATCTTACTCTTCCCGCCTACAGTCACAAGTTCGCCAACAAGTCCACTCAAAGGACCTTTTATGACACGAACTTTCTCACCATGCGCTAGTGGAGTATCATTCATACAGACTGCTTCTTCGGAATAATCGAGCATGAAACGGAAACGGGCCATCTGCTCGTCAGGAATAACGGCAGGAGTGCTCTCTCCACGCATCACCATATAACGGCTGACCGTAGAAAATGAAAGGACTTCCATACGTTCTTTTGGATTGACATGTACAAAAACCATCATTGGGAGTAAGACTGTATCAACCATCTTACGACGGTCACTCCATTGATGAATTTGTTGTTGAACGGGAACAAAAGAATCAATTCCCATCTTAGACAAACGCTCGGCAACTTTTTTCTCGTGATGCATTCGAACGAGTGCTACATACCAGCGTTTTGAGTGTGCTACGCCTTCCCCTGTCCCACT
>NZ_EQ973369.1:38685-45839 GCF_000157055.1 Bacteroides sp. 2_2_4 | reverse complement strand
ACTAGGCCCGGCATTTACTGATTTCGGTTTCGTTAAAATCATATTTTTTTACCCCATGTTCATCCGTTACTTCTTAGGTAACGGACAACACACATATAGAATACACATCGCTGTGAAAAAAAGAAAAAAATCGATTATGAGGGAATATAAAAGCGGGCACCTAACATTCAATATAAAACATTCTTGAATTTAGGTAATAAAAAGCCTTTGAGCATGAAGATGTTATCCTTCATGTTCAGATAGATTTATGTTGCATATTTTAGAGAAAAAGGAAAAAAAGAAGTTTATTGTTTGTTTGCTATTAATATTTTTACCTATCTTTGTAGCGAATATAATTCCGTTACCTAAGAAGTAACATCAGCATTAAGTCCCTAATCCATAATGCTTTAATAATATTAATCAGAGCATTTTAAAATTACAAACGTAAGAATAATTCAATTTATTTACCTTTGTTCTTTCTTCCAATTCGAAACCCTTTAAATATATCTGTGTTGTTTTAATAGATTTGTGTCCTAGTGATTCGCTAATCATTTCGATAGGTACACCTCTGTACTTAGCAGTCGTAGCCCAAGAATGACGAAGCGTATACGACGTGACGGGCGAATGTAGCCTTAATTTTCTAGACAGGCTTTTCAACTCATTATTAAAACGTCTCAAAACTGACTGATACTCACGATAGGCTCCTTCTTCATTCCGCTTGTACGCTCCGCTTAATATCCGGAAAAGATAATCAGGATAGCCAGAACTCCGGGCGTCAGATTTATTGTACAATCCCCCAATTGCATTCTGCGCTGACTCCAGCACTTCTATACTCATAGGAGTACCGGTCTTGGTACGATTGTACTTCAAAAGCCCCCGCTCCAGATTGGACTTTTCCAAATGGGCTAAATCAGAAAAAGGCATTCCACAAAACTGAAATAACAGATTGGCAATGGCCTGCGTCCGACGAAGCTTTTCCGATTGAGGATCTTTGTTTAATAGCATGTGAAGTTCGCTGATCGGGATAGCTTTCTTCTGACGTGTGTCCACCCCGGTAAAAACATCCCGGAACAAACCATGTACATAAGGAGCCTGATGCATATCGACACCACGGTTGTAGATACTACGCAACATACGCATATACGTAGAAATCGTATTGGGCTTCAAACGGGAAGCCATCAGATAGTTGCTATACCTCTTTAGAGTTTCACGGTTTATCTTACTAAACGTGATGGATTGAGTTCCACAAAACTGCGAAAAAGAACGAATAGCGTGTTTATACACATGGGCCGTAGAATAACGACCCTCTTGTCGCAAACAATCGATGTAATTGTTTGCACAAATAGTAAATCGATTTTTTTCCATAAATTATAACTTATCTCATACGTGTTATTAAAAACGTGCGGAATATAGTAAGATTATAAATAAAATGAACCACAATTTTAAATTTACTTACTGTTTTAGATAGAATTTCGAATTATTTCTAAAAAAAATAAGTGAAGCCATGCAGTATTTTCAATAACCATGCATTTAACTTATAAAAGAGGGGAAAAAGGGAAATCAAACCATATATCATTAAAACCTACAACCTGAACTTAACAAGTGAAGTGGGGAAAAATAAAAAAAGAGAGAGAGTTTTTTATACAACGTCCCCAAAAACGAGGAATCCCTGCCAATTTTCGAGTTGGCAGGGATTCATTTTTTATCTTCAAGAAGATGATCTTTTTACTTGCAGTATTTGGTTATCAATTCATCTGCATTCGGATCACCCAATTCTTTCGCATTCTTAAAGTTGCCGCAAGCTTCATCTGTCTTCTTCAGCTGTATCTGGCAAAGTCCCAATAAACGGTAAGCCTCACCATATTTAGGATCAGTCTTCAATATATTATTTAAAATCTGAATGGCTTCTTCATACCGTCCTACACGGAGGTTTACAACTGCATGCTCTGCCTGGTAGGTGAGGTCTGTCGGATTCATCTCGATGGCCTTGGCAATATCGTCTAAAGCGCGTTGAAACTGACGTGCTTTCAAAGCTGCCTGTTCGCGATAATAATAGAACACGTCGTTCACTTCTCCCTTGACTGCCGTATGGTAAGCATCATAATCGAGCATTGCATTTCGCGCCTGATCGGCATTCATATTCATCTGCGCACGTTCCAACAAATATGGAGCAAAGTCGGCCGTAATCGGTTGCGGGCAACGGGCAATACAGCTATCCATTAAGGCTACCACTTCTTTCGGATCCCCTTTCAGCAGTTCTTTCGTCTTGGCAGCACTAAAGAAAGTGGCCGGAGAAGCAATATTGCTAGTATTTACCTTTTCATAAGCAGCCAAAGCACCAGCATAGTCTTGTTGGGCAAACAGTATATCACCTTCCATTTGAATGTAAATTGGCAGCGGATCAATAGCGATTGCCTGACGGACATTCTTCAAAGCAGTGTCATACGTCCAGTCTTTATAAGTTTTCTCCGGCTTCGATAATTGATAAGCATACATTAGCTTACCTATATTATAATATACATCATCTTTCTTCTGGGCTACTTTCAGAGCCTGATTAAAGTCGGCAACGGCTTTATCATACCAGGTCTGATCGTCTTTACCTTTAGATGCATAATAATTGGCACGACGGAGATAACCATCTGCATTGGCAGGGAACTGGCGAATGAAGTCATCCAACAGCTTTTCATAGTCCTCGCCCGAGAGGCTCGAAGAGGCCATGAACAGATACACTAATGCCTGATCTTCCGTTTCGGGTAAACCTTTCCGGATACCAATGCTTTTCAAGGCAGCGTCTCCCAAAGAAAGAGCACTGATTTTCTGCGACATGGCAAAAGCTGCTCCCGCCGCATAACAAGTAGTCACCGTATCGATACCGGATGATTTCTGCGCAATACCAAATACCTGACCTTCCGCATTCATCACCGGACAGCTCACCATCTTATCTTTCATATGCATGCTCAATGTATAATAATGGTATTCTCCGGCTACTTTGGAAACATCTTTCACCTTACCAGTAACGCAAGCGATACTTTTTTGTGTAGAATAAGGAAGCATCCACGCATCGGCTCCTGTCACCGGGGCTGTTTTAGCAACGACCAGTGCAGGCACTTTCTTCTCGGTGATAGCCACACGAAACTTAATGACATCATACATGTCATTCGCTCCAAGTATTAGGCTGACCGGCATCTGCTTGCCTTCGGAAGTAATCACTACCGCACGTTCAGCTCCTTTAAAAAGAGTATAATCTGATAAAGCCAATCCGTCTTCGGACACAAAGAATCCGTTTCCCGTATTCAGCATTTTATCATTCTTGTCATAAGTCACTATTGAGAAGACTGCACGTTTTGCCTTCTCTACCCATTTTGGGGTTTGTGCCATGCTTCCTTGTACCAGGAAGAAAAGCAGTAAAGGTAGAATTAAAATCTTCTTCATATCAGTCATTGTTTCTTTGTTTCACAGCTTCGTAAATCAGGATACCGGCAGCTACAGAGACATTCAGGGATTCGATAGTGCCCAGCATCGGAATTTTCACCCATTCATCACAGAGGGCAAGGTTTTCATAAGAAACTCCTGTATCCTCCGCTCCCATTATGATGCAGAGGGGACCTGTATAATCGGCCTTGGTATAGTCATAATCTCCTTTTTCGGTAGCAGCCACAATGCGGAAACCACTGTCTTTCAGATATTGCAGAGTCGAACGGAGGTTCTGTTCACGGCATACCGGAAGAGTATGTAGCGCTCCTGCCGATGTTTTTACGGCATCAGCATTGACCGACACACTACCCCGGACAGGAATAATCACGGCATCGACAGCTGCACATTCGCAGGTACGTGCAATCGCCCCGAAATTGCGTACATCAGTCACTCCGTCGAGCATAACAAAAAACGGATTTTTTCCTTGCTCAAACAAGAAAGGAACAAGATCCTCCGCTTTCTGATAAGTCACAGAAGAAATGAAGGCGATCACTCCTTGATGATTTTTCCGGGTAATACGGTTGATACGCTCTACCGGAACACGCTGAACAGGTATCAGCGTACCTTTCAAAGCTGCAAAAAGCTCCTTGGAAAGATCACTTTGAATATCTTTCTTCACGAGGATCTTATCTATCTCTTTTCCAGCCTGAAGGGCTTCTATCACGGCACGAACGCCGAAAATCATTTCACTTTTATCTAACATCTGGTTGATTTACTATTTTACTATTTACTATTCACTATTTATCAGTTGCGGGCAAGCAGGGATTTGGCATTGCTAAGGGCAGCTTCGGTCAGAGTGGCACCACTAAGCATGTGAGCTATTTCCTCTACCCGTTCTTCGTCAGTGAGACGGCGGATATGGCTGTTGGTTTCCGTATCGCTATCTTTCTTGTATACCTTATAATGAGCACGCCCACGGGCAGCAATCTGCGGCAGGTGGGTGATACTGATTACCTGACGGTTGCGGTCGCCCATCTCCTGCATCATGTCCGCCATACGGTCGGCTATTTCACCGGAGACTCCGGTATCTATTTCATCAAATACGATGGTCGGCAGCTTGACGGCTCCGGCAATCATCGCCTTGATAGAAAGCATGACACGGGCGATTTCACCTCCTGAAGCTACAGAAGAGATATTCTGCAAGGTGCCGTTCTTATTGGCGGAAAACAGGAAGTTGACTGTATCTTCTCCTTGCAATCCCGGCTCTTTCTTCAGTCCCATTTCTATCTGGAAACGAACATTCGGCATTCCTAATGGAATCAACCGGACAGCCAGCTGTTTTTCTACTTCACGAGCAGCTTTCGTACGGGCTTTGGTCAGCACTTCTGCCTGTTGTTTCACTTGTTTATATTGTTCCTCTTTGCGAGCAGTCAGTTCGGCGATACGCTCATCATAGGAAGTGATGTCCGACAATTTGCTGCGGTATTCATCCGTTAGCGCTATCAATTCATCAAGGGTTTGTACCCGATGTTTCTGCTGTAAGGAATAAATCAGATTCAACCGTTCATTCACTTCGTCCAGACGAACCGGATTGAATTCAACGGAGTCACTTTGTAAAGAGACTTCGTGCGAAATATCTTTCAGTTCGATATAAGCGCTCTCCATACGTTCGGTAAGTTCTTTGGCCGGCTGATATACTCTTTGCAGATTATTCAGTGTATTCAGACTGTCTTTCAGATAAGAAAGCAAGCCACCTTCATCCGAAGCAAACGACTGCTCCACCCGGTAAAGTCCGGCTTTTATCTCTTCTGCATGACTTAATGTTTCAGCTTCCTGCTCCAGTTCTTCCTGTTCGCCTTCCACCAAACAGGCTTCTTCGAGCTGTTCGAGTTGGAAGCGGATATAATCTTCATCGGAGCGACTTTTCTCTGCCAGTGACACTAATTCAGCGAGTTCGCGATCTGTCTGTTTCCATTCGTCATAACACAGATGATATTTCGCCAATGCAGCGTCATTATGCGCCAGAATATCAAGCACATTCAACTGAAATCCTTCTTTATTAAGCAGCAGATTCTGATGTTGCGAATGTACATCTATCAGCTGTTCGCCCAGCTCTTTCACTTGTGCCAACGAAGCAGGAGTATCGTTGATGAATGCCCGGCTCTTACCGGAAGACTGCACTTCACGACGCAAAATGCACTCTTCATCATATTCCAACTCGTTTTCTTCGAAAAACGGACGCATACCATAGGCAGATATATCGAAACGTGCCTCTATGATACATTTGGAAGCTCCGTGGCGAATCGCTTTCACATCGGCACGCTGTCCTAACAGGAGTCCGATAGCTCCCAGAATAATTGATTTTCCGGCTCCCGTTTCACCTGTTATAACGGAAAAGCCTGTTTCAAAACTGATATCCAGTTTTTCTATCAATGCGTAATTCTGAATGTATAGTGAACGTAACACCTTCTATTTTAATTAAAGATTAAAAATTAAAAACCGGAAGACAGAGTGGCTACCAGACGGTCGATGATGTCTTGGGCTACTTCCGTCTTCGGCTTCAGAGGATAGTCTGTACGACCTTTCCTGTCGATGATACTTATTTTATTGGTATCATGGCGAAAACCGGCTCCAGCATCATTCAACGAATTGAGCACAATAAAGTCGAAGTTTTTGCGTTCGAGCTTTCCTTCGGCATTCTGCTGCTCATTATTGGTTTCGAGGGCAAAGCCAACCAATAACTGATTTTTCCCTTTCAGTGCTCCTAAATTGGCAGCGATGTCTTGTGTTGCCTGAAGATGGAGGGTTAGTTCCTCTTCTTTCTCCCGCTTAATCTTCTTGTCGGCCACTGTTTCCGGACGGTAGTCGGCTACTGCCGCACAAAGAATACCTGCATCAGCATCTGGAAAATAGATCTGTGAAGCCGCATACATTTCTTCTGCTGATTCCACATCTACACGCCGGATACGGGAATGTTTCGTTTTGAGCTGCACAGGACCTGTTATCAATGTCACCTGCGCTCCGCGACGGGCACATTCTTCTGCCAACGCAAATCCCATCTTTCCGGAAGAATAATTGCCTATGAAACGCACCGGGTCAATTTTTTCGTAAGTCGGTCCGGCTGTAATCATCACTTTCTTCCCGGATAGTTCATCACTCGAAGCGAAGAATTCATCCAATACTCGGATGATGTTTTCCGGCTCTTCCATACGTCCCTTTCCTACCAAGTGGCTGGCTAATTCTCCTGTTCCCGGCTCGATAATGTGATTACCGTAAGAACGCAGGATATCCAGATTTTTCTGGGTGGCGGGATGGGCAAACATATCGAGATCCATTGCCGGAGCAACAAACACGGGAGCTTTTGCCGAAAGATAAGTTGTTATGAGCATATTGTCGGCTATTCCATTGGCCATTTTACCGATAGTAGAGGCAGTGGCAGGTGCAATCAATACAGCATCCGCCCACAATCCGAGATCGACGTGGCTATTCCACGTTCCGTCACGCTGGGCAAAAAACTCACTGATGACCGGTTTGCTGGTCAAAGCCGAAAGAGTGATGGGAGTAATAAATTCTTTTCCCGCCGGAGTAATTACGACTTGCACTTCCGCTCCCTGTTTTATCAGTCCGCGAATGATATAGCACGCCTTGTACGCGGCAATACTGCCGGTAATTCCAAGAATTTATTTTTTTTTCCTTTTAGCATTATTTTGTAATCAAATTACTCATTTCACGCAAACGGATTTTTGTCAATGCCGCCTTAG
>NZ_EQ973369.1:0-38353 GCF_000157055.1 Bacteroides sp. 2_2_4 | reverse complement strand
GCCTTAGTGTTCAACGTGAAATCACTATTCAAAATCCAACTGTAATATCCGGGATCTTTCTTCAAAACCTCGGCTACAGACATTCCTTTATATTTTCCGAAGTTGAACACTTCCACCCCATTATCATCGTACACCATGCGTCCGGCAAAGTCTACATTCTTGCTGAAACTTGAATAATCTGCCAGGAACGCAATATCATTCTGAAGATCGGAGTAACGGTCGAGCTGTGCTTTCAGCACTTCGTAAGTGGCCCGTGTATCTGCTTCGGCAGTGTGTGCATCTTCCAGATTCTTGTCGCAATAGAATTTATAGGCAGCAGACAGGGTGCGTTGTTCCATTTTGTGGAAGATCACCTGTACGTCTACAAATTTGCGTTTCGTCATATCAATGTCCACTCCGGCGCGAAGGAACTCTTCAGCAAGGACAGGAATATCAAAACGATTGGAATTAAATCCTGCCAAATCGCAACCTTCAATGTCCCTGGCTATGTTTTTCGCCACTTCTTTGAAAGTAGGGCAATCGACTACGTCGGCATCATAAATGCCATGTATAGCAGAAGATGCTTCCGGGATATGCATTTCAGGATTGATACGTAATGTTTTTGCTTCTTCATTTCCATTCGGATATACTTTCAGATAGCAGATTTCAACAATTCGGTCTGTGTTGATATTGGTTCCGGTTGTTTCTAAATCAAAAAAAACAATGGGATTTTTCAGGTTTAATTTCATTTCTAATTATTTTTTCCACCACAGAGTAACACAGAGTTCTACAGAGCAATAAATACATAAAACACTCTGTGGAACTCTGTGTTATTTTGCGGTGATTACTATTAATCATTTAGCATCATCGGCATCAGCAGCATCAGCAGGTCTTCGTTTTCTTCCTGCTCTACCGGGATGATTACTCCGGCACGTGAAGGATCTGCGAGTTCGATGACTACTTCGTCTGCTGAAATATTGTTCAGGATATCGATGAGGAATGTCGATTTGAAACCGATGCTCATTGCTGCACCTGCATACTGGCAAACTTGTGTTTCTTCGGCAGAAGTAGAGAAGTCAATATCTTGTGCGGAAATCACAATCTGGTTTTCCTGCATACGGAGTTTAATCAAACTACTTGCCTGCGACGAGAAAATAGACACACGACGCAAAGCTCCTACCAACTGTTGACGGTCTACGGTCACTTTGTGCGGGTTGTTCTGCGGAATTACCGAGTTGTAGTTCGGGTAACGTCCTTCAATCAGGCGGCAAACCATCCGGTAGCTTTCAAGCATGAATACAGCATTGCGTTCATCGAATTCGATCGTCACTGTGCCTTGTTCTTTCGGCAAAAGATTCTTAAGCAAAGTAGCCGGTTTCTTTGGAAGGATGAAGGCTGCACGCTCGTTACCTTTGGCTGCCAATGTCTTGCAACGCACCAGTTTATGACCGTCTGAAGCAACCATTGTGATGTCTTCTGTGGTAATATCGAAATAAATACCGTTCATCACCGGACGAAGTTCGTCATCGGCAGTAGCAAATACCGAACGGTTGATACCTCCCAGAAGTACACTTGCCTCCATTTCTACACGGACTGCATTATCACCCAGTGTAGCCGATTGCGGGAATTCATCCGCATTCTGCCCCATCAGGCTGTATTTTCCGTTCTGGTACTGCACTGTTATTTCATAATTATCCGGATTGATTTCAAATGTAAGTGGTTGTTCCGGGATTTCTTTCAGTGCATCAAGCAATGTTTTCGCTACTACGGCAAAACGCCCGTTTGTATCGCTTTCATTCACTTCTACGGTAGTCACCATCGTTGTTTCACTGTCGGATACAGTCACAGACAATGTTCCGTCTTCCAATTCGAAGAGGAAACAATCGAGAATTGGCAGCGCATTTTTTGAATTAATCACACGGCTGATGGCCTGTAAATGGCTGGAAAGAGCAGTACTTGAAACGATAAATTTCATATATTTTCGTGTATTTAAGTTTTAAATGTTCTATCGCACAAAGTTACGAAAAAAGATTTGGGCTGCCCAATAAAACAAAAGAAAAAAACAGGTATTGTGTGAGGGATATTACTAAAAAATTGTAACTTCGCCCCAGAATTTAAAATTATCGCAATGGAATTTACAGGAAAAATCATCGCTATCCTCCAGCCCAAAGGAGGAGTTTCAAAAGCTACCGGCAACGAGTGGAAAGCGCAAGAGTTTGTTATCGAAAGTCACGACCAATATCCACGCAAAATGTGCTTCGAAGTATTTGGGGCAGATAAAATAGATCAGTTCAACATTCAAATGGGCGAAGAACTGACTGTTTCATTCGACATCGATTCTAACCAATGGCAAGACCGCTGGTTCAACAGAATCCGTGCATGGAAAGTAGAACGTGTCAGCGTAGGTGCCCCAATGGCTACAGGCGGTTCCGTTCCTCCCGCAGCTCCGTCGGCAATGCCGGAATTTACTCCGGGCGACGCAAAAGACGATCTGCCATTCTAAACCGAAAGTCATTCGTCGGACGAATAAGCATAAAAAACTCCCGATAGAATTTAATTCTGTCGGGAGTTTTTTTTTATAGAATGATTGTATATAAACCACAATTTTTATTCTGATTTATATTTCAAAACAATATTGGGATATACTACTCCATCGGTACAGGCAAACTGGACAAAGAGTGTAAAATTACGGAAAAAGTCTGCATTGCGCATGAAGAAATCCGGTACGAAACGGACGTGATTTTCCGATTGCCGGAACACGTGATCGAAATCCGCCATCAGCATAAAATGATATGAATCAGACAGGTGATCCATACCCGTCTGATAAGCCATTGCCCCATTAAGCACTTCCCCTTTATCCAGTTGGCGAATATAATGCGACAGGCTATCCTCATCCGGAGCGAGTAACAAACGTCCGCCATAAAATGCTGCATACACATCCAAAGTCGGTTCAACAAAACTGGTCAGTTGTTTAAACAATGTTGTTTGAGGCAACCGATAGACCAAGTATGCCTTATTTACAGTATAACAAAAAGTAATACGGGGAGTTTTTCTTCCTTCATCTGCCGGAGCAGTATTGACAAAGGCACGAAGCATCCTTTCAGCTTCCGTCACATCTGCCACAGACAGGCTCAAGACTGCCGCTGCATCCTGCAACGTATCTTCACGCTGGAAGAGACAGGCAACCAGGTCTTGCCCGGCATTTTCCATCAGATAGCGGGAAAATTCCTTATCTCTATTCTGCACTTCACTCGTGCGGACTGCCCCGTTCTGCTCCTGCGCATTTCCATAAGAAAGTAAAGACGCCCAGTCCGTAATCCCCTGTCTGCTAAAATAGAAAGCAGTGGAGGGCAGTGCTTCACCCGGGAAGCCTTTGACTGATTGCTGCTGGCGAAGTTGTTTTATAAATGCAAAGCAAGTATCTGCATCATGAGTGATGCCGGAGAAATAAATAAAATCATCTTTCATCTTCATGTCAAATTCCGTCCATCCCATCATCCCTTTCATACGGGTATAGATTGTGGCGGCCGCTACACTTTTTTTCGGAGCACGCACTCCTGTAAAGGTCGGATCATCCGCCAATGATTTGTCACTCTTATATGCATCAATAACGTTTTCAATCAGTTTTTTCTGAAAACTTAACGCCATAAAATCAGACGTCAGATAGCAGGCTAGAAAATCACCATCTGCCATCGGGTAAATGATTATTTCCTCTCCTTTGTAAACAAACGTTTTCGGTGGATAAAGCGAAGATATATATTTACGCACAAACCTGTTCACCAATTCCTTATCCCCATTTCCCAATCTGCAATAAAGTACCTGGTTCCGTTCGTTATCCGGTTCGTGGAAACTAATCAGCATCTGATTCATTTGCCGACTCAAGCCATGGGGAGTATCTTCCGAGAGGGCATAAAGGCTTTGTTTCAGATAAGAAAAAAGTTTGGATACATAAAGATATTGCTGATTTTTACTACAAGTCAGATCATCGACCTCCGCTACAAACTCGAGCACATCATCGGTAACAAACACGGCTGAAGTGGTGGATGGAACCAGTTCATAAAGATCAAAATCTTTCTGCCCTTCGGCCGCCGACAGTCTAAAAAAAGAGTACAATGCGAAACCTGAGCACAAAAGTACAACAGAAGACGTGATCGCTATTTTCACTATCGTACGAAGTTTCATAATATTCGCTGTTTATCGGCTAGGTGCAAAAATAATAATTTCTACAAAGAAAACAAAACTTTTGCTAAAAATTTCACCGATAATCAAAGATAGATATCCAATCCGTCGAATGCCAGGTGAATATTTTCCGGAAGGCTCTTTTCAACCTCCGCATGCAAGCCCATATCATGACTCATGTGTATAAAGTACGTCTTCTTTGCCTGAATGCGCTGCGCCACTGCCAGTGCTTCTTCCAAATTCTGATGAGTAGGATGCGTGGCAATCCGAAGTGCATTCACTACCAAAACATCTATTCCCGCCAATTGTTCATAGGATTCTTCGGGCATGGTCAGCATATCAGTGATATAACCTAATTGCCCGATACGATATCCCAGAATAGGCAATCGGCCATGCATCACACGTAAAGGAAGCACCTCCGTGTGGTTAACTGAAAAAGCCTGTCCCACCGAGATTTCCTGCAAAGGAATGTCGGGAACTCCCGGATAACGATGGTCAACAAAACAATAGGGCATACGCAAGCGCAAGCCTTGTGCCACATAATTTTCCGCATAAATAGGCACTGAACCAAACCGGCAAAACGGACGCAAATCGTCCAACCCACCCACATGGTCATAATGTTCATGCGTAATGAGCACACCATCTATCTTCTCAAAAGGAAGACGCAATACCTGTGTCCGGAAATCCGGACCGCAATCTATCAAAATTCGCGCATCATCTGTCTCAACAATAGCAGATGCACGCAATCGGTTATCTTTCGGATCGGTAGAAGTACAAACCGGACATGTACAGCCGATTTGGGGTACTCCCGTCGATGTTCCACTTCCAATGATTCTTACTTTCACTTGTTACTTCTCAATTTATTAAGTTAACTTCCGGGTGGATATCAATGCCAAACTTCTCATGAACAGAGGCTCGGACTGCATCTGAAAGCGCAAGAATATCGCTACCTTTTGCTCCACCAAGATTCACTAACACCAGCGCTTGTTTATCATGTACGGCAGCCGGACCTAAGGCCTTACCTTTCCAGCCGCATTGGTCGATCATCCATCCTGCCGGAATTTTCACCCGATCTTCTGCCAGCTCATAGTAAGGTATCCGGGGATATTCCTGCTGCAGGGCTTCCAGTTTTTCTTTCGGCACAATGGGATTCATAAAGAAGCTGCCGGCATTTCCCATTACCTTCGGGTCGGGCAACTTGCTCTCACGAATATCAATTATCACTTTCCGTACAACAGAAAGCGTCAATGCCGGATATTTTTCAAGCTCCTGACGAATGGTTCCATAATCTAACGTATAATGTTCTTTTTTACTAAGTCGGAAACGGACATAGGTGACAAAAGCCGACTTGTTTTCCGGGCGTTTAAAGATACTGTTGCGGTAGGTATATCCACACTCTTCCACCGAATAAACGCGTTCTTCAGCTTGAATGTTCACCGTTTCCACAGCTGTTATCAGATCTTTCACTTCAACGCCATAAGCTCCGATGTTCTGTACCGCGCTCGCTCCGACCTCACCGGGGATGAGCGACAGGTTCTCCGTTCCATACCATCCATGTTCTACGCAATATGCAACGAAGTCATCCCATACTACTCCCGCTCCCACTCGTACCGACACAGAGTGTTCATCTTCCTCCGTCACTTCGATTCCTTCAATGCGGGAATGGAGTATCAATCCGTCGTAATCTTTGGTAAACAACAGGTTACTGCCGCCACCAATATGCAAAAAAGGTGTCACAATGGCACCTTGCACAATCAGCTTCTTCAGTTCTTCAACCGAAGAATATTCTAAAAAACGAGCGGCACTGACATCGATGCCGAATGTATTGTAGGGCAAAAGAGAATACATATATTTTTAGTTATAAGTTATACTGTTATAGTGCATCGTAACCTGTATCAGATACTTGTATCTTCAAACTTATACAATTCCCATTCTCCGGCTTTCCGGCGGAAATAAAGGATATTGGAAAAACCATTTCCGATACCTTTCAACGCCAGGATTTTCGTGGGCGAATCATCGTCATTCCGCTGTCCGTAATTAATATTAGAAAGGCGGTCGACAGGAAGTACCGGTTTGAAGGCGAACCACTGATTAAGATCGAGGGTTGTCTCCAAAATGGAGAAATCATCGTCCGGATCACTGGTTACAAAAGCCAACGGCTCCCGCACACGCTGACTCTGAAAAAGACTATCCGTTGCAAAATGTCCGAAAAACTCAACAAAGTTTTCATTATCACTTTGTTCAATGGGCCGCAGGTTGATTGCCTCCAGTATCCATGCACCTTTGATACGTTCAAAATAGTATCTTTTCACCATTCGTGTTTTCACGAACATCCACTCTACCTGCACAGAAGTGAGGGAGGTATCTCCTACTAAATCCATATCTTCTTCTCTATCAAACAGCAGTGTATAATAATGCTGTTTGGTAAACAAGTCATCATGCTTCCAGTTGCGTTCCTCAATGTTTGACTTCTTATCTCCATTGTAGTAGGGCAATGGAAATTTCACACGCTGACGCTGTAACACATCATCGGAAGCAAAATTGTAAATAAAATCATCGAAAGATTCATCCGCCTGTATAGGCTGCGGATCTTCCGGCGATTTATCATGGTGGCTAGAATCGGCTATCTGCCGGACTGAATCCACCTCTTTAGTAATAGATGCGAAGGGGTCAATATTTGTTTTCTTGTTTCCACAAGAGCTCAATATACCGAGCAGTATGACCCCTGCAATTAGTTTTTTCATTATTTCAGTTTCTCTCTTAACTTTTCAAGCATATCCACCGTCATGCTTTCCAAATTGTAGGCCGGCTTCCATCCCCACTCTTCACGAGCACAGGTATCATCCAGACTATCGGGCCAGCTATCGGCTATGCGCTGCTTCAAAGGATCTATATCATAAATCATCTCAAACTGCGGCATATGCTTCTTGATAGCTTGATATATCGTTTCCGGATCGAAACTCATGGAAGCGATATTGAAAGCATTGCGGTGTATCAATCTTGCCGGATCGGCTTCCATCAGTGTGATTGCTGCATTCAGCGCATCCGGCATGTACATCATATCCATTAAAGTGCCTTGCTTAATGGGGCACACAAACTTTTCTCCTTTCACTGCCGAGTAGTAAATATCGACAGCATAATCGGTCGTACCTCCTCCCGGAGGGGTCACATTCGAAATAATGCCCGGAAAACGGACAGCACGGGTATCGACACCGTATTTATTAAAATAGTAATCACTCAACAACTCTGTCGTTACTTTAGTGACTCCATACATGGTACGGGGACGTTGAATGGTGTCCTGCGGTGTTTTCGTGTGAGGCGTACTAGCGCCAAACGAACCGATAGAACTCGGAGTAAACACCGCGCACCCTTGTTCACGTGCCACTTCCAGCACATTCCACAATCCATCGATGCCTATTTTCCAAGCCAGCTTGGGTTTCGACTCGGCAACTACAGACAACAGAGCAGCCAAGTTATAAATCGTATCGATATGATACTCTTTTACTACAGATGCAATCGCCTCGCCGTCCGTTACATCAGCAATAGCCGACGGTCCCGACTCCTTTAATTCCCCTTTAGGTTCTGCACCCGGAATATAACCAGCTACTACATTTGCATTTCCGTAACGTTTACGTAGCTCCATCGTTAGCTCCGACCCTATCTGTCCGGTAGCTCCAATAATCAAAATGTGTTCCATTTTTTCTTCTGACTTAGAATATCAAGCTTAAATAGTGCGCAAAGTAAGCACTTTTTTTTTCAGATTTTAATCAAAAAGACATTGTTATTCCAAGAAAAATTGTGTCCTTTGCAATATAACTTAATCACCCAAACACTATGTACGGTAAAATGCAAGAATATCTCCGCCAAACATTGGCTGAAATCAAGGAAGCCGGACTTTATAAAGAAGAACGACTGATTGAAAGTGCGCAGCAAGCTGCCATCACTGTAAAAGGTAAGGAAGTATTAAACTTCTGCGCAAACAACTATCTAGGATTGTCCAATCATCCCCGATTAATCAAGGCTTCGCAGGAAATGATGAACAACCGTGGATACGGAATGTCTTCCGTCCGTTTCATTTGTGGAACACAAGATATACACAAAGAACTGGAAGCTGCCATCTCGGACTATTTCCAGACTGAAGACACGATTCTGTATGCTGCCTGCTTTGACGCTAACGGCGGTGTATTCGAACCACTTTTCTCTGAAGAGGATGCCATTATCTCGGACTCGCTAAACCATGCTTCTATCATTGACGGGGTACGTCTTTGCAAAGCAAAACGTTACCGTTATGCCAATGCTGACATGAAAGACTTGGAAAGATGTCTGCAAGAAGCGCAGGCACAACGTTTCCGTATTGTTGTTACGGACGGTGTGTTCTCAATGGATGGCAACGTAGCTCCGATGGATCAGATTTGTGATCTTGCCGAGAAATACGATGCGTTGGTAATGGTGGATGAATCCCACTCTGCCGGTGTGGTAGGTACCACTGGTCATGGCGTAAGCGAGTTGTATAAGACTCACGGACGTGTAGATATTTATACCGGAACGTTGGGTAAGGCTTTCGGCGGTGCACTGGGAGGATTTACCACCGGTCGTAAAGAGATTATCGATTTGCTCCGTCAACGTAGTCGCCCGTATTTGTTCTCCAACTCATTGGCTCCGGGTATCATCGGTGCAAGTCTTGAAGTTTTCAAGATGCTGAAAGAGAGCAATGCACTGCATGACAAGTTGGTTGAAAATGTAAACTACTTCCGCGATAAGATGACGGCTGCCGGATTTGATATTAAACCGACACAAAGTGCTATCTGTGCTGTTATGCTGTATGATGCGAAGTTATCCCAGATTTACGCTGCACGCATGCAGGAAGAAGGAATCTATGTGACAGGTTTCTACTATCCGGTAGTGCCGAAAGATCAGGCCCGCATCCGTGTACAGATTTCTGCAGGACACGAAAAAGCACATCTTGACAAGTGTATCGCTGCCTTTATCAAGGTAGGTAAAGAACTCAACGTATTGAAAGCGGAATAACTCCGAAGCAAGGTTTCCTTGCGGAATCTATATTTTAGGCGCAGATTACACGGATCACACAGATTTCACGTATCTTACACAGTTGCTTTATAACAAGCTTCATTCTAAAAAACGTATAATACGTGAAATCTATGTAATCTGCACCTAAATTCTCTTTTATAAAATGAATTTTGAACCGCTACTTGACTACAAAAAATAGATTATGGAAGAACTGACCCTCACTACTCCTGCCCTACTTTTCTCGGCAGTTTCATTGATTTTGTTGGCTTACACCAACCGTTTCTTATCGTATGCCCAACTTGTGCGCCAACTGCGTGACCGCTACGTGGAGAACCCTTCGGATATCACTGAAGCTCAAATCGAGAATTTACGGAAACGGTTGAACCTGACCCGTACAATGCAAGGACTGGGTATTGCAAGTCTTTTTCTTTGCGTAGTCAGTATGTTTCTTATTTATATCGGACTGCAATTATTTTCTGCTTACGTATTCGGACTGGCACTGATTCTGTTGATAGCCTCTCTAGGCGTATCTTTCCGCGAAATACAGATTTCCACCCGTTCACTGGAGATTTACTTGGGAACGATGGAGAAAGGGAAAAACAAAAAATAACACGGTTGACAATCCCTCCTATTAAGTTTTATCAAGACACTACCCGGCAAGGAAGGATGACCGTAAAGCGACTTCCCTTGCCTACTTCGGATTTGAGTTCAATCCTTCCACCCAGTTTTTCTATAATTACCTGACAAATAGAAAGCCCCAATCCTGCTCCCTGTGAAAATTCGTTCTGTTTGTAGAAACGGCTGAAAATCATCCGTTGTTCTTCGCGTGGAATACCTCTCCCAGTATCTTCTACATAAATCCGCACATGCCCCTCATCCGGCAGATAAATATACCCTAATTTGATATATCCGGTTTCCGTAAATTTACTGGCGTTATTCAAGAAATTTGTTAGAACTTGTATCAAGCGCTCTCTATCCACATTAATTTCCAAAGGTATATTATCCACTTCTTTCAGGAATTCCAGGCGTGGAGCAATCAATACCTGGTGAGTCATATAAATGTCATCAATCAGCTCTCTCACCCTACATTTCTTAAACGAGAAAGACATATAGCCTGATTCGATACGAGAAAGCTCCAAAATATCGTTAATCAATTTGAGCAACAACTCGCTGTTCTTATTAATAGTGCCGATGTATTCTTCGCGTTCTACGGAACTCAATCCATCTTCCAATGCCAGAATATTGGCAAAACCCACAATCGAATTAAGTGGAGTACGTATCTCATGGCTCATATTTGCCAGGAATGATTGTTTCAATTCTGCCTTTTCAGCGAGTAAGCGTGCAGCTTCCAGTTCCTCTTCACGATCTTTTATATCTTGTATGTTGAGCAGCAAACCTGCTGTTTTATATTCACCACCCGAAAGCTGTTTAGTAGTATAACGAAACTCCCACCACTATAGCCTTTACCGTCGAAGTTACAAAGCTCCTGCACAATTTTTTTATGAGCACTTTTCAGATTTCGCCAGTTGAACTTCACTCCCTCCCAATGATCGGGATGAATAAAGCTCATGAATTCCTTAAACGATAGTTGTCTAGGATTTAACCCTTGCGACGCCCAGAATGCATCTTCAAAAACAAAACAACCCTTATCCAATCTCCAAGCATACGTCATTCCACCCTCAATGGCTAATGACAATGTTTCTTTTTCATCAGCCAATGCTATAAGAGCCTGTTTTTTCCTCATCTGTTCCCGAAGATATAGCCACCAAAGAGAAGCAAAAAATAAAATCAGGAAAAGAACAAATGAAGCGACTAAGGCTCCCCACAAAAATGGATATTCATCTCTGAACGGAATATTGATAATACGATATTTAGCAGGAATACTTTCCTTACTCAAACCAATTTGCGTCATTGTATTCCAGTCTACGACATACTCTTTCCGGCTTTCAACAATGGGTATATCCGAAGGGCTTGCGCCATGTAATATGCGAACGGCAGTTTTCACCTCTTCTTCTACCTGAATAGGCAGCGAAGTGATGTATCCACCCAACAACTTCTCACCAAACCCAAAGGCTTCATTGATGGCTGTCAGACTAGGACTACCACAGATACTCCCAATATTAATAGTGGTGTAATCACGTTTCAACTGGATATAACATTGATCGCGGTAACTCCTGTTCAAAACCCACATAAAAGTAGCATTCGAATGGTTTCTGGCATTACGCAAAGGAATAGCCATGAAACGGGTATAGCCTTCTTCCTGTGCCAAACGTATCTGTTCTTCAGGAGAAAGTTCGGGATTATCTATGAATCCGGTCACTTTATATCCTTTAAACTGCTCCTTTGCATCTCTTCTGATTTGTCTGTCGATATAGGTAGTATCAAGCATGGTAAACAAACGAACGTGCTCACCGAAAAGCTCTTTTGCCACACTGATATTCTCATTAAAGGCTATCTTGTCATGGAAGCCTGTCACGTTGGGATGATGTTTCAGTAATCCCCAATTCGGATAATTGACACCACCAAAAACTACAGGCACTTCTTTCGCCAACTGAATTCCGCATTTCATCAATGAATAAGTAGCCTAGTCTTCATTCACCAGAATCACTTCCGGCCGCCAATCTTTCGATACGGAATCAACCAGAAAGCGCATCCGCTCAAGTTCCGGCTCTTCCCAGTAGGATTCACAGTCTAAATAAACGGTACGAATATCAGCATCAATTTTCTCTTTTTCAAATTGCTCCGCTATCATCCGGTTAAATTCCGGATAAGCCGCATAAGTCTCCTCATAAGAGTGGATAACCAGAATACGCCGTTCTTCTTTTTGAGAACAACTACTCACCCCCAAAAAGAGCAATAAAAATACAGGGAGCAATCTAAAAATTCCTCTATTCACACCATTCATTTATAATAATCGGGATTAATTTTTCTCTGACTCGTAATACAAAGGTAGTTTATTTTCGAACATATAAGCCTAATAAGTGAAAAAAAAGAAGCTGTCTGAACAGAAATTCAGGCAGCTTCTATCTATATAAAGAACTATTTTTTCAGAGTAGCATCATTAACGCTGTCCCAATTGTGAATCTACAAAGAAAATTCCGGTATCACCAGCCTTCTTGATCTTGTCAACAATGCCTTGTGCTGTAGCTTCTTCTTCTACTTGTTCGCGAACAAATCCCCACAAGAAATCCTGTGTTGCTTTATCCTTTTCAGCAGCAGCTACGTCTACCAGCTTGTCTACCAATTGAGAAACATGACATTCATGCTTGTAAACGTGTTCAAACACTTCGAGAGGTGTACCCCATCCGTTAGGAACAACATCTATTTTATCTACTTTAGCAGTTCCTCCACGTTTGATGATATAATCTGCCATTGCATAAGCGTGTCCCATTTCTTCCTGGGATTGCTTTTTCATCCAATGAGCAAAACCGCTGAAACCTTCTTTCTCAAAATAGAAAGACATTGCTAGATACAGGTTAGCAGACCACATTTCAGCAGTAATCTGTTCGTTAATTGCATTCTGTAATTTTTCTGAAATCATAATCGTATTTTTTATTAAGTTGTTAATGTAGTTTCTTTTTGAACTCATTACAAAAATAACAAGCTTTCAGTTAAAATTGTTCCATGCACCCTATATTTTTAAACTACATTCACATTTTGATTGTAGTGGTTCATTTTTTACTTACACCAGTTCGTCGGAAGTATATCCTTTCGGCAGTTCACGACAGTTGTATCCGGAAGCCATTATTTCACCATAAGCACCAGCAGAACAAGGGCTATCAAGTCACCACGCTTCACTTTGTTCAGGTCAATTGCTTTTCCGAAAACATCCGACGATTCACAGATCGGTCCTACTACATCGTATGCCTCCAATGGTTCTTCGGAAGTAATATTTTCCATTTTATGGAATGCCTGATACAGAGCCGGACGGATAAGATCGGTCATACCTGCATCCAGGATGGCAAATTTCTTCCGTGTGCCTTGTTTTACATACAAAACCTTAGAGATTAAGGAACCGCACTGTCCTACAACTGCACGTCCCAATTCAAAATGCAAGGTCTGATAAGGACGTAATTTCAGTTGTCCGGCATAGGTAGCAAAGTAATCCTTGAAGTTCGGAATAGCCTGACGATTGGGATGTCCGTAGTCAATTCCCAAACCACCTCCTACATTAATGTGTTCTACCAGAATTCTGCGAGCTTCCAATTTATCCTGCAATTCATTGACACGATTACAGAGAGCTACAAAATCGCCCATATCCAGAATCTGTGAACCAATGTGGAAATGAAGCCCGATAAACTTTACGTTTTTCATCTCCTGCGCCACATCTATCACCTTGTCCATATCCTGCATGCTGATACCGAATTTGTTTTCCGCCAAACCGGTAGTGATATTTGCGTGAGTATGTGCGCCTACATCCGGATTGATACGGAAAGCAACATTAGCCACCTTATTTTGAGCAGCAGCCAATTCATTGATTACTTCCAGTTCGGGAATAGACTCTACATTGAAACAGAAGATGCCGTACTCCAGCCCGAGGTTAATTTCCCAGTCTGCTTTACCTACTCCTGCAAAAACAACTTTATTGGCCGGAAATCCTGCACGGATAGCGGCACGAATTTCTCCACCGCTCACACAGTCGGCTCCCATTCCGCTCTCACGGATGATGGTAAGTACTTTCGGGTTAGCATTTGCTTTAACAGCGTAATGCACTGAATAATTAGGATATTTGGCAACCTCATGGTTAATAGCCGACAATGTATCGCGCAGCACTTTGGTATCGTAATAATAGAAAGGTGTCTGCAAAGTGCGGAATTTATCGATTGGAAATATTCCCTTCATAATTCGAAAAACTTGTTTAGTTGGTTAAAAAAGAGCGCTTTTATCAGTTCGGTAAAAGCGCTCGTATTATTTGTGGAATTATTTGCCGTTGAAAAGCATATCGCTCAACGATTGTAAAGCTACTTTCTTATCACACTCCCGAATGAGGAAGGAGATGTTATAGTTACTTCCTCCAAACGAGATCATTCGCACCGGTATATCGCGCATCGCATCGAGTGCTTTTGCTTCAAAACCGACATTTTCCCATTCAAGGTCACCTACAACGCAGATGATACACATTTCTTTATCAACGGTTACTGTTCCGTATTTCTTCAGGTCGTCCAGAATCTCATTAAGATGTTTCGTGTTATCTATCGTAACAGATACACCGACTTCTGACGTACAGATCATATCGATAGATGTCTGATAGCTTTCGAAGATTTCGAACACCTTACGCAAGAAACCATGAGCCAATAACATGCGGCTGGATTTAATCTTAATAGCAGTGATGTTATCTTTTGCAGCTACTGCCTTAATCTTGCCTTTTTCCGTATCGTTAGAAATCAGTGTGCCCGGAGCCTCCGGATCCATTGTGTTCAACAAGCGGACAGGGATATTGGCATATTTAGCCGGCTGGATACAAGTAGGGTGCAGAATCTTTGCACCGAAGTAAGCCAACTCGGCTGCTTCTTCGAAGTGCAGCTGGCGTACCGGAGCGGTCTTGTCAACAATACGCGGGTCGTTATTGTGCATACCGTCGATATCTGTCCAGATCTGGATTTCGGAAGCGTTCACTGCTGCTCCGATCAGAGAAGCGGTGTAGTCGCTACCACCACGTTGCAGGTTGTCTATCTCACCGTAAGCATTGCGGCAGATGAAACCTTGCGTAATGTAGATTTCCGTATCCGGATAAAGATCCAATTGAGCACGCAATTTATCCTTAATATATACGGGGTCCGGTTCTGCGTTCTTATCAGTACGCATGAATTCCAAAGCCGGAAGCAACACGGACTTCACACCGCATTCCTGCAGGTAAAAGTTTACCATCGCCGTAGAGATAAGCTCTCCCTGTGCCAAAACCACTTTCTCTTCGAACAAAGTGAAAAGGTCTTTAGTATAGGAGCGGATGTAGTCGAAGTGGGATTTGACAACTTCAAGACCTTTCTGTTTATATTCCTGGGTTGCAAAAAGCTCATCAATATGCTGTTTATATTTTGCTTCCAGCTTATTAATAATCTCGTTGGCACCCTCCGGATTCTTCTTATACAGATAGTCCGAAATTTCCACCAATGTGTTTGTTGTTCCTGACATAGCAGAAAGAACAACAATCTTCTGTTCACCATCGGTAATCAATTTGGCTACTTCCTTCATGCGCTGAGCAGAACCTACGGAAGTTCCTCCAAACTTTAAAACTTTCATTTTCGTTACTGTTTTAGTTATCTATATTTAAATCTATTTCTATTGTTCTCTGTCTGGGCATATATTCATCAGTCACATCTACAATCTGATGGTCGGCACAACGATATACCCTGCCCGGATAATCTTTCAACAGTTGCAAATTGTGCGTCGTCATCACTACCGATGAGCCGGATTCGCAGATATTGTGCAACAATTCAACGATGGCTTTACCTGTTTCCACATCCAGATTTCCGGTTGGTTCATCCGCCAGGATGATAGCCGGAGAATTGAGTACGGCACGTGCAATCACAATGCGCTGCTGTTCGCCACCGGAAAGTTCGTTCGGAAGTTTATAACCTTTGTTGGACATTCCCACCAGTTGAAGCACTTCTTCAATACGATCCTGTATCTCCTGTTTGTTTTTCCAGCCTGTGGCACGAAGCACAAATTCCAGGTTATTATATACAGTACGGTCTGTAAGCAGCTGAAAATCCTGGAATACAATGCCTAACTTGCGGCGCAGTTGCGGGATATGCTTACGTTTGATAGATCGCATATTATAACCCAGCACTTCCGCTTCACCGTCAATTACGTCCAGTTCGCCATAAAGAGTCTTAAGCAGACTCGTTTTTCCCGAGCCTACTTTTCCGATCAAATAGACAAACTCTCCTTTGTGCAATTCCAGATTTACATCACTTAGCACACAGAGTTCCTGTTGATGGATTTCTACGTTCTTATATTGTATCAACGCCCCGTCATCCATGCCGACTCCCGTTTTAATTTTTAATTTCTAATCTTTACTTATTAATGCTTCTTCCAGGTACTGCTATGTCTTTCCTGCAGTTCACGTGCAAGATCTTCGATGCGATAGCCTTTTGAAGCAAGCAATACAATCATGTGATAAATGAGGTCGGCTCCTTCGTAGATCAAACGTTCGTCAGTACCGTTCGTTGCTTCGATCACTGTTTCCACAGCTTCCTCACCTACTTTTTGAGCTATCTTATTGATTCCCGACTCAAACAGACTGGTCGTATAAGAACCTTCGGGCATCTCTTCGTGACGCTTGTCTATGAAGTCCTGCAATGCTTTCAGGAACATGACTGGTTCTTCGTTTTTCTCCCCCCAACAAGTATCTGTGCCTGTATGACACACAGGACCTACCGGATCTACTTGAATCAATAATGTATCATTGTCGCAATCAGCCTTTATAGATACAACATGAAGGAAGTTACCGCTTTCTTCACCTTTTGTCCATAAACGATTCTTCGTACGGCTAAAGAATGTAACTTTTCCGGTTTCCACCGTTTTATCATAAGCTTCTTTATTCATGAAACCCAGCATCAAGACCTTACGTGTCTCGTTGTCCTGTATGATAGCCGGAACGAGTCCGTTCATTTTATCGAAATCCAATTCCATTTTTATATAAGTTCTAATTACTATTCCAATTTACAATTACTACCTATTCGCCTACGGAATTCTTTTGCAGACAGTTCCTATATTTATCTGACTATATAATCCATCCGCAGGAAAACCCGGCCGGGGTGCCTCACCCCCTGATGGTAATTCCTTCGCCGCAAAGATACGATTTTAATTCGGGAATTTTAATTTCTCCGAAGTGAAAAACACTGGCAGCCAATGCAGCATCTGCCTTTCCCTGTAAAAAGACATCACGGAAGTGCTCCTTACAGCCCGCACCTCCCGAAGCTATGATGGGAATAAAGAGTTGATCCGCTAAAGCGGCAAGTGCTTCATTTGCATAACCGGCTTTTACACCATCGTGATTCATGCTTGTGAAGAGTATTTCTCCTGCTCCGCGTTCCTGTGCTTCTTTAGTCCACTCGAACAGATCTTTATCCGTTTCGATGCGTCCTCCGTTCAGGTAACATTTCCAACCGTTTTCGGTCTGTTTGGCATCTACAGCCAACACACAAACTTGTGAGCCGAAATTCTTTGCTATCTCGTCAACCAACCGGGGATTGCGGATAGCGGAAGAATTGATAGAAATCTTATCTGCCCCTGCATTCAGCAGACGGTCTACATCACTTAATTCATTGATTCCACCACCTACGGTAAATGGGATATTGATATTAGCAGCAATCCGTTTTACCAATTCCGTAAAAGTCTTACGTCCTTCATGGCTTGCAGTAATGTCCAGGAAAACAAGTTCATCCGCTCCCTGTTCACTGTAAGCACGACCTAGCTCCACCGGATCACCGGCTTGGCGCAAGTTGACAAAATTCGTTCCTTTCACGGTTTGTCCGTCTTTTATATCCAGACAAGGTACTATTCTTTTTGCTAACACAATCCTATTTTATTTATTGTTCAACAATTTATAATCTATATTCCTGAAGCTCGATTCTTATCTTCCTTATAATAAAGGTATCTTATTTATTCCGATACGCTCATTACAGAAAGATTCTCAAATCTTGTAAGGTGATATGTCCTTCGTATAATGCCTTACCGAAAATAACTCCGGGAACACCGGCCTCATCCAAGGCTACAATATCATCCATCTTGCTCACCCCGCCACTAGCCATCAGATAAAGGTCAGGGAATTTTGCCAACACCTCTTTATACAAATCGATAGAAGGGCCACTCAACATTCCGTCACAGCTAATATCCGTACAGATTACTTTTCGTATACCTTTATCTATATAATTTTCGAGAAATGGAAAAAGTTCACAGGCACTTTCATCTTTCCAACCATTGACGGCTATCTTATGTTCTTTTACATCTGCCCCCAAAATAATCTTCTCACTGCCGTATATTTCCAGCCAATGACAGAATAATTCCGGATCTTTCACTGCAATGCTTCCTCCGGTTACCATCTGCGCACCGCTCTCAAAAGCAATTTTCAAATCTTCATCACTCTTTACTCCTCCACCAAAATCTATGACAAGAGAAGTGCGTACAGCAATCTGTTCCAACACCCGATAGTTAACGACATGATGAGAAGCAGCACCGTCCAAGTCTACCACATGAAGCCTGCGAACACCGTTCGCTTCAAACTCCTTTGCAACTTCCACCGGGTTCTCATTATACACCTTTTTACTATCGTAATCTCCCTGGGAAAGGCGTACGCACTTTCCATCAATAATATCAATGGCTGGAATAATTTCTATCATCTATTTACTATTTGTATCTTAGAGGTTTAAAAAGTTTGTCAGAATCTTCTCTCCTGTCTTACCACTTTTTTCCGGATGGAACTGGGTAGCATAAAAGTTATCTTTATGGAGCGCAGCACTGAACGGGTGAATATAGTCAGTTGTAGCAGCAGTAAAGTCGCAGGTCGGCACATAGAAGCTATGCACAAAATAGACAAACTCTTCTTCGGTGAACCCTTCAAACAATTTGCTATTCGTTTTTCCAATGGTGTTCCATCCCATGTGCGGCACTTTATCCTCATGTTTCTGCGGGACAAAACGTTTCACATCCACATCAAAGATATTCAAACAATCGACTTCTCCTTCTTCGGAATGCCGGCACATCAACTGCATGCCGAGACAAATTCCAAATACAGGCTGACGGAGATTCTTAATCAGTTCGTCCAGTCCCGTTGCCTTCAAGTGGTTCATGGTAGTTTCCGCCTCTCCCACTCCGGGAAAAATAACTTTATCGGCCGATTGGAGTTCTTCTTTATCAGCAGTAATCACCGCTTCTACCCCCAACCGCTTTAAAGCATAATCCACAGAACGAATATTGCCGGCATTGTATTTTACAACTGCTACTTTCATCAGCTAAATATTACTGTTTTATTTTTATAAGCCAAAACTTTGCGCTCGATGTGCTTCTGCACTGCACGCGAAAGAACGATTTTTTCCAAATCCTTTCCTTTATTTACGAGGTCTTCAATAGCATCTTTATGAGTAATGCGCACTACATCCTGTTCAATAATCGGTCCGGCATCCAGCTCTGTCGTTACATAATGACTAGTTGCACCAATAATTTTCACCCCTCTCTGGAAAGCTGCGTGATAAGGCTTCGCCCCTACAAACGCAGGAAGGAAAGAATGATGAATATTGATAATCTTATTCGGATAAGCATTAATCATCTGTTCGGAGATCACCTGCATATAGCGTGCCAATACAATAAATGTAATCTTATGTTTGGCAAGCAATTCCATCTCTTTGCGCTCCTGTTCTTCTTTCGTCTCCTTGGTGATAGGGAACAGATAGAAAGGAATTCCGAAACGTTCTGCCACGTGCTGCAAATCCGGATGATTACTTATAATAAGAGGTATCTCTACATTCCACTCTCCTGCCGTATACCGGGCTAACATATCGAAAAGACAGTGTGACAGCTTGGATACGAAAATAGCCATACGTGGTTTTACATCAGAGAAATAAAGACGAAAATCCATTTCATATTTTTGCCCGTAGAGTGTTCTGAAATAATCTTCAATTTTTTCCTGTGGAACCAGAAAATCTTTCAGTTCCCATTCAATACGCATGAAGAAGATGTTCTCTACATGATCTACATACTGATCCAAATAGATAATATTTCCTTTGTTTACCGTAATAAAGTCTGTCACTTCCGCTAGGATTCCCGGTTTGTCGGGACAGTGCAATAACAGTTTGGCTGTTGTCATCATTCTTTCTACTAATTAACGATTCTAGGCAGATTATTTTCTACCTTTCTAATTTTAGTCCGCAAAAATAACGATTTATTGCAAAATTACGAATTATTCAAGCAGAAAGTTGATATAAAAACGGTGATTTCTTACAGATAGAAAGATATCGAGAGTTATTTTCAATGAAAAGAATGACAAACTTTAGGATAGTGACGCCATTGCCTTCGGATAGTGACGGTATTCCATCGTGATAGCGTCACTATAACGATCAGATACCGTCACTATCCGAAGAGAAGAAAAACGAATATTTTTTTTCATTACAAAAGTACTCAAAATGAGACACTAAGCATTTTTCTTGTTTTTTCTTGAAAAAAACTTTTCTCAAAACGCTTGCAGGTTTACAAAAAACAACTACCTTTGCACCCGCAATCGAGAGAGATGCAGATTAATAAATTGAAATTCTGGTGCGTTAGTTCAGTTGGTTAGAATACATGCCTGTCACGCATGGGGTCACGGGTTCGAGTCCCGTACGCACCGCTTCTTTCACTAAGAAGCAGAGAGAAATATAAATGAGTTAATCCAATTAAAATTTGGTGCGTTAGTTCAGTTGGTTAGAATACATGCCTGTCACGCATGGGGTCACGGGTTCGAGTCCCGTACGCACCGCGAAAGCAAATAGCAAATGAAAGCAAAGCTCTGAAATTCAAGGATTTCAGAGCTTTTTCTTTTTCTCTGCTTCGGCAAAAAATAGCGGTTTCAGGCAGTTCTCACGTGGCTTATTCGTGGGACTTTTTGAAAGCCGTTTTTGTTCCCACGAATTGACGCATTTGTCTTTGATTGTCAGCTTTTTGCGTAGCTGGTTTTTGAGTGTAGCAAACTAATTTTGTACCACTTAAAAATCAAAGAATTATGGGAGCAGTGAAAAGAAACACACTAAGCGTATTGTTCATCATCAAGAAAGCGAAACTTCTGAAAAACGGTGAAGCTCCTATCTGCATGCGCATCACCGTAAACAAACGAGTAGCCGAAGTTATGATTAAACGGAGCATTCCTGTAGATTTATGGAATCAGAAAAAGGAATGTTCCAAAGGAAAAGACCGTGTAGCCACTGAACTAAACTACTATATTAATACGGTTCGTGCCAAAGTATTACAGATACACCGTGAACTGGAAATAGACAACAAGCCAATAACAGCTGATACAATTAAGGATTGTTTCTACGGACGGGATAAGGTACAGCGTAGCTTGCTGGAGGTGTATGCAGAGCATAACGAAAAATGTCGTGCCCTGATTGGCAAGGAATATACAGAAAGCACCGTTACCAAGTTTGATACTTCCATAAACCGGCTGAAAGAATATATCCGCAGTTGTTACCACTGTGATGATATAATGTTGGCAGAACTGGACGGGCAATTTATCCGTGATTTTGATTTTTGGCTGAAAACGGAGAAGCATTGCCAAAACAATTCCGCATTGAAACATTTGAAGAACTTGAAAAAGGTTGTTCGCATTGCTTTGGCTAATGACTGGATAAAGAAAGACCCGTTTTACGGCATCCACTTCAAGCAGGAGGAAGTAAATGTAGAGTTTCTCTCACGTGAAGAACTGGATATTCTGATGAACAAGGAATTTGCTATCAAACGGCTGGAGCAGGTAAGAGATATTTTTATCTTTTGCTGTTTTACTGCACTTGCTTTCGTGGATGTGCAGCAGTTAAGCCGTGAACACCTAATAAAAGACAATAACGGTGCTTTGTGGATACGCAAGGCACGACAGAAAACCAATCAGATGTGTAATATTCCTGTTTTATCCATTCCTCAAAGGATATTGAGGAAATATGAAGATAATGTAGAGTGCATAAAAAAAGGAGTACTTTTGCCTGTAATCAGTAATCAACGCATGAACGCCTATTTAAAAGAAATTGCTGATGTATGCGGCATAGCCAAACGGCTGACCACTCATGTTGCCCGTCATACTGCGGCTACCGTTGTTTTTCTCGCTAATGATGTATCAATGGAAAATGTATCTAAGATTTTGGGACATTCCAATATCAGAATGACACAGCATTATGCACGGATATTGGATAGCTCCATTATGCGTGATATGATAAACGTAGAAAAAAACTTTAATAGAAAACAGTAGATGTTTGCTTTTTATCAATAAATCTCTAACGAGTATTTTGATAATATATATAATAACTATATCTTTGGTAAGCAGCAGATAATTGTATTTGTGATATTATTATATAAGCACTTATTTTTTATGAATACGACAACAAAGAGCATAAGGACTTGGAAGAACAAAGAAGGAAATCTTTGTTTTAGCTATAATATGAAACAACCAATGGAGAAACCATTAATAATTATAATTATAGGTGCATGTATTGGAACTGTAATACTTGCTGAATATCTATGCTTTAATACTACCTATAGTTTATTTCCCCTACTGTTTTTATTTATGTTTACTTTTATGTACTGGTGTGTTTATCCATGTAAAGATAATGAAGTGGTAGAGGAGATGATGATGAACAAAAATGTGAACTTACGTCTGCATAATGAATTAAAAAGGTATGATAAAAACGTCTATGAAGTGAAGCGTAAATTCCATCAAGATACAAAAGGTACATACGGTATTATAACTGGTACTTATATGTTAGTGTTATTATCTAATGGAGAAATTTTAGAATATGAATTGAAGTATCATAAGCCTACAAAAACAGAACATGCATATCATGAGTTTATAAAAAGGCCCATACAATGTATAAATCCTGAACATAAAAAAGTTATAGAAATAAGGAGTCTTATTAAATGGTGGACACAGATTACAATACCCGAAAAAGTAAAACTTTCATTAATTATACTCGCATTTGTTAGCATAGGTATTGCTTTAACTTCTTTATACTCATGGATAATAATAAAATTAGAATGGAAAGCCATTGTTTTTTTTATTGGATATATCGTTATATTTATGCTTTTACAATCACTAATCAGTAAGAGTAAAAATAGAATAGTAAAGACAATTAATTTTGCAATTTCTTTACCAATAGTAATTACTAAGATATTGTTCAATTTAATGCATCCAACAATAATAGTTTTAATGAGCTACATGTGTCTGGGGGCATATGCATTTGGAGTACCTATAGTAATTGTGATAGTTTTAAACTTCTTGCTTGGTCTGAATATTTCATGGGAGACTATGTTTTTCATTACACTTGCAGTAGGTTCTATTATCAGTGTTCACGGGGCAAAATTTATTCATTGGATGATAAAAGAACACTCTCCATTGAAGAATTGGGAAAACCATAAATATGAAGCTGTTCAGACTGAATTAGCTCTCTATGTTATCAATAAGAATAATGTGAATTTTCTTATTTATTTAGCATACTTCTTATTTCTCTCTATATCAGGATTAATGCAAATACAGTATAATGAACCACTGATAACAACTAATATTGATAGTGCGATATTGAAAGCTTTTCTTGTTTTCATAGCTTTCTCAAATATGGTCAATAAATCAAAAGATGTCGAAATAAAGACAAAACCATTGTTAGACAAAATGATTAGATTGATAACGACACATGATGAATAATAGATTTTGCTATTTCGTAATATGATAAACCATAAATTTACTATAAGTATTCATTCTGTAAATAGACTTTCCGAAGTTGAATAAAACATTAACAAAGGTAAGCTCCGTATTCCGTCCGTTCAAGTCCAAGCCCTACGGGTTTGAAAGAAAATCTCCACGCCTGCGCTACGCTCCGGGTAGTATTTTCTTCCAAAGGCTTGCACAGACGGATTACTACACTGGTAGAGTTAATGTTCTTAGTCAGTTTCGGAAAAAATGTATTTTTTTAGGACGGTAGGTCATTCCTGTCGTTCCTTGTTGTAATAGGTCTGCAAAAGCCGTTCTATATCGCTTTCACGGTAGATTATTTTGCCTTTTATCTGAATATAAGGGATAACGCCCGTATCTCTCCATTCTTGCAGCGTCCGGATGCTTACTTTCAAATATTTGGATGCTTCCTGGTTACTTAGAAACTTTTCGCCGTTCAGGTGTGGTTTGCTTTCTTTTACCAGTTTACCGATACCCTCTAACATTCTTTCCATAGACTGAAAGAAATCCTTAATTATCTCACTGTTGCCGTTTATCAGTTCCATATTGTTATATCGTTTTATTGGTTTATAATTGGTTTAAATGATGACAGGCACACACCTTGTCAGTTACGCAGATACTCGCCATAGTAAGATAAGGAAATACTATCTTTGACCGCATCATAGCTTATATAAAGCCGTTTAAAGGCTGAAACGATGAAGTAACGGCTATCTTCTTTCTGTATCTCGTAAACGGCTGGTTTTGCCTGTCCGTTATCCGATAAATGGAGCATCGAAAGGAAATACTTTCTCTTGCTTTGGTATATCATCACCGTAGGATGAAGATTTAAACTTTCCCATATTCCGACAATAACAGACAATTTGAATGACTGGTTTACTCCTGTATTATTTTCTTCTTTCTTTTTCATAGGGCAATATTTATTTATTGTTTGATTTATAATTCGCTTTCTTGTTTTCCGTACATTCTGCAATCAGTCTTTCAATATCGGCAGATTTATAGTACAGTTTATTACCGATTTGGGAGTAACCCAATTTGCCACTGTCCCGGTAGTTCTGCAAACTTCGGATGCTGATACCGAGCAGGGCGCACACTTCACGACCTGACAACCATTTCTCCGGCTGGTGGGTATTCTCTTTACAAATCCGTTCCACCTGACTGATGAAACCGGAGAACCGCCCACATACTTGTTTAAAAGTCTGTTCCTCAATAGTTACGATATTCATACGTCTTTTTCTTTTGGCTGGTTGAATATTCCTTTTTGTATTTCTTCCCGGTAGAGAGCCGAAAGGACATCATTGTGCGCACCTAAATGTTCTTCCAGTACGTTATCAATGAAATTTCCGATGCTTACTTGTTTGTTTGTAATCACGCCTACAATCTGAACGATACGTTTTTGTATCTCTCCGCTTATGTACACGCTTTGACGGTTGCAAACCGACCGTTTTTTAAGGAACACCGATTTATAACTTTCCCGTTCCTTACTTGCTGTTTCCTGTAATGATTGTTTTACTTCTTCCATACATTTAATTTTTAATGATTTATAAATAAGTTGATTGATTCCCGATACTGATTGAAAAAATGCAAGCCAGTTTTATAACTATGTCCCTTTATCTTTAAATAGCTTTCAAACATGGTTTAAAACTATATTCAGACCTTGTTTTACTGTCTTATATATTGCCACCACTCAATCATTTTTCAGCAAAGAAAGAGGTAAAAACAAACGCTTTTAAAAATGGGGTTACTTTGTCTGTTTATGTCACAATTTGGCGCAACCGCCTATATTTCGGGAGGGAATTACTGTCTGTAATTTTGCAACTGATAAACAGACAGAGGATAAAGCCAAACCGCTTGCTTTTGCAATCTGACTATAGGGAAGATTTTTGTTATCACATGATAACAGCAAGTTGTGTTTTGAGGCCCGCGCTTCGCTTTTTGTGCCTCAAAACCTTGCCACCTTTTAAGGTGGTTGGTTTTACTCCGAAGTCGTAAAATCAGTAAATAATTATCATTATGGAACAGAAAAAGAAGCCATTTAACAAAGGTGGGCGCAAGCCTAAACTTGACCCACGAACACACCGCTATTCTCTTAATTTAGACGATGTGGAGAACGCTAAGTTCTTAGCCTTTTACGACCAATCAGGCTACAAGGTAAAGGCGCATTTCATTAAGAACTGTATTTTCGGGAAATCGTTTAAGGTGCTTAGAATTGATAAAAGCAAGGTAGATTATTACATCCAACTCTCCCAATTGTTTTCACAATTCAGGAGCATAGGCATACTGTATAACCAAACGGTGAAAGAACTCCATTCCAATTTTGCGGAAAAGAAAGCACTTGCCTTGCTTTACAAACTGGAACGATATACTGTTGAACTGGTAAAGACGAACCAGCAGATTATTGCGCTTACCAAACAGTTTGAAGCATCTTATAGGGAAGAGGGAACAATATCAGCAGGGAAGTAAATACAGACTTGCCAAAAGAAAAACATCCCGAAACTGCCACGTGTACAGCTCCGGGATGAATTTCACTCTTACTTATTCGCTCCGTGTTCTTTCTCGAACTTTCGGAGCGTGCCCACATCGAACCGTTCCTTTATGAACTCACGCACATCGGAAGCCCGGTAGTAGGCTTTTCCGCTAATCATCATAAAGGGTAGCAGTTTTTTGCTTCTTAATCTCTGTAATGTCCGGGTACTGACTTTGAACAGCAGGCATAAATCCTGATTATCCAAAAGTTTGTCATTCGGCATTACTTCTGGGTTGGTTTGCAAACTCTTTACATCTTTGCCGACTTCTTCCAGTTTATCAAGTAGCTTTTGCATCCAGTCTTTGAACTCGTAACTATCTACATACATATTGCTTCATTTTTCAGTTTATACACTAATGCTTACCAATCGATTGATGAAGCAAAGTTCGGAAAAGGGAAGCAAAGAAAATGGGGGAATGGTACACCTAATCCCCCATAAATAATTTGTAGTACGGTGATTATCAATATAACAGAAAATTCCTTTTTACAAATGGTTATAACCATTATCTCTGCTCTTTTTTATAATAGCGACTTTCAAGCTATCTAAAAATTCTGTTATTTTAGTAGGTTTCCTTTTGATAACCGCAATTTCTTTTTTGTATATATCTCCAAAATTAATGTTGAACATCTTTTCAAAAATCCGGGCAACATCACTTAAAAATATGTCCTTGTTATCAATCCGAACTATTCCATCTTTGATGTAAAAAATACCACAAACCAATTCCATTATATCTACAATTTTAATAACCTCATTGTTTAAGTAGAATGGAGATTTCCAATCAGATTCTATATTGATGAAAAATTTTGGATATTCCATTTGGCGATAGATTAGTTCTTGTTCCATATTTATTAAAGACAAGAGTTTATCAAGATATATAATTTTCAGTTTACTATTTTCAGTAGGAGAAGTTTCTTCTAATGCTTTTATTGTTCCAAAATCTATATAACTCATATTTAATTGCCTGATACGTATTTTATTATCGTGCTCTTTATTGAGATAATCGAATAAATCTTCAACAAATTCAAGATATGCAGAAGTTATTTCTTCTATCACAGATTTTTCCTTTTGGCAAGGATGCTTTAGCAATTTATATATTTGCTTTTCTGTTAAATCCCATTTTGGCATAATCTTTCTTAGAAGAAAAAGTGTAATTGTTTTATAAGTTTTTTGCTATCTTCTGCCATTTTTTCTGCCTATGTTTATAAAATTTAAGCGTCCACCAAGCGGCAAGAGCTGTTAAACCACCTGCATATAAATCAACCATATCTGTATATCTTGTTACATTAGGAGAAATTTCTTCCATGTTGATATAATGATTCCATATAGTTACTTTTTTATTATACTCATTTGTTACTATCTCTCCTGTGCTTTTATCCATTTTGATTACGTTTATTGTATGTTTTCCTACTGGAATAAATCCATGTAGGAACATTTTAAAGCAAAAAGATTTCCCTTCTTTCCAAGTAGGAGAAGTATTATCATAAGATACAAAACTGGCTTTTGGCTTGCAAATTTCTCTTAAGGTATCAATATCCTGAATTTTACACCAAATATTTTCCCTGTTAGCTTCAAACTCAGAAGTAACAACTACTCTACGTCCTACAACCTCTTTTCCGCCACGTGTCATTAAACAAATTTTCTTTATCATACTACATGAATTAAAATATTAAACATCTATTTATCTTATACTTATACTGATTTCATTATCTTTGTGCAAAGATAGAAGCAATAGACTCTAAAGGCAATAGTCATTTATAATGAGAGAACGTGCAAATATCTAATAATCAGATATTTTTAAAATATGATAATTGAGGAAATTGAGAAGCAAATAATAAACTTACTCCCGACATCAAACATACTACTTGATGAGGTAGACTATTCCATTCTCGAAGAAAGGAAAAAGGACTGGAAAAAACTCTCGGAAGTTACGCACAGTATTGTGTTGGCGTTTGATTGCTACACTAAAAAATTTGTATTTGTTTCTGATAACATTCCTGAATTATATGGGCTTGATTCCCATAGATTGTTTATAGACGGGCATCAGCCAGTAGTAGAGGTTATACATCCAGATGATATATACTACGGATTAATTGTAAGAAAGAAAATCTATTCGATATTGAGTTCGTTCTCCAATGAAGAAAAAATGAACTATAAAGCCATTCATGAAATGCGGGTGAGGAATCTACGAGGTGAATATATCCGTATAATAGAGCAGGAACAGGTCATTGAGTTGGATAAATCAGGCAATATTTGGCTTATGCTGTCGGTTATTGATGTTGACGCAAGCCATGAATCAGAAATTATTAAAAGCCACCTATATAACTTTAAAACTGGAGAACAGATTTTTATAGATTTATCTGATACATTGGATGAACCTTTAACAAATAGAGAGTTGGAGGTTTTGCGTTTGATGAAGCAAGGCTTGTTAAGTAAAGAGATAGCAAACACTTTGAAAGTTAGCATCAATACGGTGAATACTCATAGACAAAATATATTGCAAAAGCTAAAAGCCAATAATTCGATTGAGGCTGTAAATTTTGCTCAAAGGTTAGGTTTGTTCAATAAGTAAATATCATATAATAGTAATAAAATGGAAAATAAAAATGTTACAATAGTAGATTTGTTTATAGATATTCTGTCTAAAAATAAAGATACACAATCGCAAAACATGGTAAAATGTTTAAAAGTTTTCATTCGCATTCCTGAATGCGCTGAATTTTTAAATGTTATTATTATTAATGCAATGGGATATAAATCTCAAATAAAATCTACAACGGTAGATAAAGCTGTTGAATGTATAATTAATCAGTCTAATAATAGAGTAGATGAAGATAATTCCCTTGATGAACATCAAAAACAGCAAATTAAGAAAGATAATGAAATCATATTAAGAATGTGTGCAGACATCACCAAGAATAAGTTAAAGGAAACTGAACAACTTATTGAAGATTAATTTGCCTAAAAGCAGAAATACATTCTAAATATTACTATCTTTGCACCAACTCAAACAACCACCGCAACACCAAGCAATCTAAAGAATTGCGCACGTGGGGTTATTAGTGGGAGAAAGATTTTAGAGATTGCTAAGATATTGAGTATGTGAAGAATAAAACTAAGGTTCATCTTCCGTACGCACCGCGAAAGCAAATAGTAAATTAAAGCAAAGCTCTGAAATTCAAGAAATTCAGAGCTTTTTTCTTTTTCTTCACTTCATTTAAAACAGAGTTTAAGTAGGCGATAGATGTGCCCATTCAAACTCTACAATGATTTTTTAACCAATCATTTTATTCAAATGTAACATTCATCTTCAATTAAAGGTACCTATACTAAGCATCTGTTTATAATTGAACAGAGACTACAACTGCATGTGTAAAATAGGATATTCCTTACCTTCTCCGTCCAAATTCGACCTTTTATATATGTTAAAACCCATATATTCATAAAAACCGACAGCTTGAACATTTTGCTCATTCACATCAACTTTAGTTACTTGCAAATTATCTATGGCATAAGTTATTAATTTTTTTCCGATTCCTGCGCCTCGATACTTATTGTCAATAAATAACATTTCAAGATTTCCTTCTGCAATTCCCATAAATCCGATTAAGATTCCCTCTTGTTCAAATCCGAATAGATTAACATACTGAAAATATACCGGAAGTCGTTCTTTATAGTATAGAAAATCTTCCTCTTTAAGAAAATCATGTGTACTCAATACTGCACTTTCCCAAATTTCCATCAAACGTGGATAATCCGTAACTTTAATTTTTCTAATCATACTTGTAATTGCAATTTAAAGCCGCAAAGTTCGTTACTTATACATTCAAAACACTGAACCCAAGTTAAAAAATACGTTTACGGATTCTGCTTAGTGCTTGCTGTGTGATACCCAAATAAGAAGCTATATCTTTTAATGGTATATAGTTTAATGTAATACCATATTCTTCCATCATCTGTAGATAATACTGTTCAGGAGAATATTTAATCAAGTCGATATTTCTTTTCAAAAGTTTATTCAACAATATAGCATTTAAATCTTCAAATACAGTTTTTACTTTAGGGATAGCGGTATATAGTTCATTTACTTGCTTCTTGTCTATTCGGTAAATAACACTATCTACAATTGTTTGCACATTAAATGCAGACCTAGTTTGTAATGTAAAAGATATGTTTGACATTGAAAATGTACCCTCTTTACAAAACCAGAAAGTTTGTTCTTCCCCGTTATGATTTAAAAGCCAACAACGTAATATTCCATCAAAAACGAAATAACTATACCTCTCTGTTTCTCCTTCCTTAATCAAAAATGTACCTTTACTAACTAATATTCGTTCAAAATATTGGTCGAATAACTTAAACTCCTCCCAATTAAAAATATTAGTACTAAAATTAAATTCTTTAAGTAGTTTTTCTAAAAGCATAATCTAAATATGATTCGTAATATACTTACTCATTTAATATATTCACTATTACTTCCGCCCTATTTAACTTCTCATATTTAGTGAATATATTTTCAGTAGCCATTTTTATATTACTCCTTTCGCCCAGTCTCCGGCCTGCTTGACACTTCCGTTCAACAATCGGCTTTCTCCCCATACGATTTTTGGATAAAGTTTCTTGAGTTGTTTTACACTATTAGTTATTGAGCTTCCTCCGGAAGTAGCAAATGGAATAACGGTTTTACCGGAGAAATCATATTTCTCAAGGAATGTATTGACCGGACGCGGACATAAATTCCACCATATCGGGTAACCAAGGAATATCACGTCGTAATCTTTCAGATTAAGCGCTTCTCCCCCCAATTCTGGACGTGAATTTTCAGTCGTCATTTCAATTGAACTACGGCTACTCTTGTTGTTCCAGTCAAGATCTGCCGAGGTATAGGCTGTAGCGGGAGTTATCTGATAAAGTTTGCCGCCAACCGTTTTTGCAATGGCATCGGCGGCTTTTTCTGTAGTTCCAGTACAAGAGAAATAGGCAACCAGGATTTTCTTATCGGACTGTACATTAGTATCCGCTGTCTGATTCTGCGCTTTTGATGAGCAGCTAAAGCAAAGGAGACTCATAAATATGAATATAATCTGTTTCATTTTATTTTGATTTTAAATATTTCTTATCATTAATTAGTTTAGACATTATCACGATGGAGTAACCCCACAGGCGTTTTCATTCTTCCATTACTTTGATAATTGCCCATATCGTCCATCAAACGATGTATTTCTTCTGTATTAAGCGCTTTGCGCGTCTTTACATATTCCTTAAAATTCCTCGGTAGTCATATTATTTCCTTTCAAAAGATAAAGCAGGATTAGCAAAAATCATCGTTTAGTCTGTTCGAGTTTGTTATACTCGTCATCTGTGACCGGCTCAAGCCACTCATTGGAAGTGTTTTCACCGGAAACTTCGAAAGCCAGATGAGCAAACCAACTGTCGGCAGCAGCTCCGTGCCAGTGTTTCACATTGGCAGGAATATGGATAACCGTACCAGGCAGAATCTCTACCGCCGGTTTACCTTCTTCCTGATACCAGCCTCGACCGGCTACACCGATAAGCATCTGTCCGCCACCTTTCGTTGCACGGTGAATATGCCAGTTATTGCGGCAACGTGGTTCAAAAGTAACGTTAGAGATATTCACCTGCTCGCGCGAAACCGGAGCAAGATAACTGTTACCAATAAAATACTGTGCATAGGCTGTATTGGGTTCGCCAATAGGGAAAATCATCTCACGCTGGAAAGCTGTTTTGGCATCCTCACCAACAATATCTTCAGACCATACTCCTTTTGCCAAATTGAACGCTGCCCACGCTTTCGGCCAACCTGCATAGAAACCTATATGAGTGATAATCTCTGCGATCTCCGTGCGGGTGATGCCGTTCTTCTTCGCCGACTGAAGATGATAAACGAGCGAATTGTCCGTGATTCCCATACTGATAAGGGAGGTAATGGTTACTAAACTGCGGTCACGCAGACCGAGTTTGTCAGTGCGGCTCCAAACTTCTCCAAAGAGAACATCGTCATTAAGTTCCGCAAACTTGGGGGCAAACGTTCCTAACTGGTCGCGTCCTGCCGTCTGTACTATCTTTTCTTGTACCATAACATTGAGTGTTAAAATACTAAATACTGAAAATAAAAGGAGTTTATTCATAATCATTTCGTTTATTGAATGAAGTTATTAATGCAATTTGCGGGGTTAAGCGGCATTTGGTCAGAGAGTACGAGAGTCTTAACCATGTGCAGCGTTCCTTGCTTGTACTTTTGAAAATGCTCCGATGCAATATGAGATTTATAAGCCTCCTGACTCGCGTAAGTTTCAAGAATAGTTATCCTGCCAGGATTCTCTTTTTCGCTGACGGCATACATAGTCAGCACTCCCGGTTCAGTACGCAAGGAGACTTCACCCACTTCGGTCGCATATTTCATATATTCTTCAAGATACTCCGGATAAACCTCGATTTTCGATAGCCGCACAATACCGTCAGCCGCCATAGGTAATTTGGCGCACATACCAGGCTGCTGTTTTATATCCTTTTTCCCTGTCATACTGCATGATAACATAACGAATAAAGACAAAACACTTAGAATTGTTTTTATCATCATCTTCTATCTTTTCATTGTTAAACTTCTGATTGCAAATTTACTGCGATAAAACGAATGGAATTGTATATCAATTACGGATTTTTGTACCCAAATCCCCGATTCTGTAATAAAGCCGAATAAAAATCAGATATTAGAAGTAAAGTTATTCATCTGTTTTGAGACCGATAAGCTACTTTTCTCATCAGACTCTTGACAAATGACTTTTTATGTTGTATCTTTGAGAAAAGAAAAAGTATAAACAACATGAAAATAGAAAGAAATAATCATACATAAATCATAAATAACCTGGTATTTTACAATACCACTCCTATACGATATGGGGCAATAGTCGAATGATTATTGCCCCATTTTGTTTATAATTCAGCTTAAAATCTCTCGTCTGATCCTAGAACTGTTCTACAATAGTTTATAATAAACTCGAATACCGTTTTACTAAAACTATCAAAAAGTTTATTATAAACAGAATCCGGGTTTATTAAAAGCCACGTTACCTTTTGTCAAAAATAGAGTAAACAAGATTTCTAAGATTCACCATAAAAGATCTACTACAACCCAACAAGTAATATAAATACACAATTATTCATTTACGTCTTTTTTTACACGATCGTTTTCCTCCCTCACATTCCATCTTTCTTTTTTCCCAATTCGTTAATTAAATCAAAAACTTCAATTACGATTTGCCGTATCTACCATATTTTTACATACATTTGCGTCTGACACAGATGTCAAACACGAGGTCTAATTTAAGATATTTGGTATATGAATGTATATAAAGTGGGTTTAGATATAGGCTCTACTACCACTAAGATGGTAGTATTGGATAAAGATGGAACTACAGTCTTGTTTTCCGGATACAAAAGGCATCAGGCAAAAATACAAGAATGTTTACTCGGATTTCTTTATCAAATAAAGGAACAGTTGGGTGATATTCCTTTATCTTTCCACATTACGGGCTCTGTTGGAATGGGAATTTCAGAGAAATGCTCTCTGCCGTTTGTGCAAGAGGTTGTAGCTGCAACAAACTATGTGTGCCGGGAGCATCCGCACACAGCCACTATGATCGATATTGGAGGAGAAGATGCGAAAGTTGTTTTCTTTCAGGACGGACAGGCTACAGACCTGCGCATGAATGGAAATTGCGCCGGCGGAACCGGGGCTTTCATTGACCAGATGGCTATTCTGCTTGGAGTCTCCATCGACGAATTGAATGAACTAGCACTTCGTTCCAATCAGGTATACTCTATCGCTTCACGCTGCGGAGTATTCTGCAAAACGGACATACAGAATCTGATAGCCAAAAATATATCTAAAGAAAATATAGCAGCTTCCATTTTCCATGCAGTAGCCGTACAGACCACTGTCACACTTGCACGCGGTTGCAATATCGTAGCTCCGGTATTACTCTGCGGTGGCCCATTGACTTTTATTCCGGCCCTTCGAAAAGCATTTGCCAACTATCTGAATCTGTCACAAGATACAGATTTCATATTACCGGAAAAAGGAAATCTGATCCCTGCCTGGGGAGCAGCATTGGCAGAGAACAATGAAGAAAGTATTCATCTCTCCAACCTGATACAGGTAATAGAAAACAAACTAAGTGTTACCTCACCTTTCCAGAGTGATCTTTCTCCTATATTCGACAGTGAGGAAGAATATCGGTCATGGAAAAAAGAAAAAGACCAGTATAAAATTCAATATGCCAGTCTGCGTCCCGGATTACAGGAAGCAACTATCGGCATAGACTCCGGCTCTACTACCACCAAAATCGTAGTACTCGACAACAATCATCGTATCCTTTACTCCTATTATCACGACAACAACGGAAACCCTATAAAAACAGTAGAGAACGGCTTGCAGAAACTATATGAAGAATGCCGGAGACGAGGAACTACCCTGCGCATAAAAGGAGGATGTTCTACCGGTTACGGAGAAGATCTGATAAAAGCGGCTTTCCACATGGATGCGGGAATCATTGAAACCATCGCTCATTATGCTGCTGCCAAACATATCAGCAAAGAAGTTTCTTTTATCCTGGATATTGGAGGGCAGGATATGAAAGCCATCTTTGTGAACGACGGAGTAATCAACAGAATCGAAATCAATGAAGCCTGTTCCTCCGGTTGCGGTTCTTTTATCAGCACATTTGCGCAATCGCTGGATTACAGTGTGGAGGACTTTGCCAAAGCAGCTTGTTTTTCGCAAGCACCATGTGATCTGGGTACACGTTGCACAGTCTTCATGAACTCCAAAGTAAAACAGGTACTTCGGGAAGGAGCGTCCGTAGCGGATATAGCTGCCGGATTATCTTATTCCGTTGTTAAAAACTGCCTGTATAAGGTTCTGCAATTAAAAGACACGGAGATACTTGGCGACCATATTGTCGTGCAGGGAGGAACCATGCGTAATGATTCCATCGTACGAAGTCTGGAAAAGCTGACCGGGAAACAAACCTTCCGCAGTAACTGTCCTGAATTGATGGGTGCTCTTGGTTGTGCCCTATATGCCAAACAAATCGAAAATGCCCGGGTGACGGAGCTGAACGAGATGCTCCAATGGGCGCAATATACTTCCAAGCAACTTCAATGCCGGGGTGCGAGAACCAGTGCGCCATTATGCGATATACGTTCAACAATGACAACCATTACTTCTCCGGCAACCGATGTGAAAAGGTATTTTCCAATAAAGGAAGCCATGCGGACAAAGGCATCAATACGTATGATAAAAAGCTGGAATTATTATTCGACCGGAGCGCAGACATTCCACAACCCCTATTTACCATAGGCATTCCACGTATTCTGAATATGTATGAGGAATACCCTTTCTGGCATACCTTATTTACTGCTTGCGGCATTCAGGTACAGTTGTCGGCCCCCTCTACATTCAGCAAATACGAGACTGCTGCCGGCATGGTGATGTCTGATAACATCTGCTTCCCTGCCAAACTTGTGCACAGTCATATCCGTAACCTGACACTGCAAAACGTCAACCGGATATTTATGCCGTTCGTTGTTTTCGAGAAAAAGGATAAGCAACAGCAAAACAGCTATAATTGCCCCATCGTTTCCGGTTATTCGGAAGTCATCAAAAGTGTACAGGAAGAGAATATACCGATAGATGCTCCGACTATCACCTTCAAAGATGAAGCATTGCTGTATAAACAATGCTATGAATATCTGAAATCTTTGGGTATCAGGGATGAGGTATGCAAAAATGCCTTCTCACGCGCATTACAGGAACAATATGCTTTCGAAGAAAAAATTGCTGCCTATAATCAGGAAGTTCTGAACGAGGGACGGGAAAAACACAAACTGATTATCTTACTCGCCGGACGCCCTTACCATAGCGATCCACTGATACAGCACAAGGTTTCGGACATGATTGCTGCGATGGGAGTTTATGTGATAACTGATGATATTGTCCGCCAGCAGGAGATTTCATTGGAAAAGACTCATTACCTCTCTCAATGGGCATTTACCAACCGTATTCTGAAAGCAACCAAGTGGGCGGCAATGCAAGAGGGTGACATACAATATATGCAGATGACTTCTTTTGGCTGCGGTCCGGATGCTTTCCTTATAGATGAAGTACGTAACTTGCTGAAACGATACGGCAAGAATCTTACTTTGCTCAAGATAGACGATGTTAATAATATCGGCTCCATCAAATTACGAGTCCGCTCGTTGGTGGAAAGCTTGAATTTCAGTTTGAAACATTCTCAAGCGAAAGATCCCGAGCCATTTGTTTCAACTGCTCCTTTCACCAAGAAAGACAAAAAGAAGAAAATCCTCGCTCCATTCTTTACGCCTTTCATTTCACCACTCATTCCATCCATCATGAAAGTGGCCGGATATGAAATGGAAACGTTACCGTTGAGCGACACCGCATCTTGCGACTGGGGATTGAAATACTCCAATAATGAGGTATGTTATCCGGCAACATTGATTGTCGGCGACATAGTAAAAGCCTTTAAAAGCGGACGTTATGATCCTGCCAATACGTGCGTTGCCATCACACAAACCGGTGGACAATGTCGTGCCAGCAACTATATTTCACTGATAAAAAAGGCATTGATTGAGAATGGATACACCAATACACCGGTGGTATCACTTGCTTTCGGCAGTGGTATTGAAAATGAGCAATCCGGTTTTAAAGTAAACTGGCTCAAGGTTTTGCCAATCATACTTGCGTCTGTGTTATACAGTGATTGTATCGCTAAATTCTATTATGCAGCCGTCGTTCGTGAGAAAGAACGGGGACAGGCCGCCCGTCTGCGCGATCTTTATCTGGATACAGCACAGCCCATCATCCAGAAAAATAAACCGGAGGACTTGTTGAGTTACTTATATCTCGCTGCCAGAGACTTCAACAAAATCTGTGAACAGAGATCCTGTCACAAAGTAGGTATTGTTGGAGAAATATTCCTGAAGTTCAACCCTTTTGCTCAAAAGGACGTCACCTCATGGCTCATCAACCAGAAGATCGAAGTGATTCCGCCACTGATAAGTGATTTCTTCATGCAGGGATTTGTCAACCTGAAAGTGAGACAGAACCAACACTTGCAGCGAAAACTCACTCCCGACTTTGTTATCGACTGGTTATACAAGAAAGTCCAGAAGCAGATTAATAAAGTGAATGAAATCGGCAAAAATTTCAATTACTTCACGCCGTTCGAATCAATCTTTGAAAAGGCAGAAAAAGCTAAACAAGTCATCTCCCCGGGCACCCAGTTTGGAGAGGGTTGGCTGATATCCGGTGAAATACTATCCTTTGCTTCCCAAGGAGTCAATCATGTCATTAGCTTGCAACCTTTCGGATGCATTGCCAATCACATTGTAGAAAAAGGAATAGAAAAACGTATAAAATCGCTGTGCCCTCAAATGAATATACTATCTTTAGACTTTGACAGTAGCGTCAGCGATGTGAACATAACAAACAGATTATTACTTTTTATTGACAACATAAACAACTAAAATTATGGCTACAACGGAACATAGCGATTTAGAGCAGCAAATAATAAAAACTGCCCAACAACTTTTTATAGAAAAAGGATTTGTGGAGACCAGCATGAGTGATATTGCTGCAACGGTAGGAATCAACCGGCCCACTTTACATTATTATTTCAGAACCAAAGATAAGATGTTCAAAGCCGTGTTCGGCTCGATAGTCATGTCTTTAATGCCGAAAATACAGGATATAGTAAAACAGGATATCCCATTTATGGAGCGACTAAGCATGATTCTGGATGAGTATATTGAGCTTTTCACAAGTAATCCCTGTCTTCCCAGATTCATTTGCGGAGAAATACAGCGTGATGTAAACCACTTGCTTGCCACTGCAAAAGAACTTCAGTTCGGAGATGCTTTATCCCAAGTGAAAGACAGTATACTGACAGCAATGGAAGACGGTAAACTTAAAAAGGTTCCGATACATATTGTATTTCTGACTGTCTACAGCCTATTGAGCTATCCATTTCTTGCCAAGAACCTGATAGTATCTTTATTCTTGGAAGATGAAGCCGCTTTTGCTGACTTCCTGCAAGAATGGAAACAAAACATCATCAACCAATTGCAGAACTTATTGTGTTATGAGGAATAGTATAGATACTATATAAGGAGGTGTGTCATAATGAATAATAAAACG
>NZ_EQ973370.1:53219-146245 GCF_000157055.1 Bacteroides sp. 2_2_4 | reverse complement strand
TCGCAAATTCCGCCGCCGTTCTGTTTCAACATCCAGACGCAATCCATCTGTGAGGGATAGACGCTCTTGATACCCCGGCTTGCCAGCCCTTTCAGGTTGAGGTCGGGAAAGGTCTGATGGGAGCCGTCGTAGCGCGGGCGCACGAAACAGTTGAACTTGCGGTTATACATCGTCACAAGCCGCTCCTTGAACTGCGGCGACTGCTCTTCGAGCCATTCGGAGAAGCCGTTTCGTATCTCGTCAATCTTGGCGTTGGCGAGTTGTATTCCCTCGCTGTCGCGCATCTTGATGTCGTTGCCATGCTCGTCCTTGCCGATGGACTTCATCATGTCAGGGCAGGTGTTGTGCAGGGCGTGTTTTAGGAGGTGCATACCGTCATAGTTCCGGTAATACCCCTTCACCAGAAACTCGTCCGTGATTTTCATGGTGCGGTAGCCGCACACCACCGAAAACTCGTCCATGCTTGCGGAATAGGCGATTTTCACCTCCGTGTCGAACAGCCGGCTCATGTAGGCGGCATAGACACCCGTCGGAATCCAGCGTTCCCCGAAATTGAAGTCCAGATCCTCGAAGGCGATGCGCTGCGGCTCGGCATCTTTCAGAGCCTCCAACGCCTGCTTCACCTCCGGCATACGCTCATTTTCGGGATTGTCACCCATCCATGCCTCTATGCGTTCCGCTTTCTCTATGACATTTCCGGCGATGAAACGGTCTTTGATTTCGTAACCGGTCACGAGCGGATTGTAGTAGATGCGCCCTTGCAGGGCAGTGAGCAAATCCTCCGCCGTGCTGTCGGTTATCTCCCGCATATAGTCGAGATTGACCGTACCATATTTGTTGAGCGACGCAGACAGGGCTTCTTCGGGAGAGCCTACGTTGGCATGGCTCTCCACCGCGAAGGAAACAGGATGCTCGAAGATGTCCGCCTTGACGAACTTTCCGTTTTCCATCCGTTCCAGCGAAAGGATGTCGCGCCCGCCCGCATCCATCATCACTAACTTCACGTTCTGCTTGGCGTTGAGGTTGCCGTAGCGCATGACAAACTCATCGTAACAGGTATTCAGATGCTCTCGCCACGGAACATTTGCCTCGCGCCGGAGCGATTCATAACGGTACAGACGCTCGTAGGCGTCACGCAGCGACACATACAACAACGCCTTTTCCTTCTGGTATCCTTTCAGGTCGAGCGGCTGGAATGTCGCCCCGTATGGCGTGATGTCTTTCAGGTAGCCGATGTTATGACGCCCCCGGTCAGCCACCAGCGACCCTTCGCGCAGGTGCATCTCCGGCGTGCGGTGGTAGGCACGCGGAGAAAGGTCCACGACTTCCTCCTTCGGCTTTTCCGCTTCGATGTCGGGGAAAAGGAAAGTCCCCACCGCTTCCGATGGGGTATCTGTAACGGCAGGTGCGGCGACTGCCTCCGGCTGTGTTTCCTCCTGTCGTGGCTGCTCACGGGAAGTTTCCGGCACGGCTTTCACTTCCGTCTTTTCCGCCACTTGTTTCTCGTTATGCTGCCTTGCCAGTTCCCGAAGTTCTTTCCTACGCTCCGGCGTCAAACCCATCATCATTTCATAGAAACCGTTGATGGGAGGATTGGTATCCCAGTCCAGTGTGGCATAGATGTCGTCCGGGTCGGCAGGCTTGGCGGTGTTCTCCGCTTTCACCTCCTTATTCTCCATTGCGGGTTTTGCAGTTGGAGCTGTCGGTGTAACCGTGACTTTCGGTTTGGGCGGAGTGGACTTTGCCGTAACTGCCTTTTTCACCGTCTTTTTCTTTTTGGAGGTTTTCGGTTGGCTGACCTCTTCCGTCATCCCCCAGAGGTCAAGCAGGGTGAGCTGCACGCCTGCGGAATATTGCGGGCGCGGTTCTATCTCCGGCTTTTCATCTGCGGGTTGCGGCTTTTCTGTCGGAGTTTCCACCGTCTGCGCCGAGGATACTGTTTCCAATTTTATGGCAGGACGCTCTACTTTATTTTGAACGGCAACTTTTTCTTCCGTTCCTGCCTGCCGGATTGAACCCGAATACAAGCGCATGGCAAGCCTGTAATGGAAATCCTCGTCGAGCATACGGCGCAAATCCCCGGCGATGCCTGCTGCCTTGCCCTCGTGCAGATAAACCATAGCGGGCTTCCCGTAGGGGTCTGTGTCAAGTTTCGCCATCGTATGCACGATGCGTTCCGGGTGGTGGATGAAATAGGCGTTGTCGGTCAGGGCGGTTTTCGTGTCCGTCTGTATCACGGTCATCAGCCGCTCGTCCTGCGACATTTCCTTCTTGCTGAGGTTCTTTTGCAGGACAATCAGGTCACTGCCCACCTCCGTGCCCGCGTTGTCCGTGAACAGGTTGTTGGGCAGGCGTATCGCGGATACCAGATTGGCCTGACTGAACAGCTCGTTACGCACGGAGGTCTTGGTGCTATTCAATACCCCTTGCGAGGTGATGAACGCCACGATACCGCCGTCACGCACGGCATCCAGTCCTTTGAGAAAGAAATAGTTGTGGATGGTTTTCTGGGCGGAGCGTCTGCCGAAAGAGTCGCTCCGCTGAAACTCCGCGTCGAACACGGCAATGTCACCGAACGGAATGTTGGACACCGCCAAGTCGAAATAATTGTTGAACGGTCTTTCGATTTTCTCAAAACCGCAGGTGCGCATTTTCTGGTCGGGATAGAGATGCCTCAAGATTGTACCCGTGAGCAGATCCTTCTCGAAAGCCATCACATCCGCATTGGGGCTGTGCCGCAGCATGGAATCCACGAACACGCCGACACCTGCCGACGGTTCGAGCATACGGGCGGGGCGGACGCTGTAATCTGCCAGCACGTCCGCGATGGTGTCGGTTATCTCTTTGGGGGTGTAGAAAGCGGTCAGCACGGACGCTTTCAGCGAATCCACAAACCGCTTGTACTCTGTTTCGTCCTTGCTGTTCTCACGGATAAGCCTGTGCAGCTCCACCGTCGGGGCGAACAGTTCGAGGTCGGATTTCGCCCACCGGACGGCATCCGTCAGTTCCTTTGCAGGGTTGAGGATACATTTCAGACCGCCGAAACCGCAGTACCTTTGAAGTATGGCACGCTCTTCGGTTGTCGCTGTCCTATTTTCCCTGTCAAGGATGAATGCCGTCCGTATCGCCTCGATGTTGTCCCGCAGTTTCTGTTTGCGGTTAAACGCCATATTCGTCTAAGTAAAGGACGGTTGCTCCCGTCAGCTCCGTGTAGAGCAGGTCGTAATCGGAAGACAGGGCGAAATTGTCATCCGAGAGGTCATAGACGGAGAACACGTTGCCGACAAGCGGCAGCAGTTTCAGGACAAAGGCTTCACGCTTCTCTTCCGGCACTTCATCGGCAAACTCGTTTTCCACGACTTCGCGGAGGATGGCGTAACGGGAATAATGCAGCCCGCGCAGCAGCGTGTCCATCGCCAGTTCCTGCGCACCATCGGCGGGATAGCCTTCAAGCCGTGCCCTCTCATACGTTTCGGCGGCACGGTCGGCCCGTTCCCGTATGAAAGCGGTGTCGTCAGCCTGTTCAAACTTGTTCGTGCGGAGATAGTCCAGCAGGTACAGACCGTAATAGGAAAAGTCGGTCTGACCCTCGTTTTTCTTCTTGTTGTTCATTACTTTGGATTTAGCGGATTGATAATTAACGGGATAATCGGTTGGAAAAAGGAAGAAAAAGGCACTCGGTATCCCTCCGAGTGCCACCACTAAATCCAAAGTATGAGTGTAATCCGGTATCGAAGAACAATTCATTACTCTGAACAAGTGGCAAAGTTAATACTATTTCTTCCGTCCTGAAAATTTCTTGTCCTTTTTAGCCTCCGGGAACACAAAAGTCGTGTTATATTCCCCGTCAAAGGCGACAACAGCATCGAAACTCTTGCCCTGTTTGCTCTTGAACCCTTTGAGCAGCTTGGTATGCCCTTCGGTGAGCAGGTCTTTGATTTCATCGTCGGACAGGGTGCGTCCCGCTTTCAGCCGGAACACGGGCAGTCCGCACTCCGTGTTGTCGCAGCGTACCACCTTGCCGTAGAACCGCATCCTGCCCGTGCCACACTTGGGACACGCGCAGCCGGAGTCACGGCTGCCGAAGAGCTTGTCGCACGAGATCAGTTCGGAGGTTATCTCACGTGTGTACGCCTCTATCTCCTTGCGGAAGGTGTCGTCGGACAGTTCCCCGCGCTCGATACGCGCCAGCTCCTTTTCCCATTCGCCCGTCATGGCAACATCGGCGATGCGCATCGTCTTGACGACGGAATTGAGGGCAAGTCCTTTTTCGGTGGGAACAAGCGACTTCTTGCAGCGTTCCATGTAACCGCGCTTGAAAAGCGTTTCGATGATGGAGGCGCGTGTGGCGGGAGTACCGATGCCACAGTCCTTCATCGCCTGCCGCAGTGCGTCGTCCTCAATTTCCTTGCCCGCCGTTTCCATTGCCGAGAGCAGGGTGGCTTCGGTATGCAGCGGCTTGGGTTTGGTCTTTCCTTCGGTAATGGACGAGCCTTTCGGTGTCAGCGTGTCGCCTTCCTGCCAGCCGGGGATGGTAATTTCCTCTTTTTCCTCGCCATAGACGGCACGCCATCCGGTTTGCTTCACGACGCTGCCTTTTACGGTAAACTCCACTCCGGCACATTCCGCCGTGACAGTGGTCACATCCTTGACGCATTTCTCAGAGAATGCCTCGACCATGCGCCCGGCAATCATCTGATAGATGGTATTGTCCTCTTTGGAGAGGAAGAGCGGTTTCTCACCCGTGACGAGCAGGGCATGGTGGTCTGTCACCTTGCCGTCGTCCACGCTGCGGCGTGTCGGGGCGGCTTTTGCCCGCACCTTGTCTTTCCATTCGGGCTGTGTGCCGATGAAAGCGAGCAGTTTGGGAATTTCGGCAAACACGTCTTCGGGGATGTAGCGGCTTCCCGTTCTCGGATAGGTTATCAACTTCTTTTCGTAGAGTTTCTGCGCGATTTCAAGCGTCTGTTCCGCCGTGAAGCCGTGCTTGGCGTTGGCTTCTTTCTGGAGCGTGGTCAGGTCGTAGAGCAAGGGAGTTTCCTCCGTCTTCTCCTTGCGCTCGGCTTTCGTGACAGTGGCGCAACCTGCCGCCTTTACCTTATTATATAGTTCCATCGCCGGTTCTTTCTCTTTCCATTTCTCGGAGGATGAGAATTTCACGACTTCGCCGTCGCAACCGTCCGTTGCGATATGGAGCTGCCAGAATGCTTCGGACGTAAAGCGGCGGTTCTCCCAGTAGCGTTCACATACCATAGCCAACGTTGGTGTCTGCACCCGCCCCACGGAATACGTGCCGTGTCCGGCGGCGATGGATAACGCCTGTGTGCCGTTGATGCCCACGAGCCAGTCGGATTCGCTCCGCGCTTTGGCGGCGAGGTAGAGGTTGTCGTATTTGCTGCCGTCTTCGAGTTTCCGCAGTCCCTCGCGGATAGCTTTGTCGGTGAGAGAGCTGATCCACAGGCGCACGAAAGGAGTGGTGCAACCCGTATAGTGGTAGAGGTAGCGGAAGATAAGCTCTCCCTCGCGTCCGGCATCGGTCGCCACGATGATATGTTCGCTTGTGTCGAACAGTCTTTTGATGACTTTTATCTGCGACACCACGCCGCTGTCGGGCTTGTAACCTTTCTCCGTCCTGACCTGACGGGGGACGAGCGTGAATGTGTCGGGAATAATCGGGAGGTTGTCACGGACAAATCCGCGCACGCCGTAGCCGTCGGGCATGGCAAGCTGAACGAGGTGTCCGAATGCCCATGTCACGGCATAACCGCCTCCCTCGAAATATCCTTCCTCTCTCTTTGTCGCGCCCACGATGCGGGCGATTTCACGTGCCACGGAGGGCTTTTCTGCAATGATTGTCTTCATGTCTTCTTCTTTTTTGTTGATACTTTGGATTTTATTTTGGATTCAGTGGCGGACACGGGATTACATTTTCATGCCCTTGCCCGTTTTCTTCTGCGGCTTCTCCTGCTGCTGTTGCTGGCGGGCGTCCTTCGGGTTGGTCTGACCTTTCTGCAACGGCTCTCTCAGATTCTTTGTAGCCTCGTTGGTCTTGCCATCGTTGTTCACCGCCACCTGCGTGCGGCTCTCGTTGGACGGAGCAACCTGCTGTGCATTGTCAGGGTTCGTGTCGTAGCGGTACGGGCGTCCCTTCTCCGGGTTGAACTTGATATACATCGTGGCATGGAAGCCCTGCTTGTCGGTCACGTTCTCCAGCTTCACGGCTTTACCCGCCACATAGTCGGCTTTCTGCTGGTCGGTGAAGCTCACGCCGCTCCATTTGCTGATGGGGCGGATGCTGCCGTCCTCGTTCGTCCACGTGTTGCGGCGTTGCTCCTTCTTGGTCTGTGCGGCATTTTCCCCGCCCTGCGCCTGACTTTTCGATGTGTCGCCTTTGGTTTCCTGTGTCTGTGCGGTACGGGGCGACTTGCCGGTTCCCGGCACGAACTCCACGCCGCGCTGCTCCACGTTCACTTGCAGGGTGGTGACGAACTTTCTGCCGTCGTTGCGCTCGATGAGCTTGTCGCGTACGGGCAGTCCGGCGCGGAGCATGTCCCGCTCCTGCGTGGTGATTTCCGTCTTGCCGATGCGCTCCGGGATGCGCACCCTGCTTGCCGGAATGTCCGTGATTTCATTCGTCTTGCGGTCGATGCTGATGTAGGAGGGGATGATCTCGCCCGTTTCCCTGTCCACAATGTCCACGACCCTACCGAGATTGCCCGTTTCGCGGAGGTTCTTCCGGTCATTGTCGGAGAATTTGTGTTCCTTGTACTCATCCAGCTTCTGCTCCTTGCGGATGAAGTGCGGCACGAGGCTGATGTTTCCCTCACCGTCCTTCTTGAAGGAGAGGCGGGCGTCCAGCTCGAATGATTCGCCGCCGAAGGTCGGTTTGACCTTTACCAAGTCGGACTTGCCATAGTTGAGCATCTTCGTAAGGTCGCCGGACTTTTCAAGGTTGTCCCGCTTTACGCCCCATCTGTCCTCCAGCTCCTGCCAGTTGATTTTACTCTCGTCGATGGGCTGGTAGCCACGTTTGCCCTGCATCTGTTCGGATTTGTCCTGTTGCTGTTCTTTCCGTTGTTCCATGTTCTCCTGTTTTTGAGGTTCTTGTTTCTCTGTCTGTTGTGCTGCCATCTCTTCCTGCACCTTCTTCTCATAGTCGGAGGTGTCCACCTTGTGAGGGGCGAGCAGCTCCTTGTTCGCTTCGGGGTCTTTCAGCAGTTGCTTCATCACCTCTAAGAGATTTTCAGCTTGGTCTGCCGCAATGCGGTAGAAACCGAAGCGGCTGGGTTCCTTGCACTGCCGGAAGAAGTTCTTGAAGAAGTTGTCCAGCACGTCGCCATGTCGGTCGAATTGCAGGAAACTCTGCGCGTTCTCCGCTTTTGCGGGGGTGCGCTTGGGTGTGCCGTCCGCGTTCAGCCCGGCTACCACGCTGATCTCGCCTGTCTTCTCGTCACGGACTACCAGCACGTCCTTTTCGTCTTTTTTCTTTGCCATCTGAAAAATGTTTTAATGGGTTATTTATGAAAGAAATTATGGATACGAGCCTTGTAGAAGGCTATATCTTCCTTTTTGAAGTCCTTGATATGGTTGGAAAGGAATGTCAGCACGTCCTCCTCGCTGTAATAGGTCTTCTTGCCCAGCGTCTTGTAGGGCAATGCGCCTACGCTGCGGTAGCGTTGGAGGGTGCGTTTGCTTATCTGGAGCAACATGCACAAATCCTGATTGTCGAAAAGGCGGATGCTTTCCGTGATAGTGGGCTGTTTCCCCTCAGCCTTCATCGCCAGCAGCAGTTCGTCCTGACGGTCGAGCCGTTCCATCAGCTTCTGCATCCAGCCCTCGAAGTTGTTTCGTGTGAGCAGTTCCATGACCTATGTCCTCCTTCCTTTTGGTTTGCCGCCCGTGCGCAGCGTGTGGTTGTGGAACAGGGTGTCTATTGTCCCTTCCTCGTTCCTTACTGTGTTGTCCTCCAATAGCCGCAGTATCTCGGAAAGGCGGTAGCGGCAGCTTCCGCGTACCACCACATACTCGATACGGTGGTCGGTGCGCATACGCTGCATGGTGCGCTTGCTCACGTTGAGCATCTTCGCCGCCTGTGCCGTGTCAAGCAGCTTGTCTTCGGTTTCCCGCTTCCGTTTCTTCTCGTCCCTTGCCTCGCGGATGTACCCTGCGATGTTCGCAATCTGCGCCATCATCTCCTTGTAGGCGGAACTTTCCATTGTTATCACTTTCATGTTCAGTCCTTTCTTTTTGTTTCTGCGACAAAATTCGGCAATAAACAAAAGGGGCTTTAACAACTCACTACGTGACTCACGTAAGATTTTTGCGGAAGATGGCTCCGTAACCCGGTCAAACGGCGCAACAGGCAGCCTTTCAGCGGAAAACGATACGTCTTGTATGCCGTTTCGTTACCTTTGCGGCAAACTCTAAATGACATGAATATGGAAATAGTATCTATCGAGAAAAAGACTTTCGAGATGATGGTGGCGGCATTCGGCGCACTCTCGGAGAAGGTCGCCGCCCTGAGGCGCAAAAGCGACACGGGGCGCATGGAAAGATGGCTCACGGGCGAGGAGGTCTGCGGGCAGTTGAGAATAAGCCCGCGCACGTTGCAGACGCTGCGTGACAGGCGGCTTATCGGCTACTCGCAGATAAACCGCAGGTTCTATTACAAGCCAGAGGAGGTGAAGCGGCTGATACCGCTTGTCGGCACGCTCTATCCGCACGGCAGATGATTTGATTTATTCACCCACTGAATCCGAAGTTATGATGAACGAGAACAACGATGTTTTTACGATGGAAGACGAGCCGATAGCCTCTGTGGTGCAGGATATGCGCAAAGGCTCGAAATGGCTGTCCGCATTTCTGGAAAGCTACCGTCCTCCGCTGGACGGGGAACGTTACCTGACGGACGGCGAGGTGTCGGAACTGCTCCGTGTGAGCCGGCGCACCTTGCAGGAATACCGCAACAACCGCGTGTTGCCCTTCATACTTTTGGGAGGGAAGGTGCTTTACCCGGAAACGGGGCTGCGCGGGGTACTGGAAGCGAACTACCGCAAGCCGCTGGAGTGAGGCGGTTTCATGAAAAAGTAAACGGGTGACACCTTTTGTGGTGCTACCCGTTTACTTGTCTTATGGGGTATGTGCAATCAGCAATACCCGGCTTTTCCGTTCTGTATGAACATCACGTATGTCTGCCGTTTCTCTTGTGAGAGTGCCTTTCCCACCAGCCATGTGCGGAACAGGTGGGTGTTGTAGGTATTCACCCTGAAAGCGACCGGGATGATGATTTCAAGGGCGTACACGTCCGCGTGCAGCCCGTTTTCAAGCTGCATGTAGCGGCACACCTCGTAGTCGTTCAGCACGTCCGACTTGCGGACGGCTCTGATGGCGGCGTTCACTGCCGGGACGGTCGTATGGAACAATCCGGCTATTTCGGTGGCGGTCATCCACACGTCGTTACCGGTTACGCTGACTGCCTTGTCCTCGATGATGATTGTGTCACGTTTCATGGCTTTTCTTTTTAGATGGTGCAACCTGCAAATTCCTCGACGCCGTTCAATCTTGCGGCAAGGTTCTCCATGTCCTGATTGAGCTTCTCTTTGGTTATCTTTGCGTAAATCTGCGTCGTCTTTATGCTCTTGTGTCCGAGCATGGAGCTGACCGTTTCGATGGGAACACCGTTGGAGAGGAATATCGTCGTGGCTGCCGTGTGGCGGCTCTGATGCCACGTGATATGCTTGGTGATGCCGCAACGCTTGGCGACGGCACGGATACCGGCAAGGCACGTGTTATAATGCGGAACGGGAAATATCCTGCCGTCCCCGCACAGTCCCCGGTATTTGCCGATTATGCGGTTGGCGATGTCGAGCAGGCGGATGTTGGACACCACGCCCGTTTTCTGGCGGTTGATGTTTATCCACTCGTGTTCGTCGAAGTAGGTGCGGATATTCTCTTCCGTAAGGTTGCGCATATCCGCGAACGACAGCCCCGTGAAGGCGCAGAACAGGTAGAGGTCGCGGTACAATTCCTGTTTGGCGTTTTTCAGTTTCCCCTCCATCAGCAGGCGGATCTCATCTTTGGTCAGGAAACTGCGTGTTGTTTCCTCCTTCTTGATTTCATACTCGCGGAACGGGTCGCGCGTCAGCCACTCGTTGTTGATGGCGATGAATACCATCGTCCGTAACGGGCAGACGTACAGCCACACGGTATTGGTGCAGCAGTGCTTGTCCGTGCGCAGGAACATCTCGAAGTCGGAGATGAAAGCCGGGGTAAGCTCTTTTAGGGCGATGTCCTTCACATGGTAGCGGATGTCGAGGAACTCTTGCATGTGCTTGTAAACGGTGCGGTACTTCAGCAGCGTGCCTTTGGCTTTCATGCCTGCCTCCACCTGCTTCTCGTAGTCCTCGTTGTGCTGGCGGAACACCTGCATCAGCGTGTGGTAGCGGTGTTCCAGTCCGAGAAAGGCGTTCTTCACCTTCTCCGCCGTGACGAAGTTGTCACGCTCCATGATTTCCTGATAATGCCTGTTGATGCGTACCCGCATCTTGTCAAGCATACGGTTCGTTTCGAGTGCCGCCGTGCTTCTGCCCGTGACACGTCCACCTTTGGTGTCCCACAGTTTCGGATCGACAGTCAGTTTGCAGCTGAACTGTGTCTGGCTGCCGTCCACCGTGATGCGTCCCATGACGGGAACTGTCCCGTCCTTTTTCACTACCTGACGCTTGAGGTAGTAGATTACTGAAAATGTACTCTTCATTGTCCTTAATTTTTGGGTTTCAAAATTAGTTGGTGAAGAGTCCGGTGTTGGTACGCAAAACGGGGAGGAACGGCGCAATCTTTTTCCGTAACCTGATTTTTCGCATGAGTTATGGATAACTCACTATTCCTTAGAGCCTTGTTTCGCTATTCGTACCCGTTTGTCGCATTTTCGGGCATGGTTACGAACAAGTAACGTAGCGGCGTCAGGATTTGGCTTCGGCAGGGATTGTAATGGCTTCACGGATTATCGCCACTTCAACCAAAACCCTTGTAACTCAATTCTATCACTATATCTTTCCGCATTTCACTTTTTTGTAGTAACTTTGCAGCGCAAATATCAAACAGATGATCTAAAATTTACCATTAACGACGAAACCGATGAAAGAACTTATTAAAGTCATTGCTTTTGATGCAGACGATACCTTGTGGAGCAATGAACCTTTTTTCCAGGAAATAGAGAAACAATATACAGACCTATTAAAGCCTTATGGCACTTCTGAACATATTTCAGCTGCTTTATTTCAAACAGAAATGAATAATCTGAAGTATCTCGGATATGGAGCCAAAGCCTTCACCATTTCTATGGTAGAGACAGCTTTGCATGTGAGTGGACAAAAGATTTCAGGTACAGACATTCAACATATTATTGAATTAGGCAAATCATTACTGAAAATGCCTATTGAACTATTGCCGGGAGTAAAAGAAACGCTTAAAGAATTGAAAGAGAAAGGAAAATACAAATTAGTAGTTGCCACTAAAGGAGATTTGCTCGATCAGGAGAATAAACTGGAACGTTCCGGATTAGCCTCTTATTTCGATCACATTGAAGTGATGTCCGATAAAACAGAGAAAGAATATCAACGAATGTTGAATATCTTACAGATTGATCCTTCCGAATTTGTCATGATTGGCAATTCTCTGAAATCGGACATTCAACCTGTTCTATCGCTGGGAGGATATGGCATACATATTCCTTTTGAAGTGATGTGGAAACATGAAGTAGTAGACACATTCACACATGACCATCTGAAGCAGGTGAAAAGATTTGATGAGTTGCTGCTTTTGTTTTAAATAAGTTCTATTCTTTCTTCAGATAAGCTTCAAATCTGAAGAAAGAAATCAGTAAACAATGCCATCTTATTGGATTACAAATCCAACAGTTTCATCAATTCAGCAGCCCGACACGCTTCTATCGAATTACCGACAGAGAGTTTCTCCAAAATATTCTGCCGGTGTCGATTGACTGTATTCACACTAATATAAAGGGCAGCTGCAATTTCTTTACTAGATAGTCCTTTACGTATACAGCGAAGTATTTCCTTTTCACGTTCGGATAGGATATTACGATGTTCTTCCGAAAGAAAGAGCGTTTCGACCTCTCCACGTTCCATATGGGTAATAGTGGGATATATCCCCTGCTCCGTTCGTTGATCTGCAGACAAGGTATAAAGACAAAAAATCAACCATACACTTCCGGAAGGAGTATTTTCCATAATCTGCACTAAATTATCAATATACTGATAGACTCCTTTCTCATTCATCATACGTATTCTGCATCTTCCCCGGTACTTCAACCGTTCTTCGGAAGACATCGAAAAGGTCTTCTGAAAAAACTGATACTCCAATAACCGCTTTTCTACCAAGTCTTCAGGATGAATACGCCGATAAATACAATCTTCATCCATAGAATCAATCACACTCAAAGCAGCTTCTTCGGAAGTTAAGCCTAGAAAATGCGCCCAAGGATGAACGGCAATGTAACTTTTCCTATTCGAAAGATCTGAAATAACAGCACATCCACCATTAATCTCCGTCAATGAATGAATAAAGCGTTGATGTTGCTCTACAACTCCATTGTCCAATATTTCATCGGCTATCAGTTGTGTCGCATAAACTTCATCTATTTCCTTTTGTAATACGTCCATCTTATAAAATGGTTATTATTCAGTATTGTTGCACACGGAGGTATGACCTATCTTTGCACCACAAAGATAATCAAATAAGAAATGATCATGAAACATTTAAAAATCAAAATGATGTCAATAGCCTTTATGGCAGTAACAACTTCTTCTATGGCACAAAGTTTGAATAAAATGAATTGGCTGAACGAGCCTCAACAATGGGAAATAAAAGATGGCAAAACCTTAGTGATGGATGTTCCTGCAAAAACAGACTTTTGGAGGATTTCTCATTATGGGTTCACAGTGGACGACGGACCTTTCTATTATGCAACTTATGGTGGAGAATTTGAAGCCAAAGTAAAGATAACCGGCAACTATGTCACCACCTTTGACCAAATGGGATTAATGCTGCGCATCGACCATGAAAACTGGATAAAAGCAGGTGTGGAATACGTTGATGGCAAACAGAATGTAAGTGCCGTAGTTACGCATCGGACTAGCGACTGGAGTGTAGTACAATTGCCGGATGCTCCCCGTTCGATATGGATAAAAGCAGTCCGTCGCCTGGATGCAGTAGAAATATTTTTCTCACGTGATGATAAAGAATATATTATGATGCGCACGTGTTGGTTGCAAGATAATTGTCCTGTCATGGTAGGATTAATGGGAGCTTGTCCGGACGGGAAAGGGTTCACCGCTACATTCGAAGAATTTAAAGTGACTCCATTAGCCGATCAACGAAGACTGGAATGGGCAAAAAGGCAAATGAACAAATAAAATCAGTCCTGATGCTATTTATTTAAATAGAGAGAAAGCTCTATTATAATATAAATGTGGTAGTATATCTTACTTTAAATGTTCTATTTTTAATATGATGAGGATAAATAGCATCACACGGATTTCCTCTTCCAGCAGTTCTGTTGTATAAAACAATGCAAGAATATACAGTTCCCGAGGAGTTTTTTACATAAAAACAGTCAAAAGATACACTATAATAAACTTATTGACAATCGTTTCTTTAAAAGGAATAACCAGTTCCTTTTAAAGGAACGACTCATTGATCGGTGAGAAACACTTTATTCCTTTAAAAGGAGCATATAAAACTTTATTTTAAGTGCTATCCCAGAGCTAACCTACACCTGAAACAGCCAACACTCCACATATCAAATTGAGACAAAACAAAGGCAAGTTCTATACATCTATTCTATAAAGAATACAGACTAAAACAAATTGTCCCAAAACGCAATCGATTTATTTCTTTTCTAAATTCGAAAACAGCAAATCCTTCTCATTTTCAACTCATGCCTAAATATATCCTGCATATATGGAATTATACAACGATAAAATATACGTTTTTTCATATATTATCGCCAAAACCGTATATACTTATCTTTCTCACGATCCAACGCACCTTCATCAACACAATCATCCAACCGGAACCATGAATGTTCTATCAATGAGCCTCTCTTTTTAACAGACTTATCCCAGTTTCCTATCACTTGTCCTTCATGAAGAACAATCGGATAAAACAGACCATTATTGGTAAATGCTTTCGAGTAATGCTCTTTAGGCAAAACGTCTGTCCGGTCTTTATAACCAAGCAAATATTCATCATAAGAAGGAAGAAGATGCAAACTGCCGGTAACTTTTCCACGAGTCCGGCAATCTTCATGAATATACCATGTCTGTCCATTCCATTCTTCTGCCGTTAATTCCGAATCAATCAAATAAATAGCTTGACGTGCATCTGTAATAGGCAGCCCCGACCACCAGACAAAATCTTGCAAAACAGCAGGAGCATGACTACGAAAATAGCTTCTAGCCAAACGAGCCAAAGATTCATCTTTGGTCAATTCCGGCATCGGCGGAACACGCTCTTCCAAAAGCGCATACGTACATTTACTTCCTTTATCTTCCCCACTACATACAATCCCCACCTGCTCCGCACGAGCCATAAAGCGGGTCATACGATGATTATCCGCTACAATCCCCGAACGGTTAAAATGCTCGGCAATCTCCTGCCTCGTCAGGCTTTTCTTCCCACAAAGAATTTTCTCCAACAGATTATGACTTTTCGTATAGAGCTCTTCAGAAATTTCCAAGTCATGCCCCTTCGCATAAGACTCATTAGCAGATATAATACGCCCGGCGGAAAGTTTCAACATCCACCGGATATCTTCTGCTGCTACGAGATGCCATGTCGGACGCATTACATGAGTCCGCAGGATTTCACCATCACGGAGCGCTTTTTCCACAGTTTGAATCGTTGCTGACTTCAAACGCATTCCTACTGCCCATTTCACCATGGAATAATTCTGTGCCTGCATAGCTCCCATCCAGGACACAAGTTCCTTGGGTTGAAAGAAAAGAGGACTTAATAACTGTTGGTTGAGTAAACGTATATTCGGTATTTTCATCATACTTATTTATAAAAGAAAAAACAGTTGTTCTTTGATTAAATGACACGAGTAATGGAATGTAACAAAACAGAAGACAAGAAGTCTCTAATATAAATATGTTCTATCCCTTCATAAGTATTTTCAAACATTTTTTCTCCGGACACTACCACTTTCGGATAATTATCTTTAATCTTCAATAAATTCCCGAATTCTCTTTCAATAGTTTCCTGTTTAGAAAGTTCAAGAGAGACTTGCACATAGAGAATCTCTCCATTCCGTTTACAGACAAAATCTATTTCTTCCGTACCCAATGTCCCGATTTTTACATCATATCCACTATATACCAAATGATTATAAACCAAGTTCTCCAAACGCATCGCTCTGTCCTGTGGCTTGTACCCCGTAATCACATTACGAATCCCCATATTCTCAAAATAATACTTCTCCCCTCTTTCGAATAATTTCTTTCCGGCAATATCATACCTTCCTACCCTATGTACAATAAAAGCATCCGATAATGCCATCGCATACTCACTCACAACATAAGGAGAAATATCCACTTTCTGACTTTTCAGAAAATCACTAATACTCTTGCTGGAAAATAAGTTGCCAATGTTACCTGCCAAGAACGAAACTAGTTGTTCCAAAAAGACCGTATTCCTTATATTCTTTCTCTGAATCACATCTTTTAATATAATGGTAGAGTAAATGCTCCTCAAATACTCCATAACAACAGGTTCTTCCATCGGCAAATGTATCAGATAAGGCAATCCTCCATAATGAATATATTTCTCCAATGACGCATCCGTATTCTCCAGTTCATGGAAATCCAGAAATTCAATATACGACAAACTATAAACCACAAATTCAACATACCGACCTCCCAATTCATTCGCTAAATCACTGGAAAATATCTCTGAATTACTGCCTGTCACATATATATCATTATTATCATCCAATGCCAACGAACGGATAGCCAACCTGAAATCTTGTATTTCCTGTATTTCATCGACAAAAATATAGTTCATTCTATCATCTACCGATTTTGAAAGAATATAATCATTCAGTTCTTTATAAGTCTTTATATCTATGAAATTGACATCTTCCTTATTTATATAGATAATATTCGCATCACTCTCTTCTTTCCGTATCAACTCCATGAGTTGATACAAAATAAAGCTTTTACCGACACGACGATGACCGACCATCACTTTTACCAATGTTTTCCTCATGAAAGGTCTTATGCGGTCAACATAAGTGTTTCTTTGTTTAATTATGCGAGGTATTTTCATTCTACTTCTTTTTAAATACGATTGCAATACATCACAAATATAGCATTTATTTTAAATACAATTGTAATTTCTTGAGATTTTATCCTCTACTTCAAATACGATTGTAATTTTCCCATTCTAAATTTTCTATTGTTTTTCTGACTTTATAACTGCATATATACCAATTTATGTCTATTTTTGTCATCTCAAACCAAAGAAAATAGAAATGATGCTCTATAAACTCATCCCTCCTTCAGTAGTAACAGCAACTATCCAGTTGCCGGCTTCTAAAAGTATCAGTAATCGTGCATTAATCATCAATGCGCTGGGCAAAGGTATTTATCCTCCTGAAAACCTGTCCGATTGTGACGATACACAGGTGATGATAAAAGCTCTCACCGAAGGGAAAGAGACGATTGACATCATGGCTGCGGGCACTGCTATGCGTTTCCTTACCGCCTATTTAAGTGTGACCCCGGGGGAACGGACAATCACAGGAACAGCCCGTATGCAGCAACGTCCGATACAGATATTAGTCAATGCGCTTCGTGAGTTAGGAGCTGAAATAGAGTATACCCGCAATGAAGGATATCCTCCCCTCCGCATCAAAGGTGCAGAATTGAAAGGAAACGAAATAACACTGAAAGGAAATGTCAGTTCCCAATATATATCTGCTCTATTGATGATAGGTCCGGCACTCAAAGACGGTTTGACTTTGCATTTAAGCGGGGAGATAATTTCCCGTCCTTATATCAATCTTACATTGCAACTGATGCAGGACTTTGGAGCCAAAGCTGCATGGACTTCTCCCAATAGCATTTCCGTTGCTCCACAACTCTATCAGAGCATTCCTTTCAAAGTGGAAAGTGACTGGAGCGCAGCTTCCTATTGGTATCAGATTGCCGCCTTATCTCCCAAAGCAGAAATTGAATTATTGGGGTTGTTTCCTAACAGTTATCAGGGAGATAGCCGGGGAGCAGAAGTTTTCTCACGCTTAGGTATAACTACCGAATTTACATCACAAGGTGTGAAACTGAAAAAAACAGGCAAAGCGCCGGAAAGACTGGAAGAAGACTTTGTCGACATTCCGGATTTGGCACAGACATTCGTTGTTACCTGTGCCTTGCTGAATATCCCTTTCCGTTTCACCGGATTACAAAGCCTGAAAATAAAAGAGACTGACCGTATTGCCGCCCTGCGAGCCGAGCTTAAAAAACTGGGATATGTGATCGAGGAAGAAAATGACAGTATATTAATGTGGAATGGCGAACGATGTGAACCGGAAGAAACTCCGGTGATTGAAACCTACGAAGACCATCGGATGGCAATGGCATTTGCACCGGCAATTATCCGCCATCCCAATTTACTTATTGCCAATCCGCAAGTCGTTACCAAATCATATCCCGGATATTGGGAAGATTTGAAACAGGCTGGATTTCAGGTTATAAACGAAGGCTAATTTTCATACGCTGTGGAAGATTTCAACAAATATACTTCCCACATCAACTACTCCCCTATTGTAGATTTTGTATTACAACAGGGGAAGCAGACTTATTATAAGAAAGGAGACTACTTTTCCCGCCAGGGAGAAGTATGTAAAACAATGGGGTTCGTCAGTTCCGGTTCTTTCCGGTACTGTTGCACCAACAGTGTAGGCGAGAGCAGCATTGTAGGCTATACTTTCGATCATTCTTTTGTTGGCAACTATCCGGCTTTTCAGTTACAGGACCAATCAAATGTAGATATACAAGCCTTGTGTCACTGCTCGGTATACGTAATCAATTACCAGCAAATGGCAGACTTCTACGATACCAACGACGTTCACCAAAAGTTAGGACGCCGCATCGCAGAAACGTTATTGTGGGAAGTCTACGACCGGATGATTTCAATGTACAGCCTGACACCGGAAGAACGCTATCTTGAAATTATCAACCGTTGTCCCGACTTACTGAAACTGATAACTTTAAAAGAACTGGCTTCCTATCTTCTGATTCGTCCCGAAACATTAAGTCGTATCCGAAGAAAAGTCGTACAAAAATAAATTCTTGATTTCAATCAAGAGTTTATTTATTCTCTACCCTTACTTTTGCGGGCAAACAAAGTATATTGTATTTCATGAAAAAAATTATAATTATAGGTGCAACTTCCGGCATCGGTCGTGGATTGGCAGAAGTCTATTCTCAAGAAGATTATCTTATCGGCATTACCGGTCGCAGGGAAAATCTATTAGAAGAGGTATGCGCCCGGGACAAAGACAAACTATTCTATCAAGTGTGCGACATCACCGATACACAAGCTACCATTTCATCCCTCGAAACTCTCACTCAAAAAATGGGTGGAATGGATATATTGATTATCTGTGCCGGGACCGGAGAACTAAACCCCGAACTCTCCTACCAATTGGAAGAACCTACCTTACTAACGAACGTGATAGGATTCACCAACATCGCAGACTGGGGTTTCCGATATTTCGAACAGCAAAAAAGCGGGCATCTGGTTACTATTTCCTCTGTTGGAGGTACACGCGGCAGTGGCATCGCTCCCGCCTACAATGCGTCGAAAGCCTATCAAATCAACTATATGGAAGGATTACGACAAAAAGCAACTAAATCTCCTTATTCTATTTACACTACCGATATTCGTCCCGGATTTGTAGACACCGCTATGGCAAAAGGAGAAGGATTGTTTTGGGTTACTCCCGTTGATAAAGCTGTGAAACAAATTAAAAAGGCTATTTCTAAAAAGAAAAAAGTAGCTTTCATTTCCAAAAGATGGAGATATGTAACTATCCTGTTTCGTCTGTTGCCATCTGCTATTTATTGCCGGATGTAATGATAGATACTCCATAGCCAACACATATTTGTCTAAGTAAATCTAATAAAAAAACACCTGCCCCAACTGTTTATACAGATATTGGTATCTACCAAATTCTAGTTATGTATATAAGTCTGTACGGGAATCATATTAATGATAATAGCTAACTCACAAATAAACAGCTCTCTTACAATTGGAGGACACTTTTAGGGTTCAGTAATCAATGATGAAAAAATAAGTTCTTTCAGAACTAGGATGGTTTATAAAATTAGAATTAACGGCACAAATATATAATATATTTTAATACATAGCATGTATTTTCAAAAATAATATCAAATTCTCATTCATTTTTTCTTTTTAAGAATACCCAAAGCCGTATTTTATCTTCATATTGAAATGAAACTACTTGTTTATTTCATCATCCTTGTTATTTCATCTAACACAAACAGGTACGAAATAGATATAAAATGGGTATAAAACAAGTAGAAAAGATCGCTTAAAAGATGACTCTTTTTTTGAATTTAAGGCTTTGAATCCAACGTTTTACGCACGGAATAAGTTCTGAAAGAACTTATTAAAAGTAATTCCGGATTCTAGGAAAAACTCTAAATTCAATGCTATGTTAAAACAACTAAAGTCAGTTAGTATGTTGTTGTTCCTACTGACAATGTCAGTAGAAGCAGCTTATCCGGAAACTGGTGAAAGCACTCTAAAAGTTTCCGTTGTACAACAGGGTACTACTTGTAAGGGTGTAGTAAAAGATGCAGCAGGTGAAACCATCATCGGTGCATCCGTCGTAGCCAAAGGTACGACGAACGGTACAATCACCGGAATCAACGGTGACTTCTCTTTAAACAATGTAAAAACCGGAGATATTATTGTAGTCTCTTTTGTTGGTTATCAGACTCAAGAAATCAAATTCACAGGACAATCATTGAATATCATCCTTAAAGACAATACACAAACATTGGATGAAGTTGTTGTGGTTGCTTTTGGCACACAAAAGAAAGTGAATGTAACAGGATCTGTATCTACGGTAGGAGCAAAAGAAATTTCGGCACGTCCCGTTAACTCTACCATAGAAGCTTTGCAAGGTATGGTTCCGGGTATGAATATCTCTACTGGTGATGGTGGTGGCTCCTTAGGTTCAGACAAAAAATTCAATATTCGTGGTGTTGGAACAATTGGAGCTGGTTCAAAGGTAGAACCATTGGTGCTCATTGACGGTATGGAGGGAGACATGAACGCTATCAATCCACAGGACATTGAGAATATTTCTGTACTGAAAGATGCAGCCGCTTCCTCCATTTATGGCTCGCGGGCACCAGGTGGAGTCATCCTGATTACAACAAAGAAAGGTAAGTCGGGAAAAACGGTAGTTAACTATAATAACAACTTCCGTTTTGTATCTCCCTTGAATATGCCTGAAATGGCGGATTCATACAATTTTGCTCTGGCAGTCAATGACCAGTTAACTAATGGTGGACAGACTCCCATGTATAGCGCCACCAAACTTCAACAAATTCTGGATTTTCAGGCAGGAAAAAGCACACAATATATGTGGCCGACCGATGCGGGAAGATGGAATTCATTCGATGATCCCCAACGGCAAGACGTGATGCCTACCGGCAATACCGACTGGTTAAAAACGTTATTTGGTAATAGCTTTACCCACGAGCATTCATTGAGCGTAAATGGTGGAACGGATAAAATACAATATTATCTTTCTGCGAATTATCTGGACCAAGGAGGTCTCTTGAAGTTTGGAGATGATAACAAACAACGCTACTCCTTTACTGCAAAAATCAATGCGGACTTAACCAAATGGTTGAAAATAAGCTATAGTATGCGTTTTAACCGGACGGATTATGAAGCTCCTTCATTTGCCGGAGGCGATATCAAAAGTAATGTATTCTATTTCGATGTATGCCGCTACTGGCCTGTCATTCCGGTAGTAGACCCAAACGGATTCTATACTGTCGAATCCAAGATTTACCAATTAACAGAAGGAGGCCGATATAAATCACAAAAAGACGTGATGGCACACCAGCTTGCTTTCATCGTGGAACCCATCAAAGACTGGAAAATTAACGTAGAATTGAACTACCGTTCCAACTATAATTTCAACCATACCGATTATCAAACCGTTTATGGTTATGATGTGAGTAAAAATCCCTACATTATTGCCAATCAAACTTCCAGCGTTACAGAATATGCTTATAAGAGTAATTTCTTCAATCCGAACATCTTTACCGAATACGGCAAATCATTAGAAAGCGGGCACAACTTTAAAGTGATGCTGGGTTTTCAGAGCGAACTATTCAAACAACGTGATATTACCGCTTCCCAAGACGGTATCATGTCGGAAGTGGCTACCTTGAACACCACGCAGACAAATGCACAAAACAGAGGAGGGTACTCCGAATGGGCTACAGCCGGCTTCTTCGGACGTGTTAATTACGACTACAAAGGACGTTATCTGGCTGAAGTAAATATGAGATATGACGGCACTTCACGTTTCCTTCGAGATAACCGCTGGAATCTGTTCCCATCATTCTCCTTAGGATGGAACATGGCCCGTGAAGCATTTTTTGAAGATCTGACCGATTTAATCAGCACATTCAAGATACGTGGTTCATGGGGTGAATTGGGCAACCAAAACACAGATAACTGGTATCCATTCTATCGAACTATTGATATTAACAAAGACCAATGGGGCAATTACGCACTAGGCAGTTGGCTGGTAAATGGCGTAAAACCAAATATTTCCAAAGAATCTGCGCTGGTATCTTCCTTACTGACATGGGAAAAGACGCAAACACTGGATTTAGGTTTCGACTTATCTATGCTCAACAATCGTTTGAATGTAACATTCGACTATTTCCAGCGTAAATCTAAAAACATGGTAGGCCCCGCCCCCGAACTACCCAACCTCTTAGGCATTGCCGTTCCCAAAGTAAACAACCTCGATATGACTTCCAAAGGTTGGGAAATACAGGTGAACTGGCGCGACCAGATACGCGACTTTAAGTATGGAGTTACCTTATCTTTGTCAGACAATCAAGTGGTTATTGATAAATACCCCAATCCGTCAAACACAATTTTAGATAAAGACAATAATAATACGTATTATGCAGGTGCTCACGTAGGTGATATATGGGGATTCCAAACAATCGGCATCGCAAAGACCGATCAAGAGATGAAAGATCATTTGGCCGGTATGCCCAATGGCGCACAGGATGTACTCGGTTCCGGCTGGGGAGCAGGTGACATCATGTATGCGGATTTGAACGGTGACGGCCAGATCAGCAGAGGTAACAAAACACTGGCTGATCATGGTGATTTGAAGAAAATAGGCAACAGTACACCACGCTACAACTTTGGTTTGAATCTGGATGCCGCCTGGAAAGGGTTCGACCTTAAATTATTTTTCCAAGGAACGATGAAACGTGATTATATGCCGGGGAGTGGTTCTACAATGTTCTGGGGAGCAGTAGGCTACTGGCAAACCAACTTTTTCAAACCTCATCTGGACTATTTCCGCGGAGAAGATACGACTAATCCGCTAGGAGCTAACCTGGGTGGTTATTATCCGCGTCCTCTCGAGAATGATAGAAACCGTAATCCACAGACCCGATATTTGCAAAATGCGGCTTACTGCCGTCTGAAAAACGTTACTTTAGGTTATACATTACCTAAATCTTTGACAGAGAAATTCTGCGTAAACAATCTGCGATTCTTTGTTTCAGCAGAGAATTTATTTACTATTACCAGTCTGGCCGATACGTTTGACCCCGAAACTGTTGGCATCGGCAACTGGGACGGATGTACCTATCCGCTATCCAAGACTGTATCATTCGGTTTAAGTGCAACATTTTAAATGATAAACGATTATGAAAAAACATATTAAACTTTTGACAATAGGAACATTGCTATTGGGCGGACTGACCGGTTGCAATGATTTTCTCGACAGGGAACCACTGGATAAAGTAATTCCCGAAAAATATTTTGCATCCGAAAGTGATCTGGCTGCATACACAATCAATGCTTACCCATTTGAAACAGTGACCGATGCGTATGGCATCAATTTCTTCGGCAAAGATAATGATACTGATAACCAAGCCAGTGGTGACTCACCGGCCTTCTGGATACCCGGGCAAAAGAAGGTGCCGTCAGGTGAAGGCGAATGGGACTGGAGTAAAATACGAACCTGCAACTATTTCTTTGATAATACTTTACCGAAATTCGAAGCCGGCACTATTACCGGCAATCAGGATAATGTGAAGCATTATATCGGAGAAATGTACGTGATCCGGGCATACAATTATTATAAATTACTGGTTTCTTTAGGAGATCTGCCTATTATCACTACTGCATTGCCCGACATAGAAGAGACCTTGGTGGAATCCAGCAAGCGCCAGCCGCGTAATAAGGTGGCACGCTTCATTCTGGACGATTTGCAAAAAGCAACAGAATTGTTGCTTGATAAAAGTCCCGGTGGCAAGAATCGCATCAGCAAAAACGTAGCTCACTTGCTACGTGCACGCGTTGCCCTCTTCGAAGCAACTTGGGAAAAGTATCACAAAGGAACAGCTTTTGTACCCGGTGGAAAAGGATGGCCGGGTAATCCCGCAGATGTAAGCGGTTTTAATAGTGATGCAGAAGTGGCTTATTTTCTTGATGAAGCAATGAAGTCATCAAAAGTGGTAGGCGACTATATCGTCGGAAAACTGGCAGACAATACCGATACCCCCGAAGGTATGAACGCCAGTCTGGTTTCCATCAATCCTTACTACACCATGTTCTGCGATGAAAACATGGAAGGATATGATGAAATACTGATGTGGAAACAGTTCAAGGAAGGATTGGTAACCAGCAACTTGCAAATGGAGTTGGCACGCAATGGCGGTGGTTCCGGATGGACTCGTGGCATGGTCAATTCATTCCTGATGCGCAATGGGCTTCCCATCTATGCAGCCGGTTCCGATTATAATCCCGATTGGGAGAAAGAAGGAGTAAATTCCACTTTACAGAATCGTGATTCACGCATTGTTATCTTTACCAAAAAGCCGGGTGATGCCAACACCGAAAATAAAGGTGATGTGAATTATTACGGTGATGACGGAACTCCCAGTTATTGCTCAATCCGTTTCATTTATGGCGATAAAGGAAGTTTGGCAACAACCGGATTCATCATCAAAAAAGGCAAACACTACTCCAGTCACATGGCAAATGACCATAGTGCGGGAACATCAGGTGGTATTGTTTTCCGTGCGGCAGAAGCCATGTTGATTTACATGGAAGCTTCGTATGAAAAAAATGGTAGAATCGACGGAACAGCCGACGGATATTGGAAAGCTTTACGCCGACGCGCCAAAGTGGACGAAGACTATAATAAGACAATCGCTGCAACACAGATGAGCGAAGAGGCTAAAGGCGATTTCGGTGCTTATTCTCATGGCCAATTGATAGACGCGACGTTATATAATATCCGCCGTGAACGCCGTAACGAACTTTGTGCAGAAGCTTTGCGCTGGGAAGACTTGAAACGCTGGCGTGCATGCGACCAGTTGATATCCAAACCTTACCGTGTAGAAGGTATGCTATACTGGGGAAGCAACTATGAAACGCAACTGGCAGATTTATGTAAAGTAGATCCGGCAGAAGGTAATATGTCCTCACCTGATTTAAGTAAATATATTCTTCCATACGAAAAAATCACGAAGAATAATCTGATTGCCGGGCAGAAGGGATTCCTCTTTACACCTGCTCATTATCTGAATCCGATAGGTATGGCTGTATTTCGTCAGACAGCCTCGGATAAGAATGATTTTACAAGTTCAGTCGTTTATCAGAACCCGGGATGGAAGATTGAAGGCGACACTGGCGCACAACCTGTAGAATAATAAAAAGATAAAAGAACAACTCTTTGAGTTTGCAAATATATCGACCTTAATATTATATATCTGTTATCTTTTTATTTTTATAAACTTCATTGTCTCGCTCCAGATTAGGTAGAACTGCGGTCAATCTAATCCTAAGTTAGGCAATGAAGTTTTACATTCGCATGAGTTCTCGTTCAACATCCTCTGCAGATGTATAAAAAGTCTTTGTGATTTCCATAGTCACCCAACAGAGATTATCCGCAAAATTCACTACATTTGTATTTGCTTATCTGTCAACCGGGCTAATCAAGTATTACAATTACTACACTATCCGATTGATAATATCTAACTTGAAACAAAGGTGTATATGAATACTGACTTTACAAACTTAACAACAGAAAATCTTTCTAATGAGCATTTATGCTGCATCATCCGCAGCAAAAAGTCTCATCCTGGTATTGAAGCAAAACGGCAATGGCTTTCCGACCGGCTGAATGAAGGCCATGTCTTTAGAAAGTTAAACGCCAAAGCTACTGTTTTTATTGAATATGCCCCTCTTGAAACAGCTTGGGTTCCCGTCATCGGCGACAACTATTATTATCTGTATTGTTTATGGGTGCTAGGTAGCCCCCGAGGAAACGGATATGGGAAAGCATTAATAGAGTACTGTATAGCCGATGCCAAAGAAAAAGGTAGATCCGGCATTTGTATGCTTGGGGCAAAAAAACAGAAGAGCTGGCTTTCCGACCAATCATTTGCAAAGAAATTTGGTTTTGAGGTTGTTGACACTACTGATAACGGATATGAATTGCTTGCTCTTTCTTTCGACGGAACAGTACCGCAATTTGCGCCAAATGCCAAAAATCTGAAAATAGAAAGTGAGGAACTGACGATTTATTATGATATGCAATGCCCCTACATCTATAAATACATTGAAATGATCAAACAATATTGTGAAACAAATGATGTCCCTGTTTCTTTTATTCAAGTAGATACGCTACAGAAAGCAAAAGAGTTACCGTGTGTTTTTAATAATTTTGCTGTATTTTATAAAGGAAGTTTTGAGACTGTGAATTTGCCAACTATCGACTATTTAAAAAGAATACTCAAAAAATAAGAAATACAATCCTGACTTTTCCCGTTAATTATCAGGATTGTATTTTATCTGCTTCATTAAAAGGACTTCTCATTTGCCATCTTCCACATATTGAGAAAAGAGGCTTTAGTGATTTCCACTATCTTATCCCAATTCAATCGGTCGGCATGATCGGAAGGCTGGTGATAATCAGGATGCCCGTCCGTATGATACCAGATGATCGGAATACCTACTTTGGCAAACGAACCATTATCACTTCCTCCTATCGGATTTTCCCAGGCGCGGTAATCCGGTTCCAATTGCAAACCGTATTTTCTGATATCCTCTTTCAACCAATCCCCAAAGACCGAATGGGCGGCTGTGTAGAAATAAACGACTTGTTTAGGTTGTTGAGGTTTGTTGTTACGGCCAATCATGTCAAAGTTCAGATAGCCTTTGATTTGAGATAGGAAAGGACAAGTTTGTACAAAATATTTAGAGCCAAGCAGTCCTTTTTCTTCTCCATCCCAAAAAGCAAAGATTACATTTCTTTCGGGTTGCTGTCCACTGGCTAAAAAGGCTCTTGCAATTTGCAGCACTGCCGATACACCGGAAGCATTATCGTCAGCACCATTGTATATTTGGTCGCCATCGAGTGCAGGATCAATGCCTAAATGGTCGAAGTGAGCCCCCACAATCACATATTCTTTGGTATTTTTACCGGGAATCATTCCCAATACATTCCTCATGGAAAGCTTCTGATGAACTTCCTGTTTCAGTTTTGCTATGGAATCAGGATGTACTTCCAGACGTCCTTTTTTCTGACGTTCTTTACGGTAAGCATCAAAAGGCTGGAAATAGCTGTCAGCCAAAGGTGATACTCCCATCCATTGAAGTAAGGAAACAATATACTCCGAGGTCACACGTGAACCATGAAAACCTGCCTCACGCCCTTGCAATTCATCACTAGCCAAAAAGTTGATAGTAGCTTCGGCAGAGGAACGGTTGATACTCTGCAACCCTTTTTCTACGTTAGTTTGGGCAGATAACAACAATGAAAAATTACACAAAAAAGAGAGAAGCAGAATGTTTTTCTTCATGATGTATATAAGATTTAAGAAACAATCGTCCATACTTTACTTATTTTCAACTATCCAGTTTTTATCATTCAAGATATTTCTATTACAATCATCTGCTCCCGGATTATCATTAAAAGAAATCCGATATTGCCGGGGAGGAGTCGGATAATAAATAGCAGGTTCCAGCACTTGCCCCAAGGAATCAAACAGTGTATTCAAGGCATCCTCATCCAATTGATTCGAGTGACAATAAAGATGTTCTAACAGACTTCCTTGCGGTACCATTAAACGAGTTAGCTGATTATGTTCACAACGCAATTCACTAATATTAGAGTTATCGGACAGATCAAGTTCGGTCAATTTGTTGTATGAGCAACTTAATTCCCTTAAAGAAGGGCAACATTTCAATATATCAGTAATTGATTGGAAAGCACATCCTTGTATCAATATCGCAGAAATTGAAGTCTTCTCGTTCAATTCCAGATGTGACAATACTTCATTAGAACTCAAATCAATATCGCGCAATGCCGGCAAGCTTTTAAGGGAAAGGGAAGAAAAACCATTATAAGAACAATATAAACTTTCCGCTTCCGGATGACTACCAAACTCTATTGAAGTCAATTTGGGATTAGAATAAACTTGTATAGATCGCAATCGGAAACAATCCTCAATCTCCAAATGCTCCAAATCAGCGAAACTACCGATATTAATACTTTCCACATTAGGACAGAAGGTATTCAAGTCCAATTCGCGAGTATCAGAAATGCTATTCAAAGCCAGTGATTTCATTCGCGGCATATTTCCCAAATAAAGATGACTCAAAGGAAGAAGCAAACCACTTATATCGATAAGCTGCAGCTCTTCAGCCCAAATCCTCACTTCATATAATCCTTTATTTCCATATCTATATACCACTCCGCCACTCATTGAAGAAGGATCTTCTATTTTCTGTATACGACCGTTTCCCCAATCTATCACCATTCGTCCCCCACTTGCTACAATGTCCAACTGCCGCCAGTCTCCTACAACATTCACTGTAAAGCGAATCGTGTTTTCATCTGTCAATGCCGGAAATTCAAAATCATCTCCAAACACTCTGTTATCCGTATCTTTACAGGCAGCAAGGGTAGTGAATAAGATAACCACCCACATACTCCGAACGAATAATATACTCTGTCTTTTCATCTTATATTTGAGTTAGTAACATACAAAAGTACGAAAGAAATAGATAGCATACACGATAGAATACAAATTTATAAGTAACTTTGCACAAATTTGATTCGTAACTGTTATATTGTCATGTGGATACTTATTATAAGTCTGGTGTTGCTGGGTGTCATTGCGCTGATAGCCGGAATTATCCGCAACAAAAGACTGCAAAAGAAAATAGAAAAGGGCGAACTGGACCGTATGCCGGAAGTGAAGGAAGTAGATGTGGAATGCTGCGGACAACACGAAGTATGCGAACGGGATAGCCTGCTGGCAGCTGTCAGCAAAAAGATAGAATATTACGATGACGAAGAACTGGACCAGTTCATTGGCAAGGCAGGAGATGCGTATACAGAAGAAGAAACAGAAATGTTTCGGGATGTATTGTATACGACACTGGATGTAGAAGTGGCCGGATGGGTACGTAGCCTTCAGCTCCGTGGCATTGAACTACCGGATGATCTCAAAGACGAAGTTTTTCTGATTATCGGAGAAAGAAGAAACATAGAAGTAAAAAAGGCAGATGACAGGTGATGTGATGGATTTACTACAATATACATTCTTTCAACACGCCCTATTGGGAAGTCTGCTGGCAAGCATTGCCTGTGGGATTATCGGTACATATATTGTAACCCGCCGCCTGGTATTTATCAGCGGAGGAATCACTCATGCTTCTTTCGGAGGGATCGGGTTAGGATTGTTTGCCGGAATTTCTCCGATACTCTCGGCAGCCGTATTCTCGGTATTATCTGCTTTTGGCGTCGAATGGCTTAGCAGACGGAAAGATATGCGCGAAGATTCTGCCATTGCAGTATTCTGGACGTTAGGGATGGCACTCGGAATTATGTTCAGCTTCCTGTCACCGGGATTTGCGCCCGACCTGTCGGCTTACCTCTTCGGCAATATACTGACCATCAACCAAATCGACTTATGGATGCTCGGCATATTGGCACTCATACTGACCGGATTCTTTTATCTGTTTATCCGCCCTATCGTATATATTGCCTTTGACCGTGAGTTTGCACGTTCGCAAAAGATTCCGGTAGAGATTTTTGAATATGTACTGATGATGTTCATCGCACTGACCATTGTAGCCTGCCTGCGAATGGTAGGCATCGTATTGGCCATTTCTCTTCTCACCATTCCACAGATGACAGCCAACTTGTTCACCTATAGTTTCAAGAAGATTATCTGGTTATCAATTGGCATCGGTTTCTTGGGCTGCCTGGGTGGATTATTTATTTCTTATCACTGGAAAGTCCCTTCGGGAGCTTCCATCATATTCTTCTCTATCTTGATTTACGCCGTTTGTAAAATCGGAAAGAGTTGTTGCAGGAAAAAGTCATAATAATAGATAGTATATGGAAATCAAAATTCAATCACTGGAAAGTATCCATGAAGCAGCCCGTGAATTTATCGCTGCTATGGGCGACAACACTGTATTTGCTTTATACGGAAAGATGGGTGCCGGCAAAACGACATTCGTCAAAGCACTTTGCGAAGCATTGGGCGTAACGGATGTTATCACTTCTCCTACTTTTGCTATTGTCAACGAATACCGTTCGGACGAAACCGGAGAGTTAATCTATCACTTTGATTTTTACCGCATCAAGAAGCTAAGCGAAGTGTACGACATGGGTTACGAAGACTATTTCTACAGTGGCGCTCTCTGCTTTATCGAATGGCCGGAACTGGTAGAAGAACTACTTCCGGGAAATGCCGTAAAAGTAACGATTGAAGAACTGGAAAACGGAAATAGAGTAATCAGACTATGACCGGACAATATATCGTACAAGGAATCTTTGCGCTGGCAGGAATCGTCTCCCTGCTGGCGTCATTGCTGAACTGGGACTGGTTCTTTACAACGCGCAACGCACAAACCATTGTCCGGAATGTAGGACGCAACCGGGCAAGGCTCTTCTATGGAATACTGGGAATTATCATCATTGGAATGGCTGTATTCTTCTTTGTGGAAACACGGAAAGCCATAGGAGGATAATATGTTTTTAAGAGAATCCTTTTGTTTTCTTCCCATTTTTTACTATTTTTGTATGAAAGGAGGATAGAAAAGTGAAAACAACCAATGAATATCTTACAAAAATTCGCCAATTCAAACAACAGTTTGCCGAGAAATATGGAATTATTTCTATTGGTATTTTTGGTTCTGTTGCCCGTGGAGAGCAACATGAAGAGAGTGATTTGGATGTTTTTGTTGAACTAAAGGATCCGGACCCTTTTATTATGTTTGATATTAAAGAAGAACTGGAACGTATATGTAACTGCAAAATAGACCTCCTTCGTTTGCGTAAAAACCTCCGTTCACTTATTTCCCAAAGAATAGCAAGAGATGGAATATACGCTTAAAGAAGAAAACATCTTCCTCCTTTAAAAGAGACAGTTGAACAAATTATAAAAGACTTATCATAGTAGTTGTCGTGACTTCATCTCCAGATACTTATTAATCACATCAATCGAAAGATTCTCCGGTGTAGTTAATAAAGAATAGATGCCATGTTGTTTCAAAGTAGATACAATCAGCCGCTTCTCGTAAGCGAACTTTTCTGCAATCACGTGCCGATAATACCCTTCCGTATCTTTTGCCGGTTGGGCGATATATTCCTTCAAATCGACATCTTCAAAAAAGACTACGAGCAAACGGTGCTGGCGGTTTAGTTGTTTCAGGTAAGATAATTGACGGTTCATTCCTCCTATGCTCGAGAAGTTAGTATATAGTACCAGCAGGCTACGTTTACTGACATGTTTGTTCAAATGAACGCAAAGAGCCGAGAAGTCTGTCTCCCCAAAAGTGGTCTGCTGGCTATAAAGACTTTCCAGCAATGTCTGCATATATCCCGATTGCTTGGAAGCAGGCACAAAAGTATCGAAGTGTTCATCGAAAGTCACTAATCCGGCTTTATCTTCTTTCCGCATGGCAACATACGAAAGCACCAGCGAAGCATTAATTGCATAATCCAGCAAGGTCATTCCACAGAAAGCTTGCTGCATCACTCTACCTTTATCGATCACATTATAAATCTGCTGTGAGCGTTCGTCTTGGTACACATTCACCATAAGTTCATGCCGGCGGGCACTTGCTTTCCAGTCAATCGTACGGTAATCATCCCCCTTTACATACTCTTTAATCTGCTCAAACTCCGTATGATGCCCAACCCGGCGAATACGTTTTATTCCCAATTCTGTCAGATTATCACTTATTGCCAGCAATTCATATTGATGGAGCATCAGATATGACGGGTACACTTTGATATCCAAAGGTTCTGCACAAGTATAGCGCCGGGATATAAAGCCGATTTTTCCGGTCACAAAAACTCTGATATGACCGAAAGAGTAAACGCCACGATGAGTAGGTCGAAGACGATAGGTAACTGTTTTTCCCTCGTTTGCTCCAAGCTTCACCTGAAAGTCGACATCACGTTTCTGAAAGATAAAAGGGATCTCATCTATGATTTCTAAAGATACAGGATGCGGATAACTACTTTCTACTCGAATACTTACTTCATTTTCGTCGCCATTAGAGAAACGGTCGGCACACTGACGGAAAGCACGGATTCCACGAATACGATAAAGAGAATATACGTCTGCCAGTACCACCAAAAGCAAGACAAAGAGTGCCCACTGCCCGATAACAAAGAACGGAGCAAAAACATATCCGCTACCCAACAACAGGATAACCAGGACAAGGGCAATATAGAAACGACGAGTTAGAAACAAATGATTTATGATTTATGATTTATGATTTATAATTTCTTGGATTTACGATTTCTTCAACTTACAATTTACAATTTACGTACAGTTTATAATTTACGATTTATGATTTCTTCGATTTATGTTATGAATAGGGTCAGACATCCAACGCGCAGCCCAAATCATAAATCAGAATTCATAAATCATAAATCTTTTCATTTCGGGACTTCCACTTTATCAATTAAGCGTTGTGTCACTTTCACCGGTGAATAGCCTTCCATTTCAGCTTCCGCAGTCAGGATCAGACGGTGCTGAAGTACATAAGGAGCTACAAACTTGATATCTTCCGGTGTCACAAAATCACGTCCCTGCAAAAGAGCATACGCTTTTGACGATTGCAGCATGGCTACAGATGCACGTGGAGAAGCTCCCAAATATACGGCCTTACTGGTACGGGTCTGCTGTACAATCAATGCGATATATTGAAGTAACGTGCGGTCTACGAATACTTGATTCATGAAAGCACGAAGCGACAGCAGTTCTTCCTTGGTAATAGCGGGAGTGATGTCGTCCAACTTCACCAATGCGGCATTGGTATGATGACGTTCCAAGATATTCACTTCCTCTTCCAATGAAGGATAATCCATCGTTATCTTCATCAGAAAACGGTCGAGTTGTGCTTCGGGAAGTTTGTATGTTCCCTCCTGCTCTACCGGATTCTGGGTAGCCAAAATCGTATAAAGATCTCCCATCCGGTGAGTCGTTCCATCAATACTGATCTGGCGCTCTTCCATTACCTCAAACAAGGCAGCTTGTGTCTTGGCAGGAGCACGGTTGATTTCATCGACCAATACAATATCCGCAAAAATCGGTCCCTGATGAAAATCAAAACCATTCGTTTTCATATTAAACACAGTCGTACCTAATACGTCACTTGGCATTAAGTCCGGAGTGAACTGAACACGACTGAAGTCTGCATCAATCAGACGAGCTGTCAAACGGGCCAACAGTGTCTTCGCAACTCCCGGAACACCTTCTATCAATACGTGTCCATTCGCCAAAATCGCCGTCAGTACCAAATCGACTGTCTGCTCCTGCCCTACTATGACGGAAGCAATCCGGTCTTTCAACTCTTGTATCTTCTCGGAAAAGAGAGTTAAATCTACTCGCTGTTCTGTATTCTCTTCCATAAATTTCTTCTTTAGATATGATTGATTATTTCATTCATTTTATCGATATATACCTTCATCTGCTCCGCATCAATAACACGTCCTCCGTAAATCACAGGTCTGACTTCGCGGATAAATTTAGCAATCTCTCCGGCATCCATTCCGGTTTTCCGGGCAATCCGGTGGAAAGAGCGTTCATCGTCGGCCACTTCCTCAATATCCACCTGAATCTCTCTCCGAAGTTCTTCGGCTAAATAGGAAAACTTCTTGCGAACTAAATCCGCATGGTCTTTCTTCTGAAAGTAAAGCGTGCCTATCAGTTCGGTAAATTCAAGAGATTTATTGGCCGGCTCGTGAATAACAGGGATCACCCGTTGCCGCCTCTTCGCTGTGAATATCATAAAGAGCAGGATGGTAATCATCGTAAGATACAAAGCCCAACGAAGCGGTTCATGTGCCAGAAAATAACGGAAAGGTGATTGCTGCACCTGTGCAGTTTCTTTCATGTACCCCTCCGTGCGAACGATAGGAAGCTTCCCCATCTGCGACAACAAACGGAAGATATAGGTTGCATTTTTGCCATCCAACATTCCGTAATTGGTAAAAATCAAAGGAGTGGAAACTAAAATAACTTCTCCTTTCCCCCACCGACGGGACATCGCTACAGGCATATAAACAAGACTATCCGTTGTCAACGAGTCCACCTCTGTTTCATACCGGAACTCATTCGACTCAAAAACTCTTTGTGCCAACACCCTTTCCGGAAGTGAATCTCCCCAAAAATAAGAGGAGCATAACTGGGGATAAAAATAGAAAGTCTGACGGGGATAAACCGTCGAATCTCCTATCCAATGCAAGCTATCTTTTTTCAAAAATGAAGTTGCATATTTCTTCAAAGCCATCGGACTGAAGTAAGAATAGTAAGACCTGAACTGCAAGGTATCTTCCAAATATCTGCCGAACAAGGTACTCACCAACATGATCTTATCTCCGCGTTCCGCCATTTTCAACAGAGCGTTTACATCGACGTCCGACAATCGCAAATTATCAGAGATTACCAATATCCCTCTGCGCTGCGTCGTATCTTCCTGCTCCAACTGATAGAGACTTTTTTTCGAAAAGGTGTAGCCCTGTGGCAAAGAAGAAGATAACAGACTATCGAATATCGCGCATCCGAAAGGTTGCTCATCATAATGTCCGAAAGTGGGCTTCCACACAAAGTTCTTCGGCAAATGATATTCTATTGCAAACATGATGAATAGAAAGGCGACAATAAAGATAATGAACCAGCGACTTCCTTTCATGAGACGCCTCCTTTCTCTATTTCTCCCTGTAGAGACTGCATGGTTCGGAAGAGTTCTTCCGTCGCCTCAAAGTTACCATAACGCACCCGCAGGAAATGATTGGTCAGTTGCCGGAAAGCCGGCATCCGTACTTCATTGATATATTGGGTAGGTGTTTTATAAAGTTGCCAGTCAATACGTTCTGCGTCACTAAGCTGTTTCAAAGTTTGCAAATAAAGCAAACGTATTGCTTCCCGGTAATCCTGACGGGAAAGTGCCTCTGTAATACCTCCCGGAAAATCCACACCATAAATTGTATCCTCTTCAATCGTATAAGGCAATGCATTCTTACGAGAGACCATAAACAATTCGGGACGTTTCCGATAGAGGAACCAAACAATCAATAGCAAAATAAGAATGGCAATACATATCAGGATAAGCCCTGAATACTCTTCAGCAAAACGACTGCCGAATATCTTACGCATCAATTCCCCAAACTGTCTGCTGATCCACTCAAAGATATTCATCTCCGGAGTAATCAGTTCACGGTTATAGTTATATGCCGGATCAGACTGCCAGAGGGCAATCTGCGCCGTATCACAGACTAATGTATCAGCCGGGGAAGTGAGATTCATTTAGTTGAGGTCTGTTTTAAAGTTTGTCAAAATTATCAATATCACTTTCTACCGTTATGCTGTCTACCACTTCCGATGCATGACCGTACTGATAAACCAGACCGACAATACTAAATATAGCCGACAAGTAAGAACCATACAACATCAGGATAGAGAACAAATATTGTGCGAAGTTCAGTCCGACCGATGAAGAGGTTGCACCTCCGTCACTCATAGTAAAGATCATTTTCACAATATAGATTACATACCATGGTATAGAAACAATTGTCTGCAATACGCTGGCAATGAGTCCCATTACAATTAATATCAGAAAAATTCCACCCCAGGTTGCGAATCCCAACCGGAATGTCTTTGCAAATGCCTCGCTCAACGAAATGTCTTCAAATAAGTAGATGGGAGACATTAATACCAAAGGTATCATAAATGCGAATAAAAGCGGAATGGTCAGAATGAGTGTGAAAGGTGTTAACACAGCCAATAGAACAACAAGGATCACCGCAAAGAGGAACAAGAAGCCACAAGCAATCCCCATCAGAAACAGCCTCTTGACATTACGGAGCAGCAACGGTTTTATATCGCCAAATACAATTCCGTTCAGGCGTTCTTCCCGTTCATTGTACAATCGCACCATCGCATAAATCAGGGAAGTCAACAGCAAACCTCCCAAGCATAAGAAGAAGATTACTCCCGCATAATTCAATGCAAATGAGGGTCCCAGGGCAGCCAACGGATTCTCACCTATTCCTCCTGAAGTCTGCATGGCACTAAGATCTGTCATACTTCCCATTAAACCACTAAAGTTAGCAGCCTGAATTAAGCATATAGGAAGTATCAGATAAGTTGAATACTTAAACAATTGTTTCCAATTCTCTTTTATAAAATCAAAAGAAGCGTTCAACTTCTCACCGAAAGGACGTTTCACATACATCGCAATCTTAGGTTTCTGTGATTCCATGTTTTTTTCTATTTGGTAAATAAATATAGTAGAATATAATAAATGCCAGAGAAGTGAGTATCACACCGAGCCTCAACATATCGGGAAGTTCTGTGTGACGGGTAATAAAACCTTCTATAAAGCCTGCCATAATAAATACCGGAACAGTGCCGATCACTATTTTCAAGCCTCGCTTCGCTCCTCTTCTGAAAGATTCCAATCGTGAATACGTGCCGGGAAACAACCAACCGTTGCCTAAAGCTAATCCGGCGGCGCCGGCCACGATGATCGCCCAAATCTCAAGCGTCCCGTGTAGCCAGATAGCAAGACTGGACTCCCATAACAAATCGTGCTGATAAAAGAATGTTTGAAAAGCTCCCACCATGATGCCATTGGAAAGAAGCATATATCCTGTACCGAAACTGGTCAGCAATCCCATGGCAAAACAGTTGAAAGATACCATCACGTTATTAAGCGTAATGCCTAGAAACATCGGTACTTCAGAAGAGCCGTTATACACGGCCATCGGCTCACCATTGGCTATATTGTCGAGTGTCATATCTACATAACCGTTTCCTAATATCAGCCGGACAAAATCCGGATCATTCGCTGCTGATAATACACCGATTAATGCACTGGCTACAAAAATCAGAAAGGAAGTCAGTAATTCGCGGCGTGCATCGTGCATGGTTCGTGGCACTTCCTGTGTCCAAAAGGTTATAATGCGTGTCCACTTCTCTCGTTTATTCCGGTAAATCTCGTTATGTAACGCCGAAGCCAGATTATTCAAATAAATAGTAATACGGGAAGTCGGGAAATGTGTTTGAGCAAATGCCAGGTCAGCTGTCAAGTCCGTATATGCATCGGCCAGTTGATCGGGAGACAGACTTGCCGCCTGCTCCACAACCTTCTCTGTCTCCTTCCATTTTTCAATGTTCCGACGAATAAACGTTACTTCTTTCATGCTTTTCAATAGATTTCGGATAAGTTTTGTCCGAAACCGGAAGCAAAAATAAGAGAATTATGATATATTTGCAACGGAATCCTAAAAATGTTTAACCTGAAATGGCAGAATCTACGATAATAACCGGACAATTCGTTCGTATCAGCCAAACGCCAGCCAGTATCGGCGAACGACTAATGGCTTTAATCATCGATTATTTTCTGATCGGGCTTTACATCTTGTCTACTATTACACTCTTGTCTAAATTAAGTATACCGTCAGGATTCAGTTTATTCTTTTTTCTGTGCATCGTTTATTTGCCTATTCTCGGTTATTCTTTTCTTTGCGAGATGTTCAATCACGGACAGAGTTTTGGAAAGAAACTCATCAATATCCGTGTTGTAAAAGTGGACGGTTCCACTCCCAGCATAGGATCTTATCTGTTACGATGGATTCTTTTCCCAATTGATGGTCCTATCACAAGCGGCCTGGGACTTCTGGTCATTTTATTGAATAAAAATAATCAACGGCTAGGAGATCTTGCTGCCGGTACGATGGTGATTAAAGAGAAAAACTACCGTAAGATTCATGTTAGCTTGGATGAATTCGATTATCTTACCCAGAATTATCATCCGGTATATCCACAATCGGCTGATTTATCACTCGAACAAGTGAATGTAATTACCCGAACACTGGAATCCAGCGAGAAAGACCGGGCAAGACGTGTCACGGCACTTGCTAAGAAAGTACAGGAATTGCTTTCCGTTACTCCTCGTGACGGTAATCAGGAAAAATTTCTTCAGACTGTACTTCGCGATTATCAGTATTATGCATTGGAGGAAATATAACCAGAATACGCTGTTTCAGGCTATTCAGGCAAGGGATTATTCTCACCATAGTGAGAATTAATTCTCATTGCAATGAGTATTTTTTCTCATCGCAGTGAGAACTTTTTCTCATAGGCATAAGAATGTTTGAGAAAAAACACCGCACAAAAAAGGGGTATACTCACAGAGCACACCCCTTATCTTAATTTTATCTGCAATGAGACCGGACGTCGTTTAGTCCACTTGTCCCAGAGAGTTTCCGTATTCCATCTCTCCCTGAACCACAAAGAGGACTTCTTCAGGATCATATTCTCCTACTTCATCCTTTTTGGCTTCTTTTACAATGTAAGCCACAACCTCTTCCAAATCGATGTTGACATAACCATCTTCATCGGGTTGAGCGTCGAGAATGCCACTTTCAGAGTAGTACTCGTCGATTAAATCGAGAAAATAATACAATTCGTCGTCCGAGAACTTTTCCTTCAGTTCTTGAGGCAGATAGTTTTTGATAAACTCGATGGTCTTTTCATCATCGGCATCTGCTAATAAAAAATCGTCTTCCAGTCCCATTTTTTTTAGTATTAAGTGATAAGTATTATCGACTATAAAAGCTTCTTTACTTTTTCCGCAAATACAGGTTTAGCAACTGCACCTACCTGTTTGTCTACTATTTCACCGTTCTTGAAAAACAATACAGTAGGAATATTACGGATACCATATTCGGCAGCCATATCACCATTTTCGTCTACATCGCACTTACCGATGATTACTTGTCCTTCAAACTCCGCAGCCAATTCTTCAATGATAGGAGCCACCATCTTACAAGGGCCACACCAAGGAGCCCAAAAATCTACAACAACCGGTTTTCCTTCTGCAAGAACCTCTTTATAGTTGCTGTCTGTAATTTCTAAAGCCATTTTTTTAAGTATTAATTATTAAACGTTATTTCGTTAGCTTATTCTCGCCACAAATATAATCAATTTATCCTATTGTGATAGACTTTAATTGGAAGTTTTATAATAATCATTGAGAATCATCCATTTACTGGAAAAGTCTAATTTCACCCCTAAAAATGAACCTTAAATAATTAACTATTATGGTAAATATGAAGCAATGACAAGCATATCATTCAGATATCAGTCAACTATCACTGAAATAATAAATCAATCCTTTCTACAACAACTCCCTTATTCTTCTGATTTCCGATATTGTACAATTCCTCTCGAAGTGAAACTTGAACAAAGTCGATAATCTTCCAATCCAACGCAATACCATTATTCTCTTGTGCAGAAGCCGGATACCAATAAGGATTCACTCCCGGCCAATCCTGCGGTAACATAGCCGCCTTAGTCGGTACAAGGTCGGATACCGGAATCAGGATATCCGATGCGTCAGCTTTCAAATCAAACGCAGCACCATATCCTCTTCCCTCTTTATCGACAAAATTGCAAATGGCTTTATCAGTATTGTTCAATCCATAAGCGCGAATACGAATATAGGCAGGAGCCGTCTTACTTTTACTCCGACAAGTTATCCGATCACCTATATAATGGGAAAAAGTCACATCACAAGGAGCTATATAATCTTCCTTTTTCTCCAAATCAGGAACAGAAAGCTGAAAGGCAGGCAGCAATTCCGGTCCTGATACTACCGAACTGAATTGTGATTCGGGGCTCCTAAACGTGCGTGTACGACGGATATGCTTCCAATTGTCCTGTGGTCCTAAAAGAGACAAAGGAGTTGTTTCGTTTATCAGACGCATAGCGTAAGTAGCTTGTTCATAATAGTCCCACCGTTCAGGAGTGCAATATGTCTTTTCCGGAAACAAGATTGTATCATCTCCCGTATCTATGCCGAAATGATACTCATAATCCCCCTTAGCAAGCCAGCTTATATCGGCTTTCGCCGTGTATAAGAAACCGTCTTCCGCCGTCATCGGTATACGCTTGCATCCCCAGGGCTTCAACATCAGATAAACATCTACCTGTTGAGGACGTTTGGGGCCGAACACTTCACACCGGAATGTCACTTCCTTATCAGCAGTAAACTCCGAGCAGGTATGATTGGCTATTTTCCACTCTTTCATCGGAGTCTGATAGAAATCTTTGGCAGGAAGTTCTTCCCTGCTAACTATCTTTCCGTCTGACAGCAGATATTTTCCGGGCAATACAACCATTTCAGTTTCCAAACCGGGAAGCTGTATTTGAATGTTCCGTTCATTGTACGCCGATTTTCTTGACACCCTGTGTTTATTCAGCATTTTATAAGGATCATCTATATCCATTATATCAGGGTAGATTTCCAGTTGCCAGGTATTATCATCCTGTTTGTCAAGAAAATAAATACCTGTTCCCGAATAACGGACTACCGGAGAAGAGCCAACCCCGGCAATATGCTTCAATGTTGCCGGATTTTTGGGACGGGTAGACGTAGTATTTGAATAATAGAACATATCTCCGGAGTTCAATTCACTCAACTGTTCATCGTAACTCACCCGGAAATCGCCGAAAGTCTTGTTATCCGGATAATACCCGAAGTGTTTGCCACGTGGGATACGACGCATCACTTCAGCGGCAATCATACTGCTTACCGCCTTTGAAGGAGTAAAGACCATATTGAAAAAATGAGTCTGCCAGCCTAAATTCATCGGAGCTGTACGCAGCATATCATAAGAAAAGATGGCAGCAAACTGGATACCGCCCCTACGGAACTCACGCGCCATAGCCGGGAACATAAAACCGGAAGCCATATCCGTTACGTCAAATTCATAAACGATTTTTGCTTTTCCGCATAAATCGGGATGAAACATCTGCTCGTAACGGTCTACGAACAACAAGCCGTTTCCTTCAATGGAATAATTGTTATTCAACGCACTCGGATACCAGGCATGAGTAGAACCTTGTATATCCGATTTCCGAATAGCAGGAGCCACACAGAAGTCTTGGCTGACATTATAGAAAGTCAACTTCTTACAACCGGTACTCCGGATTGCCTTGCACATCCGGTTGATATAACGCACCATACCTGGAATGTCTTCCGGAAATTGGGTAGGTTCGTTGATTAGCTCGACAAACAATATGTTCGGCTCATCCTTCAGGCAGCGACCAGTGTAAGGATTACGATGATTGAGCAGTTGCTTCATGTAATTTTCCTGTGCACGAATAGCTTCCTCGTCGTGTATAAGTGTATTTTTAGGATAATATTTGGCCAGACCGGTATTTGTCGTATCACTCATTTCCGGCCATTGTGAATTATAGGTCACGATAGGGCTAAGCAACATATAAATATCCCGTTTATCCGCTTCGGCAATCAGATAGTCCAACAGATGGAGATGTTCGTTCTCTTGCAGATTACCCTCACGATCCGTATTCTGATAGTCTCCCCAAAAGCAGAGACGTAATCCGTCCCAGTTCATTCGCTTGAAATGTTCCAGGTCTTCCACAATCATTTGCTTGCGTTCACCGCCCACATAATCTGCCGCACGAAAATCGCACGCGGAAGGCAGGCAATAATTGGCACCGAACAAGGCTACTTCCTCACGGCTTTCCGTCCAACGTATTACACCTTGTTTGTCCATATAGACCTTCTCGGTACAATATCCCATTGTGCCGAGAAGAATTATTAATAATGTAAATAAGCTTTTCCTCATGATATTTATGATTATGATACTAATTTCAGGGCTACAAACCCATTACAAATTGTTCTCCCCAATGCATTAACAGATTATGACCGGCATTATTAAGATGAGCATTGTCATCTTTCCCTTGAAAATAGCGTGACCGAAAAACCGGGTCATTGGGATTGATACCACTAGTATATGCGGCATTTAAAACTTTGACGTCATTTTTACGGCACATTTCCTCTATGATGTTTATTGTCGCCGGAAATCCTTCATACGCTACATTCCAGGGAGTGACCCAACCAATTTTGGCACCGGAATACTTCCTTTTCAACCCTTTCAGCAGTTCATCCAAACGTTGGCGCAACACTTTTTGCCGGTCAATATCTCCGTTTACCAAATATGCATCATTATGACCGGCAATGATGAGTATATAGTCAGCGTTTTCCGGAATAATACTATATCGCTTATATAATGGTGCGCCATATATACTGTCACGCTCGAATGCGATACTGTTGCCGTTTTGTCCGAGATTCTGATACTTCATGCCATGCTTTGTTGCCAGTTTATAATGCCAAGTCTCTGAAACCGGACAACCATGGTTATACACATAACTATCTCCAATAACGCACATCGTTTTTCCTTCAAGCGTTTTTTCCTTCATATAACTCACTGCGACCGGTGATCCATAAGGATTGATGTCAATAGTAAGATAATCCCCCCGATATGATACTTGAAGGTTTTTGCCGTCCTGAACAGCTTTCATGCATCGATTCTTTTCCATTCCGGTAATCTTCAAGGTGAGTGGCATACGGAATACTTTACAGTCCAGACCCAAGGCGGGAGTAATTATAAGGGTATTATTACACCAACGGGTTGTCAGAGTGACGGCATTCCGTTCTTTCACATAAGCTTGTATGTTCGAGAAAGTGTCAACCCATACCGAGTCTTTCTTGAAAGCAAGTTCACGGAAGAAATTCCATAGAACCCACGGTTCATCCCACTGGTCCCATGCTGTATAAATCCCGTGAGTCATGGTCACACCCCACCGCCTGTCATTAATAAGTTGACGTAACCAAGTATCTATTGATGCCGCAGTGCAACCTGAATTCCGTTGTCCGAGTCCGAACTGTTCAATGCGTGCCCCTACCTTCTCTTCCTCGCAGACAGCTCTCACCTGAGGTGTCGTTGCATTGAAAGGGTAAAGGATGCTTGTGGGGTTTACTCCTGTCTCGGCCTTGATAATGGAGTCATTCTTTCTAATTTCCAGCAAGAGAGTATGCCTGTCAATTGCCGTCAAGTTAGGATGACTCCATGAATGGTTACATATCTCGTGACCGTCAGCCACCATGCGCCTACATTCTTCCCAAGTGAGTCGAGGGGCAAAATGGTCATCAATATCGCACATATATTTACCATTTATCCCGAACGTGCCCCGAAGTGCATACCGATTCAAATGAGGGGCTACTAAAGTATAATGTTCCTGGATACCATCGTCAAAAGTAAGGCTCACTGCGGCTTGACGATCACCCAAGAAATCAGCAACACTTACTGTTTGTGACTTGACAGAAAGAGACAAGAAAAGAAAAAAGATTGTCATGCAGAGAAACTGCTTATTTCTTGTTGCCAAGTACTCCGTTCTACAATCTGGCATATCGCTGCACATTTTTTTTGATTTTCATGATTAGATACGAATCAGTAGTTGAAAGTTCGGTTTCGATTTACATTCAACTACTGATTCACGTGAACTATTTATTTATCTCCACTTGATATTGAGGAATAATCTCCACGTTCTTAATTTCAAGCATCTGGTTATTTCCTTTAAAATCAGGAATAGCAGACTGGGGCAAATCTTGCAGACAAGTAGCATCCGAACGTAAAGGACGGAAATAGAACGACATAGCTTCTTTACTCATCATCTCTTTATGACGATTAAGACCAATCATCCATGGTTGGGCATGCCAGAATTCATCCTGTACCATCTTTCCACCGAGGAAGGCCATTGCCACATCACCCGTGTAATCTATCTTCATGAAGTATTCATTCACTTGCGGCGCGTGAACGGTATCACTGAAAGCTACGGTAATACGACGGGTGGTTATCTTCTCTACACGACATTCGGGGCTGACAGGCTGAACCTGTACTGTTTGTGATTGCCATCCTTTTGCCGAAGGATACAAGATATAATCAAAAGCGTTATTTCCAAGTTGTTGCAGGGTGATACCTTCTGCCGTCGGTAATACGGTAGCTGTCGTTATCAATAGTTGCCCATCCACCTTGATGGCATTGAGTGCCTGTTCATGATTCAGTGTCGTAATCTTTATTTTCTTACCGTTGCGGGGTGTGACAGTAATAGTACTTTTCAGACCGCTTGTGACAGCGTATTTAACCTTACCTTTGACGGTGCGGGCATCAAAACAATACTCCGGTTTCATACCTTCCGGGGCAAAGAAAATATAGTGGTCGATACCGTTATCATTGATTTTCATCAGAGGTTGTGCTGTAGCATAACGGAGTCTGGCACTTCCGAGCATCAAGTTGAATGGCAGAATCATGCTTTCATCTTTCGGCAATGTAAAAGTTCCCTGTTCAGGTATGCACAGTGTTTCATTCCGAAGATTCAGTTGCAATTGCAAACCGTCCATATCATGCCGCAATGTGTCATGATCCTGAAAGTTTATCATGAAAATAAATCCGCTGTCGTCTTTCATCCGGGCAGCGTAACGCAAATCGTCCCGATTGTCAGGAGTCATCTTGTCCCAACCTTCCGGTAATACGGTTTCCATGGGAGCAAGATTACTGCCGAAATCAGCAAGAAACGAATGGATGGTGCGCAGGTAACGATAAGACGGATGTTCCAATCCGAATTCACCAAGAGGAGCCTGGAAATCATAGGAGATTTTGGGCATCCCCATCGGTTCGTCCTGATAACTTCCTATATTATCCTGACGTAGCGGAGTGCTTCCTCCATGATACATATAGTATCCGATGCCGTTGCTTCCGCTACCGAGCGTACGAATCATCAACACCTGTGCTGCACGTGCCGTAACGATAGGCCTGCGCCGGTAAATCATCTGTATACCTGCACCCATTTCCGCACAGAACGAAGGGAATCGTTCCGCGTCATAACGCACCGGAGCATAATCAGGCACACGGTGTATATCTTTGAACATACAGAAAGGCGACATTCTCGGTTCTTCCCAGAAAGGATAGGTGTAGGCAGATGTCACAGGAATTGCTTCATTGTCAATAACAGCTGCGTTTCCCCAGCCGGTGGCTGTATAGAACGGAGTGATAATACCTTCTTCCTGTGCCATTCTTTTAAGGGTACGCATGTGTTCCTCCCCAAGTTCGGCGGTAGTGACTTTCTTATCCATTACACTTACGCCAATCATAGCATAGTCAATGTCATAACTTGCCACAGTAAAATCCAACGGTTCACCGGGATAATTCACTCCCCAAGGAGATGCAGAATGCTGCATCTCATTTTCCAACTGGCAGCCGATGATCGGACCGCCATCCTTATAATACAATCCTTGCAGTTGCCGGCCTATCTCTCCATAAAGTCTTTTTACATAAGAGAGGTATAGAGGCTGATTGCTGCGTACATCCACCGGACGGGCGAAAAGCCAGTCGGGTATGGAGCCGTTACGTATTTCACCGTGACAGAAAGGGCCGATACGTACGATGACCGGCATGTCATGCTTCTTGCAAAGTTCTATGAAATGGCGTAGGTCTTTATTGCCGCTCCAGCAGAACTTGCCTTCCTCTTCCTCATGTAATCCCCAGAAAATATAGGTTGGCAATACATTCACCCCACCGGCTTTCATCTTTACAATCTCCTGTTCCCACTGTGCACGGGGATAACGGGTAAAATGGAACTCTCCCATAACAGGTATCACAGGCTTTCCGTCGATAGACATATAATAGCTGTTTACGGAAATATTTCCACCCGATGGGTTACTGCCCCCCATCTTGAGGTGTCCCGTATATATAGTCTTCTCTTTCACCGGAGCGGAAAGCTCATAAATCTGCTGTGCATGAAAAGTGGTTGCATATAGAGCAAACGCTAAAGCTGCATAAATTTTCTTCTTCATAATATGTGTTTTTAATGATGTAATTCTTATTTAATCAGAGTCAATACTTGATTCGCAATTGTTTCCATTCCTTTTACAGTAGGATGCCCGCTTTCTTTCTCGATTCCTTGCAGTTGTACGTATTTTATTCCGTAATGTTCGCAAACAACCTTGGTCGATTCCACAATCTCCGTTTTCAAGTCATCACTGATGATAAAGTAAAGCGTCACATTGGGATAATGCTCTTGAGCCAACTCTATCAATTTAGCCAATGCAGGACGATAGGTATACAGATCGGCACGCTTGAAATCTTCATATTTGTACTCACCGATAGGAGTGTTTGCCCAATTGTCATTGATTCCACCGAAGATGAGGATGATATCAGGATTCCCCAAACGGGGAACCCTTGTAATAAATGAACGGTCGGCATAGTCCTCGTCATTATATCCCGAATAGGATACAGTAGCCCCGCTATAGGAGTCGTTTGCTCCCAACTTGAAACCGGCTTTCTTGATGACCTGCCACCACCACGTCTGTTTCACATTCACTACCCCTGTCTTAGACCAATCGGTAGTTGTGTAATACGTTTTATTGGTGTCCGGTATATACTTCTCAAAGGTAGAATATGAATCGCCCAAGACCGCAACAGTCGGTCTGATACTTTGCGCTACCGCATTTACCGTAAACAGGCAGGCAAGGATATATAAGAATATATATTTCATGGTTTATCTACTTACTACTATTTACTATCTATCATAATTATTTTGCTTGATAGCCCCTTTGGACTCATCAATGAAACTCTGCGGAATCCAGAAACGGTTGTGTCCTTCGTGTACATTGAAGTAGCCGCGTCCTTCGGATTTATTAATGGCATCAATGCGGTTATTGGCATATTCCACATACTTTCCAAAGCGAATCAAATCTTGACGGCGAAGCCCTTCGAGATAGAACTCATGACCGCGTTCCAGAAGGATGGCTTCATTGAAGGCTTCACCGGAAGCTGTTTGAGCGTCATCCAGTTCCGACAATCCGGCACGCTTGCGTACACGGTTTACCAAACCAATGGCTTCCGTTGTAGGACTGCCCTCATTACGGTTGATACACTCGGCAAGTGTCAACAGCACATCAGCGTAACGATAGATAACCACGTCAATGCCGCTTTGCCCGTCTTTCATATCCGGATCCATACCGTATTTCAAGGGTAGTGCACCCTTTGCCAACTGACTGCTATTTGAGCGGTCTATCTTTTCTCCATTTTTATTCGTATAAGCAGTCACTACGTTTTTCAGACGCAAATCGCCTTCTTCAAATGTGTCATAAAAATCCCAAGGCATTACATAGCCACCCCAACCGGTTGCCTTTTCAGCCCAAGGATAATCGGCGGGAAGCACTTCGGCAGTCATGTAGTTGGAGTACCAACTGGCGGTATTGTTGCAAGCCAGTTGCAGAATCACTTCATTGTTACCTATTCCCTCTTTGGAGAAGATATAGTTATAATCAGGTTGCAGGCTATACACACGTCCTTCCATCTCCAACAATTCGCGGGCTAAAGTTTCCGCTTTATCAAAGTAGCCTTTTATCATGTAATATTTCAACAGAATCATACGTGCCGCCCCTTTCGTCATACGTCCGCGTGCCTCCGCCACTTCGGGCAAATCACGGATTGCATCGCGCAAGTCCGTTTCCATCATCGCGTCATATTCTTCTTCCGTCAGACGGGGAAGATAGACAAAAGTCTGCGGGTCGTCTAACACCTCATCCGAAGCCACCGGCACAGGACCGAACATATCATAAAGGTAAAGCCCCATCCATCCGCGCAAAGCCTTCGCTTCACCTGAATAAAGCGCTTTTGCATCTTCACTCACCGGAGAGTTTTCAATACGACGAATGGTATTACGTGCTTTCGAAAGAAAATTATAACGCTCGAAATTCGAATAAGCATGATTCTGAATACTACCTCCCACAGTAGCATACCACTGCTGGAAATAAAGTTCATCCGACTCCCACGCCCAACAACACCAAAGCACATCAGTCGTCATATCACCTATTACTTGATATCCCATATAATCCGCTGAATAAACAGCTTTGAAATCACCGGGGTTAAAATCATAGTAGAGCGAATTTACCGCCAGTTTCAAGTCAGTCTCCGTCTTAAAGAAGTTTTCCGGAGAGATTTCGGTATAGTCCAAACGTTCCAGTTCACAGGAAGTCATTGATAACAGCATCAAGGCTGTTGCTATATATTTCATTGTTTTCATACCCAGTATATATTAGAATTTCACATCCAGACCAATAGCAAATGAAGACTGATTCGGATAAGCTCCGATACCGTTTCCGGTTTCAGGATCCATTCCCTTATAAGGAGTAAATACGGCCAGATTGCGCCCCGCGGCATACAGCCTGACTGAACGAATCTTATTCTTGAACCATTGGGCGGGGAAAGTATAACCGATTGACACATTATCCAAACGCAGATACCAAGCCTTCTCAAGGAAGAAGTCACTCTTCTTGGGGTCAACGCCCGAAGAAGCCTCCGCCACACCCGGCAATGTACCCATAGGATTGGCAGGCGACCAGCGGTTCTTTACCTCATCCAAGACATTGACGCCATACGTAATGTCTTCAATTCCATAAATGGACTGCAACTTGATGTCGTTCACCTTCCATCCGTTCAGAGAGCCATACAAGTAAATGTTGGCATCCCAGTTTTTCCAACGGAAAGTATTGTTGATACTGAAAGGAATCGGGGTACTATTTGCCAGTACCACCATGTCGGCTTCATCGAGCACGCCATCTTCTCCCGTTGTCCGGATATAACGCCCTTCACTATCCCGCATCTTTTCGCCTTTCTCATCCAGTTGGTAACCATTCAAATCCTGATACAGAATAGCTCCGGCACCAGATTTCTGGAGATGGTTGTAAGTCCGATCCATCTGAATCAGGCCATTCGTCCTGTATCCGTAGATGTTGTCCCATCTTTCCACATAGTCCTGATAGACAGCAGGAATGAAGTCCGGATCACGTTTCGTTGTGTGATTGCGGTAATAGGAGAAATTGATGTCAGTAGTCCAGCCAAAGTTCTTATTGTCGAAATTTACACTGTGGATACCGATATCTATACCACGGGCACGGTAAACTGTCGCCGAATTGTAATCTATCGTCTTCACTTCCTGATAGGACATCAAATTTTTCTCCAGAATGACATCCTTACGCAGACGTTGGTAGAGGTCGACAGACCCGGACAAACGGTTGTTGAAGAAACCGAAATCAATACCGAAGTTATAGTCGGTCAGTGTCTCCCATTTCAATTTATCATTGCCCAGTTTGGAGATAGCCATACCGTTTACCAAGCTTCCGTTAGGTGCAAATGCGCCTTGTGAAACTTTATAATAGGTATTGATACCGGTGAGGTTGCCCGCATTACCGGTTTGCCCCACACCTGCGCGGAGTTTCAGGTTGCTCAACCAACCGATATTCTTCAGCCAGTTTTCTTCATTCATACGCCAGGCTGCCGATACTCCCGGGAAAGCGCCCCATTGATGCTCCTTTGAGAAGTTGGACGAACCGTCTACGCGGAGATTCACAGTCAAGATATATTTGGATGCCAGCGAATAATTCAAACGTGCAAGGAATGAAGCCATTTCACTAGCTCCCTTATATGAGCTGATAGTCGGTTTTTCCTGCTCACTTGTCCCGATATTGTTCATCAAAGAGCCGTCGTATGGGAATTGTGAAGCGACGATACCCATCCCTTCCCAAGACGACTTCTTATATTCAAAACCAGCCATCAGGTTCACGTCATGTATTTCATTGAACACTTTCGTGTAATTGGCAATCACATTGAACAGGTTCATTTGCGATTTCGCATTTTGCTTGGAAGCCTGACCGTCCACACTATATCCCTTTTTGGTCGTGGTGGGAATGTATTGGTCGGCCTGCACATCTTTCATATCGAAACCGACAGTAGCTTTTATCAGCAAATCTTTGATTGGTCGGAATTCCAGATAACCACTGACAAAAAGGTCGCGGCTCACTGTCTGGTCGGTAATATCCAATAACGAAACCGGATTCGGGTAGACATCACGAATCGGATTTACGGAATATTTACCCTCTTCATCACGCACCGGTACGGTAGGAATAAATGTCATAGCCGAGTATATCAACGCTGAATTATCATTTCGGGCATCACCCAACGGTACATCGTGATACTTTATCTGTGAGAAAGTGGAATTAATACCGGCTTTCAACATACGGTTGATAGTCTGGTCAACATTCAAACGTCCGGTAATACGGTTCATCGAATTATTTTTGGCAATTCCCTGGTGGTCATAATAACTCAATGAGAACAAGTATTTAGTGGCGTCCGTACCGGCAGAAACCGAAAGATTATGTTCATTAACGACGCCTACACGGGTTACTTCATCCATCCAGTCTGTTCCGTCGCCTACGAAATTAGCAATCTGCCCATCAGTATATTTCTTTTCATCCCCACGTCCCAGTTCATCAAACACTTTATTCTGTTCAATCATAAAATCACGCGCATTCAGGAAATCCGGCGCATCCTTAATATACTGGAAAGCAACCGAACCGGAATAAGAGATGTCGGGCTTACCTGTTTTTCCTCGTTTGGTAGTAATCAGAATCACACCGCCCGAAGCATCCGAACCGTAAATAGCCGCCGCGGAAGCATCTTTCAGAATATCAATTGTCTCGATATCATTAGGATTGAGATTAATCAGAGCATTGTCTTTCTCGCCACCACTATATGCTGTTCCTGCTGTCACTGTTTTTGTTGACAACTGCGGCACACCGTCAATTACAATCAACGGACTTTGTCCCGAAAGCCCACCACGAATAGAGATATTCATCGAACCGCCCGGATTGGCACTGTTTTGTGTGATATTCATTCCTGACGAACGTCCACGCAACATGGAACCTACTGAAGCTGATGCAGCCGTTGGCAATTCATCGGCTTTTACGGAAGCCACCGCACCGGAGATACTGCTCTTTTTAGTCGTACCATAGCCGACTACTACAATCTCATCCAATGTTTTAGTGTCTTCTTTCAGTATAAACTCCATCGGTGTAGCGGACGCTTTCTTCTCTTGAGAAATGTAACCGATATACGAAACGGTAATCGTTGCTCCCGAGGGTACGTCAGACAGGCTGAACTTACCGTCCAAATCGGTAATGGAGCCATTGGTAGTACCTTTCACGACTACACTCGCACCAATAATAGCTTCACCAGCCGGGTCTTTCACCAGTCCCTTCACTTGGATATTTTGTGCCATCAGTGAAATAGCCAACAACAGGAAGGTAAAAAAGAATCCTGTCCTCGCACATATTGAATATATTGTTTTCATAGTTGTTCTCTTTTTATTCTGTTACTTTCTTGATTGTAGCCCAAAGAATAGCTGTATCGAAGGTGATTTGCACTGCACCGTCATAGTCGCTTGCATAGCTTGCCACACTGCCACCTGCGCTTGTAGTATCTTCCCACCAGCCGCATCCGGTCGCATCGCCCCAATAGCGGAGAACATATCCCCAGTCGGACACACGGGCTGCATAGTATTGGCGCGTACTTGAATAACTGCCGATTTGGTGCAAGGTAGAGGTATAACGATATCCATTGCGCGCCATCTCTGTAGCAGGCGTACCCCAATCGGCAAAATCACTGAAGCCACAGCCGGACACGGTGAGCGATCCTGTATAGGTTGTCGCTGAAGGTTCCAGTTTCCACATGCTATAAGTATGTGCCTGCAAATCAATCCAAACACCATAATAGCCTGACTCAGCCACCGTAACAGGTACCACATAATCATTATTATTCATCAGTTTTGAATTAACGTAAGGACTTACACCGAAAAGGTCACCGTCCATCGTTTTCTCAGCCGTAAAATAGATTTGGAAGTTCGCCTTGTCAGCATAAATTTTTCCTTCATATTGGTATTCTCCCTTGCGGGTCATCGGTGCATAGTAGCCGTCAAGGTAGTCGTCAGCTTTCTCCGAAGCATTAACCACCCACATTACAGGGTAATCTTCAAATGGTTCTTCCTTCTCTGCCAACATAACAACAACCGTAGTAATGACAACAGTTTCATTGCCTCCGGCATCCGTTATAGTCAAAGTGACAGGAAATTCTCCCGTAGTAAAATCAATAGTACGTTTCAATTCTCCATTACGCCCGGTTACTTTTACCGTCTCATCTATTTGCATACTGGGGATTTGAAGACGAATATCTTTCAACTCGCGATCATCGGTGAACTTCACATTCAGACTCCAACTTCCTTTATTTGCGGCTGCATCGAAATCTACTGCTATCCGCGACGGAAGTTGGGTTTGCATAATCGGACTCTCCATATCAGCGACATAAGTCAGCAGCACATTTTTCTTGCTTTCCCGACCGTCTACGTCACGGATAGTAATCAATAAATATTCTTCAAAACTAGCGTTTTTCGGTACAATGAGCCGATAATCATAATTAAAGACTTTGGGCTTCTGCCCGCCCAGTTCATATACTTTATGAATCCCCCATTGTTCACAACTTAACGTGACGCTTTCCAATCCTACATAATTAGATGCGGTTCCTGATACCAAAACGGTGTCACCGGGAAACGTCTCTATCTCATCACTCATTACATAAAGACCGGGAGCCACATCTTCCTTATCATCATCGCAACCGACAACAAAATATATAAGTGCCAGCAACAAACTGATTTTTCCGAATCTACTTAAAATATTCTTCATGGTATCTTCCTTTTAGTTGTTATATTTGAATGCATCCAATACTTCCAATCTATTTCCTTCATAACCAAACAAGGTGGTATTGCTTACATAATTCTTGGCACCCAGTTCCCATCCCATGCCTTCCACTTCGATAAAGATAGGATCCCAATAAAGAAAACCAAGTATGCGGCAGTCTTTCGCTTGCTTTATTTCTTTTATTTGTTCAAGCATGAAGTTTTTCTGTCCAAGCGGGGAAAAATCCAAATACGGCCCGTTGTCCGACAGTTGCCCCTGAGTTCCGTCAGGCAAAGTCTTGTCCCAGCTATATCCAGTTTCCATAATTAAAATATCCTTATCAAATTTAGCTGTGATATAATCCGCCCATTCACGCATTTGTGCTGCCGTATTTTTCGTCCAGAAAGGATAATAAGAAGTACCGATTATATCATATTTCGTATTTCTTTTTTTCAGTTCACCATAATACCAGTTATACAAGTCTTTATCTCCGGCACCTGCCGAGTGAATAATGACCTTTGAATCCGGTGATACAGCTTTCACCGCATCATAACCTGTATTGAATAGTTCGGAAAGCTGCGCAAAATTGTCACAACTTCCATCCGGATATAACATGCCGGCTTGTACTTCATTACCCAACGAGACAAATTCGGGAGTCGTCCCCTGTGCTTTCATCTTATTCATGAAATCAAAGGTAAAATCGTAGAGTGCTTTTTTCAGTCCATCAAAGTCGAGCCCTTCCCATTCATGAGGTTTGTTCTGGTCTTCTCCATTTGTCCAGTAATCACTATAATGGAAAGTCAACTGTATCTGCATACCGGCTTGTTTGGCTCTTTTTGCCAGCCGCAAAACATCTTCCGGCCCTGAAATACCTGCGGGCAAACGGTTGGAAGGAGAATAGTCCGGATTTCCCGGGTCATTGTACAGACGGAGACGGACAATGTTGAAACCATTATTCTTCAATATTTCGATACAGTCTTTTTCTTCTCCGTTTTCATAGAATTTGCCACCCATCTGCTCTACGTAAGTCAGTTGCGAGATATCACCGCCTTTCAGCAGATTAAATTCCTTTTCTGTTTTCTTCAAACGCAGTCCGTCAAAGCGACTCCAGTTTGCTTCAGCCGATTCGCTGTGGATTTCAATATCACATTTACCGCCTTCCACTTTTATCCCGCGTACATAAGAGCGAACCCAGGTAGAAGGAGATGCTTGTAATGAAGTCATTTTCTTAGTATCAGTGCCGGCTGCCACATAACAGGATATTTGTCCTCCGGTACTTTTATAATAAAATTCAAGGTCATAAATACCATCTTCCAGACCGTTGACAGTCTGACGGGTAGATACCGTATACGCCGAGGTTGCTCCATACTGTAAAGCATAATTGCCTTCACATCCCCCTTGTACCACTTTCGCGGCAGAATAGTCCCCGCTTACTGTCCAGCCTTTAGGAGAAGCTGTTTCGGCAGCGTCTTCTTCAAAACTTCCGTTAGGTACTTTCACCACTGTAACAGCAGGTTCGGGGTTAGCGACTGCTACCGGATCGTCCGAACAAGCAGCCGTACTGCACACAATGGAAAAGCTAATTGCAATAAAGCCTGTAATTTTCATGATTAAACCGTTTTTAATATTTCTCATGTCATTGCTATTTAAGGTTTATATAAAAATAAACTTGTGACGATGCTTTAAAATAAACACCGTCACTAAGTTGTCCTATCCTATCAGGCTTCTGAAAGCCTGAATACCCTGATGATTAATGTCCAATCTTTCGACCTCACTTAATAACCGGAGGGATTTCTCTTTCCGGTTCAGTCCCCAATATCCTAATGCCATCATATATTTGCAGTGAATTACGTTTCTTATCGTCAAGTCATCCTCCCAAATCAATAAGTCGGGTAGTGACACTGCAAAATAATCCATTTTAATCTTGTCAAACAAGTGTTTTTCTCCATAAGAAGTCAATTTATGAAAGCGGCCGTTAGCCTCATCCATACGCCCGAGTTTCAATAATGCCAGACCTTGATAGAATATTTTATCAGGTTTCGCATCATTGTAGTACATGGCGGCAGCCGGTTCGGTAGGTCCGATGATTGCCTGTTCCCAACATTCCACAGCCTTGTCATGTTGTCCCAATCCTTCGTAAGCACAACCCAGGAAGTAATAAAAATCATTCTCCTGTGCACCATACAATTTGCCTTCACCAAGATGATGCGGATATTCCAGACATTCTTCCAATAATGATATTGCTTCTTTATTCTCACCGGCAGTTAATGCTTTCTTTGCCAATTCCACACGAGCCAGTTGATATTGGGCAGGCACTTTTCCTTCGCCACCCTCCCAGGGATGGAAGTTATGTGCATCCAATACCGTTTTCGCCTTTTCGTACTCTCCTGTCTGATTCAACAAGGTGATTTCTTCCAGTATCAGGTCATCACGCTGCTTAATAAGTTCAGGATATTGTTGCAGGAAAGCTAGGCGCTCTTTGTGCGAACGACGGACACGCTTGTAAAGTTGATCGAGTTCCATCAAGATACGTGCATCGGTTGTGTCAAGGCGGAAAGCACGTTCCATACATTCGATGGCTTTCGCTTCCTCATTTTTCTTGTTGAAGAATGCCAAAGCCAGGTTACGCCATACGGTCGGAAAGCTACCGTCCAGTCTTGCGGAAGTTTCCCATGCTTCCATAGCCAGGTCGTACTGGCGCTTGTCGTAATACAGATTACCCAAATAGTAAGGAGCTCTTGCATCGTCCGGATTCTGTACCATGGCACATTGCAAAGCAAGAATTGCTTCCAAACGGTTGGGAAAACAGTAATCGGGGCAAGCTTTGACTGCATCGGCAAATGCCTGTTTCACTCCGGAAAGTCCCCCCTGGTGCAGACACCAGCCCAGATAATAGTAAGTCATTGGTGTAACAATACCTTCGGCAATGGCTATATTCCATAAGGAAGCAGCTTCCTGCCAACAACCTGCGGCACAATAGTCAAGAGCTATTTCATCATAGTTGTGAGGTTCTCCACGCATCATCTCTTTCATGACAGACAATTCGTCGACTACGTTCGTTATCAGATACTTCTCATAACGACAGCCAAAGTTGAATTTATCAATAGCCAATGAGTCTTCAATCAGTTGCAGGGCTTCTTCGGTTCTGCCCATCCGGCGGAGAATAGCAGTTTTCAGAGCGCGAGCTTTATGATTATGCCAGTTGCGGATAAGCGAACGGTCTATTTCGTCTAAGGCATCTTCCAAACGACTTTGCATGGTAGAAATCTGCGCGCAGGCAAAGTATCCCGCATCCTGCCAGGCGGCATTCCAACAAGATTTATAGAAACGGTCGTAAGCCTCATTGTATCGTCTCTGGTATTTCAAGGCAAGACCGAGATTATAGATCGGTTCTCCGTCGTATGGATTCGGATTACGTTTCTGTAAGGTCTTTACGGCTGTAAGCAAGTATTGCTCCGCTTTATGGAAACGGCCTTTACGGATATACCATAGACCAAGCGCATTGTTATTACGCACATCAATCGGATCACGGCGCAATGCTTCTTCGTAGTATTCTACGGGATTGTATGTGGCGTGTCTGTACTGTTCCAAGTGTAAGCCGGTCAGATAAAGCTGTTCAGTAGTCTTTATTTCTTCCGGGAGCAGGGCTGCTTCAGCAGCGTCGGGAATAGGTTTCACTTCTTCCGGTTCTGCATGCCAATAAAGTAATTCCCTTCCGTTTGCCGTGATTTCAAGAATCAGTTTGTCGAGCTTCTCACCATTCACATTTACCGTTTCATCCAGCAATTCTTCCGGAGTGATAGTCACTTCCTTGCTATAATATATTTTCCCGTCTTCACCTTTCAAGACAACATTTACCGTTTGGCGCGAAGTAGCAAATATCTTGAAGCGAACGCTGTCCTCCCCTTCCGGTTCAATATTCATCAGCAAATCCCTGCTGGCATTCTTCACCACTCCCAATTCCCGGTAAGGCAGGAAATATTGAACGAAGCTCTTTTCTTCGTAAGGTTGGAGCCAGGTAAAGTCCGGTTGATTTTCGGTATAGACACCTGCCATCAGTTCAATGTACGGCCCGTCTTCGTCCGTCAGGTTGCGGTCCCATGCGCGGCCAAAGTCGCCGTTTCCCCACGTCCACTGTTTCTTGCCCGGAGAAATGTGGTGGTTCGCTACATGAAGCATGCCGGCACGAGTATCATTCTCATATCCACCCTCAAAGTTAAAGCGGGAGTTGACAGCCATATAGGAAGTAGGAACCTTGATATTCTTATAGTTCGAGATATCTACTCCGGCAGAATAATCCATCTTGTAGTAAGTACCCGTTGCGATGGGGAAACTGGATACGGCACGCTTTCCATGGTCGAAAACGGCATTGATATCGGGCGGGAATACGCTCTGATAGTAGTCGTTCACCGCTACGGCAGGGTTTGCCCACCACAGGAAGGTCTGCGGTACTTCAGTACGATTGTAAAGTACTCCCTTGATTTCAAGAAAAGCATGTCCCGGACGAAGCGTAAAACCTGCCATTCCTTTCTGATGAAACATACGTTCCATTTCATTCACCCATACCGTGACACTTCCGTCAGCATTTTCCTCAATAGTCGTATCTACAGGCATGTAGGTGCTGGGGCGGTGATGTTGAGGCCAGTTAAACTCAATGCCGCCTGAAATCCACGGTCCGGCAAGCCCTACCAAAGCAGGCTTTATCACATGATTATAATAAATGAAATGACGTTCTCTAATTTTATCGTATGCCATTTGTACACGTCCGCCCAGTTCGGGCAGAATCATGACCTTAATGTATTCGTTTTCGATAAAAATAGCATTGTATTCCTTATCCACTTTCTCATCAGACATCGATTCAATCACAGGATAAGGATAGACCACCCCGCTACTGCCTTGATATACGCGTTTCTCCAAGAATATTGGATTCTTCTCCGGTTTGCCTACTTCATAAGTAGGTATAACCACCTTTTCTTTCCATGCTTTTACCATCGTATTATTGATTATAAATTTGTTTTTGTATTCGTTGACAAAGAGATCAAGAGACAAAGAGGGTCAGGGACAGGGAGATTTTACATTCTCCCTGCCTGATTGATGATGTTATCCAATACCTATTTACTTACTTGTTAATTTGCCAACCTGTTGTTTTTTTTATTTGATTAAATCCTTTTCCAATGCTTCCAGTGATTTGCCTTTCGTTTCGGGCAACGCACGGAAGAAGAACAAATAGCCGACAGCACAAATGACTGCATAAATCCAGAATGTACCACTGCTTCCCAAGAAATTATTCAGTAACGGGAAAGTGTATGTCAGCGTGAAACTACCTACCCACAAAGCAAATGTACAGGTTGCCATTGCAACGGCACGCACCCGGTTCGGGAAGATTTCGGCAAGCAGCACCCAAGTGATAGGCCCCAGGGACATTGCATAACAAGCGATAGCCAGCACAACAAGTACCACCATAAAGAATCCGCTTACCTCGAAGAAATAGCAAGTGCCGAGAATGAGATAAATGCCAGCCAGCCCTCCGGCACCCAAAAGCATCAGAGCGCGACGTCCCAAGCGTTCGACTGTATAGATAGCCACAAAAGTAAAAACTACATTCGCCACACCTGTCACCACAATATTAAAGAGAACATCTCCCAACGAATACCCTGCAGACTGGAATATCTCCTGCGCATAATTGAAGATTACATTCGTACCGCACCATTGCTGGAATACAGCCACAATAATGCCTAAAACAAGTACCTTGCGGAACGGACGGCTAAACAATAACCGCAATCCTCCTTCCGACTTCGAAGAACCGGTTTCTTCCACCAAGCGAAGTTCCTGATCGGCATAATCATCACCACCTATTTTACTAAGCACATTCCATGCTTTCTCTTCTTTTCCTTTCATCGCCAGCCAGCGGGGACTTTCGGGGATGAAACATGCCAACAACAAGAATATCGCAGCAGGGAAGGCAGCCGCCCAAAACATCCATCGCCATCCCATCTGCCCGTTCCATGAAGCACAAATATCCACAGGAGAAAAGTCTGCAGGAATAGGTTCTGCAATCAGCCAGTTAGTGATTTGAGCGCCCAGGATACCGAGTACAATCGTCAATTGATTTAGCGAAACGAGTTTTCCCCTAATTGACGTAGGAGCTACTTCGGCAATATACATGGGAGAAAGTCCCGAAGCAATTCCGATTCCGATGCCACCTAAAAAACGGGCTGCCAAAAACCAACTAAATGCGGAAAACGCTCCGGTAGCATAAGCTGAAGACAAGAATATGAAAGCAGAAATTATCAGGAGAGGCTTACGTCCATAACGGTCTGCCATCATGCCTGCCACCATAGCGCCAATCAAACAACCGAGCAAAGCCACGCTCATGGCAAGTCCCTGCATGGCGGGTACATCGGCAATATCGAAATAGAGTTCATAGAAAGGCTTCGCTCCCCCTATCACCACCCAGTCGTAGCCAAAGAGAAGTCCGCCCATCGCAGAGACTAAACATATAAAATAGACAAACTTTTTATTATAACTTTTCATACCATTAGAAGATTGATTAATTGATACTGCAAAGATAGAGCATGTCAAGAGCATAAAAAATAGAATTTCATTCGATAAAGATGGACAATCTTATTTTTTGCAGTTTATTTGATAGATAAGATACATTGTTATATATTTGCGCAGAACAGTCGAATCATATACTATGAGATTATGGTAAAGTTGAAAGATGGATTTACCGGAGAAAGAGCTTTAGTGCTTCCCCGCATTATCGTTGACAAAATGGAAGAAGACCCTCTTACCTCCATGCTACACATTACTGACATCGGATATTATCCGAAAGCCAAGCATCACTTCCGGGAACGGAAAGAGCCTATCAACCAGTATGTATTCATCTATTGCATAGACGGGGCCGGATGGTATCGCATCGGCAATCAGGAATATACCGTATCCGCCAACCAGTATTTTATCCTCCCTGCGGGAGTTCCCCATGCCTATGCTTCCGACAAATCGTATCCATGGACTATTTACTGGATACACTTTAAAGGTATTCTCGCTCCCTTTTACGCTCAAGAGGCAAGCCGCCCAATGGATATCCAACCTGAATCGCATTCACGCATCAGTACACGAATCAATTTATTTGAAGAGATATTCAATACTTTGAAGAATGGTTATAGTAATGAGAACCTGCGTTATGCATTCTCTATGTTTCATTTTTATTTGGGAACATTGCGATATATACAACAATTTCGCAATGCAACTGCAAATAATGATGCAGCAGAAGATGAAAATGTAAGCGAACTGGCTATTCATTATATGAAAGAGAATATGGAAAAGCATCTTAGCCTACAAGATATAGCCGATCAGATCGGATATTCTCCTTCCCACTTCTCCCTGTTGTTCAAAAAGAAAACAGGCCATAGTCCTTTGACCTATTTCAACTTATTAAAGATACAGCAATCCTGCCAGCTACTCGACACTACTGATATGAAAATTAATCAGATATGCTATAAAATAGGTATAGAAGATACCTATTATTTCTCCCGGTTATTCAGCAAAATCATGGGGATGTCTCCACGTGAGTATCGTAAATCGAAAAAGGATAACAAAGATTGAAAAAATAGCACACAACTATATAAATAAAAAGAGACTATGTTTTCTACAACATTGTCTCTTTTATTATTTTTCTAAATTTTAAATTAACCTCCTTATCTTTGTTCCATAAAGAAATAGACAAAGCAAAATTCTTATTTCAAAACGCCATAAATCACCAATAATCAATTTATATGAAATCCCAGTTCCGGACGTTCCTTTAAATATGTTATTAAATCCCGCCCCACCGAAAGCTTAATCGGACGGGAAATCAAATCAATTGACATGTGGCTTACATCGGCATCATCCGTCACTTTAAAATACAATTCCGTATTTCCCGGATGTTCCTTAGTCAGAGTGGCAAGTTCAGTAACCAAAGCCGAGTTCAAGACTGACAGAGGAATGATAATCGTGATCTTCTGCACCAGTTCTTCTTTCACATCGGGAAGAAGCTCCATAGAGGTGATTTTCACTTCCAATTCATCCTGCCGCCATTGTTTGGCTTGACAGCGAGCCTTGATATACAAGAACGTTCCTTCATTGAGATATCCCTGATAAGTCACCCAGTCGTTTCCCCAGAATGGAATCTCGGTAGAACCGGAATAGTCCTCAATCTTGGCAATACCATACGGATTTCCGTTCTTGCTAACTCCACGACGAACACTGGTCACAATTCCTCCCATCGTTATTTCACGACCAACAAGTGCAGCTTTATCTTCCAAATCCGCCATCCGTGTATTGCAGACATGTTCCAATACGATAGAAAATTCATCCAACGGATGAGCAGAAAGATAGATACCGACCAAATCACGCTCACGATTCAGACGATCAAGATCACTCCAACGTTCTACACCTTGAGGAATTTCAGGAGTTGCAACATCAATAACGTTTTCACCACCGAACAAAGAATTGACAGCAGCTGCCTTATCTGCCTGATAGCGGTTACCATAACGCATCAATGTTTCCAGAAATACCTCACCTTTAGAATTTACAGCAAAATATTGTTCCCGTTTCAGTTCAGGAAAACTATCAAACCCTCCGGCTAATGCCAGACATTCCATATTCTTTTTGTTGCAGGCATTCAGGTTGACACGTTGCACAAAGTCGAATATACCGAGAAAAGGACCATTCTTACGCCGTTCCTCCATTATGCTTTGTACAGCAGCTTCACCTACACCTTTGACAGCACCAAGTCCGAAACGAATATCACCGTCATGGTTTACGGTAAACTTCAGGTTACTTTCATTCACATCCGGTCCCAGCGTCTGAATACCCATTGCTTTACATTCGTCCATCAGTTTCGTGATATCAGTAATGTTCGACAAGCTTCGGCTCATCACAGCAGCCATATATTCAGGAGGGTAATTGGCTTTCAGATAGGCTGTTTGGTAAGCCACCCACGAATAACAAGTAGCATGTGATTTATTGAAAGCATAAGACGCGAATTTTTCCCAGTCTGTCCAAATCTTCTCAAGCACTTTCGGGTCATGTCCATTCTTTCGTCCGCCTTCAATAAACTTAGGTTTCATGTGATCCAACTTGTCACGCAACTTCTTACCCATGGCCTTACGGAGTGCATCAGACTCACCACGAGTAAAGTCTGCCAATAAACGTGACAGAAGCATCACCTGTTCCTGATAGACCGTAATCCCATACGTATCCTTCAAGTACTTTTCCATTACAGGAATATCATACTCAATCGGCTTGCGTCCATGTTTACGATCAATAAAATCAGGGATATAATCCATCGGTCCCGGACGATAAAGGGCATTCATGGCAATCAAATCTTCGAATGTAGAAGGCTGCAATTCGCGCAGGTACTTCTGCATACCAGCAGATTCAAACTGGAATGTACCAATCGTACGTCCGTCACTATATAATTTATAAGTAGCCGGATCAGAAATATCTATCGCATCGACATCCACTTCAACATTACGACTTAAACGGATATTTTCAACAGCTTCTTTGATGATAGACAAAGTTTTCAGACCGAGGAAGTCCATCTTAATCAACCCAGTATCTTCAATCACCGAGCCTTCATACTGGGTAACAAGCATCTTTTCGCCCGTTTCCTTATCATCAGCAGTGCTGACAGGTACCCAGTCAGTAATATCATCACGGCAAATAATCGTACCGCAAGCATGTACACCTGTACCACGCACGTTGCCTTCAAGCATTTTGGCATACTTGATCGTATCCCGCAATAGAGGATCAGATGACGCTTCCGCTGCTTGCAATTCGGGAACATAAGCAATGGCATTCGGCAAATTAAGTTTCTTGTCAGGAATCTTGTCAGGAACCAGTTTACACAAACGATCGGATTCTGACAAAGGTAGCTTTTGTACACGCGCGACATCCTTGATAGCCATCTTTGTCGCCATAGTACCATACGTAATAATATGAGCAACTTTTTCCTGACCATATTTATTTGTCACCCAACGAAGTACCTCACCACGACCGTCATCATCAAAGTCCACATCAATATCGGGCAAGGAAATACGGTCTGGATTCAAGAAACGTTCAAACAGCAAATCATATTGGATAGGGTCTATCTTCGTAATACCCAAACAATAAGCCACTGCTGAACCTGCTGCCGAACCACGTCCCGGACCCACCGACACACCCAGTTCCTTACGTGCCGCATTGATAAAGTCCTGTACAATCAAGAAGTATCCGGGGAAACCCATCGTTTTCATGATGTACAATTCGAAGTTCATTCGTTCTTTGACTTCTTCCGTTAGAGGTTCACCATAAATTCTTTTAGCTCCGTCAAAAGCCAGTTTTGCCAAATAATCTCCTTCAAGTTTTATACGATAAAGTTTATCATAACCACCCAAGCGTTTAATTTTTGCTTTCGCATCCTCTTCACTTAATACCACATTACCATGTTCATCTTGAGTAAACTCGTCGAACAAGTCTTTTTCTGTAAACTTCTCCCGATACCCCTCCTCTGTTCCGAAATCTTCGGGAATGGCGAAAGTCGGCATAATAGGCGCATGGTCGATGGAGTAGTATTCTACCTTATCAAGAATCTCCAGTGTATTGCTCAATGCTTCGGGCACGTCGGCAAAGAGTTCGTTCATCTCTTCGCGTGTCTTCATCCATTCCTGTTTGGTATAAAGCATACGGGTAGGATCATCCAAATCCTTACCGGTACTCAAACAGATCAAACGGTCGTGCGCTTCCGCATTCTCTTCGTCTACAAAGTGAACGTCATTCGTACAAATCAGTTTGACATTGAATTTCTTAGCATACTCTATCAAATGTTTGTTCACATTCACCTGCAACGGATAACACTCATGATTGGCACGGGGAACAGTCGCTTTATGGCGTTGTAACTCCAGATAGTAGTCATCGCCAAACAAGTTCTTATACCATTGTATTGCTTCCTCCGCTTCGGCAAATTGCCCGGCAGTAATCCGCTTCGGCACCTCACCACCGAGACAGGCTGAACAAATAATAAGTCCTTCGTGATATTTTTCGAGTTCGCTACGGTCAGTACGCGGACGCATATAATAACCGCGCGTCCACGCGTGCGATACTAATTTAATAAGGTTGTGATAACCAGTTTCATTCTTAGCCAATACGATCAGGTGATAACCACTCTGGTCGGGCTTGCCTTCTTTCAGGTCCATGGTACGGCGTGCCACATACATTTCACAACCGATGATCGGTTTGAATAGTTTGTTTTCCGCTTCCACGATCTTAGCTTTGCAAGCAGCAATCTCCGCCTCTTTATCCTCGCACTCTATCGTGCCGGCCTCAATTCCTGCAATTCGCTTCTTCAGGTCCTTGACTTCACCTTTCGGACCGCTGTTCTTCTTATTGACGTAGTTCGTAAATTCCTTGATACCGAACATATTTCCATGATCGGTCACGGCTATACCCTTCATCCCATTCTTCATAGCTTTATCAACCAGACGAGCTACGCTAGCCTGACCATCCAACAAAGAATATTGAGTATGGACATGTAAATGAACGAAATCCTGCATAATGATAAGTAGTTAATTTGAAGGCATAAAATTACTACCTCCCGGGTTATAAACAAAAATAATCCTCAAAAAGTTATCAACATTCGCATTTCTATGCTCATTTACTTGCTGAATTTTTAAATTAAGTATATTTTTGCAGACAATATCATTAAACAGCATTCATGGGCCGACTAAAGAAATTGAAGAAAATACGTATTCACCGCGAAGGAACACATATATTATGGGCTAGCTTCTTGCTATTGCTATTGATTAATGCGGCTCTTTATTGGGGGATCGATTGCAAAATACCATTTTATGTGGTAGCAGTAGCGAGTATAGCAGTCTATCTGCTGATGGTGAATTTCTTTCGATGTCCGATCCGTCTCTTCGGACAGGACACTGAAAAGATTGTCGTAGCACCCGCCGATGGAAAAATCGTCGTTATCGAGGAAGTCGATGAAAACGAATATTTCCATGACCGCCGGTTAATGATATCCATCTTCATGAGCATTGTGAATGTACATGCCAACTGGTATCCGGTGGACGGTACCATTAAAAAGGTAGCACATCATAATGGAAACTTCATGAAAGCATGGCTGCCGAAAGCCAGCACAGAAAACGAACGTTCTACGGTAGTAATCGAAACTCCGGAAGGAGTGGAAGTACTCACCCGGCAAATTGCCGGAGCAGTGGCACGCCGTATTGTCACCTACGCTGAAGTAGGAGAAGAATGTTATATTGACGAACACATGGGATTTATCAAATTCGGTTCCCGTGTGGATGTGTATTTACCCATTGGCACAGAAGTATGTGTCAGCATGGGACAATTAACGACTGGTAACCAAACGGTTATCGCCAAACTTAAATAATTCTGTCACAATGACAAACGTTATTAAAAACAGTATTCCGAATACCGTAACCTGCCTGAACCTTTTCTCCGGTTGTATTGCCTGCGTCATGGCTTTTGAAGCCAAATATGAGCTGGCACTACTTTTCATTGCTTTAAGTTCCATTTTCGACTTCTTCGACGGATTGTTGGCTCGTATGCTCAACGCACATTCCATTATCGGAAAAGACTTGGACTCATTGGCAGATGATGTCAGTTTTGGAGTTGCTCCTTCACTGATCGTATTCTCTCTGTTCAAAGAAATGTATTATCCGGCAAGTATGGAGTTCATCGCTCCTTACCTACCTTATTTGGCATTCTTGATTTCTGTTTTTTCAGCATTGCGCCTGGCTAAATTCAATAATGACACGCGACAGACCAGTTCTTTTGTGGGACTTCCGGTTCCCGCCAACGCTCTGTTCTGGGGTTCTTTAGTGGCGGGTGCACATGACTTCCTGATATCAGACAACTGCCATCCTGTCTACCTTCTTATACTTGTCTGTCTGTTTTCCGGACTGCTGGTATCAGAAATACCGATGTTTTCGCTGAAATTTAAAAATCTGTCATGGAATGACAACAAAATCAGTTTTATATTCCTGATTATCTGCATTCCTCTTCTTATATTTCTTGAAATCAGTAGCTTTGCCGCCATCATTGTATGGTATATTTTACTTTCACTTTTTACAAGAAAAAGTAAATAAACAATCTCTTGGCACGTTTGTTGTACTATGAGTTTTATCGAAGTAACAACATAAAAATCATAGCCCGATGCATATACTTTTATTCATACTCATTTTTATTATTGCCATTTTCGTATTTGGCCTTTCTATTATCGGCTTCATACTAAGAACGATTTTCGGATTAGGACGTGGTTCTTCTTCATCACGCCCGAAACAAACGGAATCGGGACGTACAAGCCAACAGGACTATGGCCAAAGAGATCGCCGTTCAAATGATGATGAAGAGGAAATATATTCCGAGAATGTTCCGGAGAAAAGACATAAAAAAATATTCACCCAGGACGATGGTGAATATGTAGATTTTGAGGAAATCAAATAAAACAGGATACTGCTTTTATTTTCGTTTCGCAGCAAAGAACTCTTTCATTAATGTAGCGCATTCGTCAGCCATTACCCCTTTTACAACCACCGTTTTAGGATGTAGAGCCGAACCGGCATATTTCTGATAGCCGCGTTTTTCATCTTCAGCGCCAAATACAAGTTTACCAGTCTGTGCCCAAGCAATAGCTCCGGCACACATTACGCAAGGTTCAACCGTGACATACAGGGTACATTCGTTCAAGTACTTGCCACCAAGCACATTGGCAGCAGCTGTAATAGCCTGCATCTCGGCATGAGCCGTTACATCATTCAATGTTTCTGTGAGATTATGGGCACGTGCGATAATCCGCTCCTTACAAACCACGACAGCTCCAACGGGAACTTCCCCCCGCTCGGCAGCCTTTCCTGCCTCTATCAAAGCTTGTTTCATGAAGTAAATATCGTCCAGCATTCCACCCTTTAATTTTGAATCTATTATTTTTATTATCCCCCTATCGTCTCATGTCGTGTTCACCAAAAAGGGTTGGATAATCTTCTTCCATATTCTTATGAATAAACATGAGAATCGTTTCACGAAGCCAACGTGACTTGTTCGTTATCTTATATTTCTCAAGATAACGATCTACAATCAGCTGTTCTTCGTCGCTCAATAAAATGCTCATCCGTCGTTCCCTTTTGGTACACTCGACATGCATTTTCAGGCACTTCTTACTCCTTTTTCTCATATCTTCTGCAAAATTACTTTTACTTCTGTAAATACAAAGAATAAAAGCAGTAAATTTGCAAAAAAAGATGGCTAAACATAATGATTTAGGAAAAGCCGGAGAAAATGCCGCCGTAGCTTATCTTGAACAGAAGGGGTATCTCATCCGTAACCGGAACTGGAGAAAAGGACATTTCGAACTGGACATTGTAGCAGCAAAGGATAATGAACTGATTGTAATAGAAGTGAAAACCCGCAGTAATACTCTGTTTGCAGAGCCGGAAGATGCTGTTGATTTACCTAAAATAAGACGTACGGTACGCGCAGCGGATACCTATATCAGATTGTTTCAGATTGACTCTCCTGTACGCTTTGATATCATTACGATAGTAGGCGATGAGATAAATTTCAAGGTTGAACACATAGAGGAAGCATTTTATCCTCCTTTATATTAAAGTTCACTACAGAAGATGCAGAATACATAGAGTTATTATATAATCGAATCATTATGAATGTAGAAACTGTCAGAGAATACTGCCTCAACAAGAAAGGAGTTACCGAGTCTTTCCCTTTCGATGATGTATCACTTGTTGTCAAGGTGATGAACAAAATGTTTGCTCTCATCGATTTGGAAGAAGCCAATCACATCGCATTGAAATGTGATCCGGAAAAAGCGATCGAACTACGCGAACATTATTCAGGAATTGAAGGAGCTTATCATTTTAATAAAAAATACTGGAACAGTGTTCGTTTTGAGAGTGACGTAGACGATAAACTGATGAAAGAACTTATCGATCACTCTTATGATGAGGTAATCAAGAAATTTACTAAAAAGTTACGCGCAGAATATGATGCCCTCCCCTGATATATTCCCGGTTCCATTGATTCATATCAGCGAGACTAATTCTACCAACAACTATCTGCAGTCTCTCTGTTCTAAACAAAAAGTGGAAGAACTCACTGTCGTAGTCGCCGACTTTCAGACTTCCGGTCGTGGACAACGCGGCAACTCTTGGGAATCAGATTCCGGTAAGAATCTTCTTTTCAGCATCGTCATCTTCCCTGAATTCCTGGAAGCACGACGCCAGTTTCTCATTTCACAGATTATTTCTTTGGCTATTAAGGAAGAACTGGATACCTATACCACCGATATCTCTATCAAATGGCCGAACGATATTTATTGGAAAGAAAAGAAAATATGTGGAATATTGATAGAAAATGACCTGATGGGACGGAACATCAGTCAAAGTATAGCAGGGATTGGAATCAATATTAATCAGGAAACGTTTCACAGTTTTGCCCCTAATCCTGTTTCACTGCGACAAATTACAGGAAAAGAGTTCGATCTATTTGAAATACTGAAGAACATCGTATTGCGTATCCAATCTTATTATAGTTTACTTAAAAAAGGCAATACGGAATCAATAGTCTGCCAATATGAAATGTCTCTTTTCAGAAAGGAAGGAATGCATCGTTTTAAAGATGCCAACGGTGAATTTCTTGCACGAATCATTTGTGTAGAACCCGAAGGAAGATTAATACTGGAAGATGAAATACTAAACAAAAGAGGCTATATGTTTAAGGAGGTGGAATATTTACTGAAATAATCATCACTTAACAAACTATTATTGCTACATTGTGTTGAAAAAATAAATATATTTGTGAATTAGCAACCTTATAAAAAATGAGAAAAATGACGAAAGCTCAATTCGGCCTACATATATGGATAGGAATATTCCTTTGTTTATTTAGCGTGTCTTGTTCAGATGATGATACAGATTCGATAAAAGGAGACGATGATGATACGGATCTTAGCATAAATCATTGGATAGAGAAAAAATTGCGTAACGATTATTTATGGTATAATGAGTTACCAGCAACTAACAAAATAGATTACACAGCCGACCCTGAAACTTTCTTTTATTCATTGCTCAGTCTGAACGATGGCAAAACAAGGAATGGAAAACACCTCTACTACTATTCTTACATGGAGAAGAATAAAGATTATAAAACACGTACCAGTATTGATGCAGACAATACCTATGGAATGGAATTTACATTGTTTAATATAGTAGATGGAAATAACAAACCTTTAGGATATTATTATGCCCGAGTAGTGTATATTCTACCCAATAGCCCTGCACATGCAGCCGGTTTGGAACGAGGAGATTGGATTATAGGTATAGATGGAAAAAATAATATAAAAGAAGGAAATTACAAGGCCCTATTGAATGGTTCTGCTTCTCAATGGATTATAAAACACAATTCAGAAACTAAGACAATTGCCATAGGAGCTTCTACGGCAGTCGAAGATAATCCGTTATATTATCATGACGTACTTACGTTTGGAGATAAGAAAATAGGCTATCTGGTTTACAACCATTTCACTCCGGGGCCAACGGGCGTAGATGATCGTACTTATGATGAAGAAATGAAAACCATATTTGCCGATTTCCAATCAAAAGGAGTGAACGAATTTGTATTAGATTTGCGCTATAACGGGGGCGGTTATGAACATTCGGCCAATATGCTAGCAGGACTTTTGATTTCCGAAGAGTACAAAGATAAAGTCTTTGGTATTTTTTCCAACAACAAAGGGAAAGTGACACACACCAGATATTTCAATACGGAAACTGGAGGAACGACAGGCTATTTGAAGCTTAATTCTAATCGCATTTATATCTTAACAAGTGAAAATACCGCATCATCCTCAGAATTGGTTATCAGCAGTTTGGAACCCTTCATGAATATCATACTCATCGGTGAATTAACAGAAGGGAAAAATGTCGGAATGCAGAAGTATTCAGATGATCAATATGAATGGGCGTATTGGCCTATTACTACAAAAGTTACCAATGCTGTACATTCAGACTATAGTGCCGGATTTACCCCCGATTACGATTGGAACGAGTTTAATTTAGCCCAAAATCCAGAAGACACTTTGCTCCCTTTAGGCAGCTCTGATGAGTTTATGTTAAACAAGGCCATTACTCTGATAACGGGAACCAATCGGAATACAAGAAACATAACAATGTCGTCTCAAACAATACAAAGAAGCCAACCTATATATCAATCGATAGATCGCCATACTACTGGTGGAGTGCTACTTTGTCCGATTGAGATGGAATAAAAATACCTTGAGAATAGAAAAAGAGGTGAACCACCTAGCGATTCACCTCTTTTTCTATTCTCAATATCTTATCCAATGTCTTTTGAGCTTCTGTCGATGGAAAACGTAGAACAACTTTCTGTAAAGAGTTACGCGCTTTCTCATACCGGGTAGTAAACAACTTCGATAATCCATCCCGATAGCGGGCATACTGCATTTTAGTGGGAGAAGGAAGTTTTTTGTAATCCGTTTCTAACTTTTTCTTCTCCTGCTCTGCCATCAAATAATAATAGTTTCCTAAAAAGATATTAGCAGCCAGATTATCCGCATCGAGTTGCAATATTTTTTCGTACATACGCAAAGCATCTTTTTCTTGTCCGCGGCACACTTGCATTTCCGCACATGTTTCCAAACAATCTACATTATTTGGGTCCTTTTGCAGCAACTCTTTGTAGAACAAATAAGCTTTGTCGTAATTCCGTTTCTTTTTATAGGCGAGAGCTAATTCAGTAGCCAGTTTGGAGCTAATTTCACTATTCTTGTCCACATTCGTCCAATAATACATTTCCGTACGGTCTATATTCAGAGGAATAGTCTGTCGGAAATAGCTCACAGCCTGTCCATTCTGCCCAGCCTCAATGGCGGCAGATATTTTCTGCAACATCTCATCAACCGACTGTGCATTCAGCGCCAGCGGCAGTGAGAATAAAGAGATAAAAAAAATAGTTAAGGTCCTCATAATCCATCTGATTGCTATTTAGTTCGTGATTCACAAAGATACAACAAAAAAATTAAAAATGTACCTTTGTGGACGAAAAGAACAATCAATTTGATAAAAGTGTTTCTATAAAATGATAGATAAAAAACAATCCTCCGAAAACAGACGAATATTACGGATAGCCATACCATCGATTATATCAAATATTACCGTCCCGCTACTAGGACTTATCGATGTTACCATCGTAGGACACCTCGGTTCTCCGGCCTACATTGGAGCCATCGCTGTAGGGGGAATGTTGTTTAATATTATCTATTGGATTTTCGGATTCCTACGCATGGGGACGAGTGGCATGACCTCACAAGCGTATGGGCAGCATGATCTAAATGAAATCACCCGGTTACTGTTACGTTCCGTTGGCGTAGGATTGTTTATAGCTCTTTGCCTGTTGATACTCCAATACCCCATCCTGAAATTGGCATTCACTCTGATACAAACCACACCGGAAGTCGAGCAACTGGCAACTACTTATTTCTATATCTGTATCTGGGGAGCTCCCGCCACATTAGGACTTTATGGATTCGCCGGTTGGTTTATCGGAATGCAGAATTCACGCTTTCCCATGTATATCGCTATTACTCAAAATATTGTCAATATTGTAGCCAGCCTATCCTTTGTCTACTTGTTGGATATGAAAGTGGCAGGAGTGGCAACAGGAACTTTAATAGCCCAATATGCAGGTTTCTTCATGGCCATATTGCTATATATGCACTATTATAGTGTACTAAGAAAGCGGATTGTATGGAAAGAAATTATACAGAAACAAGCCATGTACCGTTTCTTCCAAGTCAACCGGGACATCTTCTTCCGTACCCTTTGCCTGGTTGTGGTCACCATGTTTTTCACCTCTGCAGGAGCCGCCCAAGGAGAAATTGTATTAGCTGTAAACACCTTGCTCATGCAACTATTCACTCTGTTTTCTTACATCATGGACGGATTTGCTTATGCCGGTGAAGCACTGGCCGGCCGCTACATAGGTGCCAAGAATCAAACAGCCTTACGCAACACTGTACATCACCTTTTCTATTGGGGATTAGGTCTTTCATTGATATTCACCATCCTTTATGCAATCGGTGGAAAAGAATTTCTGGGCCTACTAACCAATGACACTTCAGTAATCAACGCTTCAGACACTTATTTTTACTGGGCACTTATCATTCCGCTAGCTGGCTTTTCTGCTTTCCTGTGGGATGGAGTATTTATTGGTGCCACCGCTACCCGTCAGATGCTTTACTCCATGTTAGTCGCTTCCGCCAGCTTCTTCGGAGTATATTACGCTTTCCATCCTCTCCTGGGAAATCACGCCCTGTGGCTGGCTTTTCTCATTTATCTTTCCCTGCGAGGGGTTGTACAAACCTTTTTGGGAAGGCAAATAATGAAAAAAGTAATCGCATCCCAGTGAGGCTATCCGATAAATTATCTCTATATTTGCGGCAAACAATAAAAAGCAAAAGGTATGGCAAAGTATAAAAGAATCTTACTAAAGCTCAGTGGAGAGAGCTTGATGGGCGAAAAGCAATACGGCATTGACGAAAAAAGACTGGCAGAATATGCTCAACAAATCAAAGAAATCCACGAACAAGGGGTACAGATTGGTATCGTCATCGGAGGAGGTAATATATTCCGCGGATTAAGCGGAGCCAATAAAGGTTTTGACCGTGTGAAAGGTGACCAAATGGGAATGTTGGCTACCGTTATCAATAGCCTCGCTCTAAGTTCTGCTCTTGTGGCTACCGGTGTAAAAGCACGTGTATTGACAGCAGTACGGATGGAACCTATCGGTGAATTCTACAGTAAGTGGAAAGCCATCGAATGTATGGAAAACGGTGAAGTGGTCATTATGTCTGCAGGAACGGGAAATCCTTTCTTTACTACAGATACCGGCTCTTCACTTAGAGGAATAGAAATCGAAGCAGACGTTATGCTGAAAGGTACTCGCGTAGATGGCATTTACACAGCTGATCCTGAAAAAGATCCTACCGCAACCAAATTCGATGATATTACGTATGATGAAGTGTTGAAACGTGGTCTGAAAGTTATGGATTTAACTGCGACCTGTATGTGCAAAGAAAATAACCTGCCTATCGTCGTATTTGATATGGACACAGTAGGTAACTTAAAGAAAGTAATCAGCGGAGAAGAGATAGGTACGTTAGTACACAACTAATCAGAAAATAAAAAGTGTGAATTTTGCAACAGTAGTTTTTATCAAAGCTATACAGCGAAATTCGCACTTTTTATTTCTTTTCAAATATTATATCGAAACGAATACCTATTTATCAAAATACTGGATCAAATCATACGCATTAAAATTCAATTCGCGGGCAAAGAAAGATAAATAAGGAAACAACTGATAAGAATTATCATAAAGACCCTTATTGGCAGGTTTCGACGAATTATCCGTACCATCATCATCCTGATATTTAAACCAATGCCATCCGATACAATTCTTAGCTTCAAGCAATCCTAATGTAAAATGCTGATAAGCATAAGCCCTCTCATTTTGTGTAGGAACAGAATACCCGGCTCCCGACTGGTTATTCAGATCGGAATCCTCCACCCCTTTCGTATAAAACTCACTTACAAGAAACGGCTTATCTGCCCAACTTGCCCAGTCTGCAATCGCTGTTGTCAGTTCGGGACTCCAACGGCTATAATAGTTGATAGAAATGACATCACAATATTTTCCGGCAGCTCTCATCACTCCCTCCATATATTTAGGAGTTCCATGCAATCGAGTCCCCAGATAAAGCAGCTTATCATCTACTTTCATCACTGCCTCTTTCACTGCTTTATAATATTTCTCTGCTACGATGCCTGCAAACTCATTATTCAAGGCATCCGTCACACTTTGCACGCCCTTGGAATCCATAAAGCTTTTTGCCGCAACATAAGCCGGATCATTCGAACTGTTGATAGCCAGGAAACGATCCAAAATCCGGGAACTGTTTGAAGAGAAGTTTATCTCATTATCCGAAAAGAACCCCAAGACATTAGGATCACGCAAATAATCTGCGAAAGCACTACCTGCCAAATATGAATCACACCATTCGGCCCATCCATTATAAAACACAAGACCTGCAGCATTATCATCGCTTCCTCCGGGATAATTATAAGACTTCGCACTCTTGAACTGGCTTAGAAAAGCAAATGAAGGCGCCAAAGTCAACGGACTGCTCGGATTGGAAGCATTATGAGTCTGAATCAGTGAATAAGTACCTGTACAGAAGGCACCTGTACCATGAAAGCCAATCTCGCTCAATTCACGTTGAGTAGTAGACAGCCATTTCTCATCAGTTCCAAACCTACTATTCCAAGCCGCTTTATTACGACTGGAAGTCCCCTTACGCAAAGAAGTCGCACTGCGTTCCAGATGTAAACAACCTTCTGGATCAACCAACCACCAACGTCCATCTATCTTCTTCGTATAAAACCTGCCCGTAGCTGCTTGTTTCGGAAGCGTTGTCGAACTTCCATATTTATTCACCGACTCCTGATACGCTTTCAATGTCTTAATAGCCGGTTTATATCCATCCATATAAGCAATAATACGTGTATTCCCCGTTGTCCAACTGGATATGGGAGGATAAGCACTGGAATACTTGACACTGATAGGGCGATACATATTGGCATTTAATGACGGAGCATATACCACAGAGGCTCCAGGAACGGGTAAATCTTCCGGGTATTCCGACTCCACATCTCCCCCACCCATCACTATATCAGGAGGCATAAAATTAGGGTCCTTATCATCATCATCCGTACAAGAAACCATAGGAATAGAAGTTATAAACAGTAAAGCTCCCAGTATAAATATTTTTTTCATGGTGTGTATTTTATTGATTGTTATTTGATTGTTGATCGAACCAGTCGGCTAAACGATAGGCATTGATATTCAATTCTTTCATAGCATCGGCCAACGGTTTATAAAGATTGTATTCATTATCTATCAGTCCCTTGTTAGAGTCCAGATTCGAAGGATCTGCTCCTTTTGCCGTCGGGTCATTATCCTGATAACGGAACCAGTGCCATCCGACACAATTTCCACTTTCCAATAATCCTAAAACAAAATGCTGATAGGCATATCCACGTTCCTGTTGAGTTTGAACGGTAAAACCTGCTCCTGTCGTATTCGCCAGTCCGGAATCCATTCCTTTCGTATAAAATTCCGTAATGATGAAAGGTTTTTGAGCCCATTCTCCCCAATGTTTCATGGTCTTCTCACTCGGCGTCCACGCTCCATAGTAGTTAATTGCAACGACATCACAATACCTGCCTGCCGCTTCCACAATCTGGCGGATAAACTTCGGTTTTCCATGTAAACGACTACCCAGATAGAGATGATTGGGATCATACTTCCGAATCGCTTCCGATACCACTTTATAATATCGTTCAGCTACCACCCCTGCAAACTCCTCCCGGTGCTCATCGGTTATTTGTTGCGAAGTAATTCCCTGCTTTTTCAACCAGGATTCCGCATACACTCTTCCCGGATCACCAGGGTTCTGTAAAGTCAGATAGCCTTCCAGATTCTTGGGTCCGAACGGAAGTTCATTATCCGAAAAATAACCAATGATGTTTTTATCCATTTTATTCGCAACCAGTTTTTGTGCCATCTCATCGCAATAAGTTTCGAATTCCGGATCAAAAACGAAAATACACTGATTAGGGTATCCCGTGTTACCAGGCAACTGATAAGTTCCTCCCCGTTTCTTTCCATATCCGCTCATCAAGTTGAGAATGATTGAGCGGGTCAAGACCTCCTTGTGGGATGCATTGTAAGAAGCAATCGCCTCTTCGTTACTCCAAGAGCCCGTACCGGAAAAGCCCAGTGAATGAATCATCTGTGCTGTTCTTTCGATCCATTTTTCTTCCGTACCAAATTTGTCCAGCATCGCTTGTTTATTGCGTTCGGAAGTCCCCAAACGTACTCCAACCACCACTTTCTGCAAATGCCGATATCCGTCGGGATCAATCATCCACCAACGATTTCCAATACGTTCTACTCTAAAAAATCCAGTAGCCCGGTGTTTCGGAGCATCCAAATCACTTCCATACTCATTTACATGCACTTTATCAGTAGCTTTAAAACCATCCAATTGAGCAATGGTACGGGTATCATACTCCTTCCATGGAAAATCTTTCTGTCCTTTCACCCACGGACGGGCAGTGACCTTAAATGTACGCCCCTGCCCATAACCCAACTGGGATAACAGCAGTAAAAACAATATAACTATACTATTTTTCATCTTCTAATATTCTTTTACGATTCGTATTGCATTTAAAATAGGCACAGACTCTACCGCTCCAAAACGAACGACAAGCCCTTTTCCCTGTGAAACCGGAACAATATACTTTTTAATGACCGCACGTTCGGAACCGTATTCTTCTGCAATATTCATTTGCCCGGCAACAGATACCCCATTTATATCCACAGAAAATACCCGGTTTGCATACTCCTCTTTCACCACATCATTTCCTAAATTATACACCAAAGCCTCTCTCTTATTTTCAGAAGTAAGTTCCGTCCAATACAAATATACAGCATAGACACCATCCGGCACATCCGCTTTAAAGGCCTCAATACCTACCCGTTGCGTTTGAAAGATAGGATCCTGATCCGTTCCCAGTATATCAGTGTCGCTGGCAGGCAAAGAACCGTAACGAGTCTTGTTCGGAGCCACTTCTCCGCCAATATATCCCCATGAGCCTTTTTCATAAGCCTGTTCCGGTATCCAGCACAGTTCTGCTGTCCGATCCTCGAAATAACGTTGAGCACCCAGTAATACATTGACTTCCGTAAAGCCGTTCTTCACATTGACACATTGGAAATTGCAAACATACTGGTCACGATATTCGCGTCCCTCTTTTTCAATTACAGCATCTACCACATTTTCTCCGTTGACAAAAGGAATATCCACAGAAACGACCTTATCCGATACCGGATATACTCCCAAACTCTTTCCATTTAAAAAGACTTCTACCTTATCTGTATTGGTATACACCTTCAAAGGTTGCGTACAGCTCTTTCCATCCCGACTGGCTCCTGCCCTGTTCTTCCACGATTTAGAAGCAATGTGCAGGACAGGTGCCTCTTTCAGATAAGCCTGATAAAGATAATATCCATCTTTACGTTCTCTATCCGTACTTACCAACCCTTTATTGTTCACATGAGGCATAGCGTTTCTTCTGGCTTCGGAATAAAAATCATTCAAGTTCCAAACCATAGCTCCCACGATATAATCCCTCTTTAGAATTTCAGGCAAGTAATGTTCGTGGTAGATGGAACCAAATTCACAACTAAAGTCAAACCGCATCGGCGAAAAAGAGTGAATACGAGTATCCACATCCGCCCCATATTCGGTAATGAGCAACGGTTTGTGAGGAAACTCCCTGTGAAGTTCTTCCAGTTTCTCTTCAAATCCACTCAAGCTACCACCATACCATCCATTATAAAGATTAAAACCCAATAGCATCGGTAATTCTGCAATTCCTGCTTCCTGATAGATTTGAGAAGTAGAATGACAAGGCAACATGGTATAGCGTTCCGAATCCAGACTTCTGATCTGCGCCTCAACCGCCGAAGCTATTTGATGAAGGAATGTCATGTAGTCCGCCCGTTCCGTCCTATTTTCCGGATTAAAAGGAGGACGCAAAAGCACTTCATTCATATAAGCCCAAATAATAACAGATGGATAATTATAGTTCTGACAAACCATCTCTGTCACCTGTTCCACGCAATTATCCATAAATGCCTTACTTTGAGTGATGGCATTCACTACTGGAATTTCAACCGAAGTCAATAGCCCTAACTTATCACACATCTGCATCACAACCGGATCTTGCGGATAATGAGCCACTCGCAGGAAATTACTTCCCATATCCTTACTCAACTGTACATCCCGAATATGCATTTCATCCCGCAAAGCATTTCCCATTCCTTTGTAATCCTGATGCCGACTGGTACCAATCAATTTCCGATATTTCCCATTCAAGAAAAAACCTTTCTCCGCATCAAAACGATATTCACGAATTCCCAGCGGATTGACAACACAATCGAGCACCTCCTCTTTTTTATTCTTCAGACGGCTATACACCTTATATATATAAGGAGAGTCTACATCCCAACGTTTAGGCTGCGTAATAGTCATGAGCGATTCAAAAGCTACATTCTTTTCTTCTGCCTTCACATTTACTTTCTTTTGTGAAAGCGCTACTCTGTTACCATCTGCATCCAAAATCTCCATTTCAAGAATCAATGATTGATTACTCTTCAAAGCATTGGACAAGAATGTCTTCACTGAAATATTTGCTTGCAAATCCGTAATCTTCGATGCTTTGAGATACACACCACTAGAAGCATAATGAGTAGTAGACAGTTGCACAGGAGAAGTATACACCAGATAAACATCCCGATAGATTCCCCCGAAGAAAGTAAAGTCCGCCGAAAGAGGAGCAATATCCGGATGATGCGAGTTGTCAACACTCACAGCTATCAGATTGCGTCCGGCATGGACATAATCAGTCACGTCAAACGTAAAAGCGGAATAACCACCTTTATGATTTCCAACAAACGTTCCATTCACAAACACATTCGTTTCTTGATTGGCTCCCTCAAAACTAAGATAGACTCTTTGTTCGGGAATCAGTTCCTCCACTGTCACCACTTTCCTGTACCAGCCTTTTCCCCGGAAATAACCGGGAATTTCATCATCTGCATCTTTTGCATTCCATGTATGAGGAATGGAAACATCAGTCCAACCGGAAATATCAAAGTCAGCAGTGGACGCGTCTCCCTCAAAGAGGGAGAACTTCCAACCATCATTAATCGTTTGCGTCACACGCTGACTATAAACCGTGCCGGTCATAACCAGTAACAAACAGGCTAAAATTATTTTTTGATATACCTTATACATACCTAATACCATTATTTCGAGATTGAACGGACTGCACGAACAAATCTTTTACCGTCTTTTTTAGCATTCGATTTATCCCAGGCAAGCGGTTTTCCAAAACGTACATAAAATGCGCTTGTACCGCTCGACGTTTCACGACTAGCCCAATAAGAATCTCCGGTAGCAGATGCTGCTGCCGTATTCATGATAGTTCCTCCTGCACCAGTAATCACTTGATCCCAAGCTGTACGGTTTGCTTTCTCAAAATCAGTAATCGCATCCGGGTTATTCTCCGTTGCATCTGCCACTGCAGTCCCATTATAAGTTTCAAACATCTGTTCCAAATCCGTTCTCGTAGGCCAATACCATCCGGAACCTTTATCCATACAATATTTAAGAGCGGGCATTTCTGCTGCATTCGGCAATGCTGCCAACGCAGTAGTATTTGCCAGGCCATTGTCATTGGATAAAGTTAAACCGGTAGAAGCCGGAGAGCTTGCCGTAGACCATGCCAGACTCTCTCTGTCCAACGACATAATCTTAGCTTTACCGCGATTAGTGCCATCTACCCAGAACACAATGCCCCCTTTTAACGAACCATTATCCGCAATCACCTGTCCCACCGTAAACTCGGAACTTAAAAGCCCTCTTTGTGTAATAGTAACTTCTTGTTTAGGTGCATTCGCTCCGCTTCCGGCTATTACCGTAGCAGTCGTTACCCGGTTAGAACTATTCAAATTAGGCGATAATGTCCAGAAATAAAGAGTTTTACTTGTTATATCAACATACGCTTTCACCCAAGACTCATCAGTTATATTTACTGTAAATTCTGTTTCATCAGAAATCATCGTTATTCCTTCTGATTTCGTCACAGCATCAGGAGTAATAGTCACGGCATTTGTGCTTAACTCGAGAGAAGCGCCTCCTTCAGCCGCAACATTCTGATTCACCGTTACCTCCACCGACTTAGCGGCTGTGCCAGTACCGGCTGTAACCGTAGCAACAGTCGTACGAACATCGCCAGTGGTATTTTTAGATTTTGCTTTGAACGTAACTGTTGTGCCCGAAATAGTATACGAAAGCCAGGAATCATTTGCCAAAGCCACACTAAATACCGTTTTATTGGATGTCAATGTCACATTTGCTTCCGCTTCATTAGCTCCTTCCAATGTCACAGGATTTGGATTAACCGTCAATGTTGCCGGTTCTTCAGGATAAGTATAATCACCGATTGTACGCATACATCTTACAAAACGGTTGGTAGCTGTTTTATTTCCTGCATCAGCTCCCGATTTACCGAAACGTACCCAATAAGCCTGATTACCTGCTGCGTTTTCCGTACTCGACCAATAGCTTTCGCCATTACCCGAACCGGCAGCCTCGTTCATCACATCACCTTGTAAATCAGTCAACATCTTATCAAATGCAGCACGTGCCGCCTTCTCTACTTCCGTCAGTTTATCAGGTACGGCTGAAACAAAATCCGGATCAGTATGTCCAACACCATTATAGGTATCAAACAATTCCCATAATTCATCGCGGGCAGGCAGATACCACCCGTCACCCAACGACTGGCAATATGCTACCGCATCATTTGCCGACGGAGAAGTGAACAAGGCAGAATTAGCATATCCGTTGACGGTGGAAAGTGCACTATGAGGCATCACAGAAGCCTCAAAAGGATTCCCTCCCTGACGTTTCACTGAAACCGCTTTTCCTACCATATTATCCGAAGGATCCACCCAGAAAATCATACCGATACCCTCATCCACACTTTGTCCTATCTTCAAAGAAAGATCCGGTTCTTTAGAATCCTGGGTAACCGTCACTTCTACTGTATATGAGCCGCAAGTCAGTTTCACGACAGCCGTTCTTGCATCTTCACCATCATTTTGTGTCAAGGCCGTGTAGACAACACTTTTTGAACTTACATCTACAGAAAGCCATTCTGCTTCGTACTGTGCAACAACCTGACCGACATTGGTATATAACAGCGACGTAACAGAAGAACCCGCCGCTTTCGCCAAATTTACTTTTGTATCTTTACAATTAAATTCAGGCATCACGCGTACCGATGCATCATCGACACAAGAAAGTAACCCCAGATTTAAAATCAATAAGAAGTATATTATTTTTTTCATATTCATTCATGTTTTACAGATAATCAATCGCTTAATACCAGTTCTCATTCTGTGGGAAATTCTCTTTCCCCATCAAGTCAATCTGTTCCTGTGGAATAGGCCAACATTCGTGCTTTCCAACCACAAAACTGGTACGGCATTCCGCATAATCTTTATCCAGATAAGGATTTTCAGCCTTCGTCTCGCCATAATGCGCTTTCACTCTTTCGCCCAAGAGTCCCAAACGTTTCAACAAAGGCCAGCGAACGCCTTCAAAATTCAACTCACGGGCATATTCATCCAAAAGTATATCCTGCGTCAGAGGACCTGCAAATTTATCATTTCCCGCACGTTCCCATGTTTTATTGTAACAGCGCAAAGCATCTGTACTCATACCTCCGTCACGACGCATATATGCCTCTGCCGCCATTAAGTAAGTTTCTGCCAGTCGATAGACAATCAGATCCTTGAAACCCGTTGTCCGGTCCGGATTATCAGCCATCGTCCATTGGTCAAAGTATTTTTTCGACATAAAATGCAGTGTTTCACAATAGCTGGAACTCTGTGTAAGAGGAATCAATTCTCCATATTTAGGAGAAGTAGGGTCATTGTATTTGAAACGGTGAACAAACAACTCATTATATCGCGTATCTTTTGCCTGATCGTACAGACTCAACAGATAGGTATTCGGATAAATACGTCCCCAACCATATCCACCCTGATCGGCCGTATTGATACAACCTGAAATTTTATTGATTCGGGTAGTGGTTTGAATAGAGACACGATGTCCGGCAACCGGAGTTCCGGAACCACCTCCACCCAAGTTTTGTGAATATTGGAAACTCCATAACACTTCCGGAGATTTCAAATCTGCCCCATTAAATACATTCTCGGCTTTCTTTTCCATCGAGTAGATGCCTTCCTGCTTAAAGATATCCTCACATTCCTCAATGGCTGTATCCCAATCTGACTCCCACATGGCAACCTGTGCACGAACATGCTTGGCAGTAGCTTTTGTTACCCGTCCATACAATACATTTCCATTATTTTGAGGAAGCGACCAGTCCAGCCCTTTCATGGCATCGTCCAAGTCAGTTGTAATCAGCGTCATCAGTTCTTCATGAGAAGCAGGTTTGTATTCCCGTTTCAGATTGTCGACGGTGGTCGGGGTGATATTCAGATAAAGACGGTCAAAGCGTTTCCAGAGTTCAAAATAGCTCCGTCCTCTGAAGAATTTCGCTTCACTCCATGCATGGAGCACATCGCTGTCATCCAGCCCCAGAGCTTCTGCGGCTACAATAATTTCATTTGCTTTTCCAATAATACCATAGTGATGTTTCCAGAACTTATTGACATCCCCAGTACTTGGAGTAAAACTCGTGTTCAAACGTCCGATTGAAGTAGAAACACCTGCTCTAAGTATCGCAATATCCGTATTAAAGTCACACATAGTAACGATGTACAGATTGGATTCATTATTATCCGCTCCACCCGGCAATTCACGAGCTAGGGAGTACAGACCTGTAACAGCTGTATTCAACCCTTCGGGAGTAGTGAACAGATAATTGTTCGTCACGTCTGTCTTTGATTCCAGATTTAATAAATCCGAGCAGGAAGCGGTCAACATTCCGCAGATGACAAAGGCTGTATATATTAACTTTTTCATAAGGATTCTTTATTTTAGAATGAAACATTGACACCAAATACATATTGTCTGGACTCCGGATAAGACCCGGGAGTCAGTTCGGGACTATAAGACTTAAATTCCGTAAATGTCAGCAAGTTAGTAGCAGTTGCATACAGACGTAATTTATGAATCGGAGTATTCTTCAATAGTCTGGCCGGGAAAGTATATCCCAATTGTAAGGTGCGTAAACGGATATAAGATGCATCCTGAATAGCGATGGCACTCAAATAAGCAGGGTCTGCGCTATAAGAAGGACGCGGGAATTCGTTCGACGGATTGAACGGAGTCCAATAATCCACCTTCACTCCATTCAGTTTTCCACGCAAAGAACCTCCGGAATTATAGTCATACAAATAACTATTCTTTATCTTTCTGCCGGAAACTCCATACCAATCCATGAACAAGTCAAATCCTTTCCAGTTCCATGTGGAAGAAAGAGAGACGGTAAATTTCGGATCTTTCCGGATAGGCACTCTGTCATCTGCCGTGATCTTTCCGTCTCCATTGTTATCACGTACCTTAACCATACCCGGTTCAATAGCGCCGCCGTAATCAATCGGGCTGTCGGCTACACCGTCATTGTTACTGTCATAGGTGTTTTTCAGCGTATATACCAGATTACCTGTACCATCACGAGTAATATCAAAATCATCATACTGAAAAATTCCGTCTACCAGATAATCATAATATACATTGATCGGTTCTCCGATAATCCATCCCTGTGCTACCTGACTGGCGGGTTTACCATTTTCATCGAGCGTATCGTCAATACGGACAATTTCATTCTTATACATACTGAAATTAGTTCCAAGCGACCAGGTAAACTCTTTCGTACGTATCACATCACCATTTAAAGAAAGATCGATACCACTGGATTTTGTCTTTCCCAGATTATCCAGCATAGTGGTATATCCAAGTGATGCATTCAAAGAGCGTTCCACCAATAAATCTTTCGTATGCGTATTGTAATATTCCACCGTACCATTCAGGCGACCATTGAAGAAACTAAAATCAACACCTAAATTAGCCGTTGCAGACTGTTCCCATTTCAGGTTCGGGTTAGAAAGCTCCTTACCCGGCAAATATCCCATCTGGAAAGTATCTCCAAACTCATATCCTTTATTATCTGCCAGCCCCAAAGTAGTGTAATTGCCGATACCGTTCTGATTACCAACAATACCATAACTGACACGTAATTTCAGGTTATCAATCCACGACACATCTTTCAGGAAATTCTCCTGATTGACACGCCAGGCAAAAGCAGCTGACGGGAATGTACCCCATTTATTTTCTTTTCCGAAACGGCTGGAACCGTCGCGACGAACAGCCACATTCAATAGATAACGGTCTAAAAGCGAATACTGTGCACGAGCCATGAACGACACCAGATTATTTTCATTAAACTGACGACGGGGCTTGCCTGTAAACTCACCTTGAGAAATGAAATTCCAATCTTTATCTACCGGAAGATTCTCTACTGAATAGCCGATAGACTTCGAGCCATTATGGTCGACAGACTGCACACCGGTCAACGTCAACTGATGTTTCTTATTGCGGATAGGCACTTTATAAGTCACAATATTCTCAACCAGCCAGTTCTGCGTGCGTGATTCGTCGAGCACAGCTGTTCCTCCGCCTCCCGGATATTGGGAATCTTTATAGGAACCGTCTTCAGATGTCTGATTATAAACGGAAGTATTCAGACGATAATTGAATCCCTTGAAAGGCTTCACATCCATAAAAAAGTTCAGGCGGTAATTATCACGAGAAACTTCACGTCCGTAATGTTGAGCACGGTACAAAGGATTATAATTTCCTTCCGAGTTGATATACTTTGTATATTTACCATCCACATCATATATTTCCGCCAATGGGGAACTGGTAATAAAATCATTAAAGTTACCATCCTCACGATCCTGTTTAGTCATCGCATAAGAAGAATTGATGCCAAAACTAATCCACTTTGATATTTCAAAGTCCAGATTCAACCTTAAAGAAAACTTCTGGTATCCCGATCCGGTAACCACCATTCCCTGTTGGTCAAAATAGTTGGCACCTGCCGATACTTTGATTTTCTCTGTTCCTCCACGTACACTGACATCATGATTATGGTAAATTGCATTTCTGAACATTTCTTTTTCCCAGTCGATAAACTTTCCGCTGGCCCATACCCGCTGCATAACCTCGTCTTCCAATGCCTCGGCTATCGAAATCTCACGTGCATCAACAATTCCCTTATCATGTGCCTTCGCTTCACGGCGAAGCTGCATATACTCTTCGGGAGAATAGAAATCAAAATTCCTCCAGAGAGACTGGATACCCAGATAACCATTATAACTGACTTCCACCTTTCCGGCTTTACCGCGCTTGGTAGTTACCAATACCACACCGTCACTGGCACGTGCCCCATAAATAGCCTGCGACGCAGCATCCTTCAGAATTTCAACCGACTCAATATCGTCCGCACTCAACGTGCTAAACTCCGTTGCACTAGAAGGAGAACCATTTATGATATATAAAGGAGCATTGTCCGCACTGATAGAACGGGAACCGCGAATAGTGATCGAAGGAGTCGATCCCGGACGTCCGGAACTACTCGTTACATTCACACCTGCGGCACGTCCACGCAGCATATCAGCCACATTGCCGGCAGGAAAGGTTTTCATTTCATCCGCTTTGACCGAGGCTACCGAAGTTGCCACGTCACTTTTACGCTGAACGCCATAGCCGACAACGACTAATTCATCGAGCATTTTCGACTCTTCTACCATATCCACATTCAGTACCGTTTTCGTACCGACACGTATCTTCTGTTCCTTATATCCTATACAAGAGAAAACAAGGGTAGATTTTGCAGATACGCTGATTGAATATTTTCCATTTACATCCGTCACTGTACCGTTAGTAGTCCCCTCCTCCATAATATTAGCTCCGGGGATTGGTCCAAGTGCGTCTGTCACAACTCCAGAAACTCTGACGTTTTGAGCACTAACCTCTAAAGAGATAAGAAAGGCTGTCAGGAACACAGCCCATTTAATTACGATGTTTTTCATACTATGTAATAATTTGAATGATTACAGTGCAAAAATCCAAATAATTAGTGATTTCGAATAATAGAATCGTCCGTATAAAAGTTCAAATAGTACAATTCTCACCAGGAGACAAATACATAAGACGCTATATATTAAGCGTTTGTGTATTTCCTCCGGTAAGCAGCCGGAGTAATATCATAAGCATTCTTAAAACATCGGATAAAATAACTTGGATTAGAAAAACCGTAATCAAATGCTATATCAGCAATCAGGGCATTGGGATCATTGATTAATTTTTCTGTTGCCTTTTTCAGTCTCAAAGATAAAATAAAGTCATTCGGGGTCTGTCCGGTCAATGCTTTCAGTTTGGTGAAAAGCAAAGTTCTGCTCATGCACATCTCACGTGCAAAAGTGGCTACGTCAAAGTCTGCGTTATCAATATAAGATTCCACAATCGCGGTAGCATCCATCAGCATCTTTTTATCGATCGGATTAAACGGAAGGTCTTCCACTTTAGGTTCATCATTCCGGGCAAACCGCTGCTGGAGCAGTTTACGAGTCTGGATGATATTGTTGCAACGGGCCACCAATATCTTGATATTGAAAGGTTTGGAGATATAATCATCCGCTCCCGTCTGCAAGCCCTCTAAGGTATGTTCTTCCCGGTTGCGGGCAGTCAGCAATACCACAGGAATATGGCTGGTCTGCAAATTGCTTTTCAACTTCTCGCACATCTCCAGGCCGGACATAACAGGCATCATAATATCACTCACAATCATCTGTGGTTGTAGTGAAGAAGCCTGCTCCAATCCTTCCTGCCCGTCGGCAGCCGTATATACATCATATATTTGTTCAAAAATCTGTGCCAACACCTTACGCATCTCCGGGTTATCCTCCACAATCAGTATTTTCACCGTTTTATCCGGCTTCACCATTTCCGAGATTTCTTGAGGCTCTATTACATAATGTCCGGCAACGCGTTCATCTGCAGAGGAAGATGCTTCCACATTCACATTTGCATCCCGGTGAAGAGTAACGATAAAAGACGTTATTCCATTCGGCTCACTTTCCACTCCGATAGTTCCCTGATGCAATTCCACAATTCCTTTCGCCATTGCCAACCCGATACCCGATCCTTTGACTGTCTGTGTAGTTGTTGCCGAGTCATCCTGCCAAAACCGTTCAAATACATGTTTGATCTTGGACTTTTCGATACCGACACCTAGATTATTGACTGAAATCACAATGTCATTCTCTCCTTCCGCTACCAATTCTACAGAAATCCAGTCACCGGGCTTCGTATATTTAAAAGCATTGGACAATAGATTATAGAATACTTTCTCTATCTGCGTCTTGTCAATATACAAATCCGCTTCTTTGAAAGTGGAAGAAAAGCGGAGATCGATCTTATTCAGCTGCGCATAACTATAGAAAGAACAACAAATCTCCTCTATCACCGCAACAATATTCTCTTTGGAAATTTTCAATTTCAGATATCCCTGATCCTGCTTACGGATATCAATCACTTCATCCACCAGATTATTCATCCGGCGGGAGTTCTTATAAATCTCCAAAATTTTATTATACACCTCGGGGATCATGTCTTTATGCATCAGGAGCATCTCAAGCTGACTGGATATAAGCGTTAACGGAGTACGGAACTCATGCGATACATTGGTAAAGAAACGTAGTTTGGACTGATTCACATTTTCGATATACTCTTTTTCCCGTTTCTCGGCCAATAGAGAATGTTGCAAGGTTTTCCGTATCCAGAACATACGGATAATATAACCTGCAATAAGGATACCTGCCAATATCATCAGCAAAATAAACCATGCTCGTTGATAAACGGGCGCCTCCACTATCAGCTCAAAACTGGCAGAAGGTGCTTCCTGGTCGTGAATGCGCAACTGGTCGCCACGAACATGAAAAGTATAACGCCCCGGATGAAGATTGGTATAAGTAACCATCGTATTATCTCCCGCCTTCATATATTCGTTATCAAATCCTTCAAGTTTATATTCCAGACCGATATTGGAAATATTATTCAGGGTATTGCTCGCTATCTCAAAAGTGACGGAAGAATACCTGGGCGGCAATACTAATTGATGTTCATACAATACCGTTTCCTTGATAAGTCCCAACGAATCAAGTGGTTGTATTTCCGTATTATCCACAAGCACTCGTTTTACGAACACATTATAATCCACAGACTGCTTGTTCAGTTTCTCCTGGGCTATGGAAACGATACCTGCTAGTCCACAGACATAAATATCGTGGTCGGACGTAATGTACAGCCCTCCGTCATTCACGTTATTCAAGGGAAAATCACTCTGCCTGTTATAGTTCTCGAATGTGGTAGTGGCTAGATTGAATTTAGAGAAACCGCCATTCGTTGCCACATAAATGGAACCGTCCAGCGGACTCTCTACCAATCCGGTGATAAATCCATTCTCCAATCCCTGCTTCGCTCCGTATCCTACAAAGGTGTCTTTCTTCTTATCGAATAGATAAATTCCCGATCCCGTCGATCCCAGCCATATACGTCCTTTTCTATCACATAGAATATGATTAATGTGATGCTGTGCCGTGCTCTGCGCTATTTGGGAGAAAGGATAACTACGGGAAGTACCCGCTTTCAAATTGACCCGTATCAAATCAAAAGAAGTGGTCAGCCATAAATCCCCTTCTTTATCAAACGTCATATCCCAAACCTGCGACAAATGTCTGGAAGCTAAAGAAGGATGTTCGAAATGATGCAACCGGAGATGTTTTTTATCCAATACAAGCAGCCCACCCTTGGCTGCTATCAATAAGGAATCATGACCGGCAAACTCTATCATTTTTACCAGATTATAGGCCCTGTCGACTGTTTTTCCTTCCGGAGTATCGATATTTTCCGTAATAGATTCTATATGTCCGGTCGACAGGTTAATCCGATTGATGCCCTGATAAAGCGAAGCTACCCAAAGATAATCCGGTTCTTTCTCATAATACAAAGACTTCACAATCTTAAAAGACAGCTCTTGAGCATATAAATGTTTAAGCGGAAAAAAGCGTTTGGCATATTTATCATAGTAGTTCAATCCACTTCCTTCACTTGCAAACCAGATCCGCCCGGAACAGTCTTCGGCAATGGAACTGATGATATAGGAATTCAAATGCCCGCCAACAGCCGTAGACGAACGGTAAAAGTGATAAGCATCATTCGCTACATTATAATATTGTATTCCCTGATAGAAAGTGCCCAGCCATAAAGTTCCCGAAGTGTCGTAATGCATCGAAATGATGGAACGTATATCGGCTGCCTCCACATTCAAGTCATATTCATAATCCGTAAACTCTCCGGTAGAGAGATTTAAAGTCTGCAAACCGGCGTAAGTTCCGATATACAGAAGACTATCATTGGCTTGTGTCACATGACGCACATTATCATGGTTGATTGTATTATCAGCCACTTTATTATATCTGTAATGAGTAAGCTCCCCATTTGCCTCCAACCGGGTAAGTCCCCGATTTCTGGTAGCTATCCAGATGCTCCCGTCTCTGTCTTCCGTAATCGAATTAACAGCCCCCACATCAATATGACGGGTGATATGAGCAGCCTGATCGATACAGTAAATACCCTTGGAAGAAGTACCCACCACCACGGTTTGATTCTGACGAACCATTAGACTGTTCATCAATATATCCTCTCCGTCCGAAGGGAATGAAAAGAATAACTCGGGCACTTGGTTGAGATCACGATAACGGTAGATTTCTTTTCCGGTAGCTATCCACAATGCGTCGTGCGCATAGCAGATTCCTGCAACTTCTCCTTCACGCAACACCTTAAAGCGGTTCAAACGCATGTCATAAAGAGTCACACTCTGCAAACTACGGATAAAAAGCAATCCTTCCTTGTTTCCGCAAACCTGCCGGATATTATTTATATTGATTGAATAGGGATTGGCGTTATCCGGTTTGAAGACTTCAAATTTACGACCGTCAAAGCGGTTCAGTCCGTCTTGAGTACCAATCCATAAAAATCCGAATTCATCCTGATAGAAACAATTGACCGTTTGATGCGAAAGTCCTTGCCTCACGTCTTTAAAACGCATATTGATATCCTTCGTCACATTTGCCATGCAACAAAGTCCCGATATAAACAGGCAATAAATAACAAGAAAGTTAGCTTTGGTCATCTGTGTTTTTCGATAATTCGGATACAATATTCGGGAAAATCCAAGATATATGCAAGTGTTTATGCAAAAACCTGATTGACTATTGCCTGTTAATTATCCCTCGGACTACGTATAACTAATCTCCCGATCGAATAAAATTAATCGTCTGACAGTTGTTAAACTTGCGTCTGACTACTGTTGAACTTTCGTCTGACAGTTGTCAGACGAAAAAGAATCAACTGTCAGACGATTAATTTTATGCATAAACAAGATTAGTATCCTCTTCACTAAGAAATAGTTTTTAGCATACGAAAGATTAAATTATACTACCAACCGCCTAAACGCTTGTTTATCATTGGTGAACTGCGTACTTTTGCACGCCATTAAAAAAAAGCAAAACAATGACCAACAAAACCAAAGGTTTTATCTATGGAGCGATTGCCGCTGCCAGCTACGGTATGAATCCTCTTTTTGCACTTCCGCTCTATGCAGCCGAAATGAGTGTCGATACCGTTTTATTCTACCGGTACTTCTTTGCGACAATCGTATTGGGTATTCTGATGAAAATGCAGCACCAGTCTTTTGCGCTTCATAAGGCAGACGTCTTGCCCTTAGTCATTATGGGATTGCTATTCTCTTTTTCATCACTACTTTTGTTTATGAGCTATAATTATATGGATGCCGGTATTGCTTCTACCATTCTCTTTGTCTATCCGGTGATGGTAGCAGTCATTATGGGGATATTCTTCAAAGAAAAGATTTCCGCAATTACCGTTTTTTCCATCCTGCTGGCACTTTCTGGTATCGCCTTGCTCTATCAGGGAGACGGAAACAAACCGCTGTCGACTTTGGGAATTATCTTTGTTCTGCTGTCCTCACTCTCTTATGCTATATATATAGTAGGTGTGAACCGTTCGACGCTGAAAAACCTGCCGACCACCAAGCTCACATTCTACGCAATTTTGTTCGGACTATCGGTTTATATCGTCCGTTTAAATTTTTGTACGGAACTGCAAATAATACCGTCAGCCTGGCTCTGGGCCGACGTGCTGACACTAGCCATTCTGCCAACTGCCGTATCTCTGATCTGTACCGCACTAGCCATCCATTATATAGGCTCTACTCCAACAGCCATACTGGGTGCTCTGGAACCTGTGACAGCTCTATTTTTCGGTGTTCTCCTGTTTCACGAAAAACTGACTCCCCGGTTAATGGTAGGTATTTTAATGATTATCACCGCTGTTACCTTAATTATCATCGGTAAGTCACTCATAAAAAAGATGGGAATGCTGTTGCAGATGAACAAAAAATAATATACTTTTGCTACTTAATCAATCAAAATGCAATTTTAAATCTCAAAAAATATGGTAGACGTAAAGACTTGCCTTGACAATGCACAAGAAAAAATGGATATGGCCATCATGTATCTGGAAGAAGCACTGGCACATATCCGCGCTGGAAAAGCGAGTGCCCGCTTATTAGATGGCATCCGCGTAGATTCTTACGGAAGTATGGTGCCTATCAGCAATGTAGCAGCAATTACCACTCCGGACGCCCGCAGTATCGTAATCAAACCGTGGGATAAAAGCATGTTCCGTGTCATCGAAAAAGCAATCATCGACTCTGACCTCGGTATCATGCCTGAAAACAATGGTGAAATGATCCGTATCGGTATTCCTCCTTTGACGGAAGAACGTCGTAAACAACTGGCAAAACAGTGTAAAGGAGAAGGTGAAACAGCTAAAGTTAGTGTACGTAACGCTCGTCGTGACGGTATCGACGCACTGAAGAAAGCTGTAAAAGACGGATTGGCAGAAGACGAACAGAAGAATGCGGAAGCCAAACTGCAAAAAATCCATGATAAGTATATCAAGCAAATCGATGATATGCTGGCTGAAAAGGATAAAGAAATTATGACTGTTTAATTAGTTGAGAATTGATAGTTGAGAGTTGATAGTTACTATGCAGTTACTGGATAATGCAACCAATTCTCAACTATCAACTATTAACTATCAACTAAATAAATGAAGGGATTAGTAATCAAAAACACGGGTAGTTGGTATCAGGTGAAAACCGATGACGGACAATCTATCGAATGTAAAATCAAAGGTAATTTCCGACTGAAAGGGATTCGCAGCACTAATCCTGTAGCAGTAGGCGATCGTGTTCAGATTATACTTAATCAGGAAGGCACTGCTTTTATCAGCGAAATAGAAGATAGAAAGAACTACATCGTTCGCCGTTCTTCCAATCTTTCCAAACAATCCCACATCCTTGCCGCCAATCTCGATCAGTGTATGCTGGTGGTAACGATCAATTATCCCGAAACTTCCACTATTTTTATTGATCGATTCCTCGCATCCGCAGAGGCCTATCGTGTTCCCGTCAAACTGGTATTTAATAAGGTAGATGCTTACGACGAGGACGAACTCCGCTATTTGGACGCACTCATCAACTTATATACACAGATCGGCTATCCCTGCTTCAAAGTTTCCGCAAAGAACGGTAATGGAGTGGAGGAAATCAAGAAAGCTCTGGAAAGCAAAATTACCTTATTCTCCGGACATTCGGGAGTCGGCAAATCAACTCTTATCAATTCCATACTGCCGGGCATAGAAACCAGAACCGGCGAGATTTCTTCTTACCATAACAAAGGAATGCATACCACCACTTTCTCCGAGATGTTTCCCGTAGAAGGAAACGGTTATATTATCGACACTCCGGGCATCAAAGGCTTCGGCACATTCGATATGGAGGAAGAAGAGATCGGACACTATTTTCCTGAAATATTCAAAATTTCTGCCGACTGCAAATATGGTAATTGCACCCACCGTCATGAACCGGGATGTGCCGTACGCAAAGCAGTGGAAGAACATCTCATCAGCGAATCCCGCTATACCTCTTATCTAAATATGTTGGAAGATAAAGAGGAAGGGAAATACCGGGCTGCCTACTGATTAACTCTTTTTTACTTTTTTCTTCTTTAAACCTTTCCCTTTGGGAGAAGTCTAATCTTTGATGACATATAATATAATTGCTATATACAATACTAAACCATGAATAAGAAGACTAAGTGGGGCATCATTATTCTTGTTGGTGCCGGAATCATCGGTGGAGGAATCTACTCACAATTACCGAAAAAAAACGACGAACTAGCAGCCGCCGACAAAGTAATGAGTGGCAATCAGAAAAGAGGAAAACAAGTACTAAATGTAAATGCCAAGGTCATAAAACCGCAATCCCTGACAGATGAGTTTACTACTACCGGTGTGCTTCTGCCGGACGAAGAGGTGGATTTATCTTTCGAGACTTCGGGCAAAATTGTAGAAATCAACTTCGAAGAAGGAACGGCTGTAAAGAAAGGTCAATTACTAGCCAAGGTAAACGACCGACAGTTACAGGCGCAATTGCAAAGATTGGTTTCACAATTGAAACTGGCAGAAGACCGTGTATTCCGTCAGGACGCTTTGTTGAAACGGGATGCTGTCAGTAAAGAAGCCTACGAACAGGTTAAGACGGATTTAGCTACCCTGAACGCCGACATAGAAATTATAAAAACCAATATCGAACTGACTGAACTTCGCGCTCCGTTTGACGGAATTATCGGACTTCGACAAGTCAGTGTCGGTACGTATGCCTCTCCGACTACAGTGGTTGCCAAACTGACTAAAATCGCTCCATTGAAAGTGGAATTCAAACCCTTTCGGTTCCAAC
>NZ_EQ973370.1:35349-52945 GCF_000157055.1 Bacteroides sp. 2_2_4 | reverse complement strand
AAATTCTCCGTACCGGAACGTTATGCCAAGCAAATCAAGAAGGGAACTAACCTCAACTTCAGTGTGGAAGGAACGTTGGATGCTTTCGGTGCACAAGTATACGCTGTAGAATCGGCTATCGACCCGAATCTGCATCAATTTACCGCTCGTGCATTATACCCGAATGTTCATCACACCTTACTTCCCGGCCGTTACGCAAGCGTATTATTGAAAAAAGAAGAAATTCCTAATGCGATAGCCATCCCTACAGAAGCAATCGTGCCGGAAATGGGTAAGGATAAAGTCTATCTGTATAAATCAGGAAAAGCCGAACCGGTGGATATTATTACCGGCATCCGCACGGCATCTGAAGTACAGGCAATAAGAGGGCTGCACATAGGAGATACAATCATTACTTCAGGAACACTACAGCTCCGCACCGGGCTTGCAGTCACACTTGACAATATTGATTAATAATACCAGCGCCCTATGAATATATCCGAATTAAGTATACGTCGCCCGGTATTAGCCACAGTATTAACGATCATTATCCTCCTTTTCGGATTCATCGGATACAACTATCTGGGTGTCCGCGAATATCCGTCAGTGGATAATCCGATCATTTCCGTGAGTTGCTCTTATCCGGGAGCTAATGCCGATGTTATCGAAAACCAGATAACCGAACCGTTGGAACAGAATATCAACGGTATTCCCGGTATCCGTTCTTTGTCCAGTGTGAGTCAACAGGGACAAAGCCGTATTACAGTAGAATTTGAGTTGTCCGTCGATTTGGAAACAGCAGCCAACGACGTGCGTGACAAGGTTTCACGTGCCCAACGTTATCTGCCTCGCGACTGTGACCCTCCGACTGTCTCAAAAGCGGATGCCGATGCCCAACCGATCCTGATGGTTGCTCTTCAAAGTGATAAACGTTCCCTGTTGGAATTAAGTGAAATAGCGGACTTGACTGTAAAAGAACAGTTACAGACCATTTCCGATGTAAGTAGTGTATCTATCTGGGGAGAAAAGCGTTACTCCATGCGTCTCTGGCTCGACCCGGTTAAAATGGCCGGCTACGGAATCACTCCTATCGACGTTAAAAACGCCGTAGACAATGAGAATGTGGAACTTCCTTCCGGTAGTATCGAAGGAAATACCACCGAGCTGACTATCCGAACACTGGGATTGATGCATACCGCAGATGAATTCAATGATTTGATTATCAAAGAGGAGAATAACCGTATTGTCCGTTTCAGCGATATCGGACGTGCCGAACTGGGACCTGCCGACATCAAGAGTTATATGAAAATGAACGGTGTTCCGATGGTAGGTGTCGTTGTTATTCCACAGCCGGGAGCCAACCATATTGAGATTGCGGATGCGGTATACCAGCGTATGGAACAGATGAAAAAGGACTTGCCGGAAGACGTACACTATAACTACGGTTTTGATAATACCAAGTTTATCCGTGCGTCTATCAATGAGGTAAAGTCAACGGTGTATGAGGCTTTTGTACTCGTAATTATCATTATCTTCCTCTTCCTGCGTGACTGGCGCGTTACATTGGTGCCTTGTATCGTAATTCCTGTCTCCCTTATCGGTGCATTCTTCGTCATGTATCTGGCCGGATTCTCCATCAATGTGCTTTCCATGCTCGCCATCGTACTATCGGTGGGACTGGTGGTAGATGATGCCATCGTTATGACGGAAAATATATACATCCGTATTGAGAAAGGAATGGCTCCGAAAGAAGCGGGCATAGAAGGAGCCAAAGAAATTTTCTTTGCCGTTATTTCAACGACTATCACACTGGTAGCGGTATTCTTCCCGATCGTCTTTATGGACGGAATGACGGGACGACTGTTCCGTGAGTTCAGTATCGTAATTTCCGGTTCGGTTATTATTTCCTCATTTGCCGCATTGACTTTCACACCGATGCTGGCAACGAAATTGCTCATAAAACGGGAAAAGCAGAGTTGGTTCTATGCCAAAACAGAACCATTCTTTGAAGGAATGAACCGGCTATACAGTCGGTCACTTGCCGCTTTCCTCGGCAAACGCTGGATCGCTCCCCCATTTACTTTCATCACGATTTGCCTGATTGGTATTCTATGGAATGCAGTTCCTGCGGAAATGGCTCCACTTGAAGACCGTTCGCAAATCAGTATCAATACACGAGGAGCAGAAGGTGTCACTTATGAATATATCCGGGATTATACGGAAGATATCAATCAGCTGGTAGACTCCATTCTTCCTGATGCGGAATCAGTGACTGCCCGTGTATCTAGTGGTAGCGGAAACGTGCGTATCACATTGCATGACATGAAAGACCGTAACTACACACAGATGGAAGTTGCCGAGAAGATTTCGAAAGCGGTGCAGAAGAAAACGATGGCGCGTTCATTCGTGCAACAACAGTCTTCTTTTGGTGGACGTCGTGGAAGTATGCCTGTTCAATATGTACTTCAGGCTACCAATTTGGAAAAGTTGGAAGAAGTACTGCCTAAGTTTATGGCTAAAGTATATGAGAATCCTGTCTTCCAGATGGCGGACGTCGATTTGAAGTTCAGTAAGCCGGAAGCACGTATCCAGATCAACCGCGACAAGTCCAGTATTATGGGAGTAAGTACCAAAAATATTGCTCAAACGCTGCAATATGGATTGAGCGGTCAGCGTATGGGATATTTCTATATGAACGGTAAGCAATATGAGATTCTTGGTGAAATCAACCGCCAGCAACGAAACAAGCCGGCTGACTTGAAAGCAATTTACGTTCGTAGCAACAGTGGGGATATGATTCAGTTGGATAACTTGATTGAGTTGGAAAGCGGTATTGCTCCTCCAAAGTTATATCGCTATAACCGTTTTGTGTCAGCTACGATTTCTGCAGGATTGGCAGATGGAAAAACAATCGGGCAAGGTTTGGACGAGATGGATAAGATTGCCAAGGAAACACTGGACGATACTTTCCGCACCGCCCTGTCGGGAGACTCGAAAGAATATCGTGAAAGTTCTTCCAGTCTGATGTTCGCCTTTATCCTGGCCATTCTTCTGATTTACCTGATTCTGGCAGCCCAGTTTGAAAGTTTCAAAGATCCGCTGATTATCATGTTGACAGTACCACTGGCTATTGCCGGAGCTTTGGTCTTCATGTATTTCGGAGATATTACGATGAATATTTTCAGTCAGATCGGTATTATCATGCTGATCGGTCTGGTGGCGAAGAACGGTATCCTAATTGTAGAGTTTGCCAACCAGAAACAGGAAGCCGGAGAAGATAAGATGAGTGCGATTAAAGATGCTGCCCTGCAACGTCTCCGCCCGATTCTGATGACAAGTGCCTCTACGGTTTTGGGACTTATTCCGCTGGCATTTGCCACCGGAGAAGGTTGTAACCAGCGTATCGCCATGGGTACGGCAGTGGTGGGTGGTATGGTCGTATCCACTCTGCTTACGATGTACATTGTACCGGCTATTTACAGTTACATTTCGACTAACCGAATCAAAAAATTACAAGAATGAAACAGAAAGGAATTTGCATGAAACGCATCATTTATATAACCATTGCATGTGCCTTCTTATCAGTCTCTTTTGCAAAGGCACAAGTCCTCACTCTAAAGGAGTGTCTGGAAGAAGGATTGCAAAATAATTACTCTTTACGTATCATCCACAACGAAGAGCAGATCAGCAAAAACAACGCAACGTTGGGAAATGCGGGTTACCTGCCTACATTGGACTTCTCTGCCGGATATACCGGAAACTTGGACAATATTGAAACCAAGGCGCATGCTACCGGAGAAATAACAAAGAATAACGGAGTCTACGATCAGACGGTTAATGTCGGTCTTAACCTCAACTGGACTATTTTCGACGGATTCAATATCAGCACCACCTACAAACAGTTGAAAGAACTGGAACGTCAGGGAGAAACCAACACCCGTATCGCTATTGAGGATTTTATTGCTGCCCTGACTTCCGAATACTATAATTTTATTCAGCAGAAGATTCGTCTGAAAAACTTTCATTATGCAATGTCGCTTTCCAAAGAGCGCTTACGCATAGCCGAGGCTAGTCACCTGGTTGGTAAGTTTTCAGGACTGGATTATCAGCAGGCAAAAGTGGATTTCAATGCAGACAGTGCCCAATACATCAAACAACAGGAATTGCTCCATTCTTCACGCATCCAGTTGAATGAACTAATGGCCAACAACAACGTCAATCAAAACATTATTATCAAAGACTCTACCATTGACGTACACAGCGACTTGCAATTTGATGACTTGTGGAATTCTACGTTAGCAACCAATGCTTCTTTGCTTAAAGCCGATCAAAACACGGTACTTGCCCAATTGGACTACAAGAAAATAAACTCACGCAACTATCCATATCTCAAATTAAATACCGGATATGGATATACGTTCAACAAGTATGACATCAACGCAAACAGTAGAAGAGGTGAACTGGGTTTCAATGCCGGAATAACTGTCGGTTTTAATATATTCGACGGTAATCGCCGCCGCGAAAAGAGAAATGCGAGTCTGGCTTTCAAAAATCGTCGTCTGGAACGACAGGACATGGAGTTAGCACTCCGCTCTGATCTCAGTAACCTATGGCAAGCCTATCGCAACAATCTCCAATTGTTGAATCTGGAACGTCAGAACCTGATAACCGCCAAGGACAACCACGATATTGCCATGGACCGTTATATACAGGGAGACCTCTCCGGTTTTGAGGTGCGCGAAGCACAAAAAAGTTTGTTAGATGCAGAGGAACGCATCCTCTCTGCCGAATACAATACGAAACTTTGCGAAATATCCCTGTTGCAAATCAGCGGAAAGATTACGAAGTATCTGGAATAAGGAAGTAGTTTCCATTTATTTTTTTATTGGGTTAATCTTCTTATCGGGAAGGTTAACCCAATTTTTACTGCATAAAAAACAGTTATTACATATCGTTGTTTTTCTTTCTTTCTACATTTGCATACCATAAAAACATTAAATAATAAAAGCCATGAGAAAACTAAGTCTTTTCTTACTATTACTTTTTATCCTGACAAATGCCTCAGCCCAAAAAGCAACAGATTACAGAAAACAGCAAAACTACAAAGAATGGGTACACATCGCTCCCAAATTTGACGATGATTTTTTTAAGACAGAAGAAGCCCAACGCATTGGTGACAACGTGTTACTGTATCAACAAACTACCGGAGGCTGGCCCAAGAATATCTATATGCCGGCAGAACTGACGGAACAAGAATATAAGGCGGCACTAAAAGCCAAAGAGGATATCAACCAAAGCACAATCGACAACAATGCCACCACGACAGAAATAGAATATCTGGCACGACTTTATCTGGCTACACAGAAAGAGAAATATAAAGAAGGAGTGCTGAACGGTATTCAATATCTGCTCAAATCGCAGTATGAAAACGGAGGATGGCCTCAATTTTATCCACGTCCCAAAGGTTATTATGTACAAATCACCTACAATGACAATGCAATGGTAAGAGTCATGAATCAACTTCGGAGCATATACGAAAAGAAAGCTCCATATACTTTTCTTCCTGACAATATCTGCGAACAAGCACGCAATGCATTCAACAAAGGTATAGAGTGTATACTCAAAACGCAGGTGTGCCAAAATGGTGAATTAACAGTATGGTGCGCCCAACACGACCGTGTCACTTTGGAACCCTGCAAAGCACGTGCTTATGAACTTCCGTCACTAAGCGGACAAGAGTCGGACAATATTGTATTGCTGTTGATGTCACTTCCTAATCCATCCACAGACATTGTAAAATCCATAGAAGGAGCAATCAAATGGTTCCAAAAGTCTAAAATAAAAGGAATACAGAAGGAATATTTCACTAACGGTGAAGGTAAAAAAGACTATCGTATGGTTCCCTGTGAAGACTGTCCAACTCTCTGGGCACGTTTTTATGAACTGGAAACGAATCGGCCTTTTTTCTGCGACCGTGACGGCATTAAAAAATATGATATATCGGAAATCGGGCATGAGCGCCGGAATGGTTATAGTTGGTATAACAAAGATGGTAGTAAGGTATTGAAGAGATATGAAAAATGGAAAAAAGAACAGAACAAGTAATCACAAATGATGAAAGGCTGATATCTACACTACAAAAATAAATATCCGGAAAGTCTTTAAGTCCTCAAAAGATGAAATCCCCTCACTACATTGCAGAGTGAGGGGATTTTATAAATTCAGGGCATTTAGCCTCTTCTTAAAGTTTTATCCCAACAGGTTAAAACCGGTTATTTTGTGCAATTCCACGGTTTCAACTGTTTGAAGAAGTCATTACCCTTATCATCCACCAAGATAAATGCAGGGAAGTTTTCTACTTCAATTTTCCAGATGGCTTCCATACCCAATTCCGGATATTCCACACATTCGATGCTCTTGATGTTATTCTGTGCAAGGATAGCTGCCGGACCTCCGATAGAGCCAAGATAGAAACCACCATATTTCTTACAAGCATCTGTCACTTGCTGGCTACGGTTACCTTTTGCCAACATGACCATGCTGCCGCCATGACTTTGGAACAGTTCTACATAAGAGTCCATACGTCCTGCTGTAGTAGGACCCATAGAACCACAAGCCATGCCTTCCGGAGTTTTTGCCGGACCTGCATAATAAATAGGATGATCCTTAATATATTGTGGCAAGTCTTCGCCGCGATCCAAACGTTCTTTCAGTTTAGCATGGGCGATGTCACGACCTACGATGATCGTTCCGTTCAATGACAGACGAGTAGCTACCGGATATTTAGTCAGCTCTTTCAGGATTTCAGGCATCGGACGGTTCAGGTCGATCTTTACAACATCACCTTCACCTGCTTGACGCAGTTCTACAGGAATAAGTTCGCCCGGATTTGAATCCAGTTTCTCAATCCAGATACCTTCCTTATTGATTTTACATTTGATGTTACGGTCGGCAGAGCAAGATACTCCCAAGCCTACCGGACAAGAAGCACCGTGACGAGGCAAACGGATGATGCGTACGTCATGAGCAAGATATTTACCTCCGAATTGCGCGCCCAATCCAATTTTGTGAGCTTCTGCCAAAACTTCTTTTTCCAGTTCGATGTCGCGGAATGCACGGCCATATTCGTTTCCAGTAGTCGGCAAGTTATCATAGAAATGAGTAGAAGCCAGCTTCACTGTCAATAAGTTCTTTTCAGCAGAAGTTCCACCGATCACGAAAGCGATATGATAAGGAGGGCAAGCGGCTGTTCCCAATGTTTTCATTTTTTCAACCAGGAATGGAACCAGTGTACCGGGATTCAGGATCGCTTTTGTTTCCTGATACAAATATGTCTTGTTGGCAGAACCACCACCTTTTGTTACGCAAAGGAATTCGTATTCCATACCTTCGGTAGCTTCGATGTCAATCTGTGCAGGGAGGTTACATTTTGTATTTACCTCATCATACATATTCAAAGGCGCATTCTGTGAATAACGCAGGTTCTCTTCAGTGTATGTTTTATATACGCCCAGTGAAAGCGCTTCTTCATCAGAATATCCAGTCCATACCTGCTGTCCTTTTTCACCATGGATAATAGCAGTACCAGTGTCCTGACAGAAAGGAAGTACACCTTTTGAAGCAACTTCCGCGTTACGCAGGAAAGTCAATGCCACATACTTATCGTTTTCACTTGCTTCCGGATCACTCAGAATCTTAGCAACTTGTTCGTTGTGCGAACGACGAAGCATGAATGATACATCACGAAAAGCTGCATTAGCCATCGCAGTCAAACCTTCTTTCTCAATTTTCAGGATAGGATTTCCTTCAAACTCGCTTACTGATACATAGTCTTTTGTAAGCAGATAATACTCAGTTGTATCTTTTCCCTTTTCAAACATGGGCTGATACTTAAACGGAGGTGTTGCCATAAGTTTCTTATTTTATTACGTAATGTTAGTTAGTGTGGCAAAGGTAGTAATTAAGAATGAAGAATGGCGAATGATGAATGAAGAATTAAGAATGAATAACGGAGAAAAGCAGGAACAGCAAAAGACAATCATAAACAATAAACAACGAGCGGTAAACAAGCTATGCCATTCATTGACATCTGCCGTTCACCGCTCACTATTTTATTTACAGTTTGCTATTTATCATATCCTGTTTATCATCCACAGTTCGCCATCTGCCACTCCTATTATGATTCGATTGCTTCAATCCGTTTGATTAACTCGTTTCCAAGAGCTGTTTTATCTTCAATATGTTTCAAGACGGCAGTCACAAAGGTATTACTTTCGAAATCACCGCGTACTTGCTCAAAATCCTGCTTCATTTCGTCGTGGGAGCCGTCAGCACCAAATCCGGTCATGGAAGACAACGAAAATTCTTTCTTGGCATCCTCATATACCATCTTATCCAATCCGACAACAGCTTGCTGCCACGCTTTCACAATACCGATGATATCTTGTGCCGTAATCGTTTCCGGATCTAAGCCATAGAATTCCTGAATCTTATGATAAGCCCATGTCCATTCATAGGTATAATAATTCTCGTGCATTTCCGCGAAACTTGCATTGATGGATTTCAAACGATTGACTGTTCCATTCTCAATACCATCCAACAATCGGTCGATTTCACTCTTGGGAGCAATCAGTCCGGAAACATCCACCCATTCGCCAAGTCCGATTTCCGTGTCAGGTTTCAGTCGCTGACGGATTTCTTCATTGGTCTGGAAATTAATACCCTCCAATCGTTTTATGATGGAGTTTCCCAAGAACTTGTGAATGGCGATTTCATAAAAACGAATTCCGTTATTCAGAGAAGAGTTCTTGATTTTAGCACTCTGGTAGGAGTAGATCTCTGAAGTTTCACCGGATACACGTTTCAATTCTTTCAAAATGGAACGTCCTTTAAACATCTTCTGAATGGTATAAGGACTCAGCAGGTTATAATTGATATAATCCAGCCGGTTCGGATCTTTTCGCTTATCACGCTTTGGCCATTTCTGTGCGTCACGGATAGTACCTACACTTCTCAAATTAACTCCCGGAACCAGATAAGTGGTATTCCGCTGCTCTATCAGGTAAGAGAAAGGAAGATTGGAAGTATCGGCATGATTAACATGACGTCCCATTACCAAAGAGAAAGCCCCGACACGTGCCGGCCACAGGATATATGAATCGGAAGTGGTCTTCGCTCCTCTCTCCATCGTTCCCTGATGGATAGGACCTAACTTATACATGTGATTACTCTGATTGGACCCCGAACCCGCATTCATAAACGAGAACATACCGGCAATCAATAAAGTAGATTTATGGTGTGTCACAGTGAAAGGACCTGCAAAAATAGCACATGCCTCACCGTTCTCTCCCTGACAATTACTGAAGAATAAAGAATCGGAAGCGGAATAATTGTGTCCCAGTTTACAGGATTGTCCGACGAAACAACGAGTCAACATCGTGCCGTCATCCACTTTAGAGCCGGAAGAGATGATAAAGTCATCACAGATTACACCATGTCCGATATGTACAGGTGCCGTCACATTACTATTGACGCTGCCATTGGATAAGCGGCAGGTCCCACAGATATGGCAGTAATCACCAATCCGGACATTCTTGATCGAGCCCGTATTGAGAATCATCACATGATTGCCAATACTGCCGACAGCAGAAGCATGTTTATTGGAATAATAATCCGCAATAGATTTCATACGGTTTATCAGCTCGGGACGATGGCGGTACAGTGCAAGAATATATGCCTGGTGCGCAGACAATTTATCGTTCATCAACACCTCACGGCCTCCTGTTTCATTCAAGACAGCCACTTCTACCCCATTACCAAAAGTGCTTAACCTATCCACTAAAATAATATCTACATTCTCAATGAAGGTGTCACTGCCAATCTCATAATTAGCAATATAGTTCTGTATATTCTCAATACAGCAGTTATCGCCCACCGACACATTGTGCAACGTCACATGACGTAATCCCGAATGTTTCTTGATTCCCCCCGGCAATGTAAATTCAGCTTCGAATACCCCCAGTTTTACTTCACCCGAGAAACGGGTATGATGGACGTACTCACAATTAAAACCCTCTGCCACTGATACATTTCCCCAATCATCGGCCAGACATGACTGGCTCTTCAACTGAAGTATCTCATCTTCAGTCAATCTACGATAGTCTTTCATCTTAATAATGTGTTAATGTGCCTATATGCCAATGTGCCAATTCTGATGCAGTACGCGCAACCAATTGGCACATCAGCACATTAGCATATTGATTATTCTTCCTCTTCTTCTTCGTAGGTCTGATAAAGAAAATCGTTATAGGGATATTTCTGAACGTGTAATTCTTTCACTCGCTGATAAACTACATTTTTCAGTTCGTCTATATTGATTCGTTCGCGGGCGGAAATAAAAAGGCAGTTATCCTCCATTTTTGCCATCCACGTCTTCATCAGTTCTTCGAGTGTTAAGTTTTCCTTTGTTCGGGGGGTAAGGTCGTCCGGCGCTTTCTCCACGTAGGTGTAAGCGTCTATTTTATTAAATACAAGTATCATAGGTTTGCCACTGCCGCCAATCTCTGCCAGGGTCTTGTTCACCACCTCAATCTGTTCCTCAAATCCGGGGTGAGAAATATCGACTACGTGCACAAGCAAATCTGCTTCACGTACCTCATCCAGGGTAGATTTAAAAGATTCTACCAAGTCGGTAGGTAACTTGCGAATAAACCCTACTGTATCTGACAACAGGAACGGTAGATTATCGATAATCACTTTGCGCACAGTAGTGTCTAAAGTAGCGAACAGTTTGTTTTCCGCAAACACTTCACTCTTGGAGAGAAGATTCATCATGGTTGATTTTCCCACATTGGTATAACCAACCAGTGCAACACGTATCATGCGTCCGCGATTCTTGCGTTGGGTAGCTTTCTGCTTGTCAATCTCCGCCAGACGTTCTTTCAGCAATGACATACGGTTCAGGATGATACGGCGGTCCATCTCAAGCTGTGTTTCACCCGGACCACGAAGTCCCACGGAACCTTTACCACCACCGGCACCGGAACCACCTCCCTGGCGTTCCAAGTGAGTCCAAAGCCGCTGCAAACGCGGCAACATATATTTATACTGTGCCAGTTCTACCTGTGTCTTCGCATTGGCTGTCTGCGCACGCATGGCAAATATATCAAGAATCAGTGAAGTACGGTCCAGTATCTTCACTTTCAGTTCAGCTTCAATATTACGAATCTGTTTCGCAGAAAGCTCATCATCAAAGATGACCATTCCTACTTCACGTTCTGCTTCCTCTTCGTCATGGATATATTGTCTGATTTCTTCCAACTTTCCTTTTCCAACATAAGTCACAGAGTTAGCCGTCGGCAACTTCTGTGTAAATCGTTTCACAACTTCCGCCCCAGCCGTCTCGGCAAGGAAAGCCAGTTCATCCAGATACTCGTTTGTTTTACGCTCATCCTGCGTCTGTGTGATGAGTCCTACAAGCACTGCTGTTTCTACTTTGGCTTCGGATATTACAAATTCTTTCATTCTTTACTTCTATTATATATAATAATGTGGGCGCAAATATAACAAAAAAAAAGAGGACAATGTTTTATTGTCCTCTTTTTCGTATCATTTATGGTAATTCAATTATAAATCAAACCATAGTTTTTCCCAGATTTTCGGAGATTCTTTCGGTGCATTAATATTAGCTGTCATTTCTTCAGGACTATATTCCCATCTTCTGATCAATTCTTTTGAAGTTGCATCTTCCGGGACTTGCAATGTCGGGACCTCGTTTCCGGCAGTACCAGATCGCCTCCATTGTACAAACTCCTCAAACGGACGATCCATCAAATCAATCCATTGCTGCATATGAATCTCATACAGAGCTTTTTCCTGGGTCATCGTTGTCAATTCCGGTAAACCTGTAACATATGTATCAATATCGGATTCCGCAACTCCATAAAAAGCACATGCTTCACGAATTCCTTTCAGGTACAGTTCATTAGCTTTCGACAGATTTTGAGCAACTCCTAATCCGCGCGCATAAGCTTCTGCTTCCAAAAGTAGCTGTTCTTGACAAGAATAAATCAATTCCGGAGCGTCTCTTCTGAAAAGGTAGTTGCTTACAACAGATGACAGTAGATTTTCTTCATCATCCGTCTTTGCAGCCTCTCTATTACCCAACCCCCGGTATACACCATCCGCACCCGGTTCAAAATAACAGGGAATACGGGGATCATTACGTTCTTGCATCGGTTTCAACATATAATTGCTGGCAAAGAACAATATTTGTGTCCCCCCAACCAATTCTATAAGTTCATATTTAGGGTTCTGGTTACCCGGATCTGTAGAGTAAGGAAATACCAAATTGTCCGCTGCTGATGCAACCATTCCTCCAGCCTGCAGCAACGTACCAATAGCAGCAGCCTTAGAAGGGTCTTTATCTACCATAACCATCAATGTTCTGAATTTTAAAGACTTTGCCAAAGTCATCCATTTGTTCATATCACCTTTGTAATAGATATCGTACTCATCAATTGCATTAGCATCATTCAGATCTATAAGCTGTAATGCCTCATCAAGTAATGACAAAACACCATTCAATACACTTTCCTGAGAATCAAATTTCGGATATTTAATTGTTCCGTTCCAGGATTCTGTGAAAGGAATATCTCCCCACAACATCGTTGCCTCATACATATGCTCAGCCAAAAGAATCTTACACTGCGCAATAGCATTGTGATTCACCGGTTCTGACTCTTCTGCATTTTTAATAGCTAACATCAAATTATTGCCACCTACAGAATAATAATGTTTCCAGACATTCCCTGTACTATAAGGAGAAATAGTATATACAGATTCATCCCAGCCACCGTAATCAAGTCCACCATCAACTTGACACTGCGAACTCATAGATAAAGGAATATAAAAGTCACCACCAGTGCGTGTTCCAGCCCAGTTTACAGCTACATAGTTAAACAAATACCCGGGATCAACTTTCTCGGCAGTATTGGGATCATGGTTAATATCGAGCCAATCGCTACATGAAGTTAAACATGCCAAAGCGCTCAATGCGTATGTTAATATTTTCTTTTTCATTATCATATTCGTTTAAATCTTACAATGTTAATCTGACATTAAATCCAAAACTTCTGGTAGAAGGTATGCTGTTAAACTCTACACCACCCCCAATCTGAGAAGGACCGAAGAAGTTAGCTTCCGGATCAATATGTGGCACATGATCTTTAATAATCCATAAGTTACGTGCCTCAAAACCTAAATCCAATGATTTAACAAAAAAGCTCTTGAACCATTTGCGTGGGAAGCTATAAGACAACTGTACCTCTCTGAGTTTTACAAATGATGCATTATAGATATTCCCTTCATTATTACTAGAATTGGATATATGCTGCCAATAATCCTGCATACTTTTCACAGGAACATCATTAGGTCTATATGTTCCATCATCCTGAAGGATTACACCCGGCTCAATAAAGGAAGCATCTTCACGGTGAGCTATTGTTTCAGCAGCCAAACCGCTACTTCTTAAATTAGCTACAGTCTCTGAATACAAAGAACCTCCATGACGGATATCAATCAAGAAACTCAAGGTAACTCCCTTATAAGTAAATGTATTGTTGATTCCCATCGTAAAATCAGGATATACATCTCCTAAACGCACGTTATTAACAGTTTCTCTCAAACCTGTTTTAGAATTAATCACATAATTTCCTTGGTCATCACGTTTCCAACCCGTGCCATACAAGCCAAACGAATCTCCTTTAGCAGCCTTAATTTGTAAACCGCTCAGTCCACTCGTTAACGTATATTCATCAAGTCCTTCAGCTAACTCCTCCACTGTCTGCTTATTTGAAGCAAATGTTGCATCCAGGTCCCATTTAAAATCACGTGTTTCCACAGGAGTCAACCCCAAAGTTACTTCAACACCTTTATTGGCAATCTTCCCGGCATTAATATTATTGGCAAAGTAGCCTGTTGACAATGGGACATCAATACTTACAATCTGATTCTTTGTAATATTGCTATAATAAGTCATATCTAACCTAATTTTTCCACCGAAGAAACGCAAATCAGCTCCAACTTCAAAAGAACTTTGATTTTGCGGCTTCAAATTCTCATTTGGTAAGACACGAGGTCCCGTAAAGCCAACTAATCCCATATGGGGGAAAGTGTTAACATTACCCAGATATTGCAAAAAGTAAGTACTAGCGGGAGTATATTTAAATGCCAAATTGTACGGATCTTCATCACTACCCACATTAGCATAACTCAAACGAACCTTACCAAAATTCAGAATATCTTTGTTTTCCATCAACTCCGTAAAAATAAAACTACCACTTATGGAAGGATAGAAATAGGAACGATTATTGATCGGTAGAGTAGACGACCAGTCATTACGTCCTGTTACATTTACGAAAAGCATATCTTTGTATCCCAAACTAATATCTCCATATAAACCAACAAGACGTTTCTTTTCATAATAATTTACCGGAGTAGTAGACTTCGCATTAGTATATGTGTATAGCCCATCAACAACCAGATTCTGCGCCTGCACATTTTCATTCTTCCATTCCTCCTGATAGAGATTATGCCCCATCATTACCTTAAAATGATAGTCATTTGCAAAAGTCTTCTCGTAAGAAACCATTAAGTCATTATTTATAATTCTTTTATACAAATTCCAAGTCTGGAACTTTCCGTTCAAGGCTCCTACAGTACCTTTTGCATATACCTTACGCCTTCCTTCTGTGTAAAAATCTGTTCCGGCATTATTGGTGATAGTCAGTCCTTCAATCGGTTTATAAGTCAATGTGATATTACCAATCATACGATCTAAATTATTGGTAAACTTATTCTTATTAATAATCCAATATGGATTATTACTTTTACCTTCCGGATCTAATGTGATTTGCTTTCCATTCTCATCCACCCAATTCTTTTGAATATCATGTATATCAATAGTTCTCGGCAATCCATTAATCAATGGAATCAGTAGGTTACTATCATTTGCACCTTGCGCTGGACGACCTTCAGAGTCGGAACGTATATATTGAGCAGAAATACGACCTGTGAAGTTCTTAGTAAAATTCATACCCGCATTGACAGAAAAAGCGTATTTATTATAGTCAGATCCAGGTACAACACCAGTCTGATTAGTAGAAGTAAAGCTCAAACGGAAGTCCGCCTTTTCACCACCCCCCGCAACTGATACATTATTAATATAACTCATTCCCGTTTCATAGAAATCCTTTACATTATCAGGATTTGCCTTCAAAGTCACTTTATCACCTTTGTAATCTGTAAACTGCTGATCTTGTACCGATGAGATCTTCGGTCCCCAACCATTCAACATTTTCACATTATATACACCATAACTGCCTTGTGCATATTCATTTTGAAAGTCAGGTAACTTTAGTACATTTTCAAATCGTGTAGAAGAGTTTACTGTTACAAACACCGGTGAGTTCTTCTTTCCCTTCTTAGTAGTAATAACGATAGCACCATCCTTTGCACGCGCTCCATACAATGCTGTTGCAGCTGCTCCCTTCAATACATTGATAGATTCAATATCATCTGAATTAATATCCCCTGCACGATTACCGACATCAACTATACCATTAGTTCTGTCAGGGTTATAGGAACCATTGTCAATTGGAAGCCCGTCAATAATAAATAAAGGAGAAGAAACGGTACCAATAGACGAAGCTCCACGAATCTGTATACTTGAACTACCACCTACCGTACCAGATGATTGGGCTATTTGCAGTCCCGCAATCTTACCAGACAATGAATTAAGTACATTACTTTCACGTGCTTTAGTTATTTCATCTCCCTTCACACTAGATACGGCATAACCTAGGGATTTTTCCGATCGCTTAATCCCCATAGCTGTCACTACAACCTCATCTAGATTTTGGGAATCAGACTTTAGCACAACTTTTAAAGTTGGTTTGATCACCACTTCTTGCGTCTGCATACCAATATACGAAATCTGCAAAGTCTTTGCAGAACTTGGTACATTCGACAAATTAAAATTACCATCTACATCTGTGATTGTACCCAGAGTGGTACCTTTTACCAACACAGAAGCGCCAACAACTGGCTGCCCGTCTTCTTCAGAAATCACAACGCCTGTGACCTTTTGAGTCTGGGCAGTTACTAGGCCTATGCCCACAAAAAGGCATGCCAATAACAGCATTAATTTTCTTTTCATAAATTCTCTCTTAAAGTTTAACTTTACATTATTTGCATCTTTACTCTAACAATTTGCAAATATATTAATAAAACTGAAACTAGCAATTATATTAATAAAAAAAGGTTGCAAATATAACATTTTGTTATTTTACAAGCTGTATTTATGCCGATAAGCATATTTTTTTCAACCAAAAGCTTTGATTGCTAAAACAGCAATTGACACTTTGCATAAGCAAAATGCCTCTTTTAATATTTCTTTTACTCGTTTTTAGTCATAAAACACCTTTAAAAGCCATTCTTTTTGCTTTTTTCGTGAAAAAGCGAATAAAAAAGTGGCATTTAATTTAAAGTTTTGTGAATACCAAGTGATTTGAAGATTTATTTTTTAGAGATATTAATGCTTATTCGCCTCTGATATAGCACAGAATTACGTCTAATTTGTTCTATTATTAATTAAAAAATGAAAGTATGGAAAAGATCAGTTACAACCTTGTGTTTAACAGAAAGAAGAGATTGAATAAAAGAGGAATGGCATTAGTTCAGGTAGAAGCCTATCTGAACAGGAAAAAGATGTATTTCTCCACCAAAATATATCTCAAACCGGAACAGTGGGATGCCAAACGAAAAATGGTGAAGAATCATCCTAATGCGAATGTTTTGAATCGTATGTTATATGAAAATATAGCAGCTATTGAGCAAACAGAACTTGGACTATGGCAACAGGGAAAGTCCATATCGTTAGATTTATTAAAAAATTCTATTGATAAACCTCTAAGCAATGGAAGGTCGTTTTTGACTTTTTTTAAAGAGGAGATAGCCAATTCTTCTTTGAAAGAAAGTACCCGTCAAAATCACCTTTCCACGCTTGAATTACTTCAGGAGTTCAAGAAAGAGGTATTATTTACCGATTTGACATTTGAGTTTGTGTCTTCATTTGATAATTATCTGCAATCTAAAGGTTATCACCTTAATACTATTGCCAAGCACATGAAGCATCTGAAACGATATATTAATGTTGCAATAAATAAGGAGTATATGGATATACAGAAGTATGCCTTTAGAAAATATAAAATTAAAAGTATAGAAGGAAGCCATACACACTTAGCTCCGGAAGAGTTACACAAATTTGAGAATTTGCAGCTGACTGGAAGATATACGAGACTGCAAAAAACAAAAGATGCTTTTTTATTTTGCTGTTATGCTGGATTACGATATTCTGATTTCACTAATCTGACCTCTGCAAATATTGTTGAGTTCCATCAGGAGACTTGGATAATATACAAATCTGTCAAAACAGGTATGGAGGTACGCCTTCCTTTATATTTATTATTTGAGGGTAAAGGAATCCAGATATTACAACGCTATAAAGATGACCTCAATAGTTTTTTCAAGTTGAAAGACAATTCTAATATTAATAAGG
>NZ_EQ973370.1:29609-35076 GCF_000157055.1 Bacteroides sp. 2_2_4 | reverse complement strand
TCAAAAAAATAATAATAAGCACAAAAACTAAACGAAAGTGTTCTGTTTTTAAGATTTGGTTATAGAAATGGAAGGTATAATTTTCTCTAATAGAAGAAAGTGTGTATAATTAAATGAAAGAATATGCAATATAAGTTCCGAAAACGCATATATATAATCTAAAGATACATCATAATTACGAATATTATCACTCGTCCCATTTAAAGGAATAAAGCGTTCCTTTAAAAGGAACGAGTCATTGGTCGTAGAGAAGCCCTTGCTTTCTTTAAAAGGAAAGGATTAAAAGCTAATTTATAAACTTGACAGCCTCTAATAGCTATTAAAATCCGGCATTTGGGGTTCTTTCATTTTAGCATCAGATAAATGATAAATACCTCTTTTTGCATAATTAGATGTAATTACACAATCTCTTTGATACAGAAAAAGCATATAACCATCCAATATAAATATTCATCAATCATATTCTCTGCGATTTTGGAGGATATTTGAATCCACCCCTGCATATTTTAAAATATACAGTAATAAAATATGCATTTTTTCATCTGGAGTTTTTCTTTTTCTTAGATTACCGTTTGCTAATGAATATATTATTATAGTCAATAATTATTGGATATAATTTAGAACAAGAAAACCATCTTCAACAGTTAAGATGGAAATAAGTTTTAGCTTATATCATATAAGATAAGAACTTAAATAATTAATTAATAGATGGTTATGCCCTATTTTTGATAGAAATCTGGTATCATAAATCAGTAAACTAATATGTTTGGTAGGTGCTTAATATATTGATAATCTGCATAATAACTACAACAAAAAATATTTCCAAAGGAAAGCAAACATCATATATATTGTTAGTAATCAACATATTATAGTTGTATTTAGTTCTGCAAAGGCTTTGCAGATTTCGTACATCGGTATGCAGACGCAGGAAGTGGCGATAAAGCCCAATTTGCGAGTGGTTCTCAAATCTGATGCACAGCTAATAGATGAGGTTGTGGTAACCGGATATGGGGTAACTAAAAAAGCGGCATTTACGGGATCTGCCCAAACGGTGGATAATAAGGACTTGATGAAAAAAACAGATGCAAACTTTATGAAGTCTTTGGAAGGATCAGTAGCTGGTTTACAAGTAAATAGCTTGACTGGACAACCTGGTGCATATGCTTCTACTACTATTCGTGGGGTTGGTTCAATGAACTCTGGAACTGAACCTTTATACGTAATTGATGGTATTGCCATTTACACAGACAAAATGGGGGCTTATAACAAAGCCGGAACAGGGGATATGGCGGCAAGTCCGATGGCTAATATCAATCCTAACGACATTGAGTCCATCACAGTTTTGAAAGATGCTACAGCTACAGCTATTTATGGAGCTCGTGCAGCGAATGGAGTAATTGTAGTTACTACTAAAAAAGGTAGTCTGGGAAAAGCGCGTTTTAATGTGAATGCAAAAGTCGGAACTAGTTTTGTAGGTAAGATAGATCATAATTATCGTACGACAAATCTGGATAAATACAAAGAGATCTGGACCGAAGGACTAACAAATGCAGGATATGACGGTGAGGATGGCATGACTTCTGCTGAATGGCTGAATGCCTATGTTATGGATTGGTATAATGTGGACTTGACGCAAAATATCAAGAGTGTGGATTGGCTGAAGGAGATTCTGCAAAATGGTTTTTCACAAGAATATGATATCAGTGCTCAAGGTGGGAATGAAAATTTGCGCTATTATATTAGTGGAGGATATTTTCAGAATACAGGTATCGTCATCGGAACTGGAATGAAACGCTATAGCGGACGTATTAGTTTAGATGGAAAAAGCGGACGGATAGGATATGGACTTTCTGTGAATGGAGCACTCTCCGATATAAACAACACTATGACTGAAAGCCAATATACTAATCCTATTGTAGCAGTATATGACATCCGTCCGTTTGAACAGGTGCGCAATGAAGACGGAACATATAATACAAATGTTAATTATAATCCTGTAGCTATTAACGATAAAGAAAAAGGTGATAAACGCAATCAAAAGCAGATTACATTGGTTGTGAATCCATATTTTACTTATAATATTATTGATGGCTTAACATGGAAGACAAATGCAGGATTGAGCTTGATTGACTTGGACGAGTTTTTTTACAGTTCAATTTATAATCCTCAATATTCCGGTAGTGGTATGCTTGGTCAAAGAAACCAGGAAAGAGCAACAACCTTGACCATTACCAATACCGTAAACTTCAACCGCACTTTCAAAGACATGCATCATTTGAATGTGTTGTTGGGACAAGAAGCACAGAAAATATCTTATAGAACAATTTATGCAGCTGCCAGTGGATATCCTAGTGATGCTGTTTTTGAATTGGACAATGCTTCCAAGCCAACAGGGGCGGGATCTTCAACCAAAGCAAGCACTCTTTCTTCATTCTTTATGAATGCAGAATATAACTTGAATGATAAATATTATCTGTCAGGCAGTTTCCGTTATGACGGCTCGTCAAGATTTGGTGTAAACAACAAATGGGCTCCTTTTTGGTCTATAGGAGCAAAATACCGAATCTCTAACGAAAGCTTTATGGAAAATACCAAAAATTGGTTGACAGATTTGACTATCAGAGGTAGTTATGGAACTGTAGGTAATCAGGATATTGGTTATTATGCAGCAATGGGATTGTATAATTATGGATATTCTTATAATGGCAAACCTGGAGCTATTCCTTACCAAATAGCCAATCCGGATCTTAAATGGGAGACTGTTGCGAAAGCCGATATTGGTATCCATGCTGTTTTCTTCGAAAGACTGACACTCGAAGTGGACTATTATAACCAACGGACAAAAGATATGATATTTGATGTACCACTTTCTTACACAACTGGATTCGGATCTATCCTGAAAAATGTAGGTGAGATGGAAAACAAAGGTATAGAATTCTTAATTAACGCTAACGTACTTAGAAATAAAGATTTCAGTTGGGATGTTCGCTTCACTGGTACGGCAAATAAAAATAAAATCATAAAACTTGCCACAGAAAAACCAATTGAGAATACTCTAACTATCAGAAAAGTTGGTGAAGCGTATAATACGTTCTATATGCCGGAATATGCAGGAGTGGATCCTGAAACAGGAGAAGCAATGTGGTATAAAGGACAAGAAGGGGATGAGAAAACAAAAAATGTAAATGAGGCCGGTCAGCGAATTGTAGGTTCTGCCGATCCTAAATTTTATGGTGGCTTTGGAATGAATTTCAAATACAAAGGTTTTGACTTCTCTTTTGATACCAGTTTCACCTTGGGAAATAAAGTATATAACTCCGGATTTGCATTTGATATGCAGGTTGGACATTATTTCTTAGGCCCGGTATCTAACTACGTTTATGACAACCGCTGGCAAAAGCCGGGAGATATAACCGACGTACCCAAATTTGTAGCTGGAGACAACTCGGGAGCAGAAACTAATTCCAGCCGTTTCTTAATGAATGGTTCTTATTTAAGAATGAAATCCATGGTTTTAGGATATACTCTTCCGAAGAACCTTATGAATAAGGTGGCTATTGACAATTTAAGAGTTTATATCTCTGCTGACAATTTGTTCACTATCACTGCTAAAGATTTTATAGGATTTGATCCACAAACCAGATCTACCGGTATGCAGTCTTGGGCATATCCTGTACCTAGAAATATCATGTTCGGTCTTAATCTTAGCTTCTAAAAAAATAACTTTAGAAATTTATGACAATGAAGAAAATATTATTTGCTTTATTAACCGGTTGGATGGCAATTTCATTCACCGCATGCGATGACTTCTTGACAGAAACGCCATCAACTTCTGTTCCGACAGAAGAAGCCTTGGTTACTACCCAAGATTTTCAGAATGCTCTAAATGGTGTATATTACACATTAGGTTCATATCGTTTTCTGGGACGTGATGTATTAGCAATTGGAGATGCGCCAACGGATATCACTTCACATTCCGTTGCAACGTCTCATTTCTATGACATCTTCCGCTATCAGATACTGGATACTAATTCATACATAGAAGAAATATGGGCATACGGATATTGGGCTATCGACCGTTGTGCACGTATCATTAAAGAAGGTGCTTCATTTAAAGAAGTAACAAAGGGGGATCTGGCAGAAGTGGAAGGATGCATCGCTCAAGCCTATGCTATTAAAGCCCTCTGCTCTTTCTATTTGACTAACATGTTTGGTTTGCCATATTCGGAAGCCAACAAAACGACATTAGGTATCGTAAACGTTACTGAACCCGTCCCTGCCTATTCACAGGTGTCAAGAGTCAGTGTAGAACAAAATTATAGCCTGATTCTTGATGATATAACGAAAGCTAAAGAATATTATGCTAAAGAAGGTGTTGAAAATGTAGGTAAACAGTATATGAATACGGCTGCAGTTGCTGCACTTGAAGCTCGCGTAAAACTCTATATGAAAAATTACGAAGGGGCTATTACAGCGGCTCAAGAGGCAATAACCCTAAGTGGTGGTACAATTGTATCAACCAAAGAAGACTATAAGAATATGTACACGACATTGGCTGTTTCGACAGAAGACATTTTCTTTATAGCAAAAGCCGAAGATGATTATTTGTCCGCTAATGCTCTGAATACTTTATGGAATAAATACGGTTTGTCTATTAACAGCGCAACAGTAGCAGAATATTCACCTAATGATATTCGGCTGGCGCTTCTTGGCGGTACGTGGACTGGTGGAAAAATGCGTGGTATCACAACCAATAATCAGATTTCTAATTTGCCAGTTTTCAGACTGCCTGAAATGTATTTAATACAGGCAGAAGCATATGCAAAACAGTCAACTCCTAATTATGGAAAAGCTAAAGAAAAGCTATTGGAAGTAGCTTCCAAAAGAAATCCGGATTTGGATGACAATGAAATAGCAGAGGATCAAACGGTTATTGATGCCATTGATAAAGAAAGAAAATTAGAACTGGTTCAAGAAGGACATCGCTTCTTTGACGCAAGAAGATTAGGCAAAATTATTAGTGTAGCAGATGGATCGTACACTAATTTCAACATCGCAAAATTTGTGTACCCAATACCTTCTTTTGAAGTCAATTCAGGTTTTGGAGTTATACAAACAGAGGGATGGAGTAATAATTTACCTCGATAAAACATTTTTTAATATTGCCTCCATATAAGGATAAGTTTTAAATAAATAGATGAGACCTGCAATTTTAGAATTAATCGAAATTGCAGGTCTTATTATTCATAAATATATACATAAGTAGTTTTACGTAAGAAACAATAATTCGCTTGCAAAATTTCAATGAATGTCATATTTACCTTGACTAATAATCAACATTTGAATATTAGTCAGAATTAGTTTGTTGCAATTTTCTTCATATAGTATTCCCTTGCTAAATAAATATCACGTTTATTATCAGATAATTACGTCCGTTTTGGGTAGAGATTAAGTATTACATATATGT
>NZ_EQ973370.1:16353-27605 GCF_000157055.1 Bacteroides sp. 2_2_4 | reverse complement strand
ACACATATATAGACTGGCAATAATAACGAATTTATTTAATCATCTAATAATTAAGCATATATGTATCATTAATTAAGAAAAGAAAAAGCTCTCCACACCTAAATATTAGATATTACATCATTGATAATCAATAATATACAAAATATTTAGTTCTGCAAAGACTTTGCAGATTTCGTATATCGGAATGCAAACACAAGAGGTAGTTATTAAGCCAAATTTGAGAGTTGTATTAAAGGCTGACGCCCAAAAGCTAGACGAAGTAGTAGTTACCGCTATGGGTATTTCACGTGAGAAGAAAGCATTGGGATATGCCGTACAAGACGTCAAATCGGATGCGTTGACACGTGCTGCTAATACAGATTTAGCGGGAGCCTTACAAGGAAAAGTATCAGGTATTGACATCACCCCATCATCAGGTATGCCGGGTGCTTCTTCAAAGATCACGATTCGCGGTTCTCGTTCTTTCACTGGAGACAATACTCCATTGTATGTAATTGATGGTATGCCTATCGCTTCTACCGCAGATGTGAGTACTTCTCTTACCGATGGAGCGTATGGAACGGACTATGCTAACCGTGCTGTCGACATTGACCCTAATGATATAGAAAGTATCAATATATTAAAGGGACAAGCCGCTTCTGCTTTGTATGGTATGAGAGCTTCCAATGGTGTTATCGTTATCACCACCAAAAGTGGTAAAGGAGCAGATAAAGGAAAACCGACTATTACTTTCAGTACTAACCTTTCCTTTGATAAGATTTCAACTCTTCCGGAACTGCAACAAGAATATGCACAAGGTTCAGGCGGTACTTTCGATCCGTCATCTCCTTTCGCATGGGATCCTAAGATTTCCGAATTAGCTAACGACCCTACCTACGGAGGAAATACAGACAACAGTTACACCAGCCAATATGGTAAACAGTCCGGAAAATACTATGTTCCTCAACTTGCAGCTGCCGGCATGAATCCGTGGGCTACTCCACAAGCATATAACAACATGAAGGACTTTTTTGAAACAGGTGTATCTTGGAGCAATAACGTCAATGTAGCTCAGAGATTCGACAAAGGTAACTACTCCTTTTCTTTGGGTAACACCACCAGTAATGGTATCGTTCCATCAACCGGTATGGATAGATATAACGTGAAAATGTCCGCCGAAGCACAACTCCATCCTAACTGGACTACCGGATTTAATGGAAACTTTGTGACTTCAAAAATCTCCAAACAGTCTACAGCCAACACCAGTGTGGTTGCTACGATCTATAATGCACCCGTCAGCTATAATATGGCCGGTATTCCTTCTCACATAGAAGGCGACCCTTACACACAAAATACATATCGAGACAGCTGGATCGACGATGCATATTGGGCAGTTGACAATAACCAGTTCTCCGAACGTTCACAACGTTTCTTCGGAAATGCTTTCGTGAAATATACTACTAAATTTGGAACAGACAACCACAAACTGGATATTAAATACCAGATCGGTGATGACGCTTACACTACCAACTATTCAGAAATCTACGGATATGGAAGTACTTGGGCACCTACAGGTGAAGATTCAGAGTACCATTACACTGTTAATGAATTAAACTCACTGTTAACTGCCGCTTACACATGGAATATCAACGAAGAATGGACCTTGGATGCATTGATTGGTAATGAGTTTGTGGATAAAAAGACAAAATATGAATACGCATATAGCATGAATTTCAATTTCCCCGGATGGAATCATCTGAATAATGCTTCTGTATTCTCCAACGAAAGCCAATACAACAAGAAACGGACGGTAGGTAATTTCGCCAACTTGTCAGTAGCATGGAAAAACATGCTCTATCTAAGTGGAAGTATACGTAACGATATTGTTTCAAGCATGCCACGTGACAACCGTTCTTTCACTTATCCTTCAGTGTCATTAGGATTCATCTTCACCGAACTGGCTCCCCTGAAGAATAACATATTGACTTTCGGTAAGATACGTGCTTCTTATGCAGAAGTTGGTATGGCCGGTGATTATACTCAAAGTTATTATTATACTCCGTCTTATGGTGGCGGCTTCTATATGGGAAATCCTATTGTTTATCCAATTAATGGAGCAATGGCTTACATTCCATATTATAAGGTATATGACCCTAACTTAAAACCACAAAATACAAAATCATACGAACTGGGAGCAGATCTTACTTTCTTAAACGGACTGGTAACCTTGAATTATACCTATTCACGTCAGAATGTGAAAGATCAGATATTCGAAGTTCCTTTGGCAGGTTCAACCGGAGCCTCAAGTATGATAATGAATGGAGGTAAAATCCACACAAATACCCACGAGTTGACATTGGGCGTATCTCCGGTAGATACCAAAAACTTCAAACTCGACTTCGCTTTCAACTTCTCCAAAATCGACAATTACGTAGACGAATTGGCTCCAGGAGTAGAAAGTATTATGTTAGGAGGATTTGTAACTCCGCAGGTACGTGCCGGAATTGGTGACAAGTTCCCTGTGATCTATGGAAAAAGCTATATGCGTAATGACGAAGGCAAGATTGTAGTAGACAAAAACGGACTTCCCATGCAGGGAGAAGATGCGGTTATCGGAACTGTATCTCCTGACTTCCGTTTAGGTTTCAATACAAATATCGAATTGTACAAGTTCCGTATTTCTGCAGTATTCGACTGGAAACAAGGAGGACAGATGTATAGTGGTACCGCAGGTGAAATGAACTATTACGGTGTGAGCAAATTATCTGGTGATATGCGTAATACCGAATTCATTGTGGAAAACTCCGTTAAAGAAACAGGAAAAGATGCGGATGGTAATTCAATCTATGCCCCCAATGATATAAAAGTAACAGATGCTCAAGCATATTTCACCAGAAGAAGATCAATTGACGAATCTTACATTTATGATAATTCTTATATCAAATTGCGTGAATTATCTGTAAGTTATCCGGTTTTCTCAAAGAAATGGCTGAATGTGAACGTTAATGTTTTTGCCCGCAACATTTTGGTTTGGTCTGAAATGAAAGGTTTCGATCCGGAAGCTTCACAAGGTAATGACAACATGGGAGGTGCATTCGAACGTTTCTCTCTTCCGGGAACAGCCAGCTATGGTTTTGGATTTAATGTAAAATTCTAATTAGCTAAAAAGAAAGATGAAAACATATAATATAATTAAAAGTATTTTTGCCGCTACTGTTTTATCAGTTGTTTTTTCCGGATGCTCGGAAGATGCAATGGATAGAATCAACAAGGACCACGGCCATACGCAAAGCGTAGCCGCAAGATTCATTCTGACAGATGTGATAACCTCTACTGCATTTTCCAATGCAGGAGGTGATTTCAATACTTATCTATCTGCTTACATTGAATATGAAGTAGGTGTTGACAACCAATTGTATTATGCAGAAACCAGAGAGAGCGAACCGACCTCATCTTCCACTTTCAACAATACATGGAATGGTCTGTATTCAACATTGAAATCCGCCCGTATCATTATCAATCAATGCAGCGAGGGAGGCATAGACCATGGGAATTATGTAACCAAGGGTATGGCTGAAGTGTTGGCTGCTTATAATTGCGCATTGATAGCCGATATGTTTGGAGATGCTCCATGTAGTCAGGCTGCATTAATTGACGAAAACGGTTCTCCTGTTTACCTAACTCCTAAAATGGATAAGCAAGAAGAAATCTATACCCAAGCAATGCAATATCTGGATGATGCCATTGCAGACTTACAGAAAGAAGATCTGATAGACCCGGAAGCTCAAGATTTGCTGTACCAGGGTGATGCTGAAAAATGGCTTAAGTTAGCATATGGTCTGAAAGCACGCTACACGATGCATCTTCTTAAAAGATCTGCCAACAAAGACGCGGATATGGAGAAGGTGTTGGAATATGTAAATAACTCTTTCGAAAGCGCAGAAGAACAAGCAGCATTCGACGTATATGACGCTAATAACATAAATCCGCTTTATGGTTTCTTTGTGGCACGTGCCGGATTAGGTGCAAGCGAAAGCATGAGAAGCAAACTGGCAGAATACAATGACCCACGTCTGTCCAGAGCTTTCATCACTAAACAGGGTACCTCCGGAAAAGAACAAGCTCCGGGAACCGCAGACAACGCCGTATATGCGCCTAACGGTACACCAGAACAAGGCACTTCCAAATATGGAACTTCTTTATTTATGTATTCTATATCAGCACCAACACTGTTGTTGAGTTATCATGAATTAAAATTCCTGGAAGCAGAAGCTCTGTGCAGATTGGAACGTGATGCTAAAAGTGCATTAAAAGATGCAGTAGTGGCTGGACTGTTAAATGCGGAAAACAGCTTTACTATTTCAAGAAAAGAGTTGGGCAAAACACTCATCAATGCAGCAAGCAGTATTACGGAAGCTGAAGCCGAAAGTTACTTTGACAATACGATAGAGGCCAAATATACAGCTGAACCTTTGAAAACAACAATGACTCAAAAATACTTCGCATTATGGGGAGCTTCAGGTGAAGCGACAGAATCTTACAATGATGTTCGCAGAATGAAAGGACTAGGCGAAAACTTTATTGAGCTAAAAAATCCAAACTCTTTCCCATTACGTTGTCCTTATGGCAATAGCGACACAACAACAAATGCCGAAGTGAAAGCAGCTTACGGAAATGGACAATATGTGTATAGTGAAAACGTTTGGTGGGCAGGTGGAAGCAGATAATCCATTGACTTGAATCATATAAATGAGACTGAATTCTCTAGGGGAAAGGCGGGAATTCAGTCTCATTTCTTTATATCAAGTTTGAGAGGTGTAAACAGAACATTCAGTCACAATTATGCCAAGAGAATTGTAACAACTATACATGTCTACTGATTTTCCCGGTTCATACGATACATCATAAACTATACTTTTGTTATATTTGCAGACGCTTGAATAATATAGAATACGATGAATCATATAGAAACCCAACGATTGATATTGCGACATTTCACAGAAGAAGACATAAACGCCTTGTTCTCAATTCTAAGTGATAAAGACGTTAATACATTTCTACCGATGTTCCCATTAAAAGATATAGAGGAAGCAAAAGACTATCTCCAATATATAAAAAGCTGGATTCAGCAGAAAGGATTCTACTATGCTATTTGTATGAAAACAAACAATGTACCCATTGGTTGTATCCATATAAACGGAGATGACAGCCATGATTTGGGGTATAGCATTAAGAAGGAGTTTTGGCACAAAGGGATTTGTGCAGAAGCTTGTCAGGCAGTAATCGATATGCTGAAACAAATAAATATTCCCTATATCACAGCTACGCACGATGTAAACAATCCGAGAAGTGGAAAAGTTATGCAGGCTATAGGCATGAAATACCAATATTCTTATGAAGAATATTGGCAACCAAAACTTTATCTGGTTACATTTAGAATGTATCAATTAAATTTCGATGACCAACAAGACAGGGTATATAAAAAATATTGGAATAAATACCCTGTTCATTTCATAGAGGAGATATAAGCAGTATTGCTACTTCATTCCTTCTCTCACAATATCTACCAGAATCGGCTTCAATCCGCTAACGAAACATTCCACTGCAATCACCATCAGAATCAGTCCCATAAGACGCATCATCACATTATTACCCGTTTCACCCAAGACTTTTACCAATTTCGTGGAAGCACGAAGAATAAAGAAAGTCAACAGATAAATCAGGGCGATAGTACCGATCAAGATTCCCTTCATTTCATAAGAATGCGCATCCTGCATCAAAACGATTGCATTGGCAATCGCTCCGGGACCGCATAACATAGGAATGCCGAGAGGAGTAATAGAGATATCATCCGCATACGTTTTGATTTCTTCGTCCTTCAACTTCATCGGTGTATAGCGGGCTTGAAGCATATCAAAGCCTATCTTGAAGATAATCACCCCACCGGCAATACGGAAACCATTGGTAGAGATACCGAAGAACTTGAAAAGAAACTGCCCGGCAAAGACAAATACCATCAATGTAATAAACGACACAATAGTAGCACGACGTACGATAGACTGACGTTCTTTATCCGTCATACCATGAGTCATGGTAAGAAAGACAGGCATCGTTCCCAACGGGTTGGTCAACGTGAAGAATGAAGTGAAACAAAGTAAGGCGAAAGGCAGAAGCGTACTATCCATGATTATATCGTATTTTATGCAAAACTAAAACGCAACAAAAATACGACTTAATCCAGAAAACCTATAATAAATCCATTAATTCTTTCAAGGAATGGATGTGATAAGTAGGGAGGAAAGGGAAAGCTGTCCGTTCTGTCACATTGTAGAAAACCTGATGCATCCCTACTCCGTGCGCTCCGGTTATATCCGCTTCCCAACTATCACCAATCATTAAGGATTCGCGCAACTCGGATTGAGTAGCAGACAAAGCAAAATTGAATATCTCCGGCCAAGGCTTCAGCACTCCGAGATCTTCCGAGAGAATCACCTTTCTGAAATACCCGTCCACTCCTGCCGAACGCATCTTACGTGATTGCAATTCACGAAACCCATTGGAAAGGATATAGAGGTTATATTTGGGAGCAAGATATTCCAATACCTCCTTTGCATGAGGCATTAAAACACTTTTAGTAGGGATAATAGCGAAAAAATCTCTCGAAAACCGTTCAGCGAGCGCTTCATCTTTCACTCCCACGGCCTGTAAAGGATAAAAGAAACGTTGGCTGTTCAATTCATCCTTCGTTATCTTTCCTTCACCGTACTCAACCCAGAGTTCGGTATTTCTTTGTTGATAAAGAGTATAATAATGATTGAATGAATCAAAATAGCGGTCGAACGAATATTTCTGATATACTTCCTCAAAGGTGTTACGAGCATTTTGAGAAAAAGCCCAGATGGTATCATCAAGATCAAAAAAAAGATTTTTATATTTCATCAGTAGTTATATAATAAGAAACAAAAAAGCCAATGTGCTAATTTCTTGAATCCAGGAATCAGCACATTGGCAATTCAAAAGGGATATCTACCTTATTTTACCTGGATAACCAAGTATCTGGATACACTCCAGAATTCAGTAGGATTAGTAATCTTCAATGTCAACTGGCCTTTATCATCTTTTACCAATTCATAAGAACCGGTCGGATGAGTAGTCAGTAATTCAGCACGTTTAGAGTACAACTTGATTTCTTTGGTTGTACGGATATCGATCTGCGTGAAATAATCCTTATTGAAATCAGCGCTCTTCAACACGTCTCCGCTCTGAAGAATCTTTTGAGCTTTCAATTCAGATTTAGTACCAAATACGAACCAGGCAGCATTCAGGCTCTTTTCCTGTTCTGCAACGGTTTTAGCTTTCGCTTCGTTTTCTGCGGCCAGAGTTTCTTTTGCTACAGACAGATCGCTGACAGCAGCATCCAATTCCTGAATACGGATATTCTTGGAAGCCAGTTCTGTTTGAAGCTCTTCGATACGCTGTTGTTTAGCGTTCAATTCAGCAGTCAAAGCGGCAACAGCTTTTTTCATCTGTGCAGAATTGTAATTGCTATTCTTCAACTGTGCCTGCAATTTTGCAATCTGCGCTTTGTTTTCTTCCATTTGCTTGGAGATGAATTCGATGTCAGAAGCAATCTGTTGCTTGGCACTGGCAGAGTTTTCAGTGATGGTTCCACGCTGCAAGTCAACACGGCTTTCGGCAGCATTGATCTTACGGAAACCTTCCTGAACTTCATTGAAAGTCCCCATCATATCATCCAGTTCAGCGTTGCGCTGGTTCAGTTCCATCAAAAGAGAATCATTTTCAGCTTTCAGGTCTTTACTTCCACCTTTAAAGCCATCACACGAAGCCAACAAGGCTACGCATACAAATAAAACAGCTAACTTTTTCATACGTTTACGTTTTACGTTTTTTAATGAAGTTATTTAATCATCTATTCCTGCTAATACTATCACAATCTCGCCCCGGGGTTCGGTAGCGGTAAAGTGTTCTATCAATTCAGCCAAACTGCCCCGAACTGTTTCTTCGTGGAGTTTGGATATTTCACGCGACACGGTTGCCTGACGTTCAGCACCGAAATATTCGGCAAACTGTGTTAACGTCTTCAACAGACGGTGGGGTGATTCATAAAACACCATCGTGCGGTGTTCTTCCGCCAATGTCTTCAGTCGTGTCTGCCGTCCTTTCTTCTGGGGGAGAAATCCCTCGAAGCAGAACTTCTCGTTCGGCAATCCCGATGCTACGAGTGCCGGAACAAAAGCGGTTGCTCCCGGCAAGCACTGCACTTCAATACCGTTGCGCACACATTCACGAACAACCAGAAATCCGGGATCGGAAATTCCAGGCGTTCCGGCATCCGAAATTAGTGCCACCGTTTCACCTGCCTTTATTCTATTAACAACACTTTCCACCGTTTTATGTTCATTAAATTTGTGGTGGGATTGCATTGCATTCTTTATTTCAAAGTGTTTCAGCAAGATACCGGAAGTACGTGTATCCTCCGCCAAAATCAGATCGACCTCTTTCAGGACTTTGATAGCCCGAAAAGTCATGTCCTCCAGATTCCCTACCGGCGTAGGCACCACATATAGCTTTCCCATCTTGTTTTTGTTTTATACTGATTGATTAAAATATTTCTTTAGTAGCTCCAGAAAGTCGTTCACCGCCTCCTTTTCTTCATTCAATTCGACTTTCGAGGACAGAAATGCGACTGCAGTCTTGTAGGAACTCATTACTGATATCTGTTCGATAACCCGATTCATCAAATCAGTGTTGCCTCCGAACAGTTCACGAGAAAAACGGAAAGAATCATTCAAGCTGATAGCATGTCGCAAGCCGGCAGACAGTTTGAGACTTTCTCCCAACACAGCCGATTTAGGTTCTTCCTCTTTCACAACAGTTTCAACGACAGGTTCCTCAACAATTGCCGGTTCCTCTTTTTTCCCTTCTTCTTCTTCTTCTTCTTCTGCTGCTGCTGCTTCTGCTTCTTCTGCTGCTGTCTCTGCAGCTGCCGCTATTACGACAGGTTTCTCTTCCGCAACAATGGCTTCTCCTTCCTCATCTTCTTTCACAACAACCGATTCGAGAGATTGTATAATCACGGGGGAATCCTCTTCAGACCCGGCAACTTCATCCTCCTCTTCCGCTGTCTCTTCCACAGCTGACGGAGAAATTACCTGAACAGCATCCACCTCCTGCTGCAGTTCGTCCAAACGCCCCTGCATCCGTGTAATGCTCCGCTTCAACAGTTCAGACAAAGTCGGAGTCGGCTCCTTGGTAAATGAATCCATGAGATACTTCAACTCATGAACATCCAACTCAATATCTGTTAATAGCTTCTGTTTCATGTCAGTCCATTGTTTATACGGTGCGAATGTAGGAATAATTTATGCAATAACTTAAAATAATGGATAATTTAACAGTTCTTGCACATTGAATTGCTTACCTTTGTCCACATATTTATTTAATCAAGAAAACACAAAATCTCATGGTATTATTTTCAGAAGACCACATACAGGAGACTAGAAGAAGAGGCCGGATCGAAGTAATCTGCGGTTCTATGTTCTCCGGAAAGACAGAGGAATTGATTCGCAGAATGAAGAGAGCGAAATTCGCGAAACAACGTGTCGAGATATTCAAACCTGCTATCGACACCCGTTATTCAGAAGAAGACGTAGTCTCTCACGACAGCCATTCTATCGCCTCCACTCCCATCGATTCGTCAGCCAGCATTTTACTGTTTACTTCTGAGATAGATGTAGTAGGTATTGATGAAGCACAGTTCTTCGACAGTGGTTTGATTGATGTATGCAACCAGCTTGCCAACAATGGAATCCGTGTTATCATTGCAGGATTGGATATGGACTTCAAAGGAAATCCATTTGGACCTATGCCACAATTGTGCGCCATTGCCGATGAAGTCTCCAAAGTTCATGCGATCTGTGTGAAATGTGGTCAGCTGGCCTCTTTCTCACATCGTACAGTCAAGAATGAGAAACAGGTTCTTTTAGGCGAAACAGCCGAATATGAGCCTCTGTGCAGGGAATGTTATCTCCGTGCACGAGGGGAAGATGAGCAGAAAGTATAAACTCTATAAAAGAAACAGATTATGGAAAGGAAAAAGATAACATTCGACAGTTTTATACGCGGTTCCATCGGATGTGTGTTAGTTGTAGGAATATTAATGCTCGTGGAACGTCTTAGCGGAGTGTTATTACCTTTCTTTATTGCGTGGCTGATAGCTTATATGGTCTATCCGTTAGTCAAATTCTTCCAGTATAAGCTACGATTAAAAAGCCGCATTATTTCCATCTTCTGTTCCTTATTCCTCATTACGGTTATCGGAGTCACTTTATTCTACCTATTAGTGCCGCCGATGATTTCGGAAATAGGCAGAATGAACGACTTGCTAGTGACTTACCTCACCAATGGAGCCGGTAACAATGTGCCTAAGAATCTTTCTGAATTTATCCACGAGAACATTGATCTTCAGGCGTTGAACCGTGTATTAAGTGAAGAGAATATCCTGGCGGCAATCAAGGATACCGTCCCCAGAGTGTGGACTTTGCTTGCAGAATCTCTCAACATTCTATTCAGCATCCTTGCCTCTTTCATTATATTATTATATGTAATCTTTATATTATTGGATTACGAAGCGATAGCTGAAGGATGGTTGCATCTGCTACCCAATAAATACCGTACGTTTGCCTCCAACCTGGTTCACGACGTACAGGATGGTATGAACAGATATTTCCGTGGACAGGCTTTGGTTGCTTTCTGCGTAGGTATTCTTTTCAGCATCGGTTTCCTGATTATCGATTTCCCCATGGCTATCGCTCTGGGACTTTTCATCGGAGCATTGAATATGGTTCCCTACTTGCAAATCATTGGTTTCCTTCCCACCATTTTATTGGCAATCCTCAAAGCTGCCGACACCGGACAGAACTTCTGGATTATCATTGCATGTGCATTAGCCGTCTTTGCAATCGTACAAATCATACAGGATACCTTCCTTGTCCCCAAAATCATGGGAAAGATTACCGGACTGAATCCTGCCATCATCCTTTTATCTCTTTCTATCTGGGGTTCATTAATGGGAATGCTCGGCATGATTATCGCCTTGCCACTAACAACTTTGATGCTCTCCTACTACCAACGCTTTATTATCAACAAAGAAAAAAATAAAATATGATGAAGTAGAAACTACTGATAATCAAGAAACAAGCCATAACGAGGAAAAATAATTGAAACTTTTTTCTACGGAATGCTTGCAAATT
>NZ_EQ973370.1:0-16137 GCF_000157055.1 Bacteroides sp. 2_2_4 | reverse complement strand
CTTGCAAATTAAATAAAAGTAACTACCTTTGCACCCGCAATCAGGAAATAACTGATTCGCAAATAAGGATTGATTCGCTAGCTCAGCAGGTAGAGCACAACACTTTTAATGTTGGGGTCCTGGGTTCGAGCCCCAGGCGGATCACATAGGAGAAATGAAAATACTCCGACAATCTAAGACAAAGCTCTTTAAACCAATGGTTTAAGGGGCTTTTTTCTTACCTGCCTACGACAGAAAAAGGACCTCAAAAAGCCACCCTGTGAAGATGAATCGTTACTAATTCGTTACGGTTTTCCGTTACGATAAAAACCGTAACGAATTTATAGGTAAGTCGCTCATTTGTCGAATATTGGCAGTCGAAAGTCATAGCCGTTACGGAATGAACAAATTAACTTTGCAACAAGAAAGGAGTTACGGTATGAAATCGACATTCAAGACACTCTTCTATTTAAAGAAGAACGAACCGAAGAAAAACGGTCATGTAGTAATAATGGTACGTATCACGGTGGACGGTGATCAGGTGCAATTCAGCAGCAAGTTGGATATACACCCCGATAACTGGGACACGAAAACGGGAAGAGCCGTCATCAACAAACAGAGTGCGGACAAGAAAGAAAACCTCAGGGTATCCTCACTTAACAAGACACTGGACGAGATACGTTCGGCCATCACCATGCACTACACACGCATGATGAACGTGGACGGTTACGCACTGCCGGAAAAAATCAGGAACGCATTCCTGGGATTGGAGGAAAAGGAGAAAACACTCATCAGTTACTTCACCCAGCACAATGAACAGTATGCAAAGAAGGTCGGCAAGACTGCCACGCAAAAGACCTATTCCCGCTACGAACTGACCAAGCAGCGGATGATAGAGTTCTTGCAAAAGGAATACAAGTTGTCGGACATTCCCGTGAAGGAAATCACCGTCACCCACATCGAGAACTTCTACCTTTATTTGCGTCAGGAATGTGAGGTAAGCAACAATACCGCCATGAAATTTGTACAACGTTTCCATACGATACTGTTGTTTGCCCAGAAAAGCGGATTGAGCTTCATTGATCCCTTCGGGAATTTCAGGTTCAATTTTGACAAGACCGACAGAGGGTATCTCACGCAGGAGGAAATTGACACGATCTATTATAAGGAGTTCAAATCAAAGCGGTTGGAACACGTGCGTGACGCTTTCATCTTTAGCTGTTATACCGGTTTGCCCTACTGTGACATCTATACGCTTTCAAGCGAGGACATAAAGATCGGGGTGGACGGCAAGAAGTGGATTATGAAAGACAGGGGTAAAACCGGCGTGGAATCATTCATTCCCCTACTGCAAATACCGTTAGATATTCTCGCCAAATACGAGGGCAAGTTGAAAGATGGAAGATTGCTTCCGGTAATCAGTAACCAGAAGATGAATGAATATTTGGCGGAGATAGCCGCAATTTGCCAAATCAACAAACGGATCACCTACCATCTCGCCCGGCATTCGTTCGCCACGGAAATCTGCCTTACCAAAGGCGTTCCCATTGAAAGCGTATCCAAGATGCTCGGACACACCAACATTCAGACCACACAGATTTATGCCCGTGTGGTGGATAGAAAGTTGAGCCATGACATGAATATGCTGGATCGAAAACTAAAAAATATGCAAAAAGGTACGACGCAAAACGCTGTATGAATAAACAAATCATTATATTGTCACACCATTTAAAAAACAACGCCTTATGGAAAATAGAGGATACATCACCATCACCGGTTTGGAAAACAAGGATGAACAACCCATCGTCAGTGTAAAGATAGAGAACGGCAACGTATGGATGACCAAGCACGAACTTGCCCGTCTGTTCGGAGTGTTCGTTCAGACAATAGACGCCAATGTGCGCTCCATCCTCAAATCCCGCCTGCTTTACGACGGCGACGTGACCATAACCGAGAAACAGGACAAAAGCATTGTTACCTATTATAATCTGGAAGCGATCATATTTCTCAGCTTCCGCATCAACACCTATTGCACGAAGCTGTTTCGTGAGTGGGTACTCAACTCCCTGTGCGAGTACAAACGCCTGCAAGAGAAAAAGCCCGAAGTCCTTGTTGTTTTCCATCCCGACAGCAACCGGACTACCATTTCTTATAACTAACGAGCATAGAAACCTGTAAATAGCGAGCCTTACCCGAAAATCCAACGGGCAAGGCCTCTTTTTCTCCCCAAATTTCTATCTTTACGCCAAATAACAATGTCATGATAGAAAACCTCACCATATCCGTATCCTTCAGCGAGGTGGAGGAAGCCCATATCAGCAACTATTTTCGCCTTTCCGAAATGTCCGGCGAGTTTCTGATTATCCAGAGGTCTGACAATACCTTCTACTTCCTTTGCACCAATAACTGTGACATCGTGAGCATCTGCCAATCTTTTGATTGGTATATTGTATCAAAAGACACTTTCAATGACCACCTGATAATCGGCATTGGTTTATCGGATAAAGAAAGTATCAACGGAGAACTCTATCGGGTACAGGATGAAACCACGCTCACCCTTTGGCGTGATATACTCCACTTTACTTTCGAGAGCGATTTCGTGCGCCAGTTCTTCCCATACAATACCCATTTCAAAGGCAAGATGCGTATCGACGGAGCCTTGTGTTTCTATATCCACGATTATTACCCGACCAGATGCAAGGACATATCGGTATCTGACAGAAAGACGAGCAATCTGGTATTTAGATTTAAAGAAGGACGACAAGCAGCCCTTGTCGCCAAGATCTTCTCGCTTTGTATCGCCCGGATGCCGTTCTTTAAGGAGAAAGCCGCCAACGCCGTACTGATCCCCATACCAGCGGCAACCCGTGAACGGAACATCACCCGCTTCGCCCGTTTTTGCAGCCTTCTCTCACGTCGGCTTAAAGTCGTGGACGGATTTCGTGCCACATGGATAAAAGAAGACCGTGAGCAGATGAAAGGAACTCACGGACAAGACAAGTTATCCAACTTGATCTTTCACCCCGATTATTTTAAAGGCCGGGACGTATTTTTAATAGATGACATTATCTCTTCCGGCGAGAACTTCACGCAAATGAAACGAAAACTGATACAACTCGGTGCAAAATCCGTTACCGGTTTGTTTTTAGGTAAAACAATAAAGTCTGAAAATCAAAAGTAATATGACAATCAAGAAATCCCAAATCGAAAAATGGATAGCCGCCCAAAAGAGACACCGGCTATCGGACACCCATGTACAAATGGCCCGTGAACTTGGACTCAATCCCGATAAACTCGGCAAGATAGACAACCACCGACAAGAACCGTGGAAAGCCCCCCTTACCGGAATTTATAGAAGAGATCTTCTATAAACGTTTCAAAAAGGAACGTCCTGATGTAGTAAAGCCCCTAAAGCAAATCCTTAAAGAACAGGAAATAAAGACTAAAACCAAAAAGAAGGAAAAAGAAATACGGCGTAAAGAGCGTGAACAGGAACAGATTAATAACGGAACAGATGAAGTTCTTACATTTCAAACCCCAACCCCAATAACGGAATAAAAGCCACATTATTATCAGTAGAAAGAACGTTCCCATTCTTCCGGAACCGGAACAATCTTTCATCCATACAAAACCACAGAAAAGTGTTGTACAAACAAGCGCGATGAATCACACATTGGACAGTACAACACCTTTCTTTTTTCCGGTTTTGAAATAGGAAGGCTTTTATTATATCGCTCTGTTTTTTTACTCTCTGATCTCCTCAAAGGCAGTATCTATCACATCATAGTGATCACCGTCATTAACACTCAATGCAGCCACAAGGCTGTTCAATGTCCGAACTGCGTCCAAACGCTTTTCCACATCACTTTCATCCGGATTGCTCAAGACATCTATCGCACAGGTCAAATGCCCTTTCATCTCTTGCAATGTAGATAGACTCTGAATGGGAAACAGATAGAAAAGCCCATCTTCTGAAGACCGGACTACTCCTTTCAGGGGAGTCGATTGTAAATCCATAACAATAACGTTATTATATTAAATTGACGTAACGCTGCCAGTCACAAGTCCAAAGCATCGCCAAACGCTCAATACAGAGTGAACCGACAGGTTACGTCAAAGTATATAACCTACCCGGTTCATTTACCTCTGTATTTTTGAAATTGGCGATTTCTGGACTACGGTAAACGAACACATTACACGATGCTATTTGCAGCGCTAACACAAAGGTAGAATTTTTTTCGTATTAATCATCGCTTTATGTATAAGGGATTTATAACACAACAATTTTAAGCAAAGTTTAAGGCTAACTTCCTTCGGGGTATTTCTCTCACTGTTTTCAGTAGCCATCACTCCACATTTAAAGCAAAGGAACGAATTAAACTAACTTATTCAAGTGCAAAGGTACTTCGGGTTCTTAACGGAAAAACAAGGTCAAGCCGTTCCGGTTTTGAAAAAAATCTTCCCTGCGCCATAATGGCACGAGGTATTTTTACCCAAAACCTTGTTTTTCCTAAACCCGACCTTTTGACGCACATGAAATAAGTCAGCTCAACTCGTCAATGCATAAAAAAAATGTCGTGATTATGAAAACAGCAAGAGAAATACATAAAGGAAATAAGAACAGACTCAATCTGCCTCTGCATAAATTGTTTGGCTGGTTAGTTCGGCTCCTTCTTTCAGGCTGCTGTTGGAGTCTGTACGGTGGCAGTCTTTTAGCGTGGTTTATCGGTTTATGGCTCGCAAAAGAACTGATAACGGACGTGATCCGCTCCGCATGGGGGTGTCTGGTTTCCATTCTCTCCTTTGCAGTCGTAGTCGGGATTATCATTTGGTTATTAATTCTTTAACACATACAGTTATGACAATGGATATTACAAAATCAGTAGCGTTCACCGGACACCGTTCAGAGCGTATCCTCCAAGTCGGTATGCTGCATCTTTATCTGGATATAGTTTCGCAAGTAAGAAGGTTGTATAGTCTGGGCTATCGCTACTTTCTAAGCGGAATGGCGGAAGGCTTCGATTTGCTTGCAGCCCAAGCGGTAACTGCCCTTAAAGCGGAATACACGGACATTCGACTCATTGCCGTTGTGCCGTTCAGCCGGCAGTCAAACAGATACCGGCCGGAGAACAAGTCCTTATACGACCGGATAATGAAAACTGCCGATGAAACGGTCATTCTCCGAGAAGATTACCGCAAAGGCTGCTTCCACCACAGGAACGACTACCTGATTGACAACTCCGAGATTGTTTTAGCCTATTGGGACAAGCAGCCCTATGGCGGTACTTATTATACCGTAGGAAAAGCACGGATAATGAACAGAATCATTATAAATCTTTATAAATAAAGCCTTATGAAACGATACAGCAGGACTGTCGCACAGCAGTGCAGATATTACGAGGTAAGCAACATTTTCGAGTACATGGTGGAAACCTACCTGAACGGCAACATCACCACCTTTGGAGAGCTTTACCAGGAATTGTGCAAAGAAGCGAGAAAAGATTTTATCGATTTCCTTCTCAGTGAGGTGGAGCCGATATACTGGAGAGAGATTTTGAAAATGACTGTCTAATGAATAAATCAGAAAAATATGAACGTAACGTTTGAAACCACAATTTGTGCATGGGATGAAAAAATCCCTGCACTTCTTATCCGACTGGTAAACACCCTTCTCTTTTGCCGGACAGAAGAGGAACTCCGCCAATCCATTGACAAACTTCGGGAAACGACCGAACTGGACGAGTTTTTCACCTACGGCTACGGCTCACACCATTTCTGGTGCAACCAGCGCATTTCCAAAGGAAGCATGCAGTTCATCCAAAGCCGATTATTCATTGCAACATTTTAACCCTCTAATACATAAATGATATGAAACCAATATCCCAAATGACACGAGAAGAGAAATTGCAGGAGATTGTAGAGTACAACCCTTGCAGGGTAGAGCGTAGTGCAGTCCTCCGTTACTTGTTGGCAGTACGCCGTAATGACACGGAACAAATCGCTTATTTCGAGAGTTTTGGCAAGAGTGTACGACATATCATACTCAATGTACGCACGTATGAAAGAGGGATGATTTTCGGTTATGTCGGCAAGCAGTTCAACGAACACGGTTGGATAAATGGCATGTTGCCGATAATAGAGGAAATCAAGTTAGACACCTTCAACACGATCCATATCGGGCAATCCGTTGACGGGACGTATGCGGTAGCCATCGACTGGTGTACCGGCACAGCCGGAGGCGGTAGCCACCCGTCCGTTTGGGATGAACCTGTCAGAGATTATAAGGAAGCTATCCGACAAGGAATCCGCCTGTTGGAGCAACAATACAATAAAGCGGAACGTTGGTCTGTTTCCGACAGAAGCAATTACAACCCAAAGGTTATCCGCAGTCTGAAAGGAAAACTGTTGGAAATCAAGCGGAAATACACACAGCCCCGACAGTTAAGTCTGTTTTAATATTCACGAACTATAAAATCATAAGTTATGGCAACAAAAATGAACGAGAACGGAGTTTCAACCTGCAAGACGGGTGAGAAATATGAAAAATTCCAAATGACCGTAGGACGGAAAAGGCGCACGTTCTATCACTATGATTATAGGGATACGGCAGACAACGAACTTTTCTCCTGTGTGAAGCCCACATTGGAAGAGTGCAGGCGACAATACAACGAGTGGCTTAAAAAGAAAGAGGACAAGAAATAATACAGGAACAAGCTCCCCTTACCGGAATGGAAACCGGTAAGGGGAGCTATCTTATTAGATTTTCATTCAGTTTCTCTACTCAGCGTTATCGCTGCTTTTTTTTCGGGGTATATCCGGCATAAATCATTCGGTATCCTCCTTTTCATCTTCCGCTTCATTATTAAAGGCAAAAGACTTTTGCACAACCTGACCGAAGGAATCGAGAATGTAAATGTCTATTTTCTGCTGGTCTGTGCCAAATGACCTGTAATAGAGCCTGAATGTTTCTTCCGGTAACGGATACAGGTCGTTCGGCAACAAAACCGTACCGTTCTCCATGCGAAGCTCCCCTTTGCCTGTCGGTTGGAAGTACCTGATGAAGTATTTGGTGTCCTGATACTCGCCGCTTCTTACAAGTTGACAACGGATTTCCGCTTCCTCGCCCTTTACGATTGTCGTCTGCACCGGCAAGGTCGCCAGATCAAACTCATACATCTGCTGAACGTCCAATTTGTCAGAACAGGCGGTCATATATAACAAGGCTACCAGCATACAACCTGCTATAATCATGCTTTCAATCATCTTTTTCATTCTATTATTGTTTTATCAATTCAAAATAATTTTCAATCCCACCCCGAACTGGAAATGAAAGTGTCCGCTGTCATTTCCCCAGAGGCAACGCTCACGTGCATGGAACAGCAATACCACCTGGTTGGCAAGGTAGGTTTCTATCTCCAGCGATACCGCACCGCCATAGACAAATGCATCCCCGACACACAGGCGTGAACCATCGAACAGCATGCCTGTGCCCCAATTCACGGTTTCATATCCCGCCAACACCGAACCGCCGGCATAGCAGAGAAACACCTTGTTGGCATCCGAAAGGAAATTATAATAATAGCCGCCTTCCGCAGTGAATTGGGAAACCGGGACACGTATGTCCTTGTATGGATAATACTTCTGGAGATACTCGCCACCGAATACCCACTTATGGCAGCCGTTCACATATCTGTCCATTCCCATCCCGAAATGGTAACCCAGCTCGTTACGTTTGTCCGCAGTGTGAAAGCCGTCCGTCATGCCGGCGGTAATACGCAGCCCTTTTGTACCGGGCAGGCAACGTTGGGCATGTGCCTTGTCCGTCAGGACAAAGCACAAAAGTATACATATAATAACAGAGACCCTTTTCATACTATTTCACCTTCAGCTCGTTAATGACTCTGGCACGGATCAGCTCGGCGTTGGTCAGAATAAACCGCTGATGCCTTCCCCCGTTCTGTTCGTTCATCTCGACAACCAGCTGCTTGTCATCCGGAAGGGTGAATTTGGGCAGGGTAAATACCGTCCGTTCCTTGCTCTTTCCGTCAACCGCCGTCACATAGTTGAAGGCACGAAGCGGCACGATAACCTGTTCCTGAATGGCGGTACGTTTTGCAACCTTTTTATCCACCACCTTAAAAGTGACAAAGTCAACGGAGAATGGCACGTTGGAAGCGTTTTTCAGTTCCATATGGAAATAAAGCAGACCGTTGTGCGTATAAATCCCTTTCAGGATATACTGGATACCGAAGCGCTTGCAGCCGATATGCTTCACCAGACGTTTGTTGTTGTCATAGACGGACTTCATGATCAGCCGTACCAGCAGCGGGGACTCGCTGCCGAGTTCCGTAAGGTAGATTTCCTGCGAGTTGTTCGGCCGGTTCACCGCCTCGCCATCATGGATGAAGTCTTTCATCTCGATATTCAGCTTGGCCGGCTCGTCCGCATACTTCACGTTGAATGTATAATAGCTGCCGTCATCCGTGATCACCGCCAGATTCGTTTCACGGGAGAAGTCCCTCAACGCCGCTTTCACCCGAAGCACGTTCTCCGAACCGTCCGCTTTGCCGGCAAGAATGTCAGCCGATCCCAGATCCACATACTTGATAGCAGCCGGGAAGATAAGGTGTACAGTTTTATTAAATGTCACCTCCAAGGCGTATGGAGGAACCATCCGGTCGAATGTCACCGGACGTGTCAGCCCGTCAAACAAATCACCGGTGGACGGGCTGCGCCTTGCGTCCTCCTTATCCGGCAGCGGCGTGGTTCCCGTTTCTCCGGAATCCGCCGTTTCTTCCGTGTCATTTCCCGTCTTTTCCACTTTCACGGTCTTTTGTGCATACGCACCGGTCATACCAATGGCAAAAGCCATCATTAAAATTACTTTTTTCATGCTTGTTGTTTTTTCTTGATTAATAAATTGATTTTAACCGTTTATTGTCTTGACACGAGCAATAGCTCGTAATCCGCCTTCAAAGTCGCCTTGGCACTCCTGAACTTTGTGGAAAGGTATTGCGATGCGCCCTGTATCACCCCTTTGCCCAAGTCCGCAGCCAGCTGTGCACCGGCATTGGCGGAGATATTGATGCTGCTTCCCATTGCCGAACCCATGTTGGCCGCCATCTCCTTGACGGCGGTAAGCTCCTGCGATCCCCTGACCTCAATGCCCTTCATGCCCCTCGTGTCATAAGCGTCCAGCTCCACCGGCAGGATTGTTCCCTGAAAGGCGACCGAGGAAACGGTGATTTCCATGCGTTCACCGCTGATTTTCGCCGTGCCGGTCAGTATCGTGTTGGCGGGTATGTACAACTCTCCGGCCTGCACCGGCTCCAGCAGGCGGAGTCCCACCTCCTGACCGTCGCTGCCCGAAACCGTTACCGTCCTGTACACGCAGGCACGGATACCGTTCCTTTCCGTACGGCTCCGGACTGTCCCCACCGTGTGGAAACCCATGTTTCTGGGCTTACCGTACTGTCTGGCGAACTCTTCATCGGACAAGGGTGCGGCCAGCAGGCTGACCACCCGTTCCGCTACCTGCGTAACCGGGCAGACCGGCATTTTACCCGTAGAGGAGGACACGGCGACCTGTTTGGTTTCACCACCGCCCGGCATGTATCTTGCCGCCATCTCGTAGGACTTCTCCATCAGCCGCAGTTGTTCCTCACCGTTTTCTCTGGCCTTGCGCTCTTCCTCCGCCTGACGCTCCAGCTCCTGAATACGCCATTCCAGTTCCAGCGTTTTCTGGTCATCTTCCGCAGGCCGTGTTTCATAAAAACTGCCCAACTGCCGGTTGATGTCCTGATAGGCATTGGCGGAGGAACGGATAGACGGACTGCCGTTGTCCGTGTCCTCTTCCGTCAGGAATACCTCGTCTGCCACCGGCTCTTCCTGTTCCAGCGATACCGCCAGATCCTGGAGCGTGTTCATTTTCTCCTTTTGTTTCTTTTCAAAGGCACTTTGTTCGTAGGCGGTCTTTTTATCCGACGGCAGCCCCTTGTCCTCCGGCATCGGGACATCCACGTTGAATCCCTCCCTTAATGGCTCGTCGCTGTCAGAAGGAGCGAATATCAGCCACATCGCTCCCAGAAACACGAGAAAGAACAACGGATACACGAGCATCTTCTTTCGTTTGAGCATCTCTTCCGGAGTCAGAGGTCTGGCCTCTTTCTTCCCCTGTTTCGGCGTTTGCCCTTTCTCTTCCGCTTTTTCAGACGTTGCAGCGTTCGCCGGTTGCCGTTCCTGATTTTTTAGGTTCTCCATAATCCACCTGATTTTTAATGTTTATACTATCCTTGTTTATCCCCCTGTACAGTTCCATCCGCCTGATATGCTCCATTTGCAACTGCTCCCCCTCATGCCTGCCGATGCGGTATATCGAAGATACCGTCATGTATATCGACAGACAGCCGAAGCCGGTGAGCATGGCCACCACGCAGACGAGCCGTACATCGGGCGACATCCGTCCGCACAGATAGCGGAGTCCGTCGTCTATCCTGTCAGGCACGTACCTGATCCATTTTTTCAATCGGTTCATTTCCTCTCTTTTTTTAAGTTATCGTTCAACGGTTCTCAAATCCCGGTTCTCCACGATATTGAACTGCTCCATCGTGAAGCCGTGCGGGTTATTGTCCGACCTGACCGAGTTCAACAGCCGGCAACGGGTTACAAGGCTCCGTTCCGTGATGTTGCTCGACCTGACGAGCGACTGCCGTGCGTAAGTTGTCACCACATACGGGTAGCTGTTGAAGTCGCACGCCACGCTGTCCACCCGGATGCTCTGGTTGATATTGGCCGAGATTATACGGTTGTAATACCCCTTTTCCTCCCAGTCCTTGTAGTAGCGGAACGCACTCTCGTCGCACAGGAACAACGCCCGGCGGATATTTGACTCGATAGCCGCCTTGTCGGGCGACAAGGTGAAAAACAGCTCGTGGAAACGCCGGATATGTTCTTTCGCCTCCACCGGCCTGTTCTGCGAAAGGTCTTGGGAAAGAGCAAGTATCAGGGACTTCCCATTGTCCAGCACATAGATTTTCTCCCTCTGCCGTTCGGCGAACCGGTAGGAGCTCCAGAGAGCATAGCCGGTAACCAGAGCACAGAGCGAAACGAACACGATCCCCATCGTGCGAATTTGCCGGAAGCTCGTTTCTATATTCTTTAAACTTTTAAATTCCATACATCTCTAATATTTACGTTGGTTCATCTTCCTCTTAACTTGCCGGCTATATGCCCGATGGAAGCACCGGTGATGGCGGCAGCAGCACGTCCGCCCTTTAGTGACCACGAGTTGACCTGCTTGCCGTAATTGCCGGCTCCCGATGCCTGAATCACCCATGTGGATACTGTCGGAATGGTGAAATAGCCCACAATGGCTATCAGCATGAAGATGATGTAAGCGGAATTGTTCACGTCGGGCACATAGGCGGGATCGCTCAGTGCAGCGATGTCCTTCTCGATCATCAGCACCTGAATCCTTGCCAGCACGGAGCTGAACAGGTCGGATATGGGCAGCCACAGATAGATGCTGATATACTGGCAAATCCATTGGATCATCGTATTGTGGAAGCCGTCGTACACCGATATGGCGAATGACAGAGGTCCCAGAATGCTCAATACGATCAGGAAGAAGGTTCTCAGCGTGTCCAGTACCAGCGAAACCGACTGGAACAGCAGTTCCAGAAAGCTGCGGAAGAAATTGCTCACGCTCTGCCTGGCCTGGTATTTGAGGCGTTCCGCCGCCATGCCCGCCATGGCCTTCAAATCCGAAGGCGACCATCCCAGATCTTTGATCTGGCGTTCATATTCCTCGTTATCGACCAGATACGCCGTTTCCGGATTTCTCGTCATCGCCTCGTATTCCAGTTTCTGCCGCTTCTCGGAATACTCCCGTATGTTCAGTGTCTGGCCTTCCATGATACTGTGGCAGCCGGTGACCACCGGACTCATGATACCGTTGATAGTCCCCAGAACGAATGTGGGGAAAAACATGATGCACACCCCCAGACAAAAAGGTCTGAAGAGCGGATAAATGTCAATCGGCTCGGCTCTCGAAAGAGCCTGCCACACCCGTGAGGCCACATAGAACAGCGCACCCAGCGCAGCCACTCCGGTAGCCACACCCGTGATGTCCGAACAGAGCGGCATCATCTCGTCATAAAGGTTACGCAACACTTCGTGAAGGTTGCCGAAAGTTTCCTCGCCTGTCATGTCACCAGTATTTTTGATTGTCCGTTCCGTACAAGTCCAGCACCCTTTGGGTATCATTCTTCTTTTTCGCACGCAGGTAAGAGATACCGATGTTCCGGTTCGTGTAATACCTGACCAGATTGCGTTGGTTCCTCACGTCACGGTACACACGGTCTATCACGTCCATGCGCTCCTTGTCCGTCATGGAAAGGCCGGTGGAGGTCACAACGATCTTCATCTCGTTCAGCATACCACTGCTTTCTTCCAGCATCTTCGCATATCCGGAGGCGATTGCCGAAAGCTCGTCCGGCGTATAGTTCCCGTCCGTCAGCATTTTCTGGAAAGAGTTTACATAGATGTCCGATATTTCACCGACCAAGAGAACGGTCTGCTGCACCTTACGGGCATCTTTCACCAGATTGTTGACCGCTTTCAAAGCGTCGTAATAACGCTTCCCCTGTTCGTAGATCTTGACTGTTTCCTGAAAATTCTTCACCATATTTTCTGCCGTCGTCGTGGTCTGCACCACGTTACGGGTCGTATTCACGATGCTTTGTGCAAGGTTCGAGGGATCGAACGTTACCCATTGCGCCTTTACCGCCATAGTCGGACAAAGCAGCCCGGCCAGACAGACAGCCATTATTCGTTTCATGTCTTTTAAAATTTTAACGTTAAATAAATCGGATAGTTTTCTTTCCATTTACAGGAGAACCGGAGTTCTCCTTTTTCTTATGAATCATCCGCACGTACATATATCCCTTCGGTAGCCAGCACAAGACGGTCTTCCTCCCGGTCATAAGCGAGCTGCACCCTTCCCAGCAGGTCTGCCCAGATGATGCCGCCGCTTTGGTGGATCGTGCCGACCACCACCGCATCAAGGTGGTAGGTCAGGGCAATCTTGTATGTACCACCATCACGGAATACGGTGACGGGCGGCGACTTGCGGCTGCTTTTCCACTCCCCGCATATCCAGTAGAGCGGAAACAAGGTTTCATACTCCATAAGCACTTACGGTATTTCATTGTTTTGATTCCGTTTCTTTTCCGCAAGCCTTCGGATAGCCAGTTCGATATTGCCGCCCAGTTCCTTTGTGAGCCCTTCCAGTTCCACCTTCTCGCTCTCTTCGGTCGAATAGCAAAGGTATTCTTCGAGTGATACCTCCGTGGCGTACACTGTTGACTGCACACCCCCCAACCCAAACCAGACCTCCTTGTATTTGCGTCTCGGATCATTAGACATATTCACCGACAGGATCTGCGCCTTTTCCTTGTCCGTCAGACCCAGCAGGGACTGTATCTGCGAGAACTTGTTAAGATACTTCCTCTGGTCAAGCAAAATCTTGCAGTCGCTGTTGTTCACTATGGACCCCTTCACGATAGGAGAGGAAATGATGTCATCGACTTCCTGCGTCACAACAACCGCCTCTCCGTAAAATTTGCGGACAGTCTTGAACAGGTAGCGGATATAGTCCGCCATCCCTTCTTTGGCAATGGCCTTCCACGCTTCCTCTATGATGATCATCTTGCGTACCCCTTTCAGACGACGCATCTTGTTGATAAACAGCTCCATAATAATAATAGTCGTCACCGGAAAAAGAATGGGGTGATCTTTGATCTGATCAATTTCGAAGACGATAAACCGCTTACCGAGCAAGTCAAGCTGCTTGTCGGAGTTAAGCAGAAAATCATATTCTCCACCACGGTAATAAGGCTCCAGCACGTTCAGGAACCCCGCAAGGTCGAAATCCTTTTCCCGGACTTCTTTCTCTTCCAGTATCCTCCGGTAGTCCGTTTTCACGAACTCGTAGAAGCTGTTGAACGAGGGAACGATGCTTTCATCCTCCTTGATGCGCCTGATATACAGGGACACCGCATTGGACAGAGCCACTTCTTCCGAACGTGTCGCCGGTTCATTGTCCTTTTTCCAGAGTGTGAGGATTAGTGTCTTGATACTCTCACGCTTCTCAATATCGAAAACTTTATCATCCGTGAAAAAAGGGTTGAACGCTATCGGGTTTTCGTCCGTATAAGTGAAATAGATACCGTCCTTTCCACCGCTCTTCTGGTGTATCAGCGAGCAAAGCCCCTGGTAACTGTTTCCCGTGTCGATCAATACCACGTGCGTGCCCTGTTCATAATATTGCCTCGCCAAATGATTCATAAAGAATGACTTGCCGCTTCCCGAACCGCCCAATACGAATTTGTTGCGGTTGGTGGTTACGCCACGTTTCATCGGCAGGTCGGAGATGTCCACGTGCAGCGGTTTTCCGCTGATACGGTCTGACATCTTCAGTCCGAAAGGTGAAACGGAGCTGCGGTAGTTCGTTTCTTCCACCCAGAAGCAGAGAGCCTGTTCGATGAACGTGTAGAAGCTCTCCTCTGCCGGAAAGTCAGCGCCGTTCCCCGGCATCGCCGCCCAGTACAGCGTGGCGGCGTCCACCGTATTATGGCGTGGCTTGCATTCCATCATAGCGATCTGGCTGCCCACGTCATTACGCATATTCTTCACCTCCATAGGATTGTCCGTCCATGCGATGATGTTGCAATGGGCACGCACCGAGGTAAGCCCGAACGAATGTGCGTCATTCAGGTACAGATCGATCCACTCTTTGTTAATCTGGTTACTCCGTGAGTACTTCGAGAGCGACTGCATGTTGCGTGCGTTCTTCTCAAAACGTTGCAGGTTCTCGCCGCTGTCATCCAGAAAGATATACTGGTTGTACAGGTGATTGCACGAGAGCAACAGTCCTACCGGACTGGCGAATGACAGCTTGCAGTCGCTTTTGTCCGTTGACAGTCTTTCATACCGGCAGTCCGTACCCACCTTGCTGGGCAACGCATCCAGTTCCGAGAGCGTATGTACCGAAACGTGCTTGTCACCGACACGCAGGCCGTCATCTCCGAGTTCGATGTCTTCCAGTGCAGTGGTATTTTCCATTGACAGACAGAAATATTTCTCCACCAGTCCGGCCTTATTCTCCGTGCCGGTAATCTCATCACCGACGAGCCGTCTTAGGTGTACCAGCCCTGTATCGTTTACGATACGGGCGAATTGTCCCACCGTATCCAGAAAATGGGCGGTGGTATCCTTGTCCACCTCCTTGGGGATGATGAATCCCCTGCACAGCGAAGAGAAGCTGCTCTGCATCCTCATGCGCTCTTTCGTCGTTTTGGTCAGGTACAGATAGCATTTATGGTTCAAGAAAGGACGCTCGTTGAAGTGCATCTCGTAGCTTCGGGAAAGGAAACTTAGATTCTCCTTGTCCGTCTGGCTGCGGTAATCCTCCCGGATAAACCAATCCTGCTTATGTACCACCGTATAATTGGGCAATACCTTGATTGCCTTTGCCCATGCCGCATGGATAGCCTCGTATTCAGCTGCCGTCACCGTGAAGAGTTCGGGCAGATCCACCTCAAAGACGGCGGTGATGTCCGCATCTTTGGAGATGATACAGTCCGCTTCGACGGCGAGAAGCGGAAACTTGCTTTCCAATGTGGCAGCCTTTAGTGTGTTACGCATACGTTCTTCTTTTTAATCGTGAATAGTTTCCGGGGACTGATCCTGTTGATCAGGTAGCGGGGGTGCTGTTTCCTGGCCAGCAGCTTCATCAGTCCGTGTTCCCCGAACTTGCCGTTCAGATGGAAAGTCAGCCGGACCAATACGGATGCGGATATTACGCCGAAAGCAATGCAGAACCACTGGTTCACGCCGGCCATATAAAGAATGACAAACAGCACGAACAGAGCCAGCAGCCCACCGACGAAAATAAAAAGATATTGAGCCTTGAGTCCCTTGAACTCCGCACTCTCGCCGATTCCCTTGTTCAGTTCATAATTCATATACATTATTATATATAGGTGAATCCGGTTCTTAGAGAAAGAATGAACGAAGAATAGTGGCAGCCACGATTAAAAAGATACATGCACCAAACCAGCTCGCCGCCGTTTTCGAGGTATCCGGATCGCCGGAGCT
>NZ_EQ973371.1:105476-123017 GCF_000157055.1 Bacteroides sp. 2_2_4 | reverse complement strand
CATACTTTGAATATAGTTACTAATGAACGAAACTCTGTTATGGCAGAAAGTAACTATACTTCTAATATTGTGGCAGAATGTACTTCCGGAAAAGATTATGCTGCATTGGAAAGGCATAGGTTGGAGAATCCTTATTTTTATGATGTAATGTATATTCCTCAATATAAAATGTATGCCCGTTTGCATATTGATAAAGTAGAGTTTGATGCTGATATGGGGATTGAGAAATTGATCAATGATCGTGATTTATATTTAATGTTGTTTGATGATGAGATGAAAAAAGTATATGAAGTAAAGTTGGCAAAACATAGATATAATTATTTTACAGGTTGGTGTGTCTCTTATAGTGGTATTGTTCTTTTTGTAGATAATATGCTGGATACAGAAAATAATACGGATGATTTGACTATAGACTTTGTTTATCCTAAATAGATGATGTGTAATTGATAGCAATAAAGATATTATTATGAGAAAATATGATTGTATATGGTTGATGCTATGTTTGGTTTGGACTGGAACGTCCTCTTGCTCTGACAAAAAAAATAGTGCCGACAAACAGGAACAAGGTGTTTCCACTGTTCTTCCTGATGCTAAGAATGAAGTCACTACTCAAATACTAAAGAGACGTGATTTTCATCACGAATTGGTCAGTAACGGTAAAGTAAGTGCTCTCGGACAGGCTGATCTTCGTTTTGAGACAAGTGAAGTTATTGCTCGTATTTATGTGAAGAATGGTGACCGCGTACATAAAGGACAGAACTTAGCTGAACTTGATAAATTTCGCTTGGAGCAAAAGCTTTCCCAAGCGGAAGATGCTTTGTTGAAAGCCGAGTTGGAACTGAAAGATGTATTGATCGGACAGGGATATACCTCCGAAGATTTTAGCAAAGTTCCTGTGGAAACAATGAAACTTGCGAAAGTGAAGAGCGGATATGAGCAGTCGAGATCTCAATATGAATTGGTGAAAAGGGAAACAGAACATGCTACATTGGTTGCTCCTTTCGATGGGATAGTGGCTAATCTGTTTTCTAAACCATATAATTTAGCTAATACTTCCGAGGTGTTTTGTACGGTTATTGATACCCGTGGGATGGAAGCTGATTTTACAGTGTTGGAGAATGAGTTGGCTTTTATTAAAACAGGTGATAAGGTGATGATTACTCCTTATGCCGGAGGAGATTCGTTTGAAGGCAGCGTATCTGAAATCAATCCATTGGTAGATTCGAACGGAATGGTAAAGGTGAAGGCTGTAGTAAACGGACAAGGAAAACTGTTCAGTGGTATGAATGTAAGAGTAAGTGTCAGAAGAAGTTTAGGGCAACAATTGGTCATTCCTAAAACGGCTGTTGTGTTACGCTCCGGTAAGCAAGTGGTATTTACTTTACAAGAAGGTAAGGCTATGTGGAATTATGTACATACGGGATTGGAAAATGCAACGGAATATGTTGTTTCGGATAAATCACAGAAAGGGATTGAAGAGGGGTTACTGGAAGGAGATACGATTATTGTGACCGGAAATCTGAATCTGGCACATGAAGCGGCAGTAAAGGTCAGTGATTAACGGGTCAGTGATGAGTGATTAGTGGAGTTAATTGATAGATAGAAAAACATGATAAAATTTTTAATCCAGCGTCCTATTGCCGTATTGATGGCTTTTACTGCCTGTTTCATAATCGGGCTAGTGACATATAATACTTTGCCTATATCATTGCTTCCGGATATTGCCATTCCGGAGATAACAATACAGGTGTCTGCCGCCAATACCTCTGCCCGTGAACTGGAAAACACGATTGTGAAACCTTTACGGGGACAACTGATTCAGGTGTCTACATTGAAAGATATTCATAGTGAATCGAGAGACGGAGCAGGTATGATCCATCTGTCTTTTGATTTCGGTACTAATACGGATCTTGCCTTTATAGAGGTCAATGAAAAAATAGACGCTGCAATGAATTATCTTCCCAAGGATACTGAACGCCCGAAAGTTATTAAGGCAAGCGCAACGGATATACCCGTGTTTTACCTGAATCTGACCTTAAAGAATGATAGTGCTTATAGTACGATAGGACAGCAGTCTTTCCTTGATTTGTGTGAATTTGCCGAATCGGTGATCAAGCGAAGGATAGAGCAGCTCGAAGAAGTGGCTATGGTAGACGTGACCGGATTGGTGGAGCGTCAGGTACAGATTGTACCCGATGAGGATAAGCTGGCTATGATGGGGTTTTCCATTGAAGATATTGAATCGGCTTTGGCTGCCAATAATGTGGAGCCGGGTAGTATGACAGTACGCGACGGATACTATGAATATAATATAAAATTCTCCACTCTGTTGCGTACCGCAGAAGATGTGAAAAATATATACCTGCGTAAGGGAGACCGCATTGTCCAACTAAAGGACTTCTGCAAAGTTACTATCGTGCCCGTAAAAGAAAAAGGCGTATCTGTGTCGAATGGGAAAAGGGCGGTGACGCTGGCTGTTATCAAGCAGGCGGACGAGAATATGGATAAGATGAAGCAGTCTCTGGTAAGGACGATGGAGCATTTTAGACAGGTGTATCCTGATATTGATTTTAGTATTAGCCGCAACCAGACAGAATTGTTGGATTACACGATCTCAAATCTGCAACAGAATCTAACTTTAGGTTTCCTTTTTATCTGTCTGGTAGCTGTCCTGTTTTTGGGAGATGTGAAATCTCCGTTGGTGATCGGACTTAGTATGGTAGTCTCTATCGTGATTAGTTTTGTTTTCTTCTATCTGTGTAATATGTCCCTGAATATCATTTCGCTTGCCGGATTAATTCTGGCATTGGGTATGATGATTGACAGTTCGATTATTGTGACAGAAAATATATCCCAATACCGGGAGCGGGGCTATTCATTGCGTCGTGCCTGTATAACAGGAACTAGTGAAGTGGTGACTCCTATGTTAAGTTCTTCCCTGACTACCATTGCCGTGTTTGCTCCATTGATTTTTATGAGTGGTATTGCCGGAGCTATCTTCTATGATCAGGCTTTTTCGGTTACAGTGGGATTGATGGTTTCGTATTTTACTGGTATTATGCTTCTTCCGGTGCTTTATCTGCTGGTCTATCGGACAGGTATTCATACCCGGAAATGGAAATGGCTTTCTTTTAAATTCAATAACCCGATAAAGGATCACACATTGGACCGTTTTTATGATGCCGGTGTAGATTGGGTGTTCCGTCACAAAACGTTTAGTGTATTGTTTTGTGTTGTCTCCATCCCGCTTTGTATATTTTTCTTTTTCTTTATCGACAAGCAGCGGATGCCTGATATAGAAGAGAATGAATTGATTGCCCGAATCGAGTGGAATGAGAATATTCATGTGGATGAAAACAGGCGGCGTGTGGATGAGCTTTTTAGGGATTTAAAAGAACAGGTATTGGAGCACACGGCATCTGTTGGCAGGCAGGATTTTCTTCTGAATCGTGAAAGGGAACTTTCTTCTTCCGAAGCAGAACTTTATTTCCGAACGGAAACATCAGAAACAATCATTCCTTTGCAGCAGGAGATATACCATAAACTGAAAGAACGTTATCCACTTTCCGTTATTTCTTTCTCTCCACCGGAGACTGTATTTGAGAAACTCTTTGTCACGGGAGAACCGGATATCATAGCTGAATTTTACACCCGTAATAAGGCAAAAGCACCGGAAGCGGAAACGATCCGGAATGTGGAGCTGGAGTTAGCCCGTAGGACGGGAATTGCTCCTACAGGCATTGCCTTTGAGAACCAACTGAACCTAAGTATCAATAAGGAGAAACTATTGCTTTACCGTGTTGCTTACAATGAACTTTATAGAGTCTTGAAAACAGCTTTCCGAGAAAATAGTGTGACTATGTTGCATTCTTACCAGCAATATCTTCCGATCAACGTTGCGGGCAGTGAGAAGACGGTGAATGAAATATTACAGGAAGCACTAATACAGACTGAACCGGACAATAGAGGAAACAGAGAGTACATTCCACTCCGGGAACTGGTGACGGTTACTCCTGCCGAGGACTTGAAGAGTATTACTGCCGGACGTAACGGGGAATATGTTCCTTTTGATTTTTATGGCGTACAGGACGGAAACAAACTGATAAAGGAGGTGAAACAAACGGCAGAAGATATGAAAGACTGGGATACTGGATTCTCCGGCAGTTTCTTTTCTAACAGTGAGATGTTGGATGAACTGGTGGTGATTTTATTTATTTCGCTGTTATTGATGTATTTTATTCTTGCCGCACAGTTTGAAAGCTTTTTGCAGCCTTTGCTTGTTTTGGCGGAGATACCGATTGACCTCGCATTTGCACTGCTTTTACTCTGGATTTGCGGACATACGCTGAATTTGATGTCTGCTATCGGGTTGATCGTTACCTGCGGTATTGTAATCAATGACTCTATTCTGAAGCTGGATGCTATCAATGAATTGCGTAAAGCGGGTGTTCCGTTATTAGAAGCGATACATGAAGCTGGCCGCAGGCGTTTGCGACCGATTATCATGACTTCACTGACTACCATCTTCGCAATGGTGCCACTGCTTTTTTCTTCAGATATGGGTTCGGAGTTACAAAAACCGTTGTCTATAGCTATGATAGGAACAATGTCGATTGGTACGACGGTGAGCTTATTTATCATACCGTTACTTTACTGGTTTATTTACCGTAACAAGAAAATAAGTATTAAGTATTAGTCCAAAAATGAGAGTTATGAATAGATTAAAGAAAAGAATTCCTGTTTTCCTTTGTGTCCTCTGTGTCCTCTGTGGTGAATCCCAGCTTCGAGCGCAGAAACACCTGGTATTGGATTTGAACAGGACAATTTCTCTAGCTAACGACAGTTCGCTGGAATCATTCCGTACGCAGAATATGTATTTATCCGGTTATTGGGAGTATAGGACTTTTCGGGCAAATCGGTTGCCTAGCTTGACGCTGGATGTTACTCCGGCACAATATAACCGGGATATTACGAAACGATACGATTCGGGACAGGATTTGGATGTATACCGTACGCAACAGTCTTACTATGCTTATGGAGGATTGAGTGTAAAACAGAATTTTGATTTAACCGGAGGTACTTTTTATCTGGAATCGAATCTTGCCTATATGCGTAACTTCGGAAGTAACAGTGCTACGCAACTTACGAGTGTTCCTATACGAATCGGATATTCGCAAAGTCTGGTAGGATATAACTCCTTCAAATGGGAACGGAGGATAGAACCGTTGAAGTATGAGCGTGTGAAAAAGGAATTTCTCTATAATGTGGAAAAGGTGTCGGAAACGGCTACGAATTATTTCTTCTCTCTGGCTATGGCGCAGGCAGAATATAATCTTGCTAAAGAAAACTTGGCTTCTACGGATACATTGTATCGTATTGGGCAACAGCGTCACCGAATTGCAGCTATCTCACAGGCTGATTTGTTGACATTGAAACTGGATCGTGTGAATGCGCAGAATACATTGCAGAATAAAGCAAGTGACCTGAAACGGGCTATGTTTTCACTGGCTTCTTTTCTCAATCTGGATAAGAATACGCAAATCAAACTGGAACTTCCTTCCCGTCCGGAGATGGTGGATATTCCGGTAGATGAGGCTTTGAGGTGGGGCAGGAATAATAACCCGCAATTGTTGGAACTGAAACAGAATGTACTTGAAGCGGAACGGAATGTGGATAAGACGAAGAAAGAATCTCGCTTTAACGCAAGTGTGAATGCCAGTATCGGTTTTAATCAGGTAGCAGATAATTTTGGAGATGTGTATCATAAACCGATGCAGCAGGATTTGGTGGCAGTCAGTGTTTCTATTCCGTTATTGGACTGGGGTGTTCGTAAGGGTAAGTATAATATGGCAAGAAATAATCTGAATGTAGTGAAGATCTCGGCACGTCAGGATGAGATTAGCATCGAGGAGGAAGTGATTATGACGGTAAGTGATTTTAATATCCAGCAGCAATTGATAGCCAGTGCGGAAGAAGCGTTGGATCTGTCTATACTTGCTTATAATGAGACTAAACAGCGTTTTATCATCGGCAAAGCGGATATAAACAGCCTGACACTTTCACTCAACAGGCAGCAGCAGGCACAACGTAATTTTATCTCTGCCTTGCAGAACTACTGGCTGAATTATTATAAGATACGGAGACTTACGTTATTTGATTTTGCTGCGAAACTTTCACTTTCGGACAGGTTTGATTTTAATGGAGGAAAGTTGGTTAAATGACGAAAATGCAAAATATAGATTCTGAAATAGTAAAATCTCCTAAGGCTTCCGCTTTCACATTGATTGTGGCTTTTGTCTGTGTGGCATTGGTTGGGTTAGCACTCATTCCATTGCTGCCTGTCAAATTGAATCCGTCGCGGACCTTACCCGGCTTCACGGTGAGATTCAGTATGCCCGGTACTTCAGCACGTGTGGTGGAAATGACGGCTACCAGTAAGTTAGAGGCAATGCTTGCCCGTGTGAAGGGTATTCGAGGGATTTCTTCCACTTCAGGAAACGGATGGGGAAGTGTCAGTGTGAATTTGGATAAACATGTGGATGCAGCGGTTGCCCGCTTTGAAGCTTCTACTATTATTCGTCAGACGTGGCCGGAATTACCGGATGGGGTGAGCTATCCGTATATTCAGATGCACAGGCCGGGGCAGAGTAATCAGGGGCCTTTTATGGCATTTACGATCAATGCACCCGCTACTCCTTTCTTAATTCAGCAGTATGCGGAAGAACATATAAAAACGCGTCTTGCACAGATTCCGGGAATTTATAAAATCAACCTTAGCGGAGCTACTCCGATGGAATGGCGATTGGAGTATGATTCGGAACAATTGCGTGCGCTTGGAATAAATACGGATGATATTCGTCAAGCTGTCCGGTTGCATTATCAAAAAGAATTTTTGGGTACTTATGATGTAGAACAGGGTGCTTCGGGCAGACAGTGGATACGTTTGGCATTGGTTCCCGAGCAGGAGGGCAGAGAGTTTAATGCGGAGCGGATAAAGGTAAAAATGAAAGATGGTAAAATCATAGGTCTGAATGAGCTGGTGAAGGTTTCCCGTATGGAGGAGCAGCCACAAAATTATTATCGGATTAATGGGCTGAATTCAATTTATCTGTCGATTGTTGCAGAGGAAACAGCAAATCAATTGGCATTGAGTGAAAAGGTAAAAGCATTTATGGATGATAACCAGCTATTACTTCCGGCAGGATATGAGATTCACACCAGTTACGACGCAACGGAATTTATTCAGGAAGAACTGGGGAAAATTTATTTGCGTACGGGAATGACTGTAGCGATTTTGCTCCTGTTTGTATTGTTGATCACCTTTAGTCCTAAATATCTTTTTTTGATTGTAATCAGTCTGGCTGTTAATATGGCAATAGCTGTCATTCTTTATTATGCGTTCGGATTGGAAATGCAATTGTATTCTTTGGCGGGTATTACGGTTTCATTAAATTTGGTGATAGATAATACAATTGTAATGAGCGATCATTATTTGCGGCGTAGAGATCGGAAAGCGTTTATGTCCATTCTTGCAGCCACGTTGACCACGATGGGAGCTTTGGTTATCATCTTTTTTCTGGATGAGAAGATACGTCTTAATTTACAGGATTTTGCTGCGGTAGTGATTATAAATCTGGGAGTATCACTGCTGGTTGCTTTATTTTTTGTTCCTTCTCTAATTGATAAAATAGGATTGAAACGAAGAAAGAAACCTTCTCTTTCAATAGTTAAATGGAAAATTGGGGAGGTGCGTTGCTTTGTGTGGATACGTTCAAGAATACGTCGGCTTCCGGTTTATTTCAGTCGTTGTTACAGGTGGCTGATACAAATACTTTGCCGTTGGAGGGTGGCGGTATGTATTTTGTTATTGTTGGTATTCGGACTACCGGTATTTCGATTGCCGGAAAAGATGAAAGGTGATGATAGATGGGCGAGAACTTATAATCAAACGTTGGGGACCACCACTTATAAAGAAAAGGTGAAACCGATAGTAGATAAGGTGTTGGGAGGTACTTTAAGGTTATTTGTGCAAAAGGTATATGAAGGGAGTTACTTTTCACGTAATGAAGAGGTAGTGCTTCACGCCAATGCTAATTTGCCGAATGGAAATACACTTGAGCAGATGAATACACTGATGAAGAGGATGGAAACTTATTTGAGCGAATTTAAAGAGATTAAGCAATTCCAGACATCTGTAGAAAGTGCTCGCAGGTCATCTATCCACATCTATTTTTCGAAAGAACACCAGAAAAGCGGTTTTCCCTATACGTTGAAAGCGAATATGATTAGCAAGGCGCTTCAACTGGGAGGTGGAAATTGGAGTATATATGGTTTACAAGATCAGGGGTTCAGTAATGATGTACGTGAGAATGCGGGTTCTTTCCGGGTGAAAATGTATGGATATAATTACGATGCACTGTATGATTGGGTTGAAAAATTAAAAGCAAAGTTATTGTCTCACCGCCGGATTCGGGAAGTGACGATCGGATCTGATTTCTCCTGGTGGAAAGATGATTATATGGAATTCTACTTTAATCTGAATAAACAGCGGATGGCAGAGGAGGGGATTGGAGCCGGAAGGTTATTTTCTGCTATTCACCCGATATATGGGCGAAATATGGAAATAGGTTCGGTAATGGCGGAAGAGGGGACGGAAAAGATAAAACTTTCTTCGTGTCAGTCGGAAGATAGGGATGTGTGGGCAATGCAGTTTTATCCTTTTCAAATAGGAGAGAGGGAATATAAGCTTTCTGAATTGGCAACTGTGGAAAAAGGACAGATGCCACAGGAAGTGGCTAAGGAGAATCAACAGTATCGGCTGTGTTTGCAATATGAGTATATCGGTTCTTCGGAACAGGGAAATAAACTATTGAAAAAAGATCTGGAAGAGTTTAACGAGATTCTCCCGATGGGATATACTGCAAAATCGGAGGATAATAACTGGTCTTGGGGTGGAAAGGACAACAAGCAATATCGTTTGCTTTTGATTGTGATTGCTATTATTTTTTTTATTACGAGTATACTGTTCAATTCTTTGAAACAGCCATTGGCAATAATTTTTGTGATTCCGGTATCTTATATCGGCGTGTTTCTGACATTCTATTGGTTCAAATTGAATTTTGACCAGGGAGGATTTGCTTCTTTTGTTTTGCTTTGTGGTATTACGGTTAATGCGAGCATTTATATCTTGAATGAATATAATTCCGTTCGTAAACGCTTCCCGCGTCTTTCACCGCTTCGGGCTTATGTGAAAGCCTGGAATACTAAAGTGATTCCTATCTTTCTGACGGTGACTTCTACCATCTTGGGATTTGTCCCTTTTATGGCAGGCATGGAAAAAGAAGGCTTCTGGTTTCCATTGGCAGCAGGCACTATCGGAGGATTAATAATGTCTGTAATCGGAGTGTTTATTTTCCTGCCAGTGTTTACATTGAAAAAGAAGTGTTTGGTGAAACCTAAAGCTATGCTTTAGCAACTGTAAAGCGTAGCTTTATCCTATCTAAAGCTACGCTTTATAAATCTTACCAATTGTTCCCTGCATTACTGCTACCGATAAGCATCTCCACACGTTGTTTATACAAATTAGCTCCTTCAGCAATATTCTTTCCCGCATCTGCTGTTCCCATTCCGTAGACTACAATAGGGGTTTGCCATGACATTCCCGAATGAATGGCACTTACCTGATAAGGACGTAATAACTCGTCCATCGTGAAGCGGTTTCTGCCGCCACTGCGATACGCTTCGTATTCGGATCCCGTGGTCGTTACCACTGTCAACGATTTGCCGGCGACAGCCGGAGTCTTGGATAGAAAAGTAAAGACTTCATCTTGCCATTTCTTTAGTAATGACGGCGCAGACATCCAATAGAAAGGAAATTGATAGATGACAGCCGAGGCATCGGAAATGATTTTACTCCATTCATCTACATTGAAAGCGATTTCTTGCGACAGCTCGTAAAGATTGAAAACTGCTACTCCTTCCATGTCACTGACAGCATCAACTAATGCTTTGTTTGCTTGTGATTCCTTGATGTTAGGATGTGCCAGCAGAATCACTACTTTTCTTAAATCTTTATTCATTTTTAATCAGGTATTTAGGATGATATAATACTTAACTATAATATATAAGGTGTAAAAATAAGAAAAAGTTCGCGAAAACCAATATCTTAATTAAAAATAAAACAATCCCTCTTTGCTTTTGAATTTGTATTTTTGCATCCACGTTCGTAAGGCGTTATTTTAGATAATAATTTATATATGATAGATTTTAATCAGTTCCCTTCTCCTTGTTACATCATGGAAGAAGAGCTTTTAAGAAAGAACCTGTGTTTGATAAAAAGCGTGGCCGACAGGGCGGGAGTGGAGATCATTCTTGCTTTTAAGTCATTTGCCATGTGGCGCTCTTTCCCCATATTCCGTGAATATATAGATCATTCTACGGCAAGTTCGGTGTATGAAGCCCGTTTGGCATTGGAAGAGTTCGGCAGCAAGGCGCATACATATTCTCCTGCTTATACGGAACAGGATTTCCCGGAAATCATGCGTTGCAGCAGTCATATCACATTCAACTCAATGCAGCAGTTTGAACGCTTCTATCCGATGGTGGTTGCAGAAGGAAGTGGCATCTCTTGTGGTATCCGCGTAAATCCTGAATATTCGGAAGTGGAAACCGAACTTTATAATCCATGTGCACCCGGCACACGTTTTGGGATAACAGCCGATTTGTTGCCCGAAGCATTACCGCAAGGTATTGAAGGCTTTCATTGTCATTGTCACTGTGAATCTTCTTCTTATGAGCTGGAACGTACATTGGAACATCTTGAAGCTAAATTTGCCCATTGGTTTCCACAGATTAAATGGTTGAATCTGGGTGGTGGACACCTGATGACTCGTAAGGATTATGATACCGAACATTTGATAAGACTGTTGCAAGGATTAAAAGCACGCTATCCTCATTTGCGCATTATCCTGGAGCCCGGTTCGGCCTTTACCTGGCAGACGGGAGTGCTGACTTCCGAAGTGGTGGATATTGTGGAAAGTCGTGGTATCAAGACGGCTATTTTGAATGTTAGTTTCACTTGCCACATGCCGGATTGTCTGGAGATGCCATATCAACCTGCCGTGCGTGGTGCAGAGATGGGAAATGAAGGAAAATATATTTATCGTCTCGGAGGAAATTCCTGTTTGAGCGGTGATTATATGGGACTGTGGAGCTTCGATCACGAGTTGCAAATCGGAGAGCGTATCGTGTTCGAAGATATGATTCATTATACGATGGTCAAGACAAATATGTTTAACGGAATTCATCATCCTGCCATTGCCATTTGGACAAAAGAGGGGAAAGCTGAAATATACAAGCAATTTTCTTATGAAGATTATCGTGACCGAATGAGTTGATAATCAAAATGATTGTTTTGCGGTAGGTGCAAAGTGAACAGATTTCTGTGAAAAAAGTAGGCAGAATGTTTGCATGTTTACGGAAAATCCCTACCTTTGCAACCGCAAACGAAAAAATGCGGAAATAGCTCAGTTGGTAGAGCATAACCTTGCCAAGGTTAGGGTCGCGAGTTCGAGTCTCGTTTTCCGCTCATGTTTCTTTGAAATGTTGGAACAATAATCTTTGCCCAGGTGGCGGAATTGGTAGACGCGCACGTTTCAGGTGCGTGTGTCGAGAGGCATGCAGGTTCGAGTCCTGTTCTGGGCACAAAGGTTAAACTTTAAAATTATGGAGAGGTGGCGGAATTGGTAGACGCGCTACTTTGAGGTGGTAGTGACAGAAATGTTGTGGGAGTTCGAGTCTCCTCCTCTTCACAGTTTATGAAAGTGAAATGCGGAAATAGCTCAGTTGGTAGAGCATAACCTTGCCAAGGTTAGGGTCGCGAGTTCGAGTCTCGTTTTCCGCTCTTGTTTCTTTGAAATAATGGAACTAAGTTTTGCCCAGGTGGCGGAATTGGTAGACGCGCACGTTTCAGGTGCGTGTGTCGAGAGGCATGCAGGTTCGAGTCCTGTTCTGGGCACCAATCTTTCAGATTTCTGAATGACGAAATTTAGTTTGCGGAAATAGCTCAGTTGGTAGAGCATAACCTTGCCAAGGTTAGGGTCGCGAGTTCGAGTCTCGTTTTCCGCTCCATATAAGATGAGGTTGTCAGTCGATAAGATTGGCAACCTTTTTTTGTATAATATTGGAAGTTTACCGGACGATTGTATCGATAGATTGAACGGAAAAGCGTAATTTTGCAAACGAAAAAATCAATGTACTCCCCCCAAAAAAGAGCGTCATTGATTCACACAGACCTTTAATTAATTTAACTATTTGTGATATGTTAACACAGATTATTAATGCACGCATCCTCACCCCGCAAGGCTGGTTGAAGGATGGGTCAGTTCTTATTCGTGACAATAAAATTCTGGAAGTAACCAATTGTGACCTTGCAATTATCGGAGCCAAACTGATTGATGCCAAAGGAATGTATATTGTTCCGGGAGGTGTAGAAATCCATGTTCACGGTGGCGGTGGAAGAGACTTTATGGAAGGCACCGAAGAGGCTTTCCGGACAGCAATCAAAGCTCATATGCAGCATGGCACTACCAGTATTTTTCCTACTCTTTCTTCTTCTACCATTCCAATGATCCGTGCAGCCGCGGAAACTACAGAGAAAATGATGGCGGAGCCTAATAGCCCTGTGCTCGGGCTTCATCTGGAAGGACATTATTTCAATATGGCGATGGCAGGTGGACAGATTCCCGAAAATATCAAAGATCCCGATCCCGAAGAATATATTCCGTTGCTGGAAGAAACTCATTGTATCAAACGTTGGGATGCCGCACCGGAACTTCCCGGAGCCATGCAATTTGGTAAATATATCACAGCGAAAGGGGTGTTGGCTTCGGTAGGACATACCCAGGCAGAATTTGAGGATATACAGACAGCCTATGAGGCGGGATATACGCATGCCACTCATTTTTATAATGCAATGCCGGGATTCCATAAACGGAAAGAGTACAAGTATGAAGGTACGGTAGAAAGTATTTATCTGATTGATGATATGACAGTGGAAGTGGTGGCAGACGGTATTCATGTGCCTCCAACAATCTTGCGCCTTGTTTACAAGATAAAAGGAGTGGAACGCACTTGTCTGATAACGGATGCATTGGCTTGTGCCGCCAGTGATAGTCAGGTGGCTTTTGATCCGCGTGTGATTATCGAGGACGGAGTATGTAAGCTGGCAGACCATTCAGCACTGGCGGGAAGTATTGCAACGATGGATCGCTTGATTCGTACCATGGTGCAGAAGGCGGAAATACCTTTGGAGGATGCCGTGAGAATGGCCTCCGAAACTCCTGCCCGGATTATGGGAGTACTCGACCGTAAAGGAACGCTGGAGCGTGGCAAGGATGCCGATATAATTGCTTTAGACAGAGACTTGAATGTGAGAGCTGTATGGGCGATGGGAGAACTGGTAGAAGGCACCAATAAACTGTTTTAAATCTAATAAATAACGAAAACTATGTTGACTCAAATAATAAATGGAAGAATATTGACCCCGCAAGGCTGGTTGAAAGATGGTTCCGTATTGATTTGTGATGGAAAAATATTAGAGGTGACCAACAGTGATTTGGCGGTTATCGGTGCAACGGTTATTGATGCCAGAGGGATGACGATTGTGCCCGGATTTGTAAGTATGCATGCACATGGAGGTGGCGGACATGATTATACGGAAGCAACGGAAGAAGCATTCCGCACGGCAACTACTGCACATCTGAAACATGGTGCTACCGGGATATTTCCTACATTATCATCTACCTCGTTCGAAAGAATCTACCAGGCAGTTGATGTCTGTGAAAACCTGATGAAAGAGAAGGATTCTCCTGTTCTTGGCCTGCATATCGAAGGTCCTTACTTGAATCCGAAGATGGCGGGAACACAGTATGACGGTTTTCTGAAAACTCCGGATGAAAATGAATATATTCCTTTATTGGCGCGTACGTCTTGCATCAGACGTTGGGATATTAGTCCCGAACTACCCGGTGCACATGATTTTGCAAAGTATACCCGTTCGAAAGGAATTATGACTGCCGTAACACATACGGAAGCCGAATATGATGAAATCAAGGCTGCGTATGCAGTGGGCTTCTCTCATGCTGCCCATTTTTATAATGCGATGCCGGGTTTCCATAAACGTCGTGAGTATAAATATGAGGGTACGGTGGAGAGCGTATATTTGACGGATGGGATGACAGTGGAAGTGATTGCAGATGGTATTCACTTGCCTGCCACGATTCTAAAGTTGGTTTATAAGTTGAAAGGTGTAGAGAATACGTGCCTCGTTACCGATGCTTTGGCTTATGCTGCTTATGAAGGGAATGAACCGATTGATCCTCGCTATATCATAGAGGACGGCGTATGTAAGATGGCAGATCATTCTGCATTGGCCGGTAGCCTGGCTACGATGGATGTATTGGTTCGCACCATGGTGAAGAAAGCGAATATACCTTTGGAAGATGCCGTGCGTATGGCTTCTGAAACTCCTGCCCGTTTAATAGGAGTGAGTGACCGGAAAGGGGCGTTGGCAAAGGGAAAGGATGCTGATATTGTGATTCTTGATAAGGAACTGAATGTACGATGTGTATGGTCGATGGGAAAGATTGTTCCGGGAACTGATATTCTGTTGCATAAAGAATAGTTGAAATAATCCCCAAAGAGGAGGGTCATAATGAATAATAAAACGCAGATTAACACAAATTATCGCAGATTATTTCATTTATATTGATATATTAATCAATGACTTATAAAATTATTTCTGCGATAATTCGCGATAATCTGCGTTTTGACACACTCCCTATTATAAAAGCCAATGTTCTGTATGATATCAAAAGTCCGGCAGTTTATCATCATCAGAAGTATCCCGGACTTTTAATGTATTTCTATTCTGAAAGCAAACTGCTTTCTATCAGTTCTTTCAATTGGTTTTTATTCATTGTACCTAACTTCATTGTCGGTTTGCCGTTCAGCGGGCAAAGTAACAGGTTGGGAATGGTGCGGATTTTAAATGCACTTTCCAATTCCGGTTCCTGATCGACATCTACTTTATAAATATCTAATTTCCCTTCGTATTCTTTAGCTAGTTGGTCTAATATAGGCGATAACGCTTTGCAATAGACGCACCACGGGGCATGAAAATCGACCAGGCAAGGTTTATTCCCTTTGAAGTTCCAGTTATCAGGATAAGATTGATAATCAGCTACCTTCTCTACAAAACTATCTTTGGTTAAATCTATTATTTTCATATATTCTATTTTTAATGGTTCATTTCATTTTCTCTACTGCAAAGATAGGGGAGTTGGGATAAAAGAAGGATAGCCATTTTTCCTGTTGTGTTTACAATTCTTCCTTCTATGGCTGTTTTCTAATCAAATTCTAATCTGATATGAGAGGCTTATAATGACTTTTTCCCGTCTCTCCGGCTACAGAATTGTAATTTTGCCGCGACAACTACAATAAGGTAATAAAGATAAATATAGTAATGAACAGAGTATTTCTAATTTCTTTTTTTCTTCTGCTGACAGGAGGAATATGCGCGCAACAGGCTACCACAGGAACATTAACGCTGAAAGAGGCGGAACAACGTTTTCTGGAACGTAACTTATCACTGATAGCCGAACGGTATAACATTGATATGGCACAGGCACAAGTGCTGCAAGCCAAATTATTTGAGAATCCGGTAATCTCGTTAGAACAGAATGTTTATAACCGCCTGAACGGAAAGTATTTTGATTTTGGTAAGGAGGGCGAAATGGTTGTGGGAATTGAACAGGTAATTCGTCTTGCCGGACAACGGAATAAGCAGGTGAAACTGGAGAAAATCAACAAGGAAATAGCAGAATATCAGTTTGAAGAGGTGATGAGGACACTTCGTCAGGAGCTGAATGAGAAGTTTGTACAAGTCTATTTTCTCTCGAAATCCATATCCATTTATGAGAAGGAAGTGAATTCTCTGCAAGAGTTACTTGCCGGAATGAAACTGCAACAGGAGAAAGGAAATATTTCATTGATGGAAATGTCCCGTCTGGAATCTATGTTGTTCTCTTTGAAAAAAGAGAAGAACGAACGGGAAAACGAGTTGTTGACCCTTAGAGGAGAACTTAATGTCTTGTTAAATCTTCCGGGAGACACGATGGTTGAGTTATCACTGGATGAAGAGGTGTTGAAGCAATTGGATTTGTCTCAACTATCGTTCGCCGACTTGAAAGCGATGGTGAATGAACGGCCGGATCTCAAGATTGCCCGGAGTACGGTCAGTGCTTCCCGTGCAAATCTGAAATTGCAGAAATCAATGGCATTTCCGGAATTTTCGGTGAATGGTAGTTATGACCGTGCCGGAAACTTTATCAATAACTATTTTGCAATAGGAGTGAGCTTGTCAGTACCTATTTTCAACCGCAACCAGGGAAATGTGAAAGCTGCCCGTTTTAGTATCCAGCAGGCAGGAGCGGAACAGGAAAATGCGGCTAACCGTGCGGATATGGAGCTTTATACCGCTTATGCTTCACTGGATAAAGCAGTTCAGCTTTATCAATCTACCAATATGGAACTGGAACGTAACTTTGAAAAATTGATTGCGGGAGTGAATGAAAACTTTAAGAAACGAAATATCAGTTTATTGGAGTTTATCGATTACTATGACAGCTATAAAGAAACTTGTATTCAGTTGCATGAAATAAAGAAAGATGTTTTCCTGGCGATGGAAAACCTGAATACAACTATCGGACAAACTATATTGAACTACTAATATTCATAAATTATCAAAGACTATGAACTGGAATAAATTCCTTCCTTGCATATTGCTTACTACCGTATTGGGAGCATGCTCCGGTAAAGGAGAACAAACGAATGTTGAACCGGCTGCCTTATGCCTGACAGATAGCTTGTTGAGAATTGTATCTGTCGATACGGTTCACGTTCAAGAGGTGATTGACGAACTGACATTGAACGGGCGGGTCACTTTTAATGAGAATCAGGTGGCACATGTATATCCGATGTTTGGAGGTACGGTAACAGAATTGAAGGCTGAAATAGGAGACTTTGTTCGTAAGGGAGATGTATTGGCAGTCATCCGCAGTGGAGAAGTGGCAGATTATGAAAAGCAATTGAAAGAGGCGGAACAACAATTATTGCTGGCACGCAGAAATATGGATGCTACGCAGGATATGTATGCTTCCGGCATGGCTTCGGATAAAGATGTACTTCAGGCGAAGCAGGAGTTGACAAGTGCCGAAGCCGAAGAAAGAAGAATAAAGGATGTTTTCTCTATTTATAATTTCTCCGGAAATGCTTATTATCAGCTGAAATCTCCTGTTTCGGGGTTTATTGTGGAGAAACAAATCAGCAGGGATATGCAGTTGCGTCCGGATCAGAGTGAAGAGCTGTTCACGATTTCGGGGTTGTCAGACGTATGGGTGATGGCGGATGTGTATGAAAGCGATATCAGTAAGGTTTCCGAAGATGCCTCCGTACGCATTTCTACGTTGGCTTATCCGGATA
>NZ_EQ973371.1:44955-105172 GCF_000157055.1 Bacteroides sp. 2_2_4 | reverse complement strand
TTGAAGAATGAAGAATATTTGTTGAAACCGGGGATGTTTACGAATGTAAGTGTGAAATGTAAAGCGGATGGAACTTCTATGCCTCGTATCGATGCTCATGCACTGGTATTTGAAGGAGGAAAGAATTATGTGGTCGTGGTGGAGCCGGATCAGCGTTTGCAGGTGAAAGAGGTGGATGTGTACAAGCAGTTGAGCAAGGAGTGCTATATCCGTTCCGGACTTTCCGAGGGAGACAGAGTGCTGAATAATAATGTATTGTTGGTATATAATGCGTTGAATGCAGATTAAAAACAGAAAATAGTATGCACAAATTCATAGATAATATAGTGGCTTTCTCGCTGAAGAATAAATTCTTTATTTTCTTCTGTACAGCGATTGCCGTTATAGCCGGAGCTGTTTCCTTTAAACATACTCCGATAGATGCTTTCCCGGATGTGACGAATACGAAAGTGACGATTATCACGCAATGGCCGGGACGTAGTGCCGAAGAGGTAGAGAAGTTTATCACCATTCCTGTTGAGATTGCGATGAATCCCGTTCAGAAGAAAACGGATATTCGTTCCACCACTCTTTTCGGGCTTTCTGTCATCAATGTAATGTTTGAAGATCGTGTCGATGATTTCACAGCACGTCAACAGGTATATAATTTATTGAATGATGCCGACCTTCCGGACGGGGTAACTCCGGAAGTACAACCTCTGTATGGACCGACGGGAGAAATATTCCGTTATACGCTTCGTAGTGACAAGCGCAGTGTGCGGGAACTGAAAACGATTCAGGATTGGGTGATCGAACGTAATCTCCGTTCGGTATCCGGCGTAGCGGATATTGTGAGCTTCGGCGGGGAGGTGAAGACGTTTGAGGTAAGTGTGAATTCTCACCAGTTGATTAATTATGGCATTACCTCTTTGGAACTGTATGATGCGATAGCTAAAAGTAATATCAATGTAGGAGGAGATGTTATCACTAAAAGTTCGCAAGCTTATGTGGTTCGTGGAATCGGTTTGATTAACGATCTGGATGAATTGAGAAATATCGTAGTGAAAAACATCAATGGCACTCCGATTCTGGTGAAGAATCTTGCCGATGTACACGAATCCTGTTTGCCTCGTTTGGGACAAGTGGGCCGAATGGATGAAAATGATGTTGTACAGGGGATTGTAGTCATGCGGAAAGGAGAGAATCCGGGTGAGGTGATTGCCAACCTGAAAGATAAAATAGAGGACTTGAATCAGAATGTACTTCCGAAAGATGTGAAGATAGTGGCATTCTATGACCGGGAGGACTTGGTGAATCTGGCGGTAAAGACTGTGACGCATAATCTGATTGAAGGAATATTATTGGTTACGTTTATTGTATTGATCTTTATGGCAGATTGGCGGACTACCGTGATTGTTGCTGTCGTTATCCCATTAGCCCTTTTGTTCGCATTTATCTGTTTACGGGTGATGGGAATGTCCGCCAATCTGCTTTCTATGGGAGCCATAGACTTCGGTATTATTATTGATGGGGCCGTGGTGATGGTGGAAGGAGTGTTTGTGGCTTTGGACAAGAAAGCGAGGGAAGTGGGGATGCCTGCTTTTAATGTGATGTCTAAAATGGGCTTGATCCGTAACACGGCAAAAGACAAGGCGAAAGCGGTTTTCTTCTCCAAATTGATTATCATCACTGCATTGATTCCTATCTTCTCTTTCCAGAAGGTAGAAGGAAAGATGTTCTCTCCTTTGGCATACACGCTGGGCTTTGCATTGTTGGGAGCTTTGATCTTTACATTGACATTGGTTCCGGTGATGTCTTCCATGTTACTGAAAAAGAATGTTCGTGAGAAAAATAACCGTTTTGTCCATTTTATCAATGCGAAGTGTTCGGCTCTTTTTGATTTATTCTATGCGCACAGAAAACTGACCATCGGAATGGCAACCGTAATAGCGGGTGTCGGATTATGGCTTTTTTCTTTCCTGGGTACGGAGTTCCTTCCGCAGTTGAATGAGGGATCTATCTATATTCGTGCTACCTTGCCACAAAGCATTTCGCTTGATGAATCGGTGACTCTTGCCAATAAAATGAGAAAGAAACTATTAACGTTTCCGGAAGTGCGGCAAGTGCTGTCGCAAACCGGACGACCGAATGACGGTACAGATGCTACCGGATTCTATAATATCGAGTTCCACGTTGATATTTATCCCGAAAAGGAATGGGAGAGTAAGTTGACAAAACTGGAACTGATTGATAAGATGCAGGAGGATTTATCCATTTATCCCGGCATTGACTTCAATTTCTCACAACCGATTACTGATAATGTGGAGGAAGCAGCTTCCGGTGTGAAAGGATCTATTGCGGTGAAAGTGTTTGGTAAAGACTTGTATGAGTCGGAGAAATATGCGGTTCAGATAGATAAGATCCTTAGTACGGTTCAGGGAATTGAAGACTTGGGTGTGATTCGGAACATCGGTCAGCCGGAGCTTCGTATAGAGTTGAATGAACGCCAGTTGGCGCGTTATGGAGTTGCTAAGGAAGATGTGCAATCAATTATCGAAATGGCTATTGGCGGAAAATCGGCTTCACTGTTGTATGAGGATGAGCGGAAGTTTAATATCATGGTAAGATACAGCGAACAATTCCGTCAGAATGAAGAGGAGATAGGTAAGATATTGGTTCCGGCGATGGATGGAACGATGGTACCTATCAAAGAATTGGCAGATATAACGACGATTACGGGACCGTTATTGATATTCCGTGATAATCACGCTCGTTTCTGTGCAGTGAAATTCTCGGTGAGAGGTCGTGATATGGGTACGGCAGTTGCCGAGGCGCAGAAAAAGGTGAATGCTTCCGTACATCTGCCGGCAGGCTATTCGCTGAAATGGACGGGCGATTTTGAGAACCAGCAACGTGCCACAAAACGTCTGGCACAGGTTGTCCCTATCAGTATTGCTATCATTTTTATCATCTTGTTTATTCTATTCTCTAATGCGCGGGATGCGGGACTGGTATTGCTGAATGTACCGTTCGCTGCCGTGGGTGGTATTGTGGCTCTTCTGATAACGCAGTTCAACTTCTCCATTTCTGCCGGTATCGGTTTTATTGCCTTGTTTGGTATTTGTATTCAGAACGGGGTGATTATGATTTCCGATATAAAGGCGAATCTAAAACTCGGCTCGCCTTTGGAGAAAGCCACTAAGGAAGGAGTGCGCTCGCGTATCCGCCCTGTGATTATGACAGCGGCAATGGCAGCTATCGGTTTGATGCCCGCTGCCATGAGTCATGGAATTGGTTCGGAATCACAGCGTCCGTTGGCGATTGTCATTATCGGTGGATTGATAGGAGCGACTTTCTTTGCTTTGTTTGTCTTTCCTCTTATTGTGGAAGTGGTATATGAACGAATGTTATATGATAAAAATGGAAAGTTATTGCAAAGACGTATTTAGTTCATTTCTATTCTGTGGAAAAAACGTTCATAGATTAAATTTGTAGTTTTCAGTAGGTAGAGAGAGAAAGGGATAAAAGAAGGGTGATTAAAAAATCACCCGTACTTTTGTTCCTTTTTCTATTTCTGAAGATATATCCAGCTTTGCATGATAAGCAGAAATGATTTTCAGGGTCAGGCTAAGTCCGATGCCTTGTCCGGCATAGTCCCGGGTATTACTGCCCCGATAGAAAGATTGGAATATATGTTCTATTTCTTCTTGCGGAATACCGATTCCCCGGTCTTCTATATCAAGAATGACTTGTTGTTGCTCCCGGTAGAGAGTCACATTTACTTCTTTATCAGAATATTTGCAGGCGTTATCTATTATATTTTTTAATGCTATCTTCAACAGATATGGATTGGCTTTTACAGTCATCTGCGGGTCTGTCTCTTCCAAATGAAGATGGATTCTCTCATCGGAAGCTGTCAACTCTTTTAATATATCGGCCAGAATAATCTCTTCAATATTGTTTTTCAGGAGTTCTTCTTCTTGTCGTGAAAGAAAAAGAAGATGCCGGATCAGACTGGATAACCGTTTGCTTTCTGAAGAAATTCGTTGAAGGGATTCAATGTATTCTCCCGTGCTTCTTTCTTTCAGCAGACTGATTTCACATTCTCCCTGAATGGCAGTAATCGGATTGTTCAACTCATGTGAAGCATGACTGACAAAGGACTTTTCTGCCTTGAATGCACTGTCCAAACGGTCGAGCATACTATTTAATGTCTTTATCATGTCCTCCAGTTCGTCATTATTGCCAGTAGTCTTTAATCGGCGGTTCAGACTGTTGGCACGTATTCTTTTCAATTCCTTTAGTATGTGTTGCAGGGGAACCAGAATACGGCCGGAATATATTTTTCCGATAAAAAAGATCAGGACGGAACTGGCTAAGATGAGAAATATGGAAAGCAACAATAAGTGTTCCTTGATTTCTGTTCCGTAGGCATTCCGGGACATGACGAGTACGATAAAGTTGCCTTCATTATCCGGATAATAAAGGGCGGCTCCCAGTTGATCCTTATATTTGAAGGAGAAAGGGATGCTGTCCTGTCCTGCCAGCAGAAGAGCCTGCTGGTGTTGCGTGAGGTATTTATTCAGTGTATCACGTACTTCGGAAAGACTGTCCATATTTAAAAGAATCTCATGGGCTTCAGGCAGGAGTTCGTCATATTTGCGCTGGATAATCTGGTAGCTCTGTTCGTCTACTTCATCTTTTTCCCAATGCTTCTGTGCGGTCAGGTAGGCTTTTTCACGCAGGTAAGAAGCATAGAGCTTATTGATGTACTGCGTACTGAAAATATAAAATACAGCAATGATAATGACAGTAGTCAACACACTGATTAACGTATAGAAAAGAGCTATTTTGGAACCTATTTTCATAGCCGGGATTAGTGTTGGTGAGTTTAAGTATTCATGATATATCCTAATCCTACGACTGTATGGATCAGCTTTTTATCAAAGTCACGATCAATCTTTACCCGGAGATAGTTTACGTAAACATCTACGATATTGGTATTGGTATCAAAATTCTTGTCCCATACATCTTTGAGCAGAGTGATACGTGAGAGGGCAACCCCTTGATGAGTCATGAAATATTCGAGCAGGCGGTATTCTTTAACAGTAAGGTCGATGTCTATGTCACCCCTTTTGGCTTTTCGGGTATTGCAGTCCAATACCAGGTTATCGCAAGTCAATAGATTGGAAGGGACTTCTTTGTTGCGTCTCAACAGGGCTTTGATGCGTGCTTCCAGTTCCTGGAAACTAAAAGGTTTGACGAGATAATCATCTGCTCCCGCATCCAGTCCTTTGACGATGTCTTCGGTTGTTCCTAAAGCTGTCAGCATGATTACCGGGATTTGATACCCGAACATTTGGCGATAAAGGCGGCAAAGCTCCAAACCATTTATTTTAGGCATGATAATGTCCAGTATTAAAAGGTCGAAAGGTTCGTCCTGAAGGATTTTCCAACCCGTATCCCCGTCATGGCAGACGGTTACCGAATGCCCGAATTCTTTTAATCCCCGTTCGATGAAAGAGGCGATATTAATTTCATCTTCAACCAATAGTATCTTTGCCATAATTCAGATTGTTTATGTGCAAAGATACTTTTTTCCTGGCATCCGGAGAAAGAAATCCGCCCTACATTTAAGTGTTTCTCCTTTTTGAGTTGTACTATATACAAACAATAGATATGCTATGAAAATAAATTATGTCATTGGAGCTTTTCTGTGTGTGCTGGGATGTTACGGGTGTAGCAGTCCGAAAACGGAAGTGAAATCGCCGGACGGTCATATCAAAATGGCTTTAACAGTAGATGACAACGGTAAACCGTTGTATAACATTTTAGTAGATGACTCATTGTTGATTGAAAATTCGACATTGGGATTTACGGAGAAAAACGGTATCGACCTGGGCGGAGGATTTCAGATAAAAAACACGACTTTCGACAGTAAAGATGAAACATGGACGCAACCATGGGGTGAAAATAAAACCAATAGGAATCATTATAATGAGATGGCGGTAAATTTGGTCAATAAAGATCAGGTGGAGTTAACTCTCCGTTTCCGTGTGTTTGATGATGGGGTAGGGTTCCGTTATGAATATAATGTGCCCGCAGCGGATTCCCTATTGATTACGGATGAACTGACAACTTTCCGTTTTCGCCAAGACGGTACATCATGGTCTATTCCTGCCAGTGCCGAAACTTATGAATTGCTTTATGCGCAACGTCCCATTTCCGAGGTGGAGACAGCCAATACTCCTTTCACCTTTAAAACTGCCGATGGCGTCTACGGAAGTATTCATGAAGCGGCATTGTACGATTTCTCGGAAATGACTTTGAAGCAGGCAGGAAACTATACGTTGAAAGCTGAACTTGCTCCATGGCCTGATGGTGTGAAAGTGCGTAAAGGTAATCATTTCACTACTTCCTGGCGTACTATTCAGATTGTTCCGGATGCCGTTAGTCTGATTAATTCGGCTATGATTTTAAATCTGAATGAACCAAGTAAAATAGAAACGACCGATTGGATTCGTCCGATGAAATATGTAGGTGTATGGTGGGGGATGCATCTCGGCGTAGAAACCTGGAAGATGGATGAACGTCATGGAGCCACTACTGTCAATGCCAAGAAATACATTGATTTTGCCGCTACCAATCAGATTGAAGGCGTTTTGTTTGAAGGTTGGAATGAAGGCTGGGAAAGCTGGGGTGGTATGCAAAACTTTGACTTTACGAAACCGTATGCTGACTTTGACATTGATGAAGTGGTTCGTTATGCAAAGGAAAAAGGAGTTGAAGTTATCGGCCATCACGAGACCGGAGGGAATATTCCCAACTATGAGCGCCAGATGGATCATGCTATGCAATGGTACACAGACCACGGTATCCATGTCCTTAAGACAGGATATGCGGGAGCTTTCCCGAATGGTTATCTTCATCACAGCCAATATGGGGTCAACCACTATCAGAAAGTGGTGGAAACAGCTGCCCGTCACAAAATGACGCTGGATGCGCACGAACCTATTAAAGATACCGGTATCCGTCGTACATGGCCTAATATGATGACACGTGAAGGAGTGAGAGGGATGGAATGGAATGCATGGAGCGAAGGAAATCCTCCGTCTCATCATGTCATGTTGCCGTTCACCCGTATGCTGTCCGGTCCGCTGGATTATACACCGGGTACGTTTGATATTTTGTTTCTGAACACCAAAGATTCTCCCCGTCGCCAGAAATGGAACGATCAGGATAAAGGAAACAGCCGTGTGAATACAACATTGGCGAAACAGCTTGCTAACTGGGTGATTTTGTATTCTCCCTTGCAGATGGCATCTGATATGATTGAAAATTATGAAGGCCATCCGGCTTTCCAGTTCTTCCGCGATTTCGATCCGGATTGTGACGAATCGAAAGCATTGGCAGGAGAACCGGGGGAATTTGTAGCCATCGTGCGTAAAGCAAAAGGCAACTATTTCTTGGGAGCGGCAACGAACGAGAAACCCCGTACACTGGAAATAAAACTGGATTTCCTGGAACCGGGCAAACAGTATAAAGCTGTCATCTATGCGGATGGAGAGAATGCGGATTGGAAATCAAATCCTACGGATTACCGGATAACGGAACAAACGGTTACTTCTGAAAATACGTTGAACATACGAATGGCTGCCGGAGGCGGACAGGCTATTTCATTTATGGCACTTTAAAAAGATCGATTGATTATAAAGTTAGACTGTTAATAATGGAAATAGGATTCGTTTTTAGGTAGGAAGATAGAAAAATAGGTAGTATAAATAAAGTTAGTTAGAGGTTAGAAAAAACGGTGGACAGTGTTGAGGCTGTTCACCGTTTTTATTATTAAGCATGTTCTCATTATCAGTTTATATAATCCGTGCCTAATACTATGAGAATTATTGCAAGGATACTCATTGTGTTATCCGGGATAATTATCCCTTTGCTTCCTGATACATAAAGCGCTTGATTGACTTTTTCGCAGTCTTTTCAAATTCTTCAAAATGGATTTTAATCTTGCTTATTTGAGAATAGTTAGGAAGCTGTTGATTCAATTCGATACGGTTTTGCTCCATTACTTTCTGAATATCCGTCTGCTGCAATCCATGAGCGAAAGCATCGTCGAAATCCGGGTAGATCAGGGCTACCAGTTTTTCGTGCTGTAAGACGATCAGTGACTCCGAAACATACGGCATGTTGTTCAGCTTGCTTTCAATTTCTTCGGGATAGATATTCTGTCCGCTAGAGGTGAGAAGCAGGTTCTTACTACGTCCGCGGACTGTCACATAACCCTCTTCATCCAACGTACCGAGGTCACCGGTATGCAGCCAACCGTTAGCATCAATAATTTGCGCCGTAGCTTCCGGATTTTTATAATATCCCAGCATCATATTCATTCCTCTGCATACGATTTCTCCGGCATGTGTTTTCGGGTCCGGTGAGTCGATGCGGACTTCCATTCGGCTGGTTGCCTTTCCGCAGGAAGCAAGTTTCAGTGTTTCCCAACGGCTGGAACAAATAATCGGACCACATTCCGTCATACCGTAAGCGATGGTGTAGGGGAACCCTATCTTTTTAAGGAAAGCCTCTACTTCCGCATTGAAAGGAGCACCTCCGATAATAATCTCGTCAAAGTTTCCACCGAAGATTTCCATGGCAGCCTGTCGTGCCAGCGATTTGATTTTATCGTTCACAATAGGCACTTTCAGCAATAACTTGCCGATTTTGCTGTCTACTTTAGGAAGAATATCTTTCTTGATAATCTTTTCCACAATCAACGGTACACAAGAAATCACTTTGGGTTTGATTTCGGAGAAAGATTGGGAAATGATTTTTGGAGACGGCATACGCGTCAGGAAATAGATGTGTGCACCTGCAGAGAATCCGTAAAGGAAATCATATACCATACCGAACACGTGTCCCATAGGCAACATGGAAACGATATGATCTCCCGGTTTAACGGGAAGCATTTCGAAGCAATAAGCCACGTTTGACCAAAGACTGCGATAGGGGAGCATCACTCCTTTAGAGTAACCCGTGGTACCGGAAGTATAGTTGATGATAGCCAGTTCTTCCGGACGATCTTTCCGGTAACAAATATGTTCCGGTCGAAAGTTCTTGGGATACTGTTGACCGTAAATAGCGTTCCGGTGTTCAAAAGCGTAAGTGAGTTTTTCGTTCCGGGACACTAATGCCGAGAAATCAGCCAGCGAAGCGATGCCCTCTAACAAAGGCATGGCATCTTCATTCAGGTTCTCCCATGCCTGGTCGCCGACGAAAAGTAATTTGGCTTCGGAATGGTTGACGATATTATGAATATTATCTGCCTTGAATTCATGCAAAATGGGAACAATAACAGCTCCGTAAGTGATAGTCGCCAGGAAAGTAACTGCCCAGTGAGCACTGTTACGTCCGCAAACGGCTATTTTATCTCCCGGCTGGATGCCGGCACTCTCCAAGACGATGTGAAATTTAGCGATTTTACGCGCTACATCCTTATATTGGAGGGTAATTCCTTTATAGTCAGTTAAGGCATCTTTGTCCCAGTTTTTGATGATGCTTTGCTCAATATAATCAATGAACTGATGTTCTTGTTCCATTCGATTTTTGCACATTTAGTTTAAAACTGCGCAAAATTAATACTTCGTAGATGTAAACCGAATTTTAAATTCAAGTTTTACGGTTAATTAACGGAGGGGGAGCGAACAATTTTATCAGCCGGATAAAGGTCATTCGTGTTTCTTCCTTAGAACTAGTTCATTGGCCTATATAAAACATTTCGTCTCCACGCATGAAGATGAAACGAATGTCTTGCCAAGGCAAGAGGTTCCATGCGTGGAGACGAATCAGTTATAGTGTACTGAATAACTCTTTTCAGATGTTATTCTGAATCAGTATCTTCTTCTTTGGATTTTTCGGAAATAAGTAATAGTTTATCTCCTTCGTGCAGTTTCAGTGTTCCGTTGGGAATCAGGAACTCATCTCCGCGCTTCACGATCATTACCAGCGTGCCTTTCGGAAGATTCATATCTTTCAATGTGTCTGCTTCTTCCAGCATACTTTTGGTGATAGTCATGTCACTAAGATCAGAGTCTATTTCTTCCGGAAGTTCCACTCCGAAGTCGTTACCGGTTTTTTCCAGCGGTTTGGAAAGATTCAAAATCCGGGCGACGAAAGAAATGGTTGTTCCCTGTACGACCAATGAGACAATGGTAATAAAGAATACAATGTTGAAAATGAGGTTCGAACCTTCTACGCCCGCCACTACCGGATAGGTAGCAAAGATGATAGGAACTGCACCGCGTAATCCTACCCAAGATACGAAAATACGTGATTTCATCGTGATTTTCCGGAATGGAAGCAGACAAAGGAACACGCTTAACGGGCGCCCGATAATAATCATGAAAACACCAATCAACAATGCCACGGCAGCTACTTCGAGCATTTCGTGCGGGTTGACAAGCAATCCCAGGCAAAGGAACATGATGATTTGCGACAACCAGGTCAGTCCGTCCATAAAGGTGTAGATATCCTTACGGTGCATGATTTTATTGTTTCCCACCATGATACCGGCGATATATACGGCAAGGTATCCGTTACCTTTCAGTAAGTCGGTGATGGAGAAAGTGAAAAACACAAATGCCAGTAATAAGATGGGATACAAGGCTTGATTATCAATATTGAGCTTATTTAACATCCGGATAGCTAGCTTTCCAAGTACATATCCGGCAGCCGCGCCGACGATAAACTGGATGACAAAAGAGCCTACGATAGCTCCGACTCCCATACCTGACGATTGAATAAACTGTATCAGGACAATGGTAAGCATATAGGCCATCGGGTCATTACTTCCGCTCTCCAGTTCCAGCATGGGACGAAGGTTGTGTTTCAAGTTCATCTTCTGTGAACGGAGAATGGCGAACACCGAAGCCGAATCCGTAGATGACATGGTGGAGGCCAAAAGCAGGGAAGTAGTGATAGGTAAATAAATATTTGACCAGCTCATACCTGATATCCACCAGATAAAGAGTCCGGTGAAAAGAGCTGTAAGTAGTACTCCGACAGTGGAAAGCACGATACCGGGACCTAGAATAGGTTTGATTTCTCTGAATTTCGTATCCATACCTCCCGAGAAAAGGATAATACTAAGGGCCACCATACCGATAAATTGGGCGTCTTTCGCGTCGTGGAACTGCAGGCCGAGGCCGTCACTTCCAAACAACATTCCTACTACGAGGAACAATAATAAGGTAGGTACTCCAAAGCGGTATCCGGTTTTTCCAACAACGATGCTGACGAAAAGTAAGATAGAACCGATAAGTAGGGTGTTTTCTGCTGTAAATATCATAGGCAATATATTATAAAGTTATAAAATTGTCGTATTAATTCTCACCGTGCGAAGTTACACATTATTAACAACAAATAAAAACTCTTTTTGGATGTATTTTTGTGAAAAAAGGGAGTTAAATTGTCTAAAAAGACTAATTTTGCAAAGAATAATCTACATTATACTTATGGATTCAAATAATCTTACACCTTTGAGGAAAGGGGTGGTGGGGGTACAATTCTTGTTTGTAGCTTTCGGTGCTACGGTACTCGTACCGTTATTGGTAGGGCTTGACCCTTCTACAGCTCTGTTTACAGCAGGTATTGGTACGCTTATCTTTCATGCGGTTACGCGTGGAAAGGTTCCTGTCTTTCTGGGGAGTAGTTTCGCATTTATTGCGCCTATCATTAAAGCGACAGAACTTTATGGGTTGCCCGGCACCTTATCCGGCATGGTTGGAGTAGCATTAGTTTACTTTGTGATGAGTGCGCTTGTCAAATGGCAGGGAGTGAGGGTGATTGAGCGGCTGTTTCCTCCTGTTGTCATAGGACCTGTCATCATTCTGATAGGTTTGTCACTGGCGGGAACAGGAGTGAATATGGCAAAAGAGAACTGGGTACTGGCACTGCTTTCGTTGGTTACCGCAGTCGTTGTTTCAATGAAAGCCAAAGGGCTTTTGAAACTGATTCCTATCTTCTGTGGAATTGTAGTAGGGTATCTGGCTGCATGGCTTTTCTACGATTTGGATTTGTCCGGTGTCAGGGATGCTGCCTGGATTGGATTGCCGCAGTTTGTCTTTCCTAAATTCTCATGGGAACCTGTGTTGTTTATGATTCCGGTAGCCATTGCTCCGGTGATAGAACATATTGGTGATATTTATGTCGTTAATACGGTCACCGGAAAAGATTTCGTGAAAGATCCGGGGTTGCACCGCACCTTATTGGGTGATGGTCTGGCCTGTTTCTGTGCCGGATTGCTGGGTGGGCCTCCTGTGACTACCTATTCGGAAGTGACAGGAGCCATGTCACTGACAAAGATTACTAATCCGCAAGTGATCCGAATAGCTGCCATTTCCGCTATCTTATTCTCCGTTATCGGTAAAATCAGTGCATTATTAAGATCCATTCCAAGTGCGGTACTGGGCGGCATCATGTTATTGCTTTTCGGAACGATTGCTTGTGCGGGTATTGGTAATCTTGTGAATAATTGCATTGATTTGAGCCGTACCAGAAATATAATCATTGTATCTTTGACACTGACTGTCGGCATTGGTGGCGCTGCTTTTAATTGGGGCGATTTTTCATTGTCCGGCATTGGACTGGCAGCTTTGGTGGGAGTAGTTCTCAATTTAATATTACCCAGAGAGGATTGAAATTCTATTCAAAAAAACATCCACTATGCGGGAGTAAATGCAGGACTCCTGATTAAGCAGGAGTCCTCCTAATATAGAAAAAAAGATAGTGACGGTATATGATGGAAATAGTGACGGTATGGTTGTTGTATACCGTCACTATCCTTATCAAATACCGTCACTATTTTGTAGAAGAGAATCTGCTTGTAAAATACCCTTCTGTTTCCTTATCATTTATGATAGAAACTTCACAATATCTTCATCCACTGTACTGATACCTCCGATCCCGAATTGTTCGATCAATACGTTCCTGACATTCGGTGAAAGGAAAGCGGGAAGTGTAGGACCCAAATGAATGTGTTTCACTCCCAAAGCCAGTAATGCCAATAAAACAATGACCGCCTTTTGTTCGTACCAAGCGATGTTGTATACGATAGGCAACTGATTCACATCATCCAATCCGAAGATTTCTTTCAGTTTTAAAGCGATGACGGCCAATGAGTAACTGTCGTTACATTGTCCTGCATCCAACACTCTCGGAATGCCGTTGATATCACCTAAAGCCAGTTTATTATATCTGTACTTGGCACAACCGGCAGTAAGAATCACGGTGTCACCAGGTAATTTTTGAGCAAATTCCGTATAGTATTCACGGCTCTTCATACGTCCGTCGCATCCTGCCATTACAAAGAATTTACGGATAGCTCCGCTTTTCACGGCGTCCACCACTTTATCTGCCAGGGCTGTCACCTGTGCATGAGCGAATCCTCCGATAATCGTTCCGTTTTCAATGGCTACCGGTGGCTGACATTGTTTAGCATGAGCAATCAGTGCAGAAAAATCTTTCGGTTTTCCGTCTTTACGTTCGGGGATGTAATGTGCCCCGTCCAAGCCGCAGGCTCCTGTGATGTAAATACGATCCTTGTAGCTGGCATTTGCACGTGGCGGAACGATACAGTTACTTGTGAACAAGATAGGACCGTTGAAACTTTCAAATTCCTCTTTCTGCTTCCACCAGGCGTTTCCGTAGTTTCCTGCCAGATGCTTGTACTTCTTTAGTTGAGGATAATAATGTGCAGGCAACATTTCGCTGTGAGTATATACATCTACTCCTGTACCCTCTGTTTGTTCCAATAACTCTTCCAGGTCTTTCAAGTCATGTCCGCTGATTAATATACCCGGATTATTGCGTACACCGAGACTCACTTGTGAGATTTCCGGATTTCCGTAGCTGCTGGTATTCGCTTTATCCAGCTGTGCCATTGCCGATACTCCATACTTTCCTGTTTCCAAAGTCAGCTGAACCAGTTCTTCCACTGTAATATCATTGCGGGTCAGTTCAGACAAGGCATGTTGCATGAAAGCAAATATTTCCGGTGACTCGTAGCCCAGGTTATGCGCATGCTCTACGTAGGCAGCCATTCCTTTCAGGCCATAGTGTACAAGTTCTTTCAGTGAGCGGATATCCTCGTTGGGAGTGCGAAGCACACCGACAGTTTTTGATTTCTCTTCAAACTCATCTTCGCTTCCATTCCAAAGACATTCGTCGGGAGCATTTTCGATCTTTACCTTGTTGGCAAGTTCATTTTTCAGTTTCAGTCCTTCTTTGATTTTTTCAGTGATAGCCACTTTATCAAAATTGGCGTTGGTGATGGTAATGAACAAAGCATCATAGATAAATTTGTCTGCTTGTTCGGAAGGATGTCCATCTTTACGCAGATGTTCGTTGTAGACAGCAATTCCACGTACTACGAAGAGTAGTAAATCTTGCAGGTTAGCCACTTCAGACGTTTTACCGCACACACCTTTCAAGGTACAGCCGGTACCCATTGCGGTTTCTTGACATTGATAACAGAACATACTCATAACTTTTACGTTTTTAATTAGTCCAATATTTTATTTATTGAACGCAAAAGTAGAGGAAAAGTTTCAGGTGATTCTGTAACCAATGTTACAACAATGAATATTTTTTATCTAAAACACTCATTATTCGATTCATAAATCTTTAAACTGCTCCTATTATTGAATAAGCCGTACCAGTTGTTCTTTCTGTAAAATAGTGATATGCTTGCGATCGGCTATCAATAATCCATCTTCCTGCATGTGCGCCAGTTCACGGGCGAGGGAAGGACGGGATACTCCGAAATAATCACTCAATTCCTGTTGTGAACGGTCGAGGGTGATATGCGTCTGTTGTTGCTGTTTGTATAATCGGAGCAAGTACGAAGCAAGTTTCTGACGAATCGTTTTAAACGACATAAAGAAAAGCTTATCCGATAAAGTCCGTGCATAATTGGCAGAAAGATTCATATAGTTTTCCAAAAACTGCTCGTTCTTACGGAATAAACTCAATACACTTGATTTAGGAAGTTCGATAACCTCTGTCGGTTCGTTGGCAGTCACTTCCACCGGATAGCGGTTCTCCTCACCGAACAGAAACAGAGGGGCAATCGCTCTTGGAGCAGCGATGTCCTCCACTTTGATAAGACGCCCCGAATAATCAATCATCTCTCCACGCACGCTTCCTTTGGTCAGGATGACGAGGCGATTACACACAGCTCCCTGTTGAGCCAGGATTTCTCCTTTCTTATAAGAACGTGTATGGAAACTGATCTCTTCCAGATCGGCAAAAAGTCTTTCCGGAGTGATCCCTCGAAATAAGGGATTGTTGACGAGTACAGGTATCATATATCAATAGTTATTTGAATTTTAAAATAAACGTTGTTTCTTTCTCCCGCAGCAGAGTGAGACTCCCGCCCGAAAGACGCATGATCTGTCGTGAAATACTAAGTCCGATTCCGCTACCATTTTCTTTGGTGGTGAAGAAAGGAATAAAGATATGCTCTGCTATTTCCGACGGGATTTCAGGACCGTTGTTTTTGATCTCGATCCATATTTCTTCCATATCATTGCAATAAGCCCGAAGCTCGATTCTACCATCCGGCTGGCTGCCGATTGCCTGGATGGCATTCTTCAGAAGATTGATAACCACCTGGGCGATGAGGTTTTCATCCGCATACAGAATTAAGTCCGCAGGAGAAATCTCCGTGTGGAAACAAATGGTGTCACACGGATTCTGATGGCGGGCAAGTTCAATCATCCTTTCTATGAACGCTTTCACGTAGAACAATGACGGTTCCGGTGCAGGTATGCGTGTAAACTGCCGGTAAGATTCTACAAAAGAGAGCAACCCTTTTCCTGTGGTGCTGATGGTCTGCAACCCGTGACTGATCTCTTCGTCTTTATCCTCGGACATGGAAAGAAGAGTGTCACAAAGAGAAGTGATAGGAGTGACCGAATTCATGATTTCATGCGTCAGAACCCGTGTCAGGCGAATCCATGAATCTATTTCCTTTTCATCGAGTTCGGTATTGATGTCGTTCAGAGCCAGAATACGCAGATGCTCTTTGCGCACATTGATTTCCGATACACGTATGGATAGATTAACGGTTCCCCGTTCGTTGTGAAATATCACTTGCAGTTTGTCTCCGGGACGGCAGTTCTCTATTTTCTCCATGAGCGTAGTGTCTACTTTACTCAACTGATGGATATGCGTGAATATATTCAGCCCCAAAAGACGGAGTGCCTCCTTGTTCTTCTGATAAACAGCCCCATTGTCATTGAGTACCAGCAATCCTGTACTGACAAAATCCAGAATCAGCTCGTAATATTTCTCTTGTTGTGCGGTTTCCGCTTTTACATTATATAAGATATGTCCCACCCGGTTGAGTGCCCGGTTGATCTTTTGGCTTTCGGGAGTACCGTTTTCTTCGGGAAAATGAAAAGTGTTATCATTATTTTCAAGCGCGTTAATCATGAAAAGCACCTGCTTGGTGTGAAGCTGGTACAGGCGGATTTGCCAGATGATGCTAAGTACCAGCAGACAAAGACTGACGCCCAGCCAACCGTATGATTGATGAATACCGAACCAGACGGTCGATATACAGAAAAGTACAGTCAGCAAAACTCTGAACCAGTACCGAATCCCCAGTTGTTGGATCAGTGAGCTCATAATCCGAATTTTTTCATCTTGTTATAGAGCGTCTGCCGGGTTATTCCCAGTTGAGCGGCCACTGCCGATAGATTTCCCGCACAGGCATCGAGCGCTTTCCGTATCATCTGCACTTCCATTTCTTCCAGGGTGGAGATACTCTGTTCCTGAATGGCTATCCGTGGTACGGATAATTGGAATAATTCAGCAGGAATCAGCGGACTGTCATTGATGATAACCGCCTTTTCGATGACGTGCTCCAATTCGCGGATATTACCATACCAGGGATGCGCAGTCAATTTATCCTTTGCTTCGGGAGTGAACTTCATCAACGACTTGTCATATTGCTTGCAGAAGTGAACCATAAATCGTTCGGCCAATGGGATAATATCCTCTTTCCGTTCGCGCAGGGGAGGAATTTCCACATGAATGGTATTGATGCGGTAGAGCAAGTCTTCCCGGAATTCGCCTTTCGCTACCATCTCCTGCAGGTTCCGGTTCGTGGCACATATCAGTCGGATATCAATAGGAATTGGCGTGTTACTTCCCACTTTCACAATGCTTCGCCGTTGGATGGCGGTTAGTAGCTTTGCTTGCAGATGGTAGGGCAAGTTTCCTATTTCGTCGAGAAACAGCGTACTCTTTTCGGCAGCCTCGAACTTACCTGTCCGGTCGGCGTGTGCATCAGTGAACGACCCTTTTATATGTCCGAAAAGCTCACTCTCGAATAAAGATTCGGTGATGGTTCCCATATCCACAGCAATCATTTCTTTATATTTGCGGTTGGAAAGCGCATGGATTTCCCGTGCCAGCATCTCTTTTCCCGTTCCGTTTTCACCCGTTATCAAGAGGTTGGCATCGGTGACGGCAACCTTTTTAATCAAAGCCCGTAGTTGTTGCATAACCTTGCTTTCTCCCCAGTACATAGGCGAGTGAACAGGCTTTTCTTTACTTGCCGTTTTCCTATCGTTGTGCGTAGAGGTTGCTGCAGTTTGCAGCGTTTCCACCAGTTTCTGGTTGTCCCAGGGTTTGACGATAAAGTCCGTTGCTCCTTCTTTAATACCCCGGATAGCCAGTTCAATATCGGCATAAGCCGTAAAAAGTACGACCGGAAGATCCGGACGTACTTTTTTTATTTCATGTAACCAGAATAATCCCTCATTGCCGGTATTGATGCCCGATGTGAAATTCATGTCCAGCAATACCACTTCCGGCATTTCCTCCCGCAGGACGCTCGTCAGGGTGACAGGCGAGGAGAGTGCAACGACCTTTGAAAAATAACTTTTTAAAAGGATTTGTATGGCAGTCAGCACCCCTTTATTGTCGTCTACAATGATGATTGTTCCAGATTTACTCATTTTCGTTCAAGTTTGTAAAGCGCAAACTTACGAAAAAAGGATGTGATAATTCAAGAATCGTAATTCAAAATTGATTTTATCCCCCTTGTGTCTCCAATCATAACCACTGGAACTTCAATCCGAATGATAAACTAAGGTAGTCACGTGGACGGAGATAACTATTGTTTACCGCACTAATCACATAAAGGTCACACGTACTTATTTCATAGAAAAAGGTTACAGACTTGGCCATAAATCTACGTTGCGGGTCAATGTCATAGGTCAGGCGTTGTCCCATAAAGACATGGAAACGCACTTTGCTTGAGAAACCATAATACCCTTTCGGATAACGTTCCGGTTCGTTCACCCAGAACTGATTTCCAAATACGGTATTCACATAAAGACCACAGGCAAGAGGCTCTGTCGAGAATCCTTTTCCAATATTAATGCTCCAGGGCATATAGTTCTGCTTGAGCGTCATGGTCACTTTTGCTTTCTTCGAAGAATATTTCGGAATGAATCCGAGCAATACATCCGTTTCCCACTGATTACGTTTTCCATAATCCCATCCTGTACCGAAAGAGAGCAATCCCATATTTCCGGCATATTGTATTTTGGAATGAGTCGGGATAATCCGTTCCCAGTTTCTGCGGAAACGGTGAACCCGATTATCGTAGCGGGTATGTTTGGTGTGCTTCGGTGTGGCAGGCAACACGGAGTCCGCTTTGATAATGGTGAATGAAGACTCCCCGTTACGAAAGGTGATAATTGAATCATCCTTGATGATAAAACGGAGCGAATCATCCTTGTAGTTGTTGATGATTGTATCCCTCTTGCAGGTAGCAGACATCAGACCGGGAAGCAGGAGAAGCACGGACAGTACTCCCGCGCGTAAGATATAATTAGTATTTAACCAGCTCATATTCGTATTTTTCCGGAGTTATTGTAAATACCAGATAAGTACGGTAATCCATACAATCACTGGTAACATAATGTATTCCATCATCAAAAATCACATCGTCCTGATGGTGATGGGTATGGGCGGCCGTGCAGAACTGTATTCCTGCATACTGTTTGACATAGTGTTGGAATACTTTTGCCACATTATCATTGAACACATCCGTATAGGGACGCGCGTGCATACAAATGACCGTTTTTTCAAACTCATCCCGCCTGTTCGTTATCTCATTTTCCATAAAGGTAAAGTCCGGTACAGGTTCGGAGTAATCATACTCCAAAGCGTTGGTATTCAGGCAGACAAACTTCACATCTCCTGCGATGAAAGAGAAGTTTGTGGGGCCGAATACAGCCTTGTAGGTTTCCGCTCCCGTTCCCAGACAGTCATGATTTCCGATCAGAGCCACATAAGGCACATGAAGTCCGTTCATGATATCCCTTTGCCAAAGAAATTCCTTAGTCAGTCCGAAGTCACTCATATCCCCTCCGTGGATAACGAAGTCAATATCATTTCGTTGATTGATTGCTTTTACAAAATCTTCCGTTTCGTCATACCATCGTTGTGAGTCGCCCATTGTCACGAACCGTATCGTAGTTTTACCCTGGCAATTTGCTTCTATTCTTTCCATATTGTGGGCGTTGACCTCTGTTTCTCCGCTGATGCGGACGTCATACGGATGATAGTCTATCATACCGCATCCCGAAAGGAACAGGCACGAAAACAGTGCATATAAATTCTTCCTCTTCATCATTACTTTAATAGTTTAGAAAACTAGATGCAAAGATAAAGTTTTCTATCGGGATGGACAATCTCCCCATGGATAATAGAGACTGTTGGAACAATTTAAAGGAGAAATGGAATAGTCTCCCGGTTGTCTAAAAATTAGACGGTACTGTCTAATTTTTAGACAATATTCAGAAAGGTTGAAATGATAAACACTTGATAATGAATTGTTATTCTTTTTTGGCATGCTTTCTGCATTCTTGAAAATAGAAAAAACAGAAATAAAATATAATATGAAACAAATCTATTATGTGATCCGTACTTTATTGCGGGGGCATGGTTCCAACGTTATCAAAATCCTCTCTTTGGCGTTGGGGCTGACGATGAGCATCCTGTTGTTTGCCCGCGTGGCTTTCGAACAGAGCTTTGACAAATGCTTCAAAGATTATGATAACCTGTATCAGATCTTCTCCGTCTTTTCCGCCAATGGCCAAACCTTTGAGCCGCAGGAAATGAACTGCGGACCGGTGGCGGGTGCCATACAGGAGAACTTTCCTAAAGAAGTGGAAGCAGCCACCAGCTATTGTGTCTGGATGAGTGCCCCTCTTTATTATGGAAGTGTCCGTTTTGAAGCTAACAAAGTGACAGCCGATTCACTATTCTTTCAAACTATGGGTATCGATGTTTTGAGCGGTGTTCCGGAAAAAGAACTGATGCAGAAAGATGTTGTCTTTCTTAGTGACCGGTTGGCGCGTAAGATGTTCGACCAAGAAAACCCGATAGGCAAAGTAATCTCCTATAATAAAGAAATAGAACTGACAGTGAAAGGCACGTACGCCGACATACCCGAAAATGCTACCGTCAGACCGGATGCAGTGATTTCTCTGCCTACCGTATGGAGCCGTGGATGGGGAAATTACTCCTGGAGGGGAGGCGATAGCTGGATCGCATTTATCCGTTTTCGTCCCGGAGCAGACAAATCCGTGGTGAATGCACGGTTGAATGACCTGATAAAGAAATATCGTCCTGCGGAAGACCAGAAAGTGGTAGGTTATACCGCTTTTGTAAAGCCGATCCGTGATGTATACAGGGAAGAACCGGACGTGAAGCGGATGCGGAACATCATGTCTATCTTGGGAATAATCATCCTTTTTATCGCTACCTTGAACTACGTACTGATCTCCATCTCTTCACTCTCATACCGTGCCAAAGCCATCGGCGTACATAAGTGTAGCGGTGCAGGCAGCGGCAAAATCCTGGGAATGTTCCTATTGGAAACAGCTATCATTATTCTCTTCGCCTTGCTATTGATGGGATTAATCTTACTGAACTTCCGCGACTTTATAGAAGACACAACCGCCGTTGAACTCGGAGCCCTGTTCTCTTTAGACCGTCTTTGGGTACCCCTGCTGACGGTAGCTATCCTGTTCCTCATAGGAGGAGCACTGCCCGGACGCATCTTTGCCAGAATCCCCGTTTCACAAGTCTTCCGCCGCTACACAGAAGGAAAAAAAGGATGGAAACGCCCGCTATTATTCGTGCAGTTTGCCGGCGTAGCTTTCATCTGCGGATTGATGTATGTGGTGATGCTGCAATACTACTATGTCTTGAACAAAGACCTGGGATACAATCCGAAGCGCGTTGTCGTAGCCAATACTGATTTCGGCAATAAAGAAAACCAGGACTATGCCCTGACTTTCTTCCGTGACCTGCCTTATGTAGAGTCCGTGTCCAGTGCCGATTCCCATCCCGTCTATAGTTATAGTGGAACGATGATTCAGGATGAAAGTGGACAATCACTTTTCTCCTCCCGTTTTTGCGAAATGATGGAAGACTATCCAAAGATGATGGGTATGGTGATGAAGGAGGGGCGTATGCCACGGAATGAAAACGAAGTAGCCATCAATGAAACATACGGCGAATGGATGCATTGGGGAACAGAGCTATTGAACCGTACTGTCTATAATTCAGGCTACGTATGTAAAGTAGTGGGAGTGATTAAAGACTTCCGGATCGGTAATTTCACCAACCCGCAAGCACCCTTCATCCTGATGAGTACCAAGAATTTCGGAAACTGTGTTCATGTCCGGCTGAAAGAACCTTTTGCAGAGAATCTTCAGAAACTGAATAAAGTATCGGCAGACGCTTTCCCCGATAAAACGGTCGATTTCCGTTCGATGGAGCAGATGATAAAAGAGAGTTATAACTCCATCCGCGTCTTCAGCAATGCTACCATACTGGCGGCGGTTACCATGTTCTTTGTGATGATGATGGGATTGATAGGCTACACAACCGATGAAGTCCGCCGCCGTTCCAAAGAGATTGCCATACGTAAAGTCAATGGTGCCGAAGCCTCCGGCATTCTGGAAATGTTGGTGAAAGATGTGCTCTATGTAGCCGTTGCAGCCGTTGTGATCGGTGTAGCGGCATCATGGTACGTCAATGATATGTGGATGGATATGTTTGCCGAGCACGTGCCTGTCAGTTGGGCGGCGTATGTACTGATAGCGATTGTAAATCTTCTCGTTATCGTAGCCTGCGTACTTTGGAAATCGTGGCGGATTGCCAATGAAAATCCGGTGAATAGCCTTAAAAGTGAATAATTAAAAACATAAATAAAAAGAGTATGATTGAAATAAACAACATCAGTAAAGTATTCCGTATTTCCGAAGTAGAGACAGTTGCCTTGAATCACGTAAACCTTGAAGTAAAAGAGGGAGAGTTTGTAGCCATTATGGGCCCCTCCGGTTGTGGTAAATCCACTTTGTTGAATATTCTGGGTTTGCTCGATAACCCCACCGAAGGTTCCTACCGCTTGATGGGTGAAGAAGTGGGCGGATTGAAAGAGAAAGAACGTACCCATGTGCGTAAGGGCAAACTCGGATTCGTATTCCAGAGCTTTAACCTGATCGACGAGCTGAATGTTTACGAGAATGTAGAACTTCCTCTGACATACCTGGGCTTTAAAGCATCCGAACGCCGCCGCATGGTAGAAGACATTCTGAAACGGATGAACATCAGCCATCGTGCCAAACACTTTCCGCAACAACTTTCCGGTGGTCAGCAACAACGTGTCGCCATTGCCCGTGCCGTAGTGACCAACCCGAAACTGATTCTCGCCGATGAGCCGACCGGTAACCTCGACTCAAAGAATGGGGCAGAAGTGATGAACCTGTTGACCGAACTGAATAAAGAAGGAACAACCATCATCATGGTGACACACTCACAACACGACGCATCCTTTGCCCATCGTACAGTTCATTTGTTCGACGGCAGCCTGGTAGCCAGTGTGATAGCATAAACCAGATCAGAAGCAAGTATGAGACAAATCTATTATAGCATACGTACATTACTGCATGAGCGTACTTTGAATATCGTAAGAGTGCTCTCCCTTTCTTTAGGACTAACAGTTGGCATCTTGCTTTTCTCGCAAATAGCTTTTGAGATGAGCTATGAGAAATGTTACCCGGAAGCGGAGAATCTGATAATGGCGAGAATAGCGGCACAGAATATGACGACCGGCGAAGTGCAGGGTGATGACGGAATGAATTATGACTATACCGTCTGTGATCCGGTAGCTTTTACCTTGGCGCAGGATATGCCTGAAGAAATAGAATCAGCCACCTGTGTACTTCCTTCCCAGTTTTATCATATTTATAAGGAAGACAAACTGCTGTCAAAAGCAAATTACATGATGGTCGACACCTGTTTCTTTGAAACGATGGGTATACCCGTACTAAAAGGGAACGCGAAAGATCTCATCATCTCGAATAGCATATTTGTATCAGAACATTTTGCCCGTGAAACATTCGGTAGCGCAGACCCTATTGGGAAAACCCTTTCGGCCGACAAGCAGTTGGAGCTCACAATTCGCGGCGTCTATAAAGACATACCCGAAAATTCGATGCTCTCCCGTGACTTTGTGATTACCATCCACCGCGATGGTCGCTATGCGAGTGGTAACGGTTGGAATGGGAATGATATCTTTTATGCCTTTGCACGCTTGCGTCATGCGTCGGATATAGACAAGGTGAACAGCAAAATTCAACAAGTAATGGCAAAATACAGCCCCTTGCAATGGGATGACTGGAAGTTGGAATACAGCGTTGTTCCTCTTTCGAAACGCCATCTGGATTCTGCCGATACCCAGAAACGTTTGATGATATTCGGCTTCCTCGGCTTTTCAGTGTTTTTTGTAGCCATCATGAATTATATGTTGATTTCAATAGCCACTATCAGTCGTCGTGCAAAAAGCGTAGGAGTGCATAAATGCAGTGGAGCCAGTTCCGGAAACATCTTTGGCATGTTTCTGGCAGAAACCGGAGTATTGGTTCTACTATCCGTCCTGTTTAGCTTCCTGTTGATAATCAACATGGGCGAATTGATCGAAGACCTGTTGGGAACCAGCCTTGCCTCACTGTTTGCCTGGGACATCATTTGGATACCCTTGCTCACTGTAGTAGTCCTTTTCCTCCTGGCAGGAGGCATACCGGGAAAACTGTTCTCACGTATTCCCGTCACGCAGGTATTCCGGCACTATACGGATGGAAAAAGAGGATGGAAACGTTCATTACTATTTGTCCAGTTCACGGGTACCTCCTTTGTACTCGGATTATTGCTGGTTACCCTGTTACAATATTCTCACCTGATGAATGGAGATATGGGAATCAAGATTCCGGGACTGGTAGAAGCCGAAACCTGGATGTCCGGCGAAACAGTAGAACATGTAAAAGACGAGTTGCTCCGCCAACCGATGGTGGACGGGGTATCGGCATCCACACACAGCGTACTGGGAGAATATTGGACACGTGGATTGATTGGTAACGACGGCAAACGCATTGCCACCCTTAATTTCAATATGTGCGACTATGATTATCCGAATGTGATGGGAATCAGAATAACAGAAGGCACTACCATCAAGAAAAAAGGCGATCTATTGGTAAATAAAGAACTCGTTCGTTTGATGAAATGGACCGATGGTGCCGTAGGAAAATCAGTGAGTGGGGTAGAAGGTACCATCGTGGGAGTGTTTGATGATATTCGTAATAGAAGTTTCTATTCCAGTCAGTCTCCTATCGTATTGATTGCCGATAAAGAATCGGCCAATCACACCATCAATGTTCGTCTAAAAGAACCCTATGACGAGAACCTGAAACGCTTGAACGAATGTGTGGCAAAAACATTCCCGAATGTAGCCCTGAACTTCAATTCAGTAGACAGCATGATTCGCGAAGGCTATAAGAGCGTATACCGTTTCCGTAACGCAGTCTGGATTTCGTCCTGCTTCATCCTGCTTATTGTCATCACGGGATTGATTGGCTATGTGAATGGAGAAACTCAACGCCGCAGCAAGGAAATAGCCATACGCAAAGTGAATGGGGCAGAGGCCTCCGGCATCCTGAAACTATTGATATACGACATTCTGAATATCTCCGTAATCTCTGTGCTGATAGGTACTGCCGCTTCCTATTTTACAGGCCAAATATGGTTGGAACAGTTTAGCGAACGAATTGATATGGATCTGTTACTTTTTATAGGAATAGCCCTGCTGGTACTATTGGTTATCGTGGCTTGCGTGGTAGTGAAAGCCTGGCACGTTGCCAATGAAAACCCCGTAAAGAGCATCAAAGCAGAATAAAGAATAAAAACCAACAGGCGGAGTAAAGCAGTTAATGCTTTATTCCGCTACCGTTTCCGGATGTTGTTTAGACACTTTCTTAATGTAAATCATCAGACTGACAACCGCCGTAATAAACGCCAATGCATCCGATACTGGCATACTAATCCAGATACCTTCCAATCCCCACCAGTTGGGAAAGAGCAGCAAGCAAGGCAAAAGATAAAGCAACTGTCGCGTCAGCGAAAGGAAAATACTTATTTTAGCCTTCCCGATACTTTGGAAGAAGTTACCAATCACAATCTGCGCCCCTACAAACGGGAACATCAATACAGCCAGCCGGATACCGTCTACGGCCAAATCAATCAATTCATCGCTATCCGTGAAAAGAGCCGATACGGCATGAGGGAAGAACTCGCAGATAATAAACCCGCTACTGGTAATCACGACCCCGGAGATAATCCCCAGTCGCAATGTCTGTTTCACACGGTCTATCTTCTGTGCTCCGAAGTTATACCCCACAATAGGCTGCATACCCATCGTCAGACCTAACACAATCATCACATAAAGCGTCAGCAAACGGTTAATAATCCCATAAGCACCAATCGCCATATCGCCCCCGTAATTTTGCAGACTGTTATTGATGATAATCACAATGGCACACGCACACACATTCATCAGGAAAGGAGACATACCGATGGCGAAGATACTCTCCACAATCCTCCGTTTCATCTTCCAGATATTCCCCTCAAAATGCACCGTACTGTCTTTCTTGACAAAATGGCTCACCACCCACACCATACCGATCAACTGTGAAATCACCGTTGCCGTAGCAGCTCCCCTCATTCCCCATTCAAAGTGGAAAATAAAGATAGGAGCGAGGATAATGTTCGCTACCACCGTCACCATCGAAGTCAACATCGCCTTTTTCGGGTATCCGGTAGCACGCATCACGTTGTTCAACCCAATCATCGTATAAGTGATAGGAGTACCCAATAAGATCACCTGCATAAAGCTCCGCGCATAAGGAAGCGTCTCGCTACTGGCCCCGAAGAAAACCAATATATCATCCAGGAAGATGAAAGACAAAATACCAAAGAAGAACGAATTAGTGATACAGAGCATCAACGTGTGTGACAAGATTTCCGTAGCCCCCTTCATGTCCTTTTGCCCCAGACGGATAGACGCCAGCGTAGAACCGCCCGCCGATACCAATGTACAGAAAGCCACCACCAGATTCATCAGTGGAAAGCTGATGGCTAGTCCGGCAATCGCCATTGGGCCTACACCATGTCCGATGAAGATACTATCAATAATATTATAGATAGAAGTAATCGTCATTCCGATAATTGCAGGAATGGAATATTGTAACAGCAATTTGCCGATACTTTCTTTGCCTAAGATATGTGGGTCGTTCTTGCTCATGCGCTAGTAGATTTTGTTGGATAAAAACGTATGTTACGTTTTTTTTAGCTTTGCAAAGGTACGAATTATTTGCCTGATTCGATGATTATTCGGAACTTTGCAACGACGGATACACAAGGTTTAACGTTTAGGTAAAAAGAAAGTTTATATATGAATACAACGAAAACGATTGCGGCACTCTTCGATTTTGATGGTGTCATTATGGATACAGAAACGCAGTACACAGTCTTCTGGGACGAGCAGGGACGGAAATATCTGAATGAAGAAGATTTCGGCCGCCGTATTAAGGGACAGACATTATTGCAAATCTATGAAAAGTATTTCTCGGACCAACCCGAAGCCCAGCTTGAAATAAGCGCCGAACTCTACGTTTACGAGCAAAAGATGTCCTACGAATACATCCCCGGAGTAGAAGCCTTTATAGCCGATCTTCGCCGTAACGGTGCAAAGATAGCCGTAGTCACCAGCTCCAACGAAGAGAAGATGGCTAACGTCTACAATGCCCACCCCGAATTTAAAGGAATGGTAGACCGCATCCTGACCGGAGAGATGTTTGCCCGTTCCAAACCGGCTCCCGACTGCTTCCTGCTCGGGATGGAAATCTTTGAAGCCACCCCCGAAAACACCTACGTCTTTGAAGATTCTTTCCACGGCCTGCAAGCCGGAATGACTTCCGGGGCAACAGTGATCGGACTTGCCACCACCAATACACGTGAAGCCATCACTGGCAAAGCACATTATATAATAGACGACTTCACCGGCATGACCTACGACAAGCTCCTGATCCTGCATCGTTAAGAGAAAGAATAAATCCGAAACGCATTATTGCACTTGATAAATCGCTTCCTTATATTGTTAAGGAGCTTTTATTATACCTCACAGAATCCTTCCAACCGCCTCCCCAGCTATCCAAGCGAGGTGTTTGAAAGGATTTTTTGCATTTCCTTCTCTGTTATGAATTAAATGTTATAACTTTGCCGCGATTTTTGAAGGCGCTTGACGTCGTTTTAATTTTTAATCATTAATTTTTAATTTAAAAAGACATGGCTGGTTATATATCAGATGACTCAAGAAAGGTGACTACTCATCGCCTGGTTGAAATGAAACAGAGAGGTGAAAAAATATCTATGCTGACTGCTTATGATTACACAATGGCACAGATTGTAGACGGTGCGGGAATGGACGTAATCCTGGTAGGCGACTCCGCTTCCAATGTAATGGCAGGTAATGTGACAACACTTCCTATCACACTCGACCAAATGATCTATCATGCCAAATCCGTGGTACGCGGCGTGAAACGTGCGATGGTAGTGGTTGATATGCCTTTCGGATCCTATCAGGGCAACGAGATGGAAGGACTTGCTTCTGCCATCCGTATCATGAAAGAAAGCCACGCTGACGCTTTGAAGCTCGAAGGTGGTGAAGAAATCATAGACACGGTGAGACGCATCGTATGTGCTGGCATTCCGGTAATGGGACATCTGGGACTCATGCCTCAATCCATCAATAAATACGGCACCTATACCGTGCGTGCCAAAGACGACGCCGAAGCCGAAAAACTGATTCGCGACGCCCATCTATTAGAAGAAGCAGGCTGTTTTGCCATTGTACTCGAAAAGATTCCCGCAACCCTTGCCGAACGCGTAGCATCCGAACTGACCATACCTATTATCGGTATCGGTGCCGGTGGCCACGTAGACGGTCAAGTATTGGTGATTCAGGACATGCTTGGCATGAACAACGGATTCCGTCCGCGTTTCTTGCGTCGTTATGCTGACTTGTACACGGTGATGACCGATGCCATCAGCCGTTACGTTTCTGACGTGAAGAATTGCTACTTCCCCAACGAGAAGGAACAATATTAAATATAGTATATGGCAGTTAAATTGTGGACAGTTCATTTTATGCGGATATGTGTAGCTAATTTGCTGTTGTTTATATCCTTGTATGTGTTATTTCCGGTGCTTTCCGTAGAGATGGCCGACCGTCTCGGAGTGCCGGCTGCACAGACAGGAGTAATCTTTCTCTTTTTCACCTTGGGGATGTTCCTCATCGGTCCTTTCCATGCCTATCTGGTAGATGCATACAAGCGTAAGTACGTCTGTATGTTTGCTGCTGCCCTGATGGTAGTGGCGACCATCGGATACGCCTTTGTTACCAACCTCACAGAACTAATTCTGTTGAGCACCGTGCAAGGGCTTGCCTTTGGCATAGGCACAACAGCCGGCATCACATTGGCCATCGACATCACCAACTCCACATTGCGCAGTGCGGGAAACGTCAGTTTCTCCTGGATGGCACGTATGGGAATGATCGCAGGCATTATCCTCGGAGTATGGCTTTATCAAAGCCAATCCTTCCAAACCCTGCTCACTGTATCTGTCATAACCGGAGCTGTCGGAATCCTCATGTTATCAGGAGTCTACGTACCTTTCCGTGCGCCGATTGTCACCAAACTCTATTCCTTCGACCGCTTCCTATTGCTTCGTGGATGGGTTCCTGCCATCAATCTGATCCTGATAACCTTCATTCCGGGACTGCTGGTTCCCATGGTACACCCTTTCCTAAACGATTTCGTACTCGGAAACACAGGAATCCCCGTACCGTTCTTTGTAGGAACAGCCCTCGGATACATCGTTTCCCTGTTCTTTGCACGTCTGTTTTTCCTGAAAGAGAAAACACTGCGGCTGGTCATTATAGGACTCGGATTGGAAATCGTAGCCATCTCCCTACTGAATACAGACATCTCCATAGGCATTTCCTCCGTACTCTTAGGACTGGGCTTAGGCTTTATCCTGCCGGAATTTCTGGTGATGTTCGTAAAGCTATCCCACCATTGCCAACGCGGAACAGCCAACACCACCCATCTGCTGGCAACCGAAATCGGCATTTCCCTGGGAATCGCTACCGCCTGCTACATGGAATTGGATACAGATAAGATGCTACATACCGGACAGATAGTAGCATCCATTGCTTTACTCTTCTTTGCATTGATTACCTATCCTTATTATATAAAGAAGAAAGTAAGATAGGAGAGTAGCCGGAATTAATTCCGGCTAACTTGTTTTACTCCCTTTATAGTACGTAATTTCTTGATAAGAGCCTCCAAACGTCCCGTATCACCCACCATGACCGTCAGTGTTCCGGAGAACAAACCGTCGTTCGAGTCAATACCGATGGAGCGCAGCGTGATACCATTCTCTTTGGATATAATAGAAGTGATATTAGTCACGATACCAATATCATCATGCCCTACAACCCGCAGCGTGATAGGATATTGCGTACCTACCGATTTTCCCGCCCAACGAGCCTTCACAATACGATAACCGAAACGTTCGCGCATCTGATTGGCATTCGGACAGTCCGCCCGGTGTATCTTGATACCACCGCTTACCGTAACGAAACCAAACACATCATCCCCGTAAATCGGATTACAACATTTAGCCAACTTGAATTCCAACCCTTTCAGATTCTGATCGATTACCAGAACATCTTCCTTGGACGTCGTTTCCTCTTGTTGCGCAGCCTGCAAGTTATACCCTTCGGCACTGCGATACACAATTTCATCGTGCGTATCACTGTCCCGCTTCTGTTGCTCCACATACTTATCCAGAATCTCGTTAACGTCCAGTCCACCGTCGGCAATCCGCTGATAAAACTCCGTCACATTCTTGAAGCCCAAACGCTTGATGAGGCGCATCATGGTCGCTTCATCATATTCCAACTTACGATTCTTGAATTTCCGTTCCAGCGTCTCCTTGGCAAAAGCGTGCTGGCGTGCCACTATCTCTTTGAGAGCCTGCCTTATCTTGGTGCGCGCTTTGGAAGTCGTCACGATGTTCAGCCAGTCCTGCTTCGGCGTCTGGGTGTTTGAAGTCATGATCTCCACTTGGTCGCCGCTGTTCAGTTTCTGTTTGAGCTGCACATTCTTGCCGTTCACTTTCGCGCCGATACACTTGCATCCCAACTTACTATGGATATGGAAAGCAAAATCCAATACCGTAGCCCCTTTGGCGAGCTTGAACAAATCCCCCTTGGGCGTGAAGACAAACACTTCATCCTCGTAGAGATCCATCTTAAACTGATCCATCACTTTCAGTGAATCGTTGTCTGCATTCTCCAACGCCTCCCGCACAGAAGTCAACCACTCGTCCAGACCCGTTTCACCCTTGATACCTTTATATCTCCAGTGAGCAGCCAATCCGCGTTCCGCGATCTCGTCCATGCGGCGGGTACGTATCTGCACTTCCACCCATTTCCCTTCCGGGCCCATCACAGTGATGTGCAACGACTCGTAACCATTGCTTTTCGGGATAGAGAGCCAGTCGCGCAGACGCTTCGGGTTCGGCTGGTACATATCCGTAACAATCGAATAAACCTGCCAGCATTCCTGCTTCTCCTTAGCCGGGTCCGGCTCCGAATCGAGGATGATACGGATGGCGAACAAGTCATAAATCCCCTCAAAAGACGTTTTCTGCTTCTGAATCTTGTTCCATATCGAATGAATCGACTTGGTACGCCCCTTGATGTCGAACTTCAATCCTGCTTCCGACACCTTCCTCTGGATCGGTTCGATAAAAGCAGCGATATACTTGTCGCGGGACGCCTTCGTCTCGTTCAGCTTATCCTTGATAAAATAGTACGTTTCCTTCTGCGTATATTTGAGAGACAAATCTTCCAGTTCCGATTTCAGCTTGTACAATCCCAGCTTATGTGCCAGCGGAGCATACAGGTAAGCAGCCTCGTTCGCCACTTTGAGCCGGTCCTCCTCGTTGCCCGTGTCCTTGATTTGGCGCATCACATTCACACGATCCGCAATCATAATCAGGATTACACGCATATCCTCCGCAAAAGAAAGCAGCAGATTACGGAAGTTTTCCGACTCGATAGCCGGACTCTTCGCATACAGCTCGTTCGTTTTCACCAATCCCTTGATGATACTTGCTACGTCATCCCCATATTCGGCGTTCACCTCGTCGATAGACAATACATGCCCCTTCACGATTTCGTGCAACATGATACCGATCAGGCACGAACCTTTCATACCGATTTCCTCGGCAACGATCACTGCCGTTTGTAAATCTCTGATGACGGGATTCATCCCGAAGTTATTGCGTTGCAGACCGTTACACTGGGCCGCTTTGATAAGATGTCTCTTTAACTTTAGGCAATCCTTCCAGGAAATGCTATCTCCTGCAGATTGCAACAAATGCCGGTAGAGTGAAAAAAGCTCCTTTTTTTCCTCTGATGTAAAAAAGTCGTCCATATTCAATCTTGTTAATTCGATGTAAAATTAGTTTTTTTCCTGCACATTCAAAAGGAAGTAACAATTATTTGTTATCAGTAACTTATAAATATGGTTTGGTTATCAATATGTCACTTTTCAGCCCTAAAAGAACCAAAGTGAAGAACAATAAAAAAGAACCATTTTAAAGAACCGATTATGATAGGGCAGATTTTTTTTAATGAAGTCAAAGCTAGTTTTAATTTGAGGAAGCCGAAAAGTGACAAACCCACTAATATTTATTTGGTATGTCGAATAGATAAAAAACAGGTAAAGTTATCAACTGGAGTTAAGGTATATCCTGACCAATGGAATACTAAAAAACAGGAAGCATATCTAAGCCCACGGTTAACAGAATTGGATAATATAAATAACGCAATAGTAAACGATGAAATAAATAAACTCAAAGCTGATTTTATTGAATTTAAACGTTATATTTGCGATAATCCAAATGAGATTGATAATAGCTTATTTTTACTAAGGAAATATATTTACAAGGATAAAATAATGAAGCAAGAAGAACTACAAAGGCCAATTCAATGGTTGCGTAAGGCTATTGGACAAGATAAGTCTATAACATCAGAGGGACAGAGGAATACTTTGGCTATTTATTTGGGGCATTTGAAAGTATTTGAAGAATTTCTTAAGAAAACAGGTAGAGAGGGTATAACGTTTGCAGATATAAATTTGGCTTTAATTAAAGATTATGAGACTTATCTGTTTAATAGACCAGTAGGAAAAGGGAAAACTACCAAAACAAGTACAGTTGGAAATAAAGTAACAGCTTTAATTTCAATTATCAAGCGAGCAGAGCCATACGGTTTGATAGATATTTCTGCTGCAAAGTTGAACCAGTATAAGAAGCCTAGAAACAGAGAAGGTGATAATAATGGAATATATTTGACAGATGAGGAAGTAAATAGAATATATGCATTGGAACTTAACGGCTTGGAAGAAAAAGCAAGGGATGTTTTTGTATTGCAATGCTGGACAGGGCAAAGATTTAGTGATATGCAATTATTAAATACTGGAGTTATTAAAGATTCAGATAATGGGAAAATATTGGAAATAGTTCAAAAGAAAAGAACACATAAAGTTTCAATACCGTTGCTTCCTATTGCTTTAGAAATATTGGAAAAATATCATTTTCAAGTTCCAAAAGTACGTGAGAATACTATGCTGAAGTGTATAAAAGAGGCAGGAAAAAAGGCTGGAATAACGGAAAGGTGTATTGTGACGGAAGATAGGGGAGCTACAGTTACTAATACTTCTGTTTGTAAATACGAATTAATAGGTACTCATACTGGGAGACGTTCATTTATTAGTAATATGTTATTACGTGGATATGATAGTCATATTATAATGAAGGTAACTGGACATAAAACAGAATCTGCATTTAAGAAATATGCTAAAATAAGTTCAGAAGATGCTGCTAACTTGATGCTAGAAACAGAAGCTAACAAAGTTAACCAAGTTAATAAAGTTAAACAATCCAATGACGTTACACCTTCTAGTAATGAAAATATAGCAGAAGCAATAAGTAAAGGAATTGAAGCTGGTTTGAAACATAAGGATGATATAACTTATGACTTGTTATTTAATAGTCAGGAAAGTAATATTGAATCTTACGGGATAGATAGAGATGTGGATATAAGCCAATTCGATTTAAATAAGAACGAAATAGATTTCCTTGATAGAACAATGGATAGTTTTGATGTAGGAACGCCATCTTTGAAGGTCAGGAAAATACTGAATAGATTGCTGGAACTGGGAATAGTGGTACGACTTAAATAGATTGTATTGTATTTATCAAGGAACTTGCTGTTTTTGTTCGTGAGAAGCAATATCAACTGATGATATGGTTAAAAATATTATATTCAGATAGTTATAAAGTGAAAATTTGATGGGTAGTGGAAAAATTTCGATGTCCCCATATTCAGCCCGATATGGTCAGATTTTTCCACTACCATAGAAATATAAGATAAACATGGAAATAGAACAAATAAAACTCAATGGTGACGAACGTCTGATTGATGCGCTTAAATCAAGGGGATATAAAGATATACCAAGTAACGTTATTCTTGACAAGACACTAACAGGGATAGGTGCTACTTATGCAGAGTTACATTCATACCGTAATTCAATCATTATTGAACCCAATGTTCCAGTTATTGTGGGTAAAGCTGCAAAGAATAGTGATTGGTTAGCTGTTTACAGCGATACGACAGTGGCACAAATAAAAAAGTATTTGAAAAGAACTGATGTCAAGTACAAGAAGATTCTAACTACTCCCGAAGGATTTAAGAAAGTTAGGAAAGCAGCAGATAAGTCTTACAGTCTAATTCAAGAGACATACTTCTGTTTATTTGATGAGTGTGAGAAGTTGACGCAAGATTGTGACTATCGAGCAAGTATTTTACAACCTGTCTACGACTTCTTCGACTTTAAAGAGAAAGCGTTTGTATCTGCAACTCCATTGGAAATGTCACGCCCAGCATTTGAAGAACAGGGGTTTAGAAAACTGAAAATTGTTCCTCAATATGATTATAGGAAAGATTTACATTTGATTGTAACTTCAAGTTATGAAAGAACAGTTCGAGAAGAATTTCAACGACTGAAAGACAGCCCATGTGTTTGTATATTCCTCAACTCCGTAACTGGAATTAATGAATTGGTTAATTCTCTGCATTTAGAAGGGGAAAGCCGTATCTTTTGTTCAGAAGAAGGGGGTGGAAAGTTGAAAGACGCAGGCTTTACTAATGCCGTATCGTCAATAGATTATCCATTGGCAAAATACAATTTCTTCACATCAAGATTTTATTCAGCAGTTGATATTGAATTGAATGTAAAACCCGATATTCTGATACTTACTAATCTGAATAATGCTGTATATACAACCGTTGACCCATATACCGAAGCAATACAGATTCAAGGACGATTCAGAAGAATGTTTGAGGATAAACAGACATTTAACAGTTTAACGCATATAACAAATACCCGTGATTTGGGAGCTTTATCACGTGAAGAACTGGATAAACAAATAGACGAGTATAAAACTACTTATCAGTCTCTCATTGAAAGATATGATAAAACAACAAATTCGGCTCGTAAAACATCTCTAAAACAACAACTTAAACAAATCTGTGAGGATTACTTATTGGATGAACGATTAAATATTGATTATTTTGGTATAGATAATAAGTATAATGAAGAACGGGTTAAAAGCTACTATCAATCAGGAGAGAAGTTGTATGCTGCTTATGAAGCAACTAAATTCTTTCGAGTTAATTACGAAGAAAGACAAGAAATAATCGGAGAAGATGATATATTTAGAATAAAGAAAGCTCCAAATGAGAAAGAACGTATTCGTATATTTGCCACAAAACTAATCCAGTTGAATGAACAATGCAAGGAGAATCCAAGTATTGACAAGCAGTTTTTTCTAAAACTACTTCATGATTCATGTGATTTTGCAGATTTAATCATTGAAGCATACGAAGTTATACCGTTTGAATTGAAAAAACAAGCGGTATGGAACTGTTGCAATAAAAAGAAATTGGAAATAGCTTTGAAAGACCAAAAGAATGAAAATAAACGTTTTTCTCCAGAAGTTCTACGGGATATAGAATCATCTTTTAGACCATACATAGGAGATAATATAGCTAAGGAAGAAACTAAAAAGATGTTTACAGATATTTACAGTAGGCATTATATACTTCATAATGAGACAGGCATCACAGCAAAGGTAAATCAGCAAACTATTTGTGAATATTTTGAAGCAACACCACAAAATAAGAAGAAACCGAATGAGTGGAAAATCAAATGTATGTTGCCCCAATATGCTGCATTGGTAAATTAGTTGCTGTTTCTCTTGTAAAATAAAGTTTGTAATTGTATATTTGTGACCTCTATATTGGTAATCTATAAAATTAAGAGTTTATGAAAAAAATATTTTTTTTCTTTTTATTTGCTGTTATATCCTATACAGTATTTGCACAATCCGCTTCAGAACATTTGACTTTTAAAGGTGTGCCTATAAATGGGACATTAAATGAATTTGTTTCTAAATTGAAACAGAAAGGACTTGCTCACATTGGAACAGAAGAGGGAATCGCAATGTTAAAAGGAGATTTTGCAGCATATAAAAATTGTACTATAGCTGCTGTGTCTTTAAAACAAAAGAATTTAGTAGCCAAAGTTGGAGTAATATTTCCTTCTTTGGAAACATGGTCATCACTCTCAAATAATTATTTCTCCTTAAAAGAAATGTTAACTAAGAAGTATGGTGAACCAGCAGTTTGTGTAGAAGAATTTCAGAATGACTTTGGTAAAGATAACGACAATTTGAAAATACATGGAGTGAAAATGGATAAATGCAAATATGTTACAGGATATGCAACTGCAAAAGGAAACATTGAATTACATATTAAAGGTGATGTTATGAATGGGTGTTATGTGACACTTATTTATTTCGATAAAATTAATGGCGAAATAATTGAAGCTGAAGCAATGGATGATTTATAAATAAAAAACTACTCGATTAAATACAAAAAAAGCCGCAAGCGAGTACACTTACAAATGTGCTCAATTACGGCTTTTTTTGTGGAACTTCTAAATTCATGTCTAATACAAGGGATATAGCAGTTCGCAATTTTAAATATGGGAGTTAATTTTCCCAATGGAAGTGTGGGAAAATGCAAATATGACCTGTTTGATTTACATATAATTCAAGGAGTTGAACCATTGACAAACAGGTAGTTCTTGATTTTTAAGAATACTCAAAGTTACTCATAATAAACAAGGTAAAAAAATAAACAATACTCAATTTCTAATATTACTACTTAGCATATCTTTATATGGCAGTATAATACTCTCCTTTCTATTATAGTGAATAGTAATACATAGGCACGCAATAAAGTATAGGTACTTATATATAATACCCCCTACCTGTTAAAATAAGAGCCTAAATATATATCAGCTTATTTCTCTTATGATTTACTGAATTGAAAGTTACATGAGCGCATGAACAGTAGTTCTAACAACCCCCTAGGGTAGTTGGAAGAAAAGTGAAATATCTATTCTCCACGTAATCAATTTATAAATCATTTAAAATTTTATTCGTTATGAGAAATCTACAAATTATTGGCAATGTGCCACAGGTAAGAAGAGAAAGTAACTTTGGTGAATATGCAGAAGAAGCAACAATAATCGAAGAACAACCAAAAGTTAAAAAAGAGAATCCTCATTTCTTGGAAGCTAATACACTAGAGGTAACAATGCAACATTTAAAAGAAGATTGTATTACACCCGTATTCGCCAAAGACAATGAGCTTACAATTCCTCACCCTACATTTATTGATACTGTTTATGACGCTGCAAATACGTTTTTCAGTGGTGAAAGCATTGATAAGCCCGATATTCGTGTAAGTCACATTATCAAGGGAAGAATACCCGAAGCAATACACAAACCTGCAAATCAACTTCTTGAAAGTGATAAGACTATCTACTACGAAAGATGTGCTTTTATTATTCAGATTCCTACGATTTACGAAACGGTGAACGGAAATAAGCTAACTCTTACTATTGGTGGTGTGAGAGCTTATAATCACACAAATCTGTATTCAAAGAAAGGAGCAGAAAGGTTTAAGGTATTTATTGGCTTTACTTGTAAAGTTTGTACAAACTTGTGTGTATCAACAGACGGTTTTCTTAGTTGTTTGGAAGTTACTAATACCAAAGATTTATATCGGGCAGTATTGGAAATGTTTCAGAGTTATCAACCTGCAAAACATCTACATTTGTTGCAAACACTTAGTAACTCATATCTCACAGAACATCAATTTTGCCAATTACTTGGTAGAATGAGACTTTATCAATCATTGCCACAAGGTTATCAGAAAGATATTCCTAAAATGCTTATCACTGATTCACAAATAAATACAGTTGCAAAAGCATATATCAATGATAAGAACTTTGGGAGCTTGGGGAATGATATTAGTATGTGGAAATTGTATAATCTATTGACAGGGGCAAATAAGAGCAGTTATATAGATTCATTCTTGGATAGAGCGGTAAATGCTACTGAAATAGCAACGGGAATAAATGCCGCTTTGCATGGAGACACTAAATATAAGTGGTTTATTGATTGATTAAACAGGGGAATATTCAGAAATGGGTATTCTCCTATTTTATTAATTGTATTGCAATGGATAAAAAGAAAGAAACTATGGTTAGTAAGATTGAATATCTGAAAGAAACAATTTGTCATTGTGAGAATAATCTCCAATATATAAAGAGGTTACAAGCATTGAAATATTGGTTGCTGAAATTAGATGTCTTATTGGATAATTCCAATGATGAGATTTATAGAAAGTATTTCTATTCAGATAAGGGACATTCTTTCTTTGATAGAATCTGTTTATCAATAACAGATTATCAATATGGAAATAAACCTTTCAATTATTAATCTATTTAAAATAAAGAATCATGTTTTATTATAAGATACTTGTTTGGCTCTTTTGGGTGGTATTGTCTTTTATAACAGGTTGTGTTCCGTTAATCCTGCTTATTCTTTTAGTTGGCTTATGGGAAGTGGAAGAAGCGGATAAACGTCACTAACTACTTGTGTGTTCAAAACAGGAATGTGTTCAAATAAATCTACAAAGGTGGTTTGAACACATTCTTTCATGTTATCAATTTAATCAAAGAATAAAATGAAAACAGCCGTAATATACGCTCGTGTTTCGTCAAGTAATGACAGACAGGACACGAGCAGACAAATAGAGGATTTAAAGAAATATGCTATCTCACAGGATATAGAAATTGTGAATATATTCCAGGAGCATATTTCAGGTGCAAAGAAAATAGAGGAAAGACAGATTTTAGGAGAATGTTTGGAATACTGTAAACGTGAATCTGTGAATATCCTACTTTTGTCTGAATTGTCAAGACTAGGGAGAAGTACATTACAGGTTCTTCGCTCTTTAGATATATTGCATGAATCGAAAGTATCGGTTTACATACAGAACTTAGGCTTATATACTTTGCAACCAAATGGGGAAGTTAATCCAATTGCTTCTATTATGGTGACAGTACTTGCAGAAATGGCAAATATTGAGAGAAGTAATATTCAATACCGTTTGAATAGTGGTAGGGCAAATTATATCGCCAAAGGTGGTAAACTTGGCAGAAAGACAGGTTCAATCAAAACGAATGATAAGAAGAAAGAAGAATATAAAGAAGTCATAGCTTTACTAAGAAAAGGCTATTCAATCAGAAATATAGCTAAGCTACAAAGTATTGGTATTTCCACCGTTCAACGGATTAAAAATCAGTTTATAAAGCCATAAGCATGAAATATCGGTGGGGTGGAAAAATTCAGAAATTTAGTTTTTATATGGGGAGTCTTGAATTTTTCCACTACCATAAATTTATAAAGCAGAAATAGCCCTCAACTTTTAATAAACAATAGTTCTTGCTATTACAAACGCTTTTTGTAACTTTGTACCAATTTCAGATACCTAATGTGTTGGGGCTGAAAGGACATATTAGTTAACGAAGAGCGTTTTAAATATTATCCTATCATGAAATCTGGACAATTTCACTTGCACGGGATAGTAGGCAAGAACGCTCACGTCAATGTTATATACCTATCTTGTTAAGATAGTCTATATATCGTTTGGCGTGGGCTATTGTTTATTATTGTGCAAGGGCAGTCCAGAGCCTCATGATGATAATATTCGATAGTTCCCACGCTTTTCTCATTGTGTAATACTATCCAAAGGGAACAGGGTAGATAAAACGATATATAACTACGAATCAGACATTAAGAAACAACTTTTGCTACTATCTTTCAAGTAGCCAACTCAATTTTTGAGCAACTTATACTACAAATTAATTTATTAATCAAAAAAAGAAATAATGGCATATACTGTAAGAGATTTATCAAATGCTCAAAGGTTTGAGTATAAAGGATATGAAGTTTTTATGTATTGTGTTGAGGATAGTTTTTGGAGTGGAGAAAGAACTTATAAAGTTGATATAAGTATTAGTAACCATGTTTATTATAGAATAGCAGAAGATATACAGATAGCTCGTTATCAACAGCAGAGACAAAGTTATTTTCCAATGACTTATAATAATGGGTACAATGGAACTTATGACATAATGAAGAAACTAAAAGAACGCATATTGTTTAGTTCCTCTTTTAATGTTATTGTAAAACGTAAATTTACTATACTGAAAGATAATGAGCCTTATGTTAGAGATGCAATGGGACAAATAAAATCTATCATTGATAGTAAGTTTGGTAATGTGAATGATAAATTTAAAAATATTCAAAATATTATTTGACATGACAAGGATTGGTTGGATTATTGTAGGAATACTTGTTTATTTCCTGTTGGGTTGGATTTTAAAGGATATAGTTTTTTCTATTATCACAATCGAAGGTGATACTACAATGGGAGATATTTTGAAGTATGAGCAAATTGTTTACTCTGCCTTAACAGCTATTTATATCATTATAATGAATATTGTGCAAGGAGATGATAATGGAGACTCATCATCTCCTATTATGTTAGTTATTGCTACCTATTTAGGAGCAAGGTTTCTCCCTCTTTCAATGGGAAGCGTTATATTGTACAGTGTATTAAACATTGTGGCTATAATTTGGGGAGCTTGCGAGTTGAAAAAAGGCTAAATAAAAAGAAGGCTAATGGAAGAGTTTTTAATGATAATATTAGCAGGAGCAGTAGGTGGTTTTATCTTTTCACTCATAGTTAAATCTGAAAACAAAAGAAAACATAACTGATAAAATAAAGATTTATGGGAGCAGTAATAGGAATTATAATTTATGCGATAATAGCATATATTACCTGTCCACGTAAAGAAAATGGGAGTTTTGAGGAAGGAGCAATAGCATTGTATATCATCGTTCCTGTTGTGGTTTTGGCGATTTATTTTATATGTAATAATTGATTATTTTATAGAGAATAGTATTATTCATGAAGAATATATATGCGATTTACATATTACTATTAATGCTATTACTATCTTGTACTAGTAAAAAGGATAGTAATATACAGGCTACTATTGACAGTTTATTTATATATGACAATCATCCTACTTTGGAAATATCAGAAGCTAAATATTTGCAATGGGTAGATTCGGTATTAGGAGTAAAAGGTGTGAAACTGATTGATTATAGAAATGGGATATACCAATATGATGATACAAGGTTTTATTGGAATAGAACTTTTGATTATTTCTTAGTATATCCCTCTAGCTTTACACATGGAGAAGAATCAGATTTAGGCAATGGAAATCATTTCGTAAATGAAGATAGTACAATCTGTTTGAATGTGTATGCTACTTACTTCGATGTTTTTAAAGATGATTATTCGCTTCATGAATGGTTTGATATAATGATTGATACAGAAGTAGAACAAGGCAATAGAATTGTCAAGAAAGATATTACAGACCATAGTTATACTATTGAAGGTAATACTAAGGGTGGTAGATATTTTTATAGTAAAGCTACTCATAAAAAAGCTTATGAACGTGAGATTATTGTAACAGTGAAATTGAAGTATACAGATTCAAGAAGAAAAGAGGTAGAGAAACTTTTACCAAATATATTCAAATATGTCTCAACAAATGAGTTATAAAAAACAATGGTGCTACGAATTGAAGATATATCTTTCATTGGTGTATATGTAAATGATAGCTTTAGAGACTTTAAAGATATAAATGATTATGCCAATTATCATGTATCATTACTAAACAATAAAAGATATCAAGCTTTTAGTGGTGGAGATTTTATTGATAGAGTAGTTAAAGGTGGATATGCTACTGACCCTAATTATAAGAGAGCATTATCTAATGTATATAATCAGATAGCTAAAGCCCAAGAAGGAATGAAGATTCCTAAATTAAAGGGTGTAGGAGAACTTAGAAATAGAATATTAAGACAGTTCAATAGAGAAAAAGCTGCCAACAGAAATGAAGAACAATTAATTGGCTTCGATTGGAGTAGATATAAATCTAATAAACCTAAGCCAGAAACTACACCTACTCAAAGTGAACAGTTAGAGAATGGTGGTGTTATTAAAGCACAAGACGGAATAGTAACTCAAACTATTAATAAAGTTAAGAGTTTTCTTCCTAAAGAAGAACCTAAAGAGCCTATTAATGTTGTAGATGTTGCTAAAGAATATGCTCCTAGTGCTGTTGCTTCTATGCTTCTTGGTAATATAAATCCAATTATAGGACAAATACTAGGATTAAATCAGAATATAGATTTAACTAAAGCTCCTCCTAGTTTAGAAAAAGTTAATACTAATATGTGGAAGTTTGAAAATCCTAAAAATAAAGGATTAAGAGGTAATTTATATTATCCATTTAAAACTGCAAACGGAAACACTGATATAGGTCCAGGATATGACTTAGATATGCAAACAGCAGAGTTTAAAAAGAAAGCAGCAAATGGAATGACTAAAGAAGAACTTGATGCAATAATGCTTGAGAGGCTTAGAAAAGAAATTCCACACTTAGATGCAAAATTAAACAGTGTAACCAATAATAATGCTGATACTATTAGTCCACAAATTAAAGAAGGATTATTAGATATGTATTGGCAATTGAAGAATGGATTATACGATTATGATAACTTATTTGAAGGTATAGCTAAAGGAGATATTGATAAGATTAGAGAAGAATCTAAAGTTACATATAAATCTAAAAATACAGGTAAAAGGTATTTTGATTCTGGAAGATATAAACATAGGATAGATAACTATTTTCACTATTAAAGATTATGAGAACTATTATACTACTTATATTGCTTGTTTCCTCATGTCAAAACGAGCAAAAGATTTCAATACTAGAGAAGGAATTGAACATTCTATTCGATGCCAAGAATAATGAAAGGGATGAAAAATATAAAGAAAGATTTGATTCTTTATTACAGGTCTGTTTAAATGATTCTAACTCATTCACATATCCCTTTCATGATTTAAAGAGAAGTGGGAAGTTTAATATAATGCAATCTCCTGATAAAAAACTACGGGTATATAGTTATGAAGATTTTGGAGGAACTATGAAGTTCTATAAAAGTTATATTCAGTATAAAAGAAATGGTAAAATTATAGTAGAACAATTGGGTGATAGTATATATCCATTTAAAGGCAGATATACCTCATTGTATTATCAAATAGAAATGGGAAAGAATGAATATAAACTGTATGGGTATTGGCAAATAAGTAGTAATGAGATAGAATGTGATACAATAATTATAAATGAAAATGAATTATGACTGATGAACAATTAAATTATTATTATAATAAGGATGTAGATAAGAAACAGTGTTGGGTAAGTAAAGATTACAATTGCCCATTAAAGGAACAATGCAATGGATTATTTAAGCCAGAATGTAAAGAGCATATAGACAATGAAGAAGCCTGCCATGCTATTGATAAGATGATAGAATGGTATTACCAAGTAGAAGAACCTGAATTTCTAAAGTTCTATAATTGTCACTTAGAGAGACATGGAAGGAATTAGTTATTCCTTCCTCTGTTAGCAGGGATATTTAATGGACGTAAGTTACTAAGCTCATTAGTTCCACCTTCAGAAATAGGTTTAATATGGTCTACTTCCCAACCCAAAGGATGTTCAGCCTTACCATAAGCATCACGATGTATATACACACCACTGGCATCTTTGCGAAGTTCACCCAGTACTAAAGTGGCTTTAGAAAATATAACATCTAATTCTTCTTCTGTCCATTGAGGTCTGTGTTTGGGTCTAATCTGCATAACTATAGATTTAAATTAATAATATGCAAATATAATGAAAACAACTGATTATATAAATTGTAAGATAATTAAATATCAAAGAGGTGATAGAGTTCAGAGAAGAGATGCTATCAAAGATTATAGACCTCAAATTCAAGAGCCTATAAAGCAACAATATACTCCAACTTATTCTGAAATAAGTCAAGATAATAGAAGTGAATGGGAGAAAGAAGTATCTAGGCAAATCAAAGCTGATAAAGCTAAGAATGATAAACTTTATGGTAATCAGCATACTTGGAACTGGTCTGCACCATTTACCAATACTAGAATTACTAAAGATAATGCTAGTACCATGTTTGACTTTAATAAGTCAGCAGCAATGAGTACCTTTGCAACTGGAATAGGTGTTGCTAATCCTGTTGCTACTGCAACATCTATGGCAGGTTCACTAGTTGGAGCTGGCATCGGTAATAAAATAGCAGGGAATAAAGGAGCTTTGATAGGTGGCTTTGTTGGTGGAATGGTTAATCCCAATATTAGATTTGGAAAGAGCAGCTCTACTAATCCACTCTTTAATAAAGATTTAGTTTATGGTTCAAAGATAAATAATAAAATGGCAAAGTTAAGTCAGGAAGAAGTAGAAAGAGCTAATCAAGAGGGATATAATAATGCTGTTAAAACATTATCAAACCCTACTGTGGTTGAAACTGCAAATAGAAATGCTGCTTTAGCTAAACGCATTGGGATGGGGCCAGTGCAGTATGAAACAGCCCCTCATAAGCGCACCGAATTTAAGAATACCTCCGCTGCAAGTTTATATAGAATGACAGAAATGTTTCCAACATCTAAAGTTGTTCGTGCAGATTTAGGGGAAACTGGAGTTACTGGAAGGTTTAGAAGAACTAAAGAAGGAGATATTATAGAACTTGACAATTCGGTGGATAGTTCACAAGGAGCATTACAAGTTATGACTCATGAAAATTTGCATAAAGGAAGATATGGAGAATTTCCAATTCAAATGGAAAAAGTGAAGAGACTTATAGATGTTAATAGAGCTAAAGACGCACATCCAAGAGCTGCCGAATATTTATTAACACAGGGAGAAGTTGCTACTAACGCTAATGATATTAGGATAGCTTTAGGACTTACATTCGGGCAAAAATATCCCGGTTGGAAAGCCACTAAAGAAATGATTGATGCTTTTTCTAACTCAAATCATCCTAAATCATTTGTTACTAAATCTTTTAAACAAGATACTCATAGAGACTATAAGCGTATATGGGATGCGCTTACTGGTAAGTGGTTTATGTATCCAGCCGTGTTAGGGACAGGTATAAATTTAATGAATTATTAGTATGATGACAGTAGAGACTTTAATTATAAAGTTAGGTGCAAATCCTAAAGAAATATCTAAAGCTAAGATAATGCTATTGAATGACTTAGTAAGAAGCTATAATTTAGACTATATACGTAAATCTATCTATCTTAGCAAAGAGGAGATATTGCTAAGAGAAGCGGAGGGAGTTATATATGAATATTTACCAGAAATTGAAGGTATTATATATGAAGATTAGGTATTCCTACAATTAATACTTTGATTAATGGCTATGAATGAAACAAATGAATGGATTAGAGTGCAAAAGCATCCTATATTAAAATGTGGGGCAATAACTATAGAGAATAAGCAGGTTAATGTTATGGCACTGTTTAGGAACGGGAACGGTACTATAATGGTGTGTTACGATAAGGAAAGCGAATATGCTTTTAGAAGAGAGAATGATAGGTCTGATTGGAAGCCTATTAAGTATATTCCGAGAGAAATATTGAATGAATTAGGTGGAGGACCAATAATAGATGACTTTCCAAGAATATAAGAAATGAATAAATATGAACAAATGGATATATATAACATCAAAGCATCCCTATGATGCAGCTTGCTCACTTGGGATAAATAAAGAAGTCTCATTTATATTAACTGTCCCACATTTAAATTGGGATATGATAGAAGAGTACAAGTATTTAGCAGATAATCCAGATAATGCGGAGTTAGATGCAATAATAGTTAATGAGGTTGGGGTTATTGCCAATAGGAAGGTTTTAGAACATAATTTAAAAGAGCTTACAAAGATATTAAACAATTAAAGGCAGTTATTTTACATCTATCTGCCAAAGATGCAATACTTATCTTCCTCTACGCTTGCGACAATACGAAGCGATGTGTTGCCACACACCATGCCAATATCTCCAGTAATCCCGTACTGAAACTGGCTTTTCTTTACAATTGCATAATTTTCGCACTGGCTAATACACCTCCTTTCTAAATCAATATGTTCAGAATGGGGTTGGTATAACGTACACGAAGAAAGTATTGTATACAAAAATACAAAAAGTAAATTGATGAATGTTGATATGACATATTTTAACATTATCTATTTTGTTAAGTAGCTGATTTTTAGTAACTTTGTAGAAATAAAAGTAATCCAGTTCCCGCTAGAACCGTGAATAACTAATTAATCTCGTGGACTATTAATTATCTCATAATGTTTGCGAGGGGCTATGTTTATGATTATCTATGCAAAGATATGATTATTTTCTAAGATTAATAAAAAAAGGTGGTATTGCAGTACCACCTTTACTGTTACATCTACTTGATTGAAATAATCTTGTAACTAAAAACCAACTAAATTTACCTACGAGGTAATCTTCTTCGATGTTCTCTCACGAACTCGACTTTGCCAAATCTTGTACGTTTGTATGCGTGTACAAGAACAGGCTTCTTCAAAATTGTTTGTAACGTATATTCCATTACTTTCCATTTAGAAGTTAATAACTAATTAATCTAGTAGATACTTGTTCAGTTATTACTTGATAGGAAGGTGGAGATATACGTTACAAATATATAAAAAGATAATTATAAATTAATAATTAAACAAATGAATTATGGAAAATGAAAAGGTTAAAACTTTGAACGATTTAGATTCTTACAAGTGGTTTATTTTCTATTTTGATGAAAACTCTATAAACTTGCAATTTGATTGCAATAAAATAGAGGAATCATTAAAGGCACAAAGAGACAAGATAAAACAATTCTGTATTGATACATTAACGGGAATAGAGCATTATGCTGATGGATTCTTATTTGACACTAATGCTCATATATTCTCTACTCCTAAAACTAGAGGACTGTTGTTCTCATACGAAGAATATCCCATTCTTGATACTGATACTACTAAAGTAGTTGACGGAAAGTACCCTTTAGACTATGCTACTGAAATAATAGAATCTAATTTGGATGATATCATTGACTATATAGTACAATCGGGAACAGAAACATACAATGATAGAACCAGTAGAGGATTTGGGAATAGGTGGAGTCCTTATAATGAGGAGGAACGTAAACAAGTAATTAAACTGTTTAACTCTGGAACTTGGTATGATACACTTGGGTCCTTAAAGCATTTATATTATGAAAGAACCCCCAAAGGCTTAAGAATGTGTAACCTGACTGGCGAACCCTTACAAGCCAATGTTCTAGAACATATAGAAGATATTATTTTGAACATAAAAGACCATTATGAAACATTTGCCGTTGTTCCTAGAGGTAAATCTAAATTACAAGTTTATATGACAATTAGCAATGGAACAAATGGGGCTGAAGGATGTATTATTAATTCTATGGAAGATGTTCTAAATGTGCTTAAAAACTTAAGGAAATATAAAGGAGTAAATTGGTCACAGCTACTAGAAGTTGGGATAGATAATGCAGATGATTTATATTGGTGGTACGTGACATTCTCTATAGACACTACGGCTGTGTAATAAATTAATATAAATATGAGCAAATGGAATGACTGGGCAATTACTACTAAATTCCCACCTATAAAGCCAGGTTACGGTATGAATTGTAGAACGGATTATAAAATAGATGTAGTATTTAAAGTACGTACAGGTAAGGGATATTGGAGAGGAAGTAAGTATCTTTATGTATGCAATAATAACACTATTTACTTGTTAGGTTCAGATGCAGGAATACATCACGTAACAGAAGAGTTACCTAGTAACCTTGAAGCTAAAGTCCGTGAGTATAAACCTTAAATGAATTAATATGAATTAATATGAATTAATATGAATTGTAAATTAAAACGTAAAGACTTAGTACTTATTAAATGGAATAGCAAGTACATGACTGATAGAGAAGGATGCAGTCTATCAGAAGATGTTAGATACTTAGATAGAGATATAGAAACAAGTACAGTAGGTTACTTCATAGAAGAAGATGATAAAGCTATTGTACTTGCTTCAAGTATTTATGGTATTAATATACCTGATTCATTATGTAAGGATTGTATAGTAATTCCTAAAGCCTATATAAGTGAGACTATCGTTCTAGACGCTCAATTCGGTCCTCTAAATCACTAATAGTACTTTCTAAATCCTCAATCTTCTCTTGAAGTTCTTTAAATTTAGAATCGGAGTTAGGATATACGCCTATAATATAATCATCAATAACACAACTTATAACGTTGTATTCTACACCGTCTATGGTGTCTTGGCTGATGCAAAAATTAGTGTTTTTACATTTAGGACATTTAATGTGCATAATCTTAGATTTTAAAATTAATAATATGCAAATATATAAATAAATTATGAATAAATGAGATTCATAACTTTCGTAAGACAAATGTTTACTTCACATTCTGGAATCTCGTCTAAAAGAGTGTGTGGAGTAATAGGGTGGTTTGTTGCAGTTGCAGTACTTATATATTGTACTATAATGTGTATACAAGCACCATTAATGATAGATACATTTTTAATATGTGTTATGGCTTTATTAGGAATAGATTCAGTAACAGGTATTTGGAAAAAATTTAGTAACAATGAAGGAAACAATAAAAAGAATAATAAACAAGCTGAAGAATAAAGATAAATTACTGCATTTTATTGTAAACTTAATAGTAGTACTTTCAATAGGATGGATTAATCTACCTTTAGCTATTGGATTGGCTGTAGGTTTATCAGTAGGTAAAGAGTATTCGAAAACTCTTTCAATTATAAAAACAGCATTTGAAGAAATTCATTTGCTGTTTTTTTATTATCATTGCAAACAAAAACACTATGAAGCCAGTAGATAAGTTCTCAATCCAGTATAGCGAGTTGCTAGAGTATATATATCCAGTGACACAAGAATATTTCCCTGATTTTGATTATGATGAAGAAACAGGACAGGCATATATGTTGCCGTCACAAACGCCAGATACTTTTAAAGGAAGATACAACAGAGGAATATTGAAAGGTAAATTTTCCATTGATGCTTACATGCAGAATCGTGAATTGCAGGATTTACTTACTACATTAGATTTAGATGCTGAAAAGTTTTGGTATCTATTGCTTTTCTGCTATGATTGCAGTTGGGGTAAATGTATGGAGGGTATAGAAATAAAAGAATCCCCTAAAGAACAGATAGAAAAACTTGTTAATGCTATCAGTGAGGACTATAAAAGAGATACTCCGTTTGGTGCAGTCTTTAAAAGCCCAATTTGTATTACCTTGAAAATAGGTAGGAAGAATATCGTGATAGATAATAAGACGGCTATTGCTAGTATAGCAAAGTTTTGTGCAGACGGATTGGAAACAGTAAATTCAGACCAAATGAATACTGGTAGCGTTGATTTGAGTGATCCACATACTGAATCATTCTCCGTATTCGCTTATTATTTCTCACAAATGATTATCACTGCCTTGAATTATCAAGAACAGGTAAAAGAAAAGAGAAAGAAGGGAGCTAATATGTCTGACAAGGAAAAGACGCTGATTTCTCATCTACTATACTTCACTGGTATCGTGAGCAACGAAAGTGTGTTGGTTGATTATGACTACTTGAAGTCCCTGTTGAAGCAATATAAAGATAAGGACATAAGGAGTTTGAATGCATTTTATTATTGATTGAGACTTATTTTATTGTTTATTTCTGCTTCCTTATTCTCTAAATACTTCATTCTACAGCTTGTGAAGTAGGGGAATAAGAAAGCTGTGTTTTTTTATTCCCGTTAGCTTCTAAAGAAAAGGGCAATCTTTGTGGTATAAAATAATCGGTGAGCCAGATACCAAAATAAGTCCGCAGGGCAGCGGCAAGATTGACATGAAAAAAAATGAAGTAACAACATTAACCTCGTTAGTAAATGAAGGCAAAAAGATTGCACGTTTAAGCGGTAATCGTGATTTGAATGAAAAGATTGTGAAGGCTAAAATGGAAACACTTGAAGAGTGCGGACAGTTAATTCCTGCCATAGTGGTAGATGCTACTGATGTTATAAATCAAGGGCTGGAAGTTGTTGATTTTACTACAGGTGATATTATAAGAGAAGAAGAAGCTGTGGATTATTTGGTGTTGGTGGAAGGTAATCATCGCTATGAAGCGCACCTTAGACTTATGGCGAGTAATGAAGAACGGGATGAGCAAAAACGTTATAAGAGAGAATTTAAGTTATTGTATGCTTTGAATACGGAACTACCAATAGCTAAAATGTTATCAGAAATCAATATTGCTACTAATCCGTGGAAGGGCAGCGACTATGTGAAAGGAGCAAAAATAAACAATCAGCAAAAAAAACTACCTTTGTTGGATGCTATGAATAATTTAGTAAATAAAGGTTATTCTTTAACTTCAGCATCGAAGTGGCTGACCTTCACCTCAAGGATTAATAAAAAAGTTATGGATTGTGCCATAGACGGTAACATTGTTGACGAGTTGAATAATACCAGTGGCTTGGAAAGGGGGATAAGACTTTTACAAGCGGCAGAAGGTGTTTTTAAAGAAACGACAATACAGGCACGAACAGTAATCGACTGGATAATATCCAAGTATGAAAAAACCAGTGATAATCTCAAACCTGAATTTACAGACAAAATGGAACGTTTTTTGAAAAATATTAGTAAAGAAGATGCTGATTATATTGAACAAGCCAAGGGAACTAGAGGAGGTGATACGAAAGAAAATATTATAAATAATAAATTGAGTGGATTATGGGAAGAATTTGAAAAATAATCCGTAGAGACAAGAAGCCAGTAGGTGCTTCCTGCTGGCTTTCCAACAAGAATAATAACTAATAAAGATATATCATGATTAAGGAGAGTAAAGGCAATATGTATGAATTTGTGACACACACATGGAATCCTATTAAGGGTAAATGTTCTCATGGCTGTACCTATTGCTATATGAAAAAAATGTGTTCTCGTTTGAATACCCCCAGATTGGATGCGGCAGAATTGACCTGCTATCTTGAGTGCTCGAATTTTATTTTTGTAGGAAGTAGTATTGATATGTGGGCAGAAGATATACCCAGCCATTGGATTAAAATGGTTTTGGACTATTGTGATAGGTCTGCCAATAAATATTTGTTTCAAAGCAAAAATCCTTCCAGAATATTAGATTTTATAACTCATCCTGTCTTTCATCATTCAGTGGTTTGTACGACCATAGAAACCAATAGGTTTTATCCAGAAATAATGCGTAACTCACCAGAGATAGAAGAAAGGGTAAGAGCAATGGAGAAAATCGTGGATTTGGGCATAGATACCTATGTTACGGCAGAACCTTTGATGCAGTTTGATTTGGATAAAATGATAGAGTACATAAAACGATGTAAACCTCTACAAGTAAATATAGGGCGAAATACGAACAGAAAGGTACAGTTACCAGAGCCAACAGCAAACGAAGCGAAAGTACTTGTAATGGAACTGGAAAAGTTCACAACGGTGGAGATAAAGAAAAATGCAGGAATATGGTTTAAGTGAGAACCATAATCAGGGAAGAAAAACCAACTATCAGAAATGGTAGCTGGTTTCTCGTTTTTTTTGGGGGGGGGTATTCCGAGAATGATTCGGTATGAGAATGAGAAATATTGTTTTTCGAGATGATTTTCTCGGGCAAATTCTTATCTTTGTTGTGTTCAAATAACGCTGAAAAGTACATAAATGAATAACACTTCTTCGTAAATGACTGATAATGAAATATGGAAGGAAAATTAGTTTTTTTCCCGGTTATTCGGCAAGAAGTAAATAACATTTTGTATTTTTGGGCATCAATTAATAAAATTAGATATTATGATAACGACACAGGACAAAGAGTTGCTTGCCAAGAAAGGCATCACGGAAGAGCAAATTGTAGAACAATTAGCATGCTTCCAGACGGGTTTCCCCTTTTTGAAGCTGGATGCGGCAGCCTCCATCGAAAAGGGAATATTAGCTCCCGATGCAGAAGAACAGAAGGCTTATTTGGTCGCCTGGGATGCATATACCAACACAGATAAGACTGTTGTGAAGTTCGTGCCCGCCTCCGGTGCAGCGAGTCGTATGTTCAAGAACCTGTTCGAGTTCCTGTCTGCCGACTATGACCGGCCGACTACCAAGTTCGAACAGACATTCTTCGACGGAATCAAGAATTTTGCTTTCTATGATGACCTGAATGTAGCCTGCCAGCGTATCGACGGAAAAGATATTCCCGGACTGATCGAAGACGGCAACTATAAAGCAGTGGTATCCGCCCTGCTCGAAACAGCCGGACTGAATTACGGCGCACTACCGAAAGGTCTGCTCAAATTCCATAAGTATCCCGAAGGTTCACGCACGCCGATGGAAGAACATCTCGCCGAAGGAGCCTTGTATGCTGCCGGAAAGAGCGGTAAAGTAAACGTGCACTTCACGGTATCTACCGAACACCGTGAACTCTTCAAGAAGCTGGTAGCCGAAAAGGTAGACGAATTTTCCAAACGCTATGGAGTAGACTATTACATCACCTTCTCCGAACAAAAGCCGAGTACCGACACGATTGCCGCCGACATGGACAACCAACCTTTCCGTGACAACGGCAAACTGCTGTTCCGTCCCGGTGGCCACGGCGCACTGATCGAGAACCTGAACGACCTCGATGCAGACATTATCTTCATCAAGAACATCGACAACGTAGTGCCCGACAGACTGAAAGCCGACACCGTTACTTATAAGAAACTGATTGCCGGAGTGCTCGTGACTTTGCAAGAACAAGTATTCGAATACCTTACCCTGCTCGACAGCGGTAAATACACCCACGACCAGATGATGGAAATGCTTCAATTCCTGCAAAAGAAACTCTTCTGCAAGAATCCGGAGACGAAAGACCTCGAAGATTCCGTACTCGCCATCTACCTGAAAAACAAGTTCAACCGCCCGATGCGCGTCTGCGGAATGGTGAAGAACGTAGGCGAACCCGGTGGCGGCCCGTTCCTTGCTTACAACAGCGACGGAACCATCTCCCTGCAAATCCTCGAAAGCTCACAGATCGACATGGACGATCCGGAAAAGAAAGAAATGTTCGAGAAAGGCACACACTTCAATCCGGTAGACCTCGTATGCGCCGTGCGCGATTATAAAGGACATAAGTTCGACCTGGTGAAGTATGTAGATAAAGCAACAGGCTTCATCTCCTACAAATCGAAGAACGGCAAAGACCTGAAAGCTCTCGAACTTCCCGGCTTGTGGAACGGAGCGATGAGCGACTGGAATACCGTCTTTGTAGAAGTGCCACTTTCCACTTTCAACCCGGTAAAAACAGTGAACGACTTGTTGCGTGAGCAACATCAGTAAAGAGTCTGAATTTAGAAACGCAGATTACCGCAAAGGAAATAGGCTAAATCTGCGATAATTTGCGTTAATCTGCGTTTCTCAAATAAAAAAGAGTGTTTAGAATGAATCAGATAGAGAAGATCATCGATATTGCTACTTGGAACAGAAGAGAACATTACGAACATTTCAGTGCTTTTGACGATCCGTTTTTCGGAGTGACCGTTCAGGTAGACTGTACGCGCGCATATCAGGAAGCCAAAACCAAAGGCATATCCTTTTCCCTGTTAGTCCTCCACCGGATAACGACTGCCGCTGCTGCGGTAGAAGAATTCCGTTATCGCATCGAAGGCGATAAGGTGGTGTGCTATGACAGCCTTCTGCCCGAAGCCACCGTAGGCCGTGACGACCATACCTTTTCTTTTGCCGCCTTTGAATACGATCCGGACGAACTCGTTTTTATCCGTCGGGCAAAGGCAGAAATGGAACGTTTGCAAGTCACTACGGGACTCAACAAAGGAGGCACTTTCCATCCCAATGCCATTCATTATTCGGCAGTGCCGTGGCTCTCATTCACCGACATGAAGCACCCCACCAATATGCGTTCGGGCGACAGTGTTCCCAAAATCTCCACCGGAAAGTACTTCCGTGATGGAGAAAGACTGATGATGCCCGTTTCCGTAACCTGCCATCATGGGTTGATGGACGGCTATCATGTGGCACAGTTTATTGAGAAGCTCCATTTGTAACTTCCGTTCTGAAAAGACAAACCAGACTATTATATGAGAGTAAAGATACCCAGATGGGAAATCGCCGTAATCTGTTCCGCTTTGCTTTTCCCCGGCACTTCGCTTAGTGCGCAGGAGGTAGGGCAGGAAGAGAAAGAGGTGAAGGAAATGCGGCAAGACGTAGAACAGCTCCAGCAGGACGTCCGCCAACTTCGTGAAGAAGTGCGGAGATTGCAGGAAGAAATTCATGGCTTCCGGCACAACAGCTTCCCGCAATGCGGAGCCGACACTGTAGCTCCCTACGTTCCCCACCATTTCATTCACCGGTTGGGGATAGAGGCGCGGCCGCAATACGTGTTCCCCACCAATCCTTTCCTGCAAGGCGAGAACGAACGGTGGAAACCCATCCAGAGTTCATTTGCCGCTCATCTGAAATACTCTTTCAAGTTTCGTCCCAACACCTGTGCCGACCGCATCTATGGCGGAGCTTATCAAGGTTTCGGCTTGGCTTTCACCACCTTTGGCGACAAAAAGCAACTGGGTGATCCGATGACGTTCTATGTCTTTCAAGGTGCACGCATTGCCCGTTTCAATCCCCGCCTTTCGCTCAATTACGAGTGGAATTTCGGTATTTCTGCCGGATGGAAACCTTATGACAACGATTACAACTCCTACAACGGAGCCGTAGGCTCACGGGTGAATGCCTACCTCAATGCGGGTATCTACCTTAACTGGTCGCTTTCCCGTTATTTCGACTTTATCATCGGCGGAGACTTCACGCATTTCTCCAACGGCAACACCAAGTTTCCCAATGCAGGTGTCAACACCACCGGAGCGAAAATCGGACTGGTGTACAACTTCAACCGGGAAGAAGCCGACCTCACTAAATCATTGGTTCATCCCTACGTTCCCCGTTTTCCGCGACACGTCAGTTATGACCTTGTGTTGTTCGGCTCGTGGCGTCGCAAAGGCGTCTATGTGGGCGAGAAACAGATTGCATCACCGGGCAGCTATCCCGTAGCGGGGTTCAACTTTGCTCCGATGTACAATCTCAACTATAAGCTGCGCTTTGGAGTTTCGCTGGATGGTGTCTATGACGGTAGTGCCAATGTGTACACCGAAGATGCGCTGGTGGAGTACGATGCAGGCAGTGGTTCCTCTCGTCGTAAATTTCTCGTGCCGGGCATTCAGAATCAGCTTGCGCTCGGACTTTCCGGACGGGCAGAATACGTGATGCCGTTTTTTACCATCGGTGTCGGCTTGGGAACGAATGTACTGGGGCGTGGCGATTTGCGCGGACTGTATCAGGTCTTTGCGTTGAAGATCAACGTCACCCGGAGTTCATTCCTTCACATCGGCTACAATCTTCAGGATTTCCAGACCCCTAATTATCTGATGCTCGGTCTTGGTTTCCGTTTTAATAATAAATATCCTAAAGTACGTCATTAACCCCCAATACGCCATTACCCCCAAATGGAAAATATCATTCGTAAAATCAGGCAAATCTATCCGGTTTCCGACGAAGCACTTCAAGCGCTTCAGGCGAATATGGAATTAAGGTATTATCCCAAAGATACCCGTATCGTTCAGGCAGGCGTCACAGACCGCCTGGTATATTTCATTGAAGAGGGCATCGCCCGTTCCGTATTCCACCACAACGGAGAGGACACCACTACGTGGTTCAGTCAGGAGGGCGACGTCACGTTCGGCATGGATTCGCTCTACTATCAGCAACCATCGGTAGAAAGCGTTGAAACGCTTTCCGATTGCAAAATCTACGTCATCCACATCGACAAGCTGAATGCCCTCTACGAAACATATATCGACATAGCCAACTGGGGAAGAATCCTGCATCAGAATGTGAATAAGGAGCTTAGCCACATGTTTGTGGAGCGCCTCCAACTTTCGCCCAAAGAACGCTACGAACAGTTCAACCGTCGCTATCCCGGATTAATAAACCGAGTGAAGCTGAAATATGTGGCTGCTTTTCTGGGCATTTCCATCTATACCCTTAGTCGGGTACGTGCTAAAAAATAGCGATTAGCAGGGCTTTTTTGCTTTAGAGCAAAGAAACTTCGTAGCGCAAACCGTATCTTTGCCTTCTGAAAATACTAACTTACTAATAGAAAAACAAATGTCGAACATTTCTGCTTCAGCTTTTTCAGACACCAAGGCGCATTATGATCTTCTTGACGGACTTCGCGGTGTGGCGGCTCTTATGGTGATATGGTATCACGTATTCGAGGGCTTCGCTTTTGCCAGTAATAGCGCTATTGAAACTCTGAATCACGGATATTTAGCCGTGGATTTCTTTTTTATCCTTTCGGGTTTTGTGATCGGTTATGCTTACGACGACCGTTGGGGTAAAAGTCTCACCATGAAAGATTTCTTTAAACGCCGATTGATACGTCTTCATCCGATGGTCATTATGGGTGCCGTTCTCGGTGCTATCACGTTCTGTATTCAGGGGAGTGTGCAATGGGACGGGACGCACATAGCTATCTCCATGATAATGTTGTCTCTGCTTTGTACGATCTTCTTCATTCCTGCCATGCCGGGTGTTGGGTACGAAGTTCGTGGCAACGGTGAGATGTTTCCGTTGAATGGTCCTTGCTGGTCATTGTTTTTTGAGTATATCGGCAATATCCTGTATGCGTTGTTCATTCGCCGCTTGTCCAACAAGGCACTGACGGTGTTTGTGGTGTTGCTGGGCGTAGCGTTGGCGGCGTTTGCTGTTTTTAATGTCTCCACTTATGGAAACATAGGAGTGGGCTGGACGCTGGATGGGGTTAACTTTTTGGGTGGTTCCTTGCGTATGCTTTTCCCTTTTTCGTTGGGTATGCTTATGTCGCGCAATTTCAAGCCTATGAAGGTGAAAGGTGCATTTTGGATATGTACTATTGCGCTGATTGCCCTGTTCTCTGTTCCTTATCTGGAAGGGTTGGAGCCGCTTTGCATGAATGGTGTTTATGAAGCGTTTTGCGTGATTGTGGCTTTCCCTATCATTCTGTGGATAGGAGCGTCGGGCACCACCACGGACAAGCAATCGACAAAGATATGTAAGTTTTTGGGAGATATATCTTATCCGGTTTATGTGATACATTATCCGTTGATGTATCTGTTCTATGCATGGCTGATTGAGAATCAACTCTACACGTTAGGTGAAACCTGGCACGTAGCTTTGTGTGTCTTTATTTTGAGTATTATTCTTGCTTATCTGTGTTTGAAGCTGTATGATGAACCAATACGTAAATATTTGGCTAAACGTTTCTTGAGTAAGAAATGACGTTTTCATTTCATGAAGTTAAAAAGAAAAACTCCAGCTAATGTAACTTTATCCGTCACCATAGCTGGAGTTTTTCTTATATAAAATAAGACTTTCTTTATCTGCAAATGAGCTTTCTTCTATGTTTTCATCTTAGAAATGATTAGATGTGATTAACAGAACTGCTTGCTCATCTTATAATTGGTGAGACACATTTGATTAGCTTTCCGCTTTTGCTCTTCATCGACCTGAAAACCTTGTTTTTCAAAAAATGGTTTTGCCGTGATGCTAACTTCCGATGTTAATCTTTTCGCACCTCTTTCTCGTGCATATGCTTCGAGATGCTTATACAAAGATGTTGCGACACCTTGATGCTGAAAGTCCTTGTGAACGAACAGCGTGTGCATATATCCGTCATCGTTTACAGAGCCAAAGCCTACAATCACGCCTTCTTCGTTTTCTGCAACCACATAATGTTGTTCTTCGAAAAGCTCATTCCAGTGTGACGTATCGTCTCCGCACGAAGCCCAATCTGCTACTTCTTCGGCTGTATAATCTTTTCGGTTCACAGTCAGAACTGTATGCTGATATAGCTCTTGCAGTGCTGGAATATCAGACAGGTTTACTTGGCGGATTTTATTCATCTTATCTCTGAATTTCTTGTATTAATGAACTTCTACTTTCTCTGCAATTCTCTTAGCCTTGTCGCGCAACGCATCCAAATCAGAATCAAGCGGAGCATAACAAAGTACCACACCCATACGGCGGTTGACACGTGTAAACGGTTTGCCGAAAATGCGGAGATAAGTATCTTCTTCTTTGGTCACTTCTTCTAGTCCGCGATATTGAGGACGTTCCTGGCTGGCAATCGGGGAAAGGATCACAGCGCTTGCGCCTATCCGTTCTTGTTTGATGCCGGGAATGGGCAGGCCGAGTACGGCACGCAGATGCAATTCAAATTCATTCAGGTTTTGTGTGCCCGCCAGTGTCACCATACCTGTGTCATGCGGACGAGGAGAGAGTTCGGAGAAATAGACTCCATTATCATGGCTTAGGAAGAACTCAACTCCCCAAAGTCCTGCACCTGTGAGGGCACGGGTTACTTTCTCCGCCATCTCTTCCGCTTCTTTCAAATGGGCGGGATCAATGTGTGCAGGCTGGAAACTTTCGCGGTAGTCGCCACCTTTCTGCACGTGTCCGATAGGAGGGCAGAAGAGGGTAGGGCCGTTCTTTTGGGTAACGGTGAGCAGGGTGATTTCGCTGTCGAACTTGATAAATTCTTCAATGATAAGTTCGCGAATATCGCCACGACTGCCGCTGCATCCGTATTCCCAGGCATGTTCGAGTTCGTCGGCACTCTTCACGAGCGATTGTCCTTTGCCGGAAGAAGACATCAATGGTTTAACGACACAAGGGAAACCAATTTTATCGGCAGCTTCTTTCAGTTCTTCCAGAGTTTTGGCATAGAAGTATTTGGCTGTTTTCAGTCCGAGTTCTTGGGCGGCAAGGTCGCGAATGGCTTTGCGGTTCATCGTGAAGTTCACGGCACGAGCGCTGGGAACTACCTGGATACCTTCTTTCTCGAAGTCGTATAAGCGTTCTGTACGGATGGCTTCAATCTCCGGAACGATGATGTCCGGGCGGTGTTTCTTCACCACGCGTTCCAGCTCTTCACCGTTCAGCATGTCGAATACTTCAAATTCATCGGCCACTTGCATAGCCGGTGCTCCTGCATAGGAGTCGCAAGCAATGATGTGCTGGCCTTTACGTTGAGCTGAAATTACAAATTCTTTTCCTAGTTCGCCAGAACCGAGTAACAGTATTTTCTTCATCATTTTGAGTGTTTTATATTAGTGGTGCAAAATTACAGCAAAAAAATGAGATAATAATTGTATGTGGCGTTATTATATTGCTCTTTTATGCAAATTGGGAACTTTATAAAGATGGATGTGAATCTTAATGCAAAAATGCGGAATATATAAGGAATAGAATAGATAGGAGAAAAACAGGAAATATGGCTTTAAACTTTCTTAAGGAAAACATGAAAATACGGACTTTTCTGTGTTCGAGCACAAAACTAGTTGTTTTTGCCACTATTTCTTGTTTTTGCTAATCCATTGATTTTTAACAAAGAGATAGGAAACTCGATGGGTTAATTTAGTTTATTGATAGATTATTGCCCCCAAACTTGTTTTGCTATTGATTTGTAGCAGAAATTTGCCTGAATTGGTCAATCTGTAGTCATTGTAGGTCTAATAAGTGTTATCGAACGACAAATTATGAAAAAGGAAGCACAACGACACGGAATTGTTTCTACATTTGCGCAGTTGTTTCTTTAACTATTTCTAAGGACAGAAGTTTATGGGATATAGAAAATAGTTGAACAAAAACTGAACTCAACTGTTTATTATAATAATGAAATAGGTAAAACGCGAAAAATGTGCATTCCTTTCATATTATAAAGTCAAAAAGGAGAGAAAAGAATAATATAAATAAATTAGAGATTGCTTATGTCACAGATTATCGGACATATCTCGCAGGTGATCGGCCCTGTGGTCGATGTGTACTTTGAGGGTACGGATGCAGAATTGGTGCTGCCAAGCATCCACGACGCACTGGAGATAAAGAGGCCAAACGGCAAAATACTGGTTGTAGAAGTTCAGCAACATATCGGCGAAAATACGGTGCGTACCGTAGCGATGGACAGTACTGACGGACTTCAGAGAGGCATGAAAGTGTATCCCACCGGAGGCCCGATCACGATGCCGATTGGCGAACAGATTAAAGGACGACTGATGAACGTAGTCGGTGATTCGATCGACGGTATGAAAGGACTCGACC
>NZ_EQ973371.1:37601-44696 GCF_000157055.1 Bacteroides sp. 2_2_4 | reverse complement strand
CGAACCGTATGCCAAAGGTGGTAAAATCGGTTTGTTCGGCGGTGCCGGTGTAGGAAAGACTGTATTGATTCAGGAACTTATCAATAATATCGCCAAGAAACATAATGGATTCTCTGTATTTGCCGGAGTAGGTGAACGTACCCGTGAAGGTAACGACTTGCTGCGCGAAATGATTGAATCCGGTGTAATCCGTTACGGCGAAGCATTCAAAGAAGGAATGGAGAAAGGTCACTGGGATCTTTCGAAAGTGGATTATAACGAACTGGAGAAATCGCAAGTGTCTCTGATTTTCGGTCAGATGAACGAGCCTCCGGGCGCACGTGCCTCTGTGGCATTGTCCGGACTGACGGTGGCGGAATCTTTCCGCGACGCAGGAAAAGAAGGTGAGAAACGCGATATTCTGTTCTTTATTGATAATATCTTCCGTTTCACGCAAGCAGGTTCGGAAGTGTCCGCCCTTTTGGGACGTATGCCGTCCGCCGTTGGTTACCAGCCTACGCTGGCTACGGAAATGGGTGCGATGCAGGAACGTATCACGTCTACCCGCAAAGGTTCTATCACCTCCGTACAGGCGGTGTATGTGCCTGCCGATGACTTGACCGACCCGGCTCCTGCAACAACTTTCAGCCACTTGGACGCAACTACCGTGCTCGACCGTAAGATTACGGAGCTGGGTATTTATCCGGCGGTAGACCCGTTGGCTTCTACGTCACGTATCCTCGACCCGCACATTGTTGGCCAGGAACACTACGACGTAGCGCAGCAAGTGAAACAAATTCTGCAACGTAACAAGGAATTACAAGATATTATCTCCATCCTCGGTATGGAAGAACTCTCGGAAGAAGACAAGATGGTAGTGAACCGCGCCCGCCGTGTGCAGCGTTTCCTTTCACAACCGTTTGCCGTGGCTGAACAGTTTACAGGCGTTCCGGGTGTGATGGTGGGTATTGAAGACACCATCAAGGGATTCAAGATGATTCTGGAAGGAGAAGTGGATTATCTTCCCGAACAGGCTTTCTTGAATGTCGGAACCATTGAGGAGGCAATAGAGAAAGGTAAGAAATTGCTGGAACAGGCAGCAAAAAAATAAAAAGATAGCATGATGAAAGAACTGCATTTGAGTATAGTATCGCCCGAAAAGAGCATATTCGACGGAAATGTGAAGATTGTCACATTGCCGGGAATGATCGGTTCGTTTTCTATTCTTCCCGGGCATGCGCCCATTGTTTCGTCGTTGAAAGCGGGAACGTTGAGTTACACGACGATGGACGGAGAAGAGCACACGATGGATATTCAGGGCGGTTTTGTCGAAATGAGTGACGGTACGGTTTCTGCCTGTGTTTCCTGACGGAAACTCCTCACCGGCACAAAGACTAAGCATTAAAAAATTGAAAAAAACGAGGTTATAATCTTACAGAAAAACACAGTAACATGGTGAATATTAGTAAAACTAAACGGAATTTTATTTGGTGGCATACCTTATTTGCGGTAATTAGCGGGGCACTCGGAGCTGTCATTCTACACTTCGCTTTGCCGGGGCATTATTTCGGAGGGTATCCGTTTATTCCGATCTATTTTTACTTCTTCGGGCTGTTTAGCATTTATGCTTTCGACACTTGCCGTCGGCATGCTCCACAGAGAATGTTACTGTTGTATCTGGCAACGAAGATGATAAAAATGATTCTTTCGCTGATTCTGGTATTGATTTATTGTCTTGCCGTTCGCGAAGAAGCCAGAGCCTTTCTGCTGACGTTTATCTTGTTCTATTTGATATATCTGGTATTCGAAACCTGGTTCTTCTTCTCTTTTGAGTTGAATCAGAAACGGAAAAAGAAAAATAAAAAGAAAAATGAAACAGTTGCATAACATAGTAGCTCCGTTGATTCTGTTCTGCCTCATGGCGGCAGTCAGCTTGCCGGTTCTTGCACAGGAACAGGAGGGGGAAGCGGTGTCACAACAGACGCAGGACGAGATTACTCCGAAAGAGGAACAGGAGAACACGGTGGATGTGAAAGAAATTGTGTTCGGTCATATCGGCGACTCCTACGAATGGCATATTACGACGTGGGGTAACACGCACATTACTATACCATTACCTATTATTGTTTATAGTAGCACTACAGGTTGGCACACGTTCCTTTCTTCCCGTCTCGAAGAGAATGGAGGGACTTATGAAGGACTTTCCATCGCTCCCGAAGGAAGTAAGTACGAGGGCAAACTGGTAGAGTATAATGCGGCAGGCGAACAGGTCCGCCCGTGGGATATTTCCATCACGAAAGTGACATTTGCTTTGCTGTTCAACAGCGTGTTGTTGCTCATCATCGTATTGAGCGTGTCACACTGGTACAGAAAACGTCCGCAAGGAGCGAAAGCGCCGGGAGGATTTATCGGATTCATGGAGATGTTCATCATGATGGTGAACGACGATATTATCAAGAGTTGTGTAGGACCCAACTACCGGAAGTTTGCACCGTATCTGCTGACAGCGTTCTTTTTCATCTTTATCAATAACATGATGGGATTGATTCCGTTCTTCCCCGGAGGTGCGAACGTGACGGGAAATATCGCTATCACTATGGTGCTTGCAGTCTGCACGTTCCTGGCAGTGAATATCTTCGGTTCGAAACATTACTGGAAGGATATTTTCTGGCCTGATGTACCTTGGTGGCTGAAAGTGCCTATACCGATGATGCCATTCATCGAGTTCTTCGGAATCTTTACGAAACCGTTTGCTTTGATGATTCGTCTTTTTGCCAATATGCTGGCGGGACACATGGCGATGCTGGTGCTTACCTGCCTGATCTTTATCTCGGCAAGCATGGGGCCTGCACTGAACGGCACGCTGACGGTGGCTTCTGTATTGTTCAACATCTTTATGAATGCGCTTGAGTTGTTGGTTGCTTTCATCCAGGCTTACGTATTTACGATGTTGTCGGCAGTGTTTATCGGTCTGGCACAGGAAGGTGCCAAAGTGAAAGCTGAAGAAAACTGAAATGAAACGCGGTGAAAACGTTGATAAAAAGAATACGGAATAAACGCGCGGAATGAATGATTAAATAATAAACAAGAGAAAATATAAACCATTTTAAAACTGAAAATTATGTTACTATCAGTATTGTTACAAGCCACTGCAGCAGCAGTAGGAGTTAGTAAATTAGGTGCAGCTATCGGTGCAGGTCTTGCAGTAATCGGAGCTGGTTTGGGTATTGGTAAGATTGGTAGTTCGGCAATGGAGGCAATCGCACGCCAGCCGGAAGCATCAGGGGACATCCGTATGAACATGATTATCGCCGCCGCCTTGATTGAAGGTGTGGCTCTGTTGGCGGTAGTAGTTTGTCTGTTGGTGTTCTTCCTCTAAAAGGGAGAACCCACCCCAGCTTTTAATTTATAGTCTTTAATTTCTAATTAAAAGATATGTCATTACTATTACCTGATAGTGGCCTGCTGTTCTGGATGTTTCTCTCATTCGGGATTGTGTTCGTGATATTGGCGAAATACGGCTTCCCCGTCATCATCAAGATGGTGGAGGGTCGTAAGACCTATATCGACCAGTCTTTGGAGGTGGCGAGAGAGGCTAATGCCCAGTTGTCTAAACTGAAAGAGGAAGGCGACGCATTGGTGGCTGCCGCCAACAAAGAACAAGGACGCATCTTGAGGGATGCAATGGAAGAACGTGACAAGATTGTTCACGAGGCCCGTAAACAAGCCGAAATTGCCGCACAAAAAGAACTGGATGCGGTGAAACAACAAATCCAGATAGAGAAAGACGAAGCCATCCGCGACATCCGTCGCCAGGTAGCCGTGCTTTCTGTGGATATCGCCGAGAAAGTGCTCCGCAAGAGTCTTGAGGACAAGGAAGCACAGATGGGCATGATCGACCGTATGCTGGATGAAGTACTAACCCCGAATAAGAACTAAGGAAGATGGAAGTCGGAATACTCTCAATGCGTTATGCAAAAGCCATCATTGAATATGCACAGGAAAAAGGTCTGGAGGACAGGTTATATCAGGAGTTCCTGACGCTGTCGCACAGTTTTTGTGAACAGCCCGGTTTGCGCGAAGCACTTGATAATCCGGTCATCACAACGAAGGAAAAGTTGGCGTTAGTCTGCACGGCTGCCGACGGTGACGGAAAATCGACCAGAGAGTTTGTCCGTTTTATCACTTTGGTACTGCGAAACAGGCGTGAAGGCTATCTGCAATTTATCAGCCTGATGTATCTGGATCTCTACCGGAAGCTGAAGCATATCGGAGTGGGTAAGCTCATTACAGCCGTTCCCGTCAACAAGGAAACGGAAAACCGGATTCGTTCCGCAGCAGAGCATATCTTGCACGCCCAGATGGAACTCGAAACGGTGATAGATCCTTCGATCGAAGGCGGATTTATCTTCGATGTCAACGACTACCGACTGGATGCAAGCGTTGCCACGCAGTTGAAGCGAGTGAAACAACAATTTATTGATAAGAATAGGAGAATTGTATAATGTCTGAAAATATAAAAGTAAGCGAAGTATCTGATATATTGCGCAAGCAGCTCGAAGGAATCAACGCCAATGTGCAACTTGACGAAATCGGTACGGTGCTCCAGGTGAGCGACGGCGTAGTGCGTATCTATGGATTGCGAAATGCCGAAGCCAATGAATTGCTGGAGTTTGACAATGGTATCAAAGCAATCGTGATGAACCTCGAAGAGGACAACGTGGGTGCTGTGCTGTTGGGTCCGACGGACAAGATCAAAGAGGGATTCGTCGTGAAGCGTACCAAACGTATCGCCTCCATCCGTGTAGGAGAGGACATGCTGGGACGTGTGATCGACCCGCTGGGCGAACCGCTCGACGGCAAGGGGCTGGTTGGTGGCGAACTGTATGATATGCCATTGGAACGGAAAGCTCCGGGGGTAATCTACCGTCAGCCTGTGAACCAACCGTTGCAGACGGGATTGAAGGCGGTAGACGCCATGATTCCTATCGGTCGCGGACAGCGTGAGTTGATTATCGGCGACCGCCAGACGGGAAAGACTGCCATCGCTATTGATACGATTATCAACCAGCGCAGTAACTTCCTGGCAGGTGATCCTGTATATTGTATTTATGTGGCTATCGGTCAGAAGGGTTCTACCGTTGCTTCTATCGTTAATACGCTTCGTGAGTATGGAGCACTGGACTACACGATTGTGGTGGCTGCTACGGCTGGTGATCCGGCTGCATTGCAGTATTACGCTCCTTTTGCGGGTGCTGCCATTGGCGAGTATTTCCGTGATACCGGTCGTCATGCGTTGGTGGTTTATGATGACCTTTCCAAGCAGGCGGTAGCTTATCGTGAGGTTTCTCTGATTCTTCGCCGTCCATCAGGTCGTGAGGCTTATCCGGGTGATATCTTCTATCTGCACTCCCGTCTGTTGGAACGTGCTGCCAAGATTATCAGTCAGGAGGAAGTGGCTCGCGAAATGAACGATCTTCCGGAAAGTCTGAAGGGAATTGTCAAAGGCGGTGGTTCGCTCACGGCATTGCCTATCATCGAAACGCAGGCTGGTGACGTATCGGCTTATATCCCGACGAACGTGATTTCTATCACCGACGGACAGATATTCCTTGAAACTGACTTGTTCAACCAGGGTACGCGTCCGGCTATCAACGTCGGTATCTCTGTATCCCGTGTAGGTGGTAACGCGCAGATTAAGGCTATGAAGAAAGTGGCGGGAACATTGAAGATCGACCAGGCACAGTATCGTGAACTGGAAGCGTTCTCCAAGTTCAGTAGCGACATGGACCCGATTACCGCATTGACGATTGACAAGGGACGTAAGAACGGCCAGCTGTTGATTCAGCCTCAATACAGCCCGATGCCCGTAGAACAGCAGATTGCTATTCTCTACTGTGGTACACACGGACTGCTCCACGATGTTCCTCTGGATAAGGTGCAGGACTTTGAACGTAGCTTCATCGAATCGCTGCAACTGAATCATCAGGAGGATGTATTGGATATATTGAAAACGGGTGTGATTGATGATAATGTGATTAAGGCTATCGAAGAGACTGCCGCCATGGTCACTAAACAATTTATCTAATCGGTCATTGATTTATCTGATTGGCCTTTAAAATAAATCTGAATGGTTTTTGATTTATCTAATTGGCTTTTTTATAAATCAGATCGTCCTTTAATTTTTAATTATTAATTTTTAATTATCACTATGGCTTCACTGAAAGAAGTAAAAACCAGAATAAATTCGGTCAAGAGTACCCGAAAAATCACTTCAGCAATGAAAATGGTGGCTTCTGCCAAATTACACAAGGCACAAGGAGCCATTGAGAATATGCTGCCTTATCAGAAGAAGTTGAACAAGATTCTGACTAACTTCCTAAGCGCGGACCTGCCTATCGAATCTCCTTATGTGCAGGAACGTGAAGTGAAGCGTGTAGCAATCGTTGTTTTTTCTTCGAACACTTCTCTTTGTGGTGCTTTCAACGCCAATGTCATCAAAATGATGATGCAGACTATCGGGGAATTCCGTACTTTAGGACAGGATAATATCTTGATATTCCCGGTAGGCAAGAAGGTGGATGAAGCGGCCAAACGGATGGGTTTCAAACCGCAGGAGGTTTCTCCAACGCTCTCCGACAAACCAACGTATCAGGAGGCTGCCGAACTGGCTCACCGACTGATGGATCTGTATGTAGCAGGCGAAGTGGACCGGGTGGAAATAATCTATCATCACTTCAAATCAATGGGGGTACAGATTCTTCTTCGTGAGACGTATCTCCCCATTAATCTGACGAGCGTCGTAAGTGAAGAGGACAGAGAGAATGAAGAGGAGGTACAGGAGAACGAGATTGCCAATGATTATATCATCGAACCGAACGCAGAGGAATTAATCGCGAGCTTAATCCCCACTGTATTGAGCCAGAAGATTTTTACTGCCGCTGTTGACTCCAATGCTTCGGAACATGCTGCACGTACGTTGGCTATGCAAGTGGCTACGGACAACGCAAACGAGCTGATCCAGGATTTGACGAAGCAGTACAATAAGAGTCGTCAGCAGGCGATTACAAACGAATTGCTGGATATTGTAGGGGGTTCCATGAAGTAATTAATCAT
>NZ_EQ973371.1:13248-37343 GCF_000157055.1 Bacteroides sp. 2_2_4 | reverse complement strand
CCATGAAGTAATTAATCATCTTTCTTTTGTCTTGAAACAAAAGAAAGAAGCAAAGAAAAATTCAAGGCTGACTTTTTTCTCCTACTCGCTTCCTTCACTTCGCTAAAGGGCAGAAACTCGCTACGCTCAAACAGTCTGCCCTTCTTAACGCTCCGTTACGGGCGCTCGCCTGATGGAGAAAAAAGTAGGCCGGGGAACCTGGTGGGGTGGGTGTTGCTGCTTGAATGTTCTAGGGTAGGTTTGTGGGGAAGCTGTGCGATATGTCTGATATTGCTTTGGTGAGTCGCTGTTATATCGTTAATAGTTTTATTATATATTGTTCTGCTTTGCTATATTGAGTCGTATAACGTCTGCGATTTTTATATAGCAAAGCTTTTTTATAAGGGGTATAAACCTTTCATAAGTCTCTTTATACTACATAGGCTACATCGGTTATCATTCTATTAGCCTTTTATTCTATGTCCTCTTTTTATATGGTGAGTTTTTTAATAATAAAGCTTCCCACATTGTAAGGCTTCCACCCGCAGGTCTTCCGGCCTCGTTTTTCCGGCGTCAAGCGCAGGTGGTTTCTCCGGCGTTAAAAAGGGCAGACTGTTTGAGCGTAGCGAGTTTCTGCCCTTTAGCCGGAGGAAGCACCGGAGTAGCCGGAAAAACGCAGCCTTGATTCTTTCTTTTTGGTTCTTTTTCTTTCGTATCAAGACGAAAGAAAAAGAATATTCAGTAACTTTACCGAAAATTGGAAAAGCATGGAAAATAATCCGGAACTGCAGCTTGCTTGGCAGTTCATTGAAAATACAGGCACCCATTTATTTCTTACCGGAAAAGCTGGAACCGGGAAAACGACATTTCTTAGACGATTGAAAGAACATACGCCCAAACGCATGGTCATATTGGCTCCGACAGGGATTGCAGCTATCAATGCGGGAGGCGTAACGATTCATTCTTTCTTTCAGTTGTCTTTTGCTCCTTTTGTGCCCGAAACAACCTTTAATTCTTCCCAGACACATTATCGTTATAGTAAAGAAAAGCGGAATATCATCCGTAGTATGGATTTGCTGGTTATTGATGAGATCAGTATGGTGCGTGCTGATTTGTTGGATGCGGTGGATGCAACTCTGCGGAGGTATCGCGATAGGGAGAAACCTTTTGGTGGGGTGCAACTGTTGATGATTGGAGATTTGCAACAGCTGGCGCCTGTCGTGAAAGACAATGAGTGGGAGTTGTTGAGAAAGCATTATGAGACTCCTTATTTCTTTGCAAGTCATGCATTGAAAGAAACGGCATATATGACGATTGAACTCAAGAAAGTATATCGTCAGAGTGATACGTTCTTCCTTTCTTTATTAAATAAAATTCGGGAGAATAAGGCGGATGATGAAGTGTTGAATGAACTGAACCGTCGTTATCAGCCCGGCTTTCAGCCGCAGAAAGAAGAGGGATATATTCGTCTGACGACACATAATAATCAGGCACAGAGGGTTAATGATTGCGAACTGGCATCGTTGCCCGGCAAGGCGTATCATTTTAGTGCCGAGATAGAGGGGGATTTTCCTGAATATTCGTATCCTGCGGATAAACTTCTGACAATTAAGGAGGGAGCACAGATAATGTTCCTGAAGAATGATCCATCGTCCGAGAAACGGTATTATAACGGTATGATTGGTGAGGTGGTAGCGGTTAATGAAACGGGTATTGTGGTGCGTGGTAAAGGGGATAGATCCGAATTTCAGTTGTTGTCGGAAGAGTGGGGGAATTATAAGTATGTGTTGAATGAGGAGACGAAGGAGATCACTGAAGTGATAGAGGGGACGTTCCGCCAGTATCCTATTCGTTTGGCGTGGGCTATTACGATACATAAGAGTCAGGGTTTGACGTTTGAACGTGCTATTATTGATGCACGGAATTCCTTTGCACATGGACAAACTTACGTGGCTTTGAGTCGTTGCAAGACGCTGGAGGGTATGGTGTTGGAGTCTCCTTTGCGCAGGGAAGCCATAATAAGTGATGCTACGGTGGATAATTTCACCAAAGCGGTGGAGCAGAATAAGCCGGGCAGCCAGCAGTTGAATGATATGCAAAAGGCGTATTTCTTTGATTTGTTGAGTGATTTGTTTAATTTCTATTCGATCGATCAGGCTTATAAACGGTTGCTTCGTCTTATGGATGAGGATTTGTATAAGCTCTTTCCGAAGCAGTTGGCTGAATATAAGGCGTTGGCTCCCCATGTTAAAGAGAAGATTGTGGAGGTGTCTCAACGTTTCCGCAATCAGTATACCCGGTTGATACATGAGAGTGAGGATTATGCGGTGAATGAGGAGTTGCAGGAACGGATTCGTTCCGGTGCCGGATATTTTCATAAGGAGTTGGAACCGGTTCGGGCTTTGTATGATAAGACTAATATGCCTCTTGATAATAAAGAGTTGAGAAAGCTGTTGGCAGAGCGTATGCAGGCGCTGGATGGTGCGTTGTGGATTAAGGAGTCTCTGTTGGAAGCTGTGTCTACAAGAGGGAGGTTTGCTATTACGGATTATTTGAAGTTGAAGGCTAAAGTAATGTTGAGCCTTGAAGATGATTCTACGTCCTCCGGTTCTTCGAAGGCTTTGAAGGAGAAGAAAGAACGTAAGGAACGGAAAGAGCGTACACGCAGTGCTGAAAAGGTAAAGGTGGAAGTTCCTACGGATATTCTGCATCCGGAGCTTTATCGTGCCCTGTCTGAATGGAGAACAGCCAAAACAAGGGAGATGAATGTTCCTGCTTATGTGATTATGCAACAGAAAGCATTGATGGGAATTGTGAATCTGCTACCGGATAGTCCAAGAGCTTTGGAGGCGATACCTTATTTTGGAGCGAAAGGAGTAGAGAGATACGGGCTTGAGATTCTGGGTATTATCCGCAAGTATATGGCGGAGAATCAATTGGAGAGGCCGGAGATAACGGATATGTTAATCTCCTCCGGTAATAGCGATGATACAGTAAGGCAACGAAAGACGAAGCTGCAGAAAGAGGCAGAGAAACAGGAGAAAGAGGCGGAGAAGGAGAAAAAGAAGGAGGCGAAGAAAGATACGAAGTTGGTTAGCTATGAAATGTTCCGTCAGGGAATGAATATAGATGAAATAGCCAAGGCTCGTGATTTGGTATCCGGAACCATTGCCGGACATTTGGAGCATTATGTCCGTTCGGGAAAGATCAAAGTGGAGCAGGTGGTGAAAGCTGAAAATATAGCGAAGATTCGCAAGTATTTGGATGAACATGAATACATGGGAATATTCGCTATAAAGGTAGCATTAGGAGACGCTGTCTCCTATGCTGATATCAAGTTTGTATTGGCTGTTTCCGGGCATTAATAAATAAGGTTATTATTCCCGGACAGGGTTAAAGATTACAGAAGAAAGAAACGAAAACGGGAACGCTGATGTCAATCAGAATGCCGTGCAGGATGGCGATGGGAATCATTTCTTTTCCTGAATATCTGGTGATGGAAGGCAGCAGTACATCCATCGAGTTGACTCCTGCTGCTGAAATAGGAGCGAGTTTCCCGAAGTACTTCTTGATGATTGGAGTACCAAGAAGTGCCATCATCTCACGGAAAATATTAGTCAGTAGGGCAATGGTTCCCAGTTCCGTAGCCAGTTGCAGTCCGATGGAGGGTTCTTTGAACTGGGTGATAAGGATGGAAGAGAGTGAATAGTAGGCAAATCCACTTCCCACTGCCATACAGTCGAACATGCTCCATTGACGCAATAGCAAACTTGCCAGGGCGGAGAATAACAGCGTACCGATAATTGTTCCCAATGGAATCAGCAACATTTTAGGGTGCAAATGTGAAACAATGGCTTTCAGGTTCTTATTGGAACCGATGCTGATTCCTACTTGTAGCATTAATGCATAAAGTATGTACATGGAAACTGTGTGCGTATCGAACTCGAACTTATTGAAAGCTCCCATGATACAGCCTACACAAAAGAATACTATAACGATCAGACTTCCTTTCATTGTTCGCCTCCTTTCCTGAAAAATAATTGTAGTACCAAACGGGCAGCAATCAGGCTTCCCAATACACCGGACACAGCAAGAACGATAGCTTGCCATCCGAACTTACCAAGATTGTTCACAATCAGACTATTAGAACCGATAGATACACCGAGAATAAAGAGCAACAGGAATATTGTAAGAGAAATTGTCTTTTCTGTCTTCTGCAGAATACTCCAGTTACGCAATACATAGCCGATGCCGATTCCTAAAAACATGGTAGATATAATAGAGAACATAATTGTATATATTTTGGGTTAGGTTAAACTGATGATTGACAACACACAAAGGAATTTTCAAAGAAGATGTTACATCTGCTTGAAAATCAGAAAAGAATACTGCTGTGACTAACAAAACAAGTCAGCAGGTAGTTCCTGTAAAGAAATAGTAGGGAAATTTAGATGAATCCACTGAACCAATGCACATGCACGCAACAAGACTTACAGAAAATTGGTATTCCTGCAAGAAAAAGAGTAGCGTTATGTAATTGTAATGTTTGATTCATCATTGGTCTTTTTTGAATTTGGTGCAAAGATAGTTATTTATTGCATATTTTCAAAATAAATATGCAATAAATAAAGAGAAAGGAATATCCGGAACGAGATAGATGGTTGTAAAAAGTTGGTTATGTGCTCTTTCCCTTATAATTTATCCCAGTTCGCAAGAATCTCTTTTAACTTTTGGGGCCTGTATCCGAGCATTGTCCGGGCTTTATCAATACTCATCCCACTGAAGCGGGGACGGGGAGTGCTTTCATTCATTTCTTCTGTGGTGGCAGGATGGATAAGAGAACGGTCGAGTTTCATATAATCTGCTACCTGATAGGCAATCTCTGCAATGGTCATGCATTCATCGCCACAGGTGTGGAAGATGCCATTCGCCGTATGTTCTATTAAACGTAGCACTCCATCCGAAACGTCTCCAACATAGGTTGGTGTCCGCCATTGATCGGATACGACACGTATTTCTTGTCCGGCTTTCAAACGGTTCATTACTAGCTGTACAATATTACCGTGTTGTCCCGGCAGTGCCTTGCCATAAACGATTTCTACACGGACAATGGCATAACTGCTGCAAGTTTCTGCCACTCTCTCTTCTCCTTTCCATTTGGTATATCCGTAGTAGTTGACCGGGGCAGGGAGGTCTTTTTCTGTATATAACAGCCCGGCAGTTTCGTTTATCTTTCCATCAAAAACAAAGTCCGTAGATAAATGAATGAACCGGCTTTTGTATTCTTCGCATAAATCGGCCAGTTGGCCTACTGCGGTAACATTGGTAAGATAGGCTTCTTCATGATGCGTTTCGCAATAGTCCGGCACGGACAGAGCGGAGCAATTAATGACTACATCGGGTTGAACCTCTTTGAAGAGATGCCTAACGTCCGCTTCATTCCGTATATCTGTTTCGATGAAACGATAATCCTCCGCGTTATTGGGAAGAATATCCGGATGCAGGGAGCAGCCCGTCAGCTTGTATTGTTTACAAGCAGATAAATCATTTAAAATCTGGCGTCCGGTGAATCCGTTGGCGCCGATAATTAATATCTTCTTCATTAGGTTCTATATATAGATGTTATAGATTATTTCTACAAAAATAAAAAATAATATCAACTACGCAAATAGATTTCGTACTTCCCTTCTTACTTTGCTCCCGATAACGAGATTTATATGAATTGATAAAAGAAAAGATGTATGGAATATCTTAGTCCTACAAAATACGTTTGAAAAGACAAGAAAGCAAATAAAAGTAAATGCGCTAAGTATCAATGCTTTAAGCGATAATTTGAATTTTCCGATGTTTGCTAAACTCACTCTTAAAAAGACATAAAAGACTGTTTCTTGTTTCCGTTTTGTTTCTCGTTTCTCGGTTTGTTTTCTTATCTTTACATCAGTTTTCCGAAGTAAGGGAAGAGAAAGAAAAGCAAATGTCAGCATAGGAAACCATATCTGACATGAACTTTCAACAAGAGGGAGAAAGACCCTCCAATGTAGCAGAATACAAAAACAAAATAACACTTCATACATCATGGCAAGACCAAAGAAACAAGTAAAGCTGAAAGAACCGATTAAAATTCGGTTGAAGTCGCTCGCAGATGGCAACAAGAGTATCTATCTTGACATCTACTATAAGGGAGTGAGGAAGTATGAATACCTCAAACTCTACCTCGTCCCCGAAATCAACCCTGTCTGCAAGGAACAGAACAAGCAGACTATGGCGGTTGCAGAACGCATCAAGGCAGAGCGCATCAAAGCCCTGCATGGTCATGGCATACAAGACTGGGAGACAGTAAAACAAGGCTCGATGCTTCTTACCACATGGATAAAGAAGTATTGTGAAGGTGGTGTCGGCATCAAGAAGTCAACGCTCCATTGCCGTGTGGAAATGATGCACACTGTGGAGAAGTATCTTGACGAGACTAACAAAGGCTTCATTTCGCTTGAAGAGGTCAATGCGGAGTTCTGCCGTGGATATGTGAAGTTTTTGCGAAACTTCCCAAATTCCCATATCAAGTATGGCGAGCCAAGACCTATCAGCGAGAATACGGCAAGCCGATACCTCGGAATGTTCTCCACTGCTCTCAACAACGCTGTGCGACAAGGCATTATCCGCAACAACCCTATGAAAGAACTGGATGCACGTGAGCGCATTCAACCCAAGGATGGCAAGAAAGAGTATCTGACCATTGAGGAACTTCGTACCCTCATGGCTACGGACAGTTACCGCCCAGAGGTCAAGGAGGCTTTCATCTTCGCCTGTTTTACTGGATTGCGATTAAGCGACATGTACCGTCTTGCTCCGATGCACATCTTCAAGACCGCTGACGGAAAGGGCGAATACATAGACATGGAAATGCAAAAGACGGAGAAGCCAGTTATAATACCTCTCTCGGAAGAGGCTAAGCGGTGGTTGCCAAAGCCAAGAGGAAATGATATTCCTTTCTTTGATATACCAACCACACAGACCGTTATAGGCAGAGCTCTCCGCAAATGGGCGGAAGCGGCAGGGATAGAGAAGCATATCTCGTTCCATAGCTCACGGCACACGTTCGGAACGATGATGCTCACTCTTGGTGCAGACCTTTTTACCACAAGCAAGCTGATGGGACATTCCAACATTCAGACCACGGAAATCTATGCTAAAATCGTGGATAAGAAGAAGGAGGAAGCCATTAACCTCATTGACGGTATGTTCACATAAATCATTGACAACAAAACATATAGAGACATGACAATAACTATCAGACAAAAGGCACTTGCCAACGACAACATAAGCTTGTATCTTGACATCTACGATGGTGGCAAGCGCAAGTTTGAATTTCTTTCCCTCTATTTGTTGCCGGAGGTTGATGCAGAGACCAAAGCAAGGAACGAAGAAACATTGCAACGTGCTCACCAGATAAGGGCAGAGCGTATTCTTCATCCAGAGACCATCCCAGAGGTAGGTCACTTGATGATTGTGAAGGAAATCCCCAATGACGAGTCTCCAGAAGTCTTGGACTGGATCCAGACTTACATCGACTGGATGAGCGACAACACAGACTATTCCAAGGCTATTGTTGACCAGTCAAAGTATCTGAAATACCTAATGAGCGAGTTCCTTGCCAACAAGCGCAGACCTCACATCACTCTGAGGAAGTTCGATAAGGCATGGTTCAAGGCTTTCTTCCTTTGGTTGAAGAACGACTATGTACCACAGAAGTATGTACGAGTTGAAGCCAAACCTTTGTGTGAAGGTTCCCTTCACAATGTTCAACAGCGCATAGTGGCGGTATTCAACAAGGCTGTCAAGTTCGGTAAGTTGAAGGCTAACCCTTTCTACCAGTTGGAGAAGTCAGACTGTTTCCCAAAGCCAAAGACATCACACAAGCAGTATCTCACTCCCGATGAACTCAAAAGGTTCATGGCTTCAGATGAGAGAAGCCCAGGGGTTGCAGAGACACAAAAGGCTTTCGGTTTCGCCTGTCTTACAGGACTTCGCATCAGCGACATCAAGGCTCTGCGGTGGAGCGACATCAAGAGAAACAAGGAAACGAACACGCTTGTAATCGTCCAAAAGAAAACCAAGGCTCTCAATGCCGTACCAATCGGCAATACCGCCTTGTCATGGATGCCACCCAAAGGCGATGATGATTTTGTGTTTCACCTTCCTGCTAAGGCTAATGTGGATGCAGCCCTTAAAAGGATAGCCAAAAAGGTGGGCATTGAGAAGAATATCTCTTTTCACTGCTCCCGACATACATTCGGAATTTTGGTACAGGCGGTTACTGGTAACATTGAGACTACCAAGAAACTGATGGGACACAAGTCGCTCAAATCCACCGCCATCTATGCAGATGTGCTGACGAATGAAAAGGTCAAGGCTGTTGACAACACGAAGAAAGCCTTTCGAAGTCGCAAACAACGTGAGGAGAACAAGCAAATACCGAGGACAAAGCGGACAGCAGCCACCAACACCCATCCACGCAGAATAACTTTTTTACAGGATAACAAGTAAACAGAACTTTTCAGGATAACAACCAGTTAATTTCACTTTTGTAGTCCCCATATTTCGGGCAGGGATTTCTCTCTGCCTTAGGGGACTACACTTCCAAAACAAGCAGTACAATAAATCACAAACAATTAAATTACAGGATAATGAACAAAACTATCGACACCGAGACTCTTCTTTTGAAGGTAGAGTCACATGAGCACCGCATTGGCATAATGGAGAACCTTCTCCGTGATGCCAAGCAAGTATTGACACTGGAGGAAGCTGCCTTATTCATGGGCATATCAAAGAGCAGTCTCTACAAGATGACACACAAGCATGAACTTCCGTTCTTCCGTCCCAACGGCAAGATTATATACTTTGAAAAGTCCGAACTCTTGAACTGGATGCGCCAGAACCGCAGTATGTCCGAGGCTGAGACCAAGGCTGCAGCGACCAAGCACATGAGTGAACTTTGTAAATAGACATGGCGATGATGAAGGACGATATTTCCCAAGAGGAGTACAGAAGCAAGTTGGCAAATGTCGCTGACCTTGCCGTGAGCTACATCAATACTGGCAACGGCTACTTTCGGATGCGTGATGCTTTCAACGGACTTGCCGAGCAATGCGGAGCCAACAAGGGCATCAATGATGAAGCAACTGTCGGCAGAAGAAAACTTCTTGCCCAGTCTATTTGCATTGAGTGCATTTCACGATTAAGCAGCCATTCTAATGACAGGTTGCAAGGCGAGCTCTATGTTATCGCAGAGGACATTTCCCCAAGGAGAGGACGGCACAGATGATTTTCTCTTTGCCGAGAAGAACAGTCTTGCCAGTTATGGTTATAATATTCAAAATTCACAAAACATGGATAAACAAAAGATACATTACTGCTTCACGCTGTCCGATGTACAGATGGAGTATCTTCGCTGCAAGAAGTACAAGATTGACCGCATGGAATGCTTCATGTCTCTTGCCTCTCTTGCTGAACGTGAAACAACACTTGTTTCTATCAGCAAAACCCAACAAGTGGAAATCTTGTGTGGGCAATGTCTGGTTGACAACACCCAACTTGCCAAACTCTGGGATAAAGACCGCAAGACCGTACCCAAACTGTTACAGGCTATGGAGGCTGTGGGCATTTCCTCTTCACAAAAAGTCGGAGACAACCGCATCATTACCCTGCATTCCCTCTCTGGTTGGTATGTGGACGGAAGATTTGTCAAGAACGGCTTTTCATTGAAGCGCAAAGAGGATGGCTCTGCAATCATCCACACGGAAGTTCCACAAGCAAGAGTAATTGTTACGACAACGGAGGATGATACAAAGTCGGACAAGGAAGATGGGCATACTGCCAATGGAATATCCGATACTGACAACAAGGGCAATTCTTCTACGGCAGATATTTCTTCTTCCCTAAATTCGACTTCATCTAATGACAACAGAAGCGTGAGTAAGGTCGGAACGAATGGCAATCTTTCCGATGCTGTTACTGGTGGAATTACCCCACAACAAAATTACTCCAGACAGTCTGTTGGCAATCCTTCTTCCCTGCAAGAAGCAGATGCCAAACAGAATGAGGGAAAACACAACACATATCCACAGCATCTGGCAAGAGGACAAACACAACAGTCTAACGGTTCTAATGCCAATGGTTACAAGCCTAACGACTCCCATAACGGCAATCAATAGGCATTCAGAGGCTAATGAGCCACTATACCGACAAATCATCCCAAAGGACGATTGACCGCCAGAGGCTACCGCCAAACTGTTATACGTTTAAGCAGCCTTGGGGACGGACGCTGTTAAAAGTGCCGTCATTTTATAGGTACTTTTCGAGAAATCCTTTTGTAATACAGAAGCCGTGTCCGTCTTTCTGTATTCCTAAAAGTTTCTCGGACTACTCGCAGGCTCGCAGTCGTGACCACCTTTGCAAGGTGCTTGTAATCATCCCATTTTAATCAGAGACAAAGACAAATGAGAAAGAAGAAAATCAAAAGGAAACCGCCTACGGAAGTCCATACCTACCGATGTACGAAAGAAGAGTTAAAGCAGCTTCAGGCACTTGCCAAGGAGTGTGGAATAAGTCTGAGCCGCTATGTCGTTGAGACTGGTTTGAAGCACCGTCCACGCATGAGGCTCACCAAGGAAGAGGTGGACGCTCTAAACTCTCTCGCCATCGCAAGGACGGATTTGATAAAAATTAGCAACGTGCTATCCAAGAAAACGGCTGAGGAAAAGACTCGGTTCTTCAAGAATGAGAAGTTCATGCGTTGGTGGATTGATGCCGTAGCAGGACTTATCCAACATTGGTATAGCATTGAAGAGAATATCGCAACAAACGTACAGACCAAATCAAAGGAACAATCATGATTATGCTCGCAAAGGTAGTATCGTATGGAGGCAATTCCGTAAGGTACGCATTGGAAAAGGAGAATGCAAAGACGGTCAAGGTGAACAACATTCCAGATGGTCTTGACCCTACCGCCATCTGGTACATGATGAAGCATCATTGTCAGTATCATCAGGCGGAAAGGACGGTGGGCAGAAAGTTGGAAAGGTTCATGACCACTTTTGTACTTTCCCCATCAAAGGAGGAATCTGCCAACTTCACTATGGAAGATTGGGCAAACCTCCAAGACGAAGCATTGGGAGTTTTGGATTCTGTTGGACTTACGCCCAATGGTTTCTCCAATGAGATAAAGACCAATTTCACCAATTCTATGAATGTGGGTGGACTGCACTCTGACTCCAAGTCAGGAACGCTGCACCTTCACATTGACTGCTGTCGTGTGGATATGGAGGGTAACACCAACGATGTGCATGATATTCATCTTCGGGCAATGAAGGCTGCGGAAATCATCAATATGCGGCATGGGTGGGAACAACCGCAGGAAATTCGGGATATGCGGAAAGTGGAACTTGCGGAGGATTGCGAAAACACCCTCAAAGATATGCAACAGTTCAACATTAACAGATACTTCAATCTGTTGCGCATGAAAGGCTATGAGGTCAAACCTCGTTACGACAAGCAGCGGAAACTTGTCGGCTACACTGTCGGCAAGAATGCTTCCGTGTTCAAGGCTTCAGAGATTGGCAGAAAGTTTATGGCATCAAAGATTGAAGACACATGGAAGAAACTGCACCCAACACCAACGCAAGTCAAGACAAAGCCAGCTTCTCCATCCGTTGCCCCTGCGCCTCGCCCAGCTCGTCCTGTCGTTCAGACTCCAACAGCATCACAATCAAAGGCGCAAGCTCAAATTGCACAAACGGCATTCCACATCAATACTGGCGATGAGGTCAAGAAGATTTGGATTCCGAACTCTGTCAAAGATGTCTTTACTAATGAGGTTCAGATTCCAGAGGATAATGATATAGCGACAACAGATAATGTCGCTCATGTAGCGATACTGTTGTTTGCAGGGTACATTGACGCAGCCACTTCCATGTCTGAGTCATGTGGCGGTGGCGGTTCTGCTCCTTCTTCTGGTTGGGGTAAGAAAGACGATGAAGATGACTGGAAGTTTGCCCACCGTTGCGCACAGATGGCTCATGCCATGTGCAAGCCTAAACCACGCAGCAGAAGTTTCCACCGATAAATCAATGATAATATGGCAATCAGAAAAAGCAAGATAAACATAGACACAGAAGAAAGATCCGACTTCGACAACATGATGAATGATGTCGAAAACGAGGTTGAGGAACAGCAAGCCGAGGATGGACTTGTAAACCGTGTTTCTGAGTTGAAGCAGTTAAGTGAGGACATTGATAAGGCTACAAATACCTTTATCAATGCCGCACTTGAACTGGAATCTGCCATTCAGCAGTATCAGCGTGCAGAATCCAAATTAGGTGGTGCTGTGACTACTATCAGCAAAAAGGTTGATACCATCAATCAGCACATAGACAAAGTCTTGGAAAATGCTCCCACAAAATTAAAGGTGTCTGTAAATGTCAATGATGCTGACTGGCAGAAAATCCAAGAACTGTTTGCCAAAGAACGCCAATGGATGACCGCACAGATGCAGACGCATATCCGTGAGGTCAATTCAATGTTTGCTGATGAACGGAAAAAAGTCCGTGAACGCTACAAGGAATATGATGGTTGTTATCTCGGTCACTATGCCCAGTGGTTCTTCTGGTTTTTCTTCACGTTTGGTATCTTTGTGGTTGCAGGAGGTGTTGGAATGATAATTGCGCAGAACTATACATGAGATAGACGAGTTACTGCCTAACATTAAGTTTGCACTTAAAGTTAGGCGATTACTATTATTATCTCGATAACCAATCAACCAATTTTATTGCCTTCTTCGTGCCATAATGTTAAGAATGATGCTGCGCAAGAGATACATTATCGAAACCATAAACAATATGTTGAAGAACATGGCGCAGATTGTACATTCGCGTCACAGGTCTGTGAACGACTTTATTATGAACCTTATTTATGCCTTGGGAGCATATGTTGCTACAATGGCGGTCATGCAATAATGACCGCCATTGTACTATTTCTATTAAATTGTTTTTTTAGATACAGATGTACAAGCCACTGATTTTATATTCTTTTCTTAAATTTTCAATGGCTTCTCCCATCGTGGAACCATCTGAATCTTTACCTTCATCTGGGTCATAACAAACGAATCTATCTTTTTTTACATGCTTTACAGCAATCCAATGTTTATTATTTACCAAGACCAATATATACTTCCAGGTTGTTTCATGGTAAAGGACATCTAAAGCTTGAATTTTCATACCCAGCCTTTCACCTGTTATTCTGCTTATTTCTTCAGATATCAAATTATTTAAAAAACCTCTTTCAAAATTTGAGTTATAACATACCGTAACGGTTCTATCTGTTACATAATCTTTAAATGCAGCGCATATCCCCGATGGCAAAGACATAAGAGTGCCGCTTGATTTATTGCCCAGCAAGTATATGCTTGCCGAAGAATTCGGATACGGTTTAATAATCTCTTTATTCTGATAGTCCTGTATCCGCATATAAACCTCTATGGGACACGTGCCACTTCCCAGATCCACCAAGACCGCATTCAAAGCGAACCCTCCACAGAAATTATTGTGGGTTGGAAATGGAGTTATACAATGTTCAGGTCTATTCTGGTTTAATTTATTCCCAAAACACATTATATTTCATTTTTAATGGTTAATACTAATTCTGTTGTTCTGTATTATTCTTGTTCATAGCCTGGAGAAGTTTCTTGTAGTCTTCCACAAACTTAGATATAGTTACAAATCCTGCTGCCATTTCATCATCGGATATCTCGTCCATGATGGTACTCTTGTCTGCTGGTGTCGCTTGCAGATAGTAACCGATAATCTGAGGAGTGGTAATCTTGATGTTGAAACTCTTGTCCGTGGAGCTGGTGTGGATGCCAGAAGAACCGAATGAAGAACTGCTACTTTTTGCACCGCTGAAAAGCAGGAAGCCGCCGCCATGTGAGACATGCTCTTCCATGGTAGCCGAGAAGGTATTCGAGAGCTGGTCGCTAGTAGCCACTTGGATGGAAATGTCTTTGGCGACGAGCATGGCCACAGGATAACAGGGTAGGATATGGCTGCGGCTCATGTCTGAAAGCCTTTCTTCTGTAATTTCACTGTAATCTTTTATTGGAGACACACGTGAGGTGGACACGTTAAACATATCCTTGGTCAAGACAAAAATCCCAGGATTAAACCATTCTCTCTCGATGCCCACTTTTGCCACATTCATTCCGACCCGAACAGACGTATTTTGAGAGTGGCATAGCTCTGCAAAGGTCGAAGAATTCGTTTCTTTCTTCCCTGAGTAACCTGCGAACCATAAACTGGCACCGTATGGGCTGTTTGAAGCAGACGAGTGGCTGTTGCTTTCCTTGTCTATCTGTGAGGCGGCTACGTCGATTAGTACCTGCGTGAATCCTTCAGGAACAATCGGTGTCTGTACGCTTTCAGTCTCTTTGCCTGAATTTACCGTTTGGGCAACTTTCATTTTCTCCAAGATTTCCTGGATTTCAGTATTAATCCTCTCCAGCTGTTCTTGAATTGGTGGAAGCAGTTGCTTGAGTTGCAGGAGGTTTTTATTTATCGCCTCTTCCAGTAAGACATTGGATAACTGTTGCGATTTAGTTATATAATCGTTTTGAAGTTTTTGGTTTTTTGACAGTATGGCTGTAATTTTATCGACCAAACTGTCTACACTTTGGTCATTTTTATCAAATTTTAATCCGCTTGCCAGTCTGCTGATGATACTACTAGGTACTCCTCCACTGAATATCGGTGCAATGGTAAATGCGGTATCAATGACAGTCTTGACACCTTCACCGTAAGTGCTGATCAATTCATTTTGAGCTTTATTCAAAGCGTCCCTTGCATTTTCGGCGTCATTTTTGTTTTTTTCCAGTTCTTTACTCCTGTCTTCTTCATCAATCAGATTGGTCAGATTGGAGATTTGTGAGGAAAGGGTAATCCTGCGTGCAGACAGATTACGCAATCTCATAGCCAATGACTCCGGGGAATCAAGTAAGTCGGACGGGATGAAGGATGTGTTCAGCAGTTCAAACCAGTTTGTGGGGTTGAATTTTACGGGATAGACAATGCCTCCGTCTGGAGTCAGCCTCTGAATGTTTTCCAAAATCTCTCTGGCCTGCTCCAGCTCCGCGCCTGAACCGCTGTCAAGAACTCCATTGAGGATGTCCATATCGTTGGGGGAGAAGACGGATAACACTTTTGCCCGCTTTTCGTTCAATTCCAAAGATTCTCCTCTTGCAACTGCTTCATACCATTGCAAGTATTCATTGTTGTAATGAATATTGTTTTCCTCTGAAGTATCAGGATAGATTTTTCTTAAAGCTTCTTTTTTCTTGTTTTGTTTTTCAGACCATGCTCTTTCTGCAGCCACATAGTCATCATATAGGCGATAAAATACCTCCTGAAGCGTATAGCTTTTCGTATTTTCGTCACCAAAATCATAAGGATATTGGGTCAGCAGCAGCTCGCGCAGTTGATTTTTCGCTTTTGCGATTTTTTCGTTCAATTTAGGAGTTAATGTATCCAGAGCCGAACGGTACTGATATGGCAATGTCATGCCGTTATCACCGCCTGTAACGCGACAGGGATCGAAGAGCTTGTTGGCTAAACGCGATTCGTTGGCTTCCACCATCGGCCCTTTTTCCGCATTGTTTTTGTAGTCGTAGGCAAAGTCCTTGGCCGTGAGTGCTTGCCCTGGCAGGGTCAGACAAAGAAACTGATTCGGATTTTCACCTCCGATTACGCTTTCTATCTGATTGTATAGCAAGTCGATGAATGGCTCACTCGCAAGGCTTGCTCCACCATTGTCCTGTATGCTGGATTGGGAATCGCCTTTACTGCCGGACTTGGAGGCTTCATTGGAATTTGTCTTTCCTTTGGAGCCGGTATTCTCCTTTAACTTAGGAGGAGAATCATTATTAATTTCTTGAGAGTCATTTGAAACCACAGGAACAGCAGTTTCCTTTACTTCTTTTTTAGTATTCTCGGGCAAATTCTGTTCGTTCATAGTTTTTACTTTTAATTATTGATTAATACTACTCTAAGAATCATCCAATTTACTATCAATTGAATGTACGAATTTAGTTTGTGCCTGACAAAAATTTGCAGACACAACCACTCTCATTGGTGGATTCTCCGTGTGTTCCATCACGTCCTCCTTTTTTATTGGGGTTATACTTCGGTTAATGTTCGTTGCGGACGGAACTTTTCCGCCCGCAACGGCTTACTGCTTCCTCAAGGTAGGCAATGCTCCTTTAAGTTCGTAACGCCACTCTGAGCCTGCGTTCTGCAAAGCGGTGTTCATGGCATCGACGGCTTTCTGCCAGGTAACGCCAGTGCCGTCCACCTTCGTGACTTCGGTGACGGTGCCTGCCTTTTTGTAGCCGATACCTTGTTCATGATTGTTCTTCCAGTAGCAGGCGGTCACGGTGGTGTAGTTATCTCCCAAAAAGCCGCCGATATGTACATAGCCAGTGCTACTACCCGTACTGGTTACGTTGCCCGTGGCATAGCAGGCAAGGAGGCTGCTTCCTGCGTTCATTCCCACCAGACCGCCGCCAGCGATATTCTTTTTGGGGGCTATTTCTAAGGTCACGTTGCCCGTGGCATAGCAAGCGGTCAGGGTGGCACTCGAATTCGTCTGACCTGCCACGCCGCCGACATCGACCATACCCTTCACTGTGGCAGAGGAACTGCATCCGGTGATGGAACCGCCTATTTGAACACCCACCACACCGCCGACATACACCGTGCCGCTGACGCTGCCCGACACCGAGCAGTTTTCAATGGTGCCCCAGCCAGATCCTACCACGCCGCCAATACTGCCGCCATATATTTGATTGCTTGTTATCTGTACGCCCTCCATCACCACGTTCTTCACCGTACCAGCTCTATTGAGCCAGCCGAACAGACCCGCATATTCGTCATTTGTCGTAAAGGTCAGCCCCATAATGGTATGGCCGCCACCGTCGAAGGTGCCTTTGTATGAGTTGTCGTAGTCTGTGCCTATCGGTGTCCAGTCTTTGCCTGTGAGGTCAATGTCTGTGTCGAGGGTAATGTTAATGTCGCTCTTACCTCCGTTCACTAATTTGGCTATATTCATCAGGCCATCGGCGGAGGTCACGGTGTAGCTACCGTTGCTCTCTATGGTATAGCCCAGGTCTTTTGCCGCAGCGAGGGAGACGGTGTAGGTATATTCACCGCCCGCCTGCCAGTCGGTAGCATTCTTCATCTTATAAACGAAGGTCTTGCCGTTAGTGAAGGTGCAGGTAATGAATGCCGTGCCAGCTGCCACACTTTGCGGGGCTACGATGGCGGTGTAGGTGTTGCTGCCCTTGTCATACGGGGTGATTTCGGCAGGGTTGTCGCCTTCGGTGGAGAGGCCCGTCAGTCGCACGGATGCCAGCCCCTCGGTGTAGTCCGTCAGAACGATGGTCACTCGCGCCGTGCGGTGGGTGAAGCGAAGCGTGGGGCTACCGTAGGTCACCGTCTGCCCGTCGGCTACGATGAGGTCGCTGCCCTCAAAGTCTTTCTGGGTACTTTGGTTGGCTTTTACCTTTACCGCAGGTGGGGTTGTCTCGCCAGCTGTGTAGGGCCACCACGCTGTAACGGTGATGTCGTTGTGGTTGGTCCAGTAGTACGGGTCGGTGGAGGTCAGCGTGGCGCTGGTGGGGTCAGCGGTGGAGGGCGTCACGTTGTACGTCTTCACCGTGCCGTCCATCAGGACTGCCACGCTCTGCACACCCTCCCAATTGCCGTCCGCTGGGGCACGGGTGCCGACGGTGGCTGTCGCGACGGGATTCAGCCCCGTGGCGGTGAAGACGATGGGTGTGCCTTCCGCCCCTTCTGGTAGGAAGCCCGCCTCGTCCTGTGTGCAGGCGGCGAGTGAGAGGGCGAGCGCTGCAAGTGCAAAAAATCTTATCCTCATAATATCTGTTATTTTATTACTCTGGTTTTTTCCGTTGCGGGCGTAACTTTTCCGCCCGACGGTTTACTGCTTCCTCAAGGTAGGCAATGCTCCTTTAAGTTCGTAACGCCACTCTGAGCCTGCGTTCTGCAAGGCGGTGTTCATGGCATCAACGGCGTTCTGCCAGGTTACGCTGGTGCCGTCCACCTTCGTGACTTTGGTGCTTTCCCTATTGTAGCCGATATCTTGTTCATGATTGTTCTTCCAATAGCAGGCGGTCACGGTAATGTAGTTATCTCCCAAAAAGCCGCCGATATGTACATAGCCAGTGCTACTACCCGTACTGGTTACGTTGCCCGTGGCATAGCAGGAAAGGAGGCTTATTCCGTCGTTGAATCCTACCAGACCGCCGCCAGAGATATTCTGTGTGCGGTCTATTTCTATGATCACGTTGCCTGTGGCATAGCAAGCGGTCAAGGTGGCACCAAAAATCGTCTGACCTGCCACGCCGCCGACATTGAGCGTTCCCTTCACTGTGGCAGAGGAACTGCATCCGGTGATGGAACCGTCCCTTTGAGCACCCACCACACCGCCGACGCTCACCGTGCCGCTGACGCTGCCCGACACCGAGCAGTTTTCAATGGTGCCCCGGCTATATCCTGCCACGCCGCCGGCATAACCCAACCTGTGATTGCATGTTATCTGTATGCCATCCATCACCACATTCTTCACCGTACCGAATTTACCGAAATTACCGAGATAGCCGAACAGACCCGCATATTGGTCATTTGTCGTAACGGTCAGCCCCGTGATGGTATGGCCGCCGCCGTCGAAGGTGCCGGTGTATGCGTTGTCGTAGTCTGTGCCTATCGGCGTCCAGTCTTTGCCTGTGAGGTCAATGTTTTTGTCGAGGGTAATGTTTATGTCGGCCTTACCTCCGTTCACTAATTCGGCTACATTCATCAGGCCGTCGGCGTTATAGACCGTGTAGGTATTGGTGTTGCTGTCGTAGATGTAGCCCAAATCCTCAGCTGCGCCGCTCTCGCCGCCACCGTCAACCCAGTTGCCGATGGTGCAACCCTCTAACGTCAGGCCGGTGGCGTTCACCTTGACGGTATATTTATAGCGGGTGCCCGCCTCTAATACGACGTTGTTCTGCGGACGGAAGTAGAAGGTGCCGCCGCCGAGTTTCACCTTGATGAACGGTTTGCCTGCCGCAATGGTCTGCGGGGCGGTTAGTGCCTCGTAGGTGTTGCCGCTTGCGTTGTAGGTCTTGATGGCAGTCGGGTTGCCGTTATCGGCGGACAGGCTCACGAGGCTCACCATGGCACCAGCGACGCTCGTGAATCCCGTGCCGGGCTTCAGTTCGATTGTCACGCGTGCCGTGCGGTGGGTAAATTCAAGAGTCGGGTTGTTAAATTCCACCTTCCGGTTCTCAGCAGAGATGAAGTCGCTGTTCTGGAAGTCAGCCAGTTTGCTTTGGTCTTCTGCCACCTTCACGGCAGGCATCTGTGTGATGTCGGCATTGTTGAAGGGCCACCATGCCGATACGGTAATCGGGTTGCGGCTGGTCCAGTAGTACGGGTCGTTCTCGCGTGAAAGCGTGGCACTCTTGAAATCGGTAGAAGCTGTTACGGTGTATTCCTTTACCGCATCGCCCATCTTGAGTGCCACGGAAGTGACGCCCTGCCAGTCGCCGTCCACAGCGGCACGGGTGGAAGGGGCTGCCTGCGGCGTTGCCTCCACGGACAGTCCGGTGGCATGGATGACTACGGGGTATTCACCTTCGGACAGACGGCTATCGTCAGCCAGTTCGTCCTGTGTGCAGGCGGCGAGGGCGAACAGCAACGCGGTGGCTGCGGGGATAAATAATCTATGCCTCATAATTCTTCATTCTAATCAATTAATTATTAATATCTTACAGGCCAGCATCCACTTCTCCGCCGTTTATATCGTTCCACTTTGCAATGGTGGCTTCGCTGACTTCAAGGACTTTGTTGCGTACCTTGACGGTATAGGTATAGTTGTTGCCCGCCTGCAGTGCGCCTTCGGGCATGGTGAGTGTGGCATGATATTCCTGACCTTTGTAATTCACAACCAACGGCAGGGATGCAACTGTCTGCGGGAAGAGGATGACCGATGACGTGAGATTGCCGTCTGCCAGATTCATGGTCAGTTCTCCGGTCTGTGCCCCGTTGTCTGCGGTGGCAATACCGTCGGCCGTGTTGAACGTACCGGTGAGTAACAATCCGTCCAGCGTGTAACGTTCAGGCTTGACCACGCTGAAATTCACGCCGTCGCCCGCCTCGAAGGTAAGGGTTATCTGGCTCATGCGGTGGTGGAAGGAGTTGTCTTCACCGCCTTTGGCGGTTTTGTCGGTGAAGCTTACTACCGGGTTGTTTTTGTCTCCCGTGGCTCCTGAAGCAAAGAGGAAGTCGATGGCAGGCTGGTTTTGCTGCGCCGTGGCATCGGTCGTGGCTGTGAGGATGCCTCCCGCCGCGTTATACGGATAGTAGGCGCGGAAAGTATGGGTCTTTGCATCTTCGATATAGATAACCTTTCCTTCTGCCTCAAATTTCCCGTTTTTCAGGATGAAAGGCACGTTGCCGTACTGGGAATCGTTGCCGATGTCGGTGATGCCGATACGGTCGCCGGCAGTCCAGGTGGTTCCGCTGGCGCGGGTGGCGGGGGCGATGTTGGCGGTAAACTGGGCGGCCACGGGGTCACCGTTCAAGTTCTCGTTGTCGTTGTTGCAGGCTACCAGTGCGAGGGCGAGCGCTGCAAGTGTAAAAAATCTTGTCTTCATTATATCTATAATTTTATTATTTACAAATCAGCATTTACATCATCACCTTTCACTTCTTCCCAGCCGTTGATTTCGGCTCCGTCCACTTCCATGCCTTCGGGTGTCTCAACCAGCGTTCCGCCGAGGGTCAGCGATTTGCCCTTTCTTGTGTTGAACTCCTTGAGAGCTTCTGTGAGGTCGCTTTTCAGCGTGGTGGGGCTCGGGTTGCCGTCCGCATAGCGGATTTCAGCCGTCAACAGTTGTTCCGTGCCGGTCACACCCAGCAACCGCACCGTGGCTTTCCACTTGCCGGCATCGTCACCTTCGGTTATCTTGGTGAAGGGCAGCACGACATTTGAAGCGGCTCCGTAGGTATCGGTAGCGAAATCGAGTGTTCTGGCTGCACCCGTCAGATGGGCAACAATCTCCGTGATGCGTCTGGCGGCATCACCCGTCGGTTTGACGACAAGCGTCAGTTCGCGTACTTGCTGCTTCATTGCAGCGGTCAGCGGATAGTCCTTGTCTTTCTCGATGCTCACCTGTTTCGTATAGGTGAAGAACCATCCCGGGGCATTGTTCACAAAGGCATCCGTGCCTGCCCGGTTTCCCGTGGCTGCGGCAATGGTGGCGGTGGTACCATTTACCGTGATTCCTTCAGCTGGGTTCCACACCGCAAGGGTGTAGCTGCCCGGAGCAAACAGATGGTCGGGGGCATGGGTGGCGGAAGTCTCCGTACCCGTATAGTCGCCCATGGTGACCGTCCACGTGGCAGGTATGTTGATACCCTCACCGCAGGCCGACCAGTCGGCTGTCACCGCAATTTTCCCATAGTCGGGATGCGGCGTGTCATAAAGCGTGTCCTTCACGCAGGAAGAGAGCAGCACGGCGGCTGCCATTCCCATCATATATATATATTGTCTTGCTTTCATACTCTATTCCTCCGTATTAGAATAACTTCCATACCAATGTCACACCGGCGTTGATGGGGCCACACCAATTTTTTGTCTCGTTGCCACAGCGCACGCGCACACCATCGATGACTTCATATTTTTCGAAATCGGCATTCAGGTAGCCCAAGCCGAGGTTGAAATCAAGAGTCAGTGCCTTGTTCAGCCGTAGCTGATAGCCGGTGGTGATGCCGCCACCCATCAGGTCGCCTTGCTTGCCTGTTTCGGAGATCTTGTAGTTGAACTGTCCGGCCTTGAACATAAGACCGAGATACCAGGCTTTCTTCTCACCCATATAGTAACGCACTTCCGGAGTCACTTCCCAGAGTGCATAGCGGCGGTCCTTGTCGCTCCACGTCCAAGAAGTCCATGAGCCGTTTACGGCAATGCCACACGACGGACAGATGCGCCATTCAAGTCCTAAATCGGGTGTCAGGGTAGCCCAGCGCAATAGGTTGGCACGCAGGAAGAGATGATAATCATTTGTGATTTTAGTATCCGACAGCGTGCCGGCAAGTGCATTTTGTAGAGCATCTTTCTCGGCTTCTGCCTTTTCAGCGGCAAGTCGGGCTTCTTCCGCCTTGCGCTGCTCTTCGGCACGCCGTTCCTGTTCGGCACGCGTCTCGGTTTCTAAGCGTTCTGCTTCTGCCCTGCGTCGCGCTTCCGCTTCCATCGCGGCTGTTTCCTTTGCGGGTACCGTTAGGCGCACGATTACAAAATCACCCCCTGTCGCATGATTGTGGGTAATGAAGTTTTCTTCCTTGATTTTCGCGCGTGTAATCAGTTCTGATTTTACTCGATTGGCACGGATCTTCGCCGTGGCAAGGTTCTCGGCTTCACCGCCCAGCGAATTGCAGTAGCCGTCAACCAGTAGCGGCAACTTGCCGTTAAAAATTGTTGCTTTACTGTTTTCGATACATTCCAATAGGCGGGCAAGTTCAGTGTCATTGCCATTCCAAGGAACGTAGAACATGTCCTTCTGCGGAACGAAGCGGAAGGTGTAGGTTGTGTCTGTTTTCTGCTGCGCAATGACAGGAAAAGTTACCGTCATCAGCCACAGAAACAAGGTAAGAAAAGTGATTTTTCTGCTCATATAAACTTGCATTTATTATCTTTGTCCTCTCCAAAGATAATAAATGTCATTCTATGCCCAAAAGATTAGAAAAACTTTTGCTGTAAAATTTTATAAATAATGTCGTTTGAGCATCTTTTTGTCGAATTAGCACTTTTTGAATTGTCGAATTAGCACTTTTTTGTCGTTTGAGCACTTTTTGGAAATGGGTTTCTGTGACCTTTTCCGATGTTTTTTACTACACAAATTATACCTGATTTGATTTTTTCCATTTGGCAGGCGTACATCCTTCTTTCTCGGAAAATAATTTGATAAAGTTACTTTGGGAAAGAAAACCAGAAGACTCAGCCAGCTTCTGTATATTGATTTCTGGATGCTCCTTCAGTATGTTTTTCGCATACTCCAACCGGAGACTGGTTATCCATTCGCGGAATGTCATTTTATACGTAGTCTTGATATAAGCGGAAAGATAGGTACGGTTCGTATAAAGTATTTCGGACAGTTCTTTTATGGTAAGTCCCTGCTGGACATAGCCGTCTGTCTTTATCCAGTTGTCAACCCTCTCTATAAATTCTGTATAGGACCTAGGAACTTCTTTCTCAGAAACTATTTCATGTTCAGTTTCCGAATTTGTCAGAAGTTCTTCTTCAGATTGTATATCCTGCTCAAACGCATTTTCTACCTGTTCATAGAACAGCAGGTAGTTCTGATAGCTGTAGAAAAGATAGCTGTAGAACGGTATTGACGACAAAATCCAGATAAAAACATATTCGTCTGGCAGAAATGTCAGCAATCCGCATCCGACACCGAAGATAAGTGCCCAATAAGTGAATATGGAAAGCCATTCGATATATGCGCCTATATCATCCGCCTGAGTTTCATTGAAAATCCGAATGGCTCTACGATATGCAATTATGACTCTGCGAGCTAAAACGACTCCAAAAACGACTAACCAGGCAGCTAAAGCAAATAAAGAGAATTTTTGCATGATTCCGCTTGGCAACAGGAACAACACAACTCCGGAAAGAGTTGAAAATATAATCCATAAAATGATATGTGTCCACACACGCCGTTTGGTAATGTAAAAACGATCAAGCAACATTATCAATGCCGAACTGAACAGAGAATAGCACAGAAAGTATGTGGACATGTTCATCAATATGGCAGAATCCGCATTTTTGAATCGGATACCAAAGAAGAAATGTACCGAATAGTTTGCTGAAAGCAGCAACATAGCTATACCCATAATCTGTCGGGAGCGGAGATAATTTGTGAAAATTTTCTTTTCAGGAGTCTTTGCAAACAAAAAATAAAAGCCGAAGAATAACATTAACGGCAGTGCGGTACAAAGTGAAAAACT
>NZ_EQ973371.1:9739-13024 GCF_000157055.1 Bacteroides sp. 2_2_4 | reverse complement strand
ATTGTTATGCTTATTTAGTTTTGATACAAATTTTGATAAATTTCCGAATTATAAGCCAGTTGGGATAAAAAACAGAAATATCTCCGAGTGCTTGCTGCTTGAGTTAAAATGTCAAGACCGACTCACCTAAGATCTTGCATCAACGTGCTCTAAGTCACAAATTACATTAATTTTGGGAAGAAATCATTAGGTCGTTGCTCCTTCTCTCCATGAACGAATTCAATACTCAAATTCAGTATATCTTGCGCTTTATTTGCATATGGTATATTTACTTTTGAGTCTTTCAATTGTAAATAATGAGTCACCAATGCAAACTTGCTCGATAAATGGTATAAGGTTACCATTTTTATCAAGCGACTCTTTGCCCAATATTTATACCTTATCTGCACGTTTCTTATTAAAATCAAATAATGTGAATGAAGTATTTTTTTTCATTACAATTCTTTATAAGGATTATGTTCAGGAAGCCTAATGAGTTCTTTTATATCAACTTCCAGACATTGAGCTATCTGTATTAATGCTTCTAAAGGTGGTTGACAAGCATTGGTACACCATTTGGAAATGGTTGCTTGGTCTCTACCAAGTTTCTCTGCAAGCCATTTGTTCGTTTTCCCCTTTTCTGCAAGCATAACTTTTATACGATTAAGATTTTTCTCAGCCATTGCGTATATTATTATTGTTTTCGGTTGCAAAGATACTCATTCTTCTCCAAATATCGTTTGTTAAATCCGAAAATCATTATAAAAAGCGGAAAATAATTTGTCTAATTAGAAATTCCGTTGTTTTTTGCATGATTTACAGTGACTCTTTCCCTCGATATCATGCATATCAGTATATTCTGTTAAAAGGAAAACAGATGTGCCTACTTATAATTTTTGGAGTTGATTTATGAATACCAAAATCGGAAAATTGCCGTTGTTTTCAGTGTTAATTTATGTTTTCTCATGCTTTCATTTTGTGGTTTCTCAATTATGTTGTTCCTAATTTGTTTCTTTTATCTACATTATGTCTAAAACAACATTGATTATCAGTGTATTACGACTAATCAGCAAGATTTCAAGAAAAAGTAATTATGGGAACACGTTTACCCGCTAAACTTTGGTTGGATGAAGTAGAGGACTCTTGTATGTCGCAGATTATGGATTTGACTTCACTGCCTTTTGCATTTAAACATATTGCCATCATGCCTGATGCGCATGCGGGAAAAGGAATGCCTATTGGCGGTGTGTTGGCTACCAATGGTGTGATTGTTCCCAATGCTGTGGGAGTGGATATCGGTTGTGGTATGTGTGCGATTAAGACGAATCTAAAAGCGGAAGGTTTTAGTTATACGGATTTGACTTCCATTATGTCGAAGATTCGTGCAGTTGTTCCTTTGGGATTCGATCATCAGAATAAAAAGCAGGATCAGGAATTGCTTCCGCAAGGATTCGACTTTGAAGAGATGCCTGTTTTGAAGAATCAGTACGAGGCTTGTTTGAAGCAGATAGGAACTCTGGGAGGTGGAAATCACTTTATTGAGATTCAAAAAGATACCGCGACGTCTGATGTTTGGGTGATGATTCACTCCGGAAGCCGTAACATTGGTTTGAAGGTTGCCAATCACTATAATAAGATTGCGCAATATTGGAATGAGAAATGGTATTCTGAAATGGTATCGGGACTAGCTTACCTGCCAATGGAGACACAGATGGCAAAGGATTATTTCCGTGAAATGAATTACTGTGTGGCCTTTGCCTTTGCCAACCGTCAGTTGATGATGACTCGTATTTGTGAAGCCATCCAGGCAGTGAAACCTGAAACGGACTTTGATCCTATGATTAATATTGCCCATAACTATGCAGCTTGGGAGAATCACTTCGATCAGGATGTGATTGTACACCGAAAAGGTGCTACGCGTGCCTATGAGGGCGAGATCGGTATTATCCCCGGATCTATGGGTACCAAGTCTTATATTGTTGAGGGACTGGGTAATCCGGAGAGTTTCAAAAGCTGTTCGCATGGTGCAGGTCGATTAATGGGAAGAAAGGATGCCTGTCGCCGTTTGTCACTGGATGAAGAGAAGGAGAGAATGGATCAGCAAGGTATCATTCACGGACTTCGTTCGCAGAACGAACTGGATGAAGCACCGGGAGCTTATAAAGATATTGCGCAAGTGATAGCGAATGAGCGGGACTTGGTGAAGCCGTTGGTGGAGCTGGCTCCAATGGCGGTGATTAAGGGATAATGTCATGCCATGTTTAAAGGAGTATCTAGCGTATGGACATAAAAAAAGGAGCAACGCCTTGCTCCAACCTTTGTTAACCTTAAATCTAATACTATGAAAAACACAATGCAAAGATACAGACTATTGCGAAATTAGCAAATAATCCAAGAAAAAAAGTATGTTTTATAACATTGATTAAGAATTGGTTTTCTCAATTCAATTTTTATTAAGAGATTTGACAGACCACATGTGAAGAATCAACTCTCTACCACCGTATGCTTCTTAGAGTAGATTTAATGAGTGGCAATATACCACGCTGTTTCGTTCTTTTTTGAAGCACCCGGATTAGTGCTTGGGTCGGAAATCGTGATTCCGGAGAAAGTATTGATATCAATTCTTTCTCCATAGTAGGAGGAAGAGATTGCTGTAAAATACTGTTTGGTATTCCTTTTAAAGGGTACAGTGCGTTTCAGCTGTTCGTTGAATTGTTCTAATAGATCCGGATCGGAACATAGTTTGGAAACGTAATCGCCGTAATCAAAGAATATGGTAGGCGTATATCCGTCTAATCTTTGTAATTCGCCCGTTAATTCTTCGTTAAACGTATAACGCTGATTTATTTCTTTCATAATAGCCGCCAGGTTGTCTAATTCCGAGCAATCAGTAACACCGATTGTTCCGCAGGGAGTCACATAATTTGAATAAAAAGAATAGAAACCGTCACAGACCTTTTCGTAATCTATATTTCCGATTAAGTACTGGCCTATCTTGTCGTATGGCATCCCATAGGCCATTATTTCACTTGTAGAAGCTATCAAGTGGCTTGTTACGTTTTTAAGGTCATAGGCAACCTCTACCGTAGACATATAGCAGTCATCGAAAAGTATATATTCCATCTTTAGGCCCGCGTTCGAAATACCTCCGGCAAGCGTAGTAATATCAGTTTGATATTTCGTTTGTGTTCCTCCAAAAAAACGTGTCATCGGTGCATGTTCATAATCCCAGTGCTTTTTACTAATCTGCAAGCTGCTGCGTGAAACTGCTCTCGATACAGGTATCCATCCCATTCCGTGACATCC
>NZ_EQ973371.1:0-9397 GCF_000157055.1 Bacteroides sp. 2_2_4 | reverse complement strand
CTTCTGTACACTTTTGCCATTCTCATAGACAAGTTCGGAGAGAGTGGCTTTGGTGGCCGATGTACATATAAATACGATCACCCGTTCATTCTTCAATATATTGTTTCCGATGATACTTTTCAAATCGGCAATGTTCTGATAGAAAAAAGAAGTGAGATTGTTCGACCAGGGTAGATACATGAACACCGTCTGTTCATTATTCGAACGAACAACAGGATCAGTCGGATCGGGATCTGTCGGATCAGTAGTTGAGTCATCCGTTTGCCTTGTAGTTGGAGAGGTAGAAACAGGATCCTCTTTCTCACATGAAATCATGCCAAAAGAAAGAAATAATACAAAGAGGATTGATTTCATCAGACGATAATATGGTTGCATTGTTTCCATTATTCTACAAGGATTAAATAATCTTTTTATATGTAACGTAAAAAGAGAACCTTTTGATCTGTCTTATCGAGACATAATTGACATCTCTCTTTTTGCAAAGTTATTGAAAAATAGCGTAATTCCTATATTATCATGAATAAGAAAAAGGAGAGAGCTTACGTATAGACATAAAAAAAAGGAGCAACGCCTTGCTCCAACCTTTGTTAACCTTAAATCTAATACTATGAAAAACACATTGCAAAGATACGGACTATTGCGAAATTAGCAAATATTCCAAGAAAAAAAGTATGTTTCATAACATAGATTAAGAATTTGATATTCCAATTCAAATTTTATTAAGACTTTTTGATTGCTTTATCTTCCTCTAATCCCTTTGACATATACTTTCAATTAGGTATCCTGAAATCATTCGGAGAACAACCTGTGATTTTCTTAAATAACCGGCTGAAATACTGTGGATTCTGAAAACCCAGCTCTTGCGTTATCTGATTGATTGTTTTATCAGTATTCACCAACCAATCTTTGGCAATCTCGAAGCGTTTGAACTCGATATACTCTTTAAATGATTTCCCCGTTTCATACTTCAGTAAGTCGTTGAAATATTCAGGAGACAAATGAAGCAGGTTCGCGCAATACTTATGTGAAAGTATATCGACAGTCGGTACCTGTTTCGTCTCGAAATGGTTATTTATGATTTTATCGAATTGTTTGATAATCGTTTTATTCGCTTCATTACGTGTAATGAATTGGCGTTCGTAGAAACGGATACAGTAATCCAGCAATAATTCTATATACTTGGAAACTATCTTCTTGCTATGTCGGTCAATGCAACGTTCGAGTTCCTGGTTTATTTTATCCATAAACCCCAGAATGATTTGCTTCTCGCGCAAAGATATATGTAATGCTTCTTCAGGCAGATAAGAGAAGAAAGTATAGTTATGTATATTAAGTCCGAGCGGAGTGCCACAAATCAGATCGGGATGAAAAGCCAATATCCATCCTTTGGAAGGAAAATTCTTACTGTTTTCCTTCATATTGATAGACTCTCCGGGACTAAGGAAGAGCAAAGTACCATCCGAAAAATCATAATACTGGTGACCATACATATACGCTTCACATTTACACTCACTCAATAGAATCGTATAAAAGTCGAACTTGATGCCCGCATGAGCTGACAAGTCAGCCTTTGAGAGATCGATGACACTTACCAGCGGGTGTAGTGTCTTACTCCCCAGGCAACAATTGCATTGATGCACGGTTCCTATTTTGAGTACTTTATCTCCCATGATGTTGAGACTCCTGTATCTAAAATACGTCTAGTTTTTTTGTTTATATTCGTTCGGGGTGCAGCCGACATGCTTTTTAAATAACCGACTGAAGTGCTGTGGATATTGAAATCCCAGTTCATAAGCTACCTGGCTGACAGTTTGAACACCTTCCAGTATTCTTTCTTTGGCCAGTTCGATAATCCGGCACTGGATATATTCCTGTGCAGTTTTTCCGGTTTCCTTCTTTATCAGGTCCCCGAAATAATTAGGAGAGAGGCATGCCTTGTCTGCAAAGTATTTCACGGATGGCAGTCCTTCGGTCATTGCCACCTGATTTTGGAAATATTCGTCCAGTAATTGCTCGAATTTAACGACTATATCTTTATTCGCCTGATTGCGTGTAATGAACTGCCGTTCGTAGAAACGCATACAGTAATCCAATAGCAGTTCGATATTCCGTACGATAAGTTGCTTGCTATGCTTGTCGATAGTATGCTCCAGTTCGAGCCGGATTTTATGTATGCAATCGGTTACGATTTCTCTTTCCTGATCTGAAAGATGCAATGCCTCATTTACCTCGTAAGAGAAAAAAGTATAGTTTTTGATATTCTGTCCTAATGAAGTTCCACGGATTAAATCGGGGTGGAATAAAACCCCAATCGACTTGGTACGGGGAGCCGTTCGGTTACGGTTGTCTATTCCGCTCACTTGTCCCGGTGCCATACAGACAACCGTTCCTTCCTGATAATCGTAATTCTTACGTCCGTATGTGAGATCCCCGCATTTGGCATCTTTCAGGAACAGACAATAGAATCCGATGTTCATACGGATATACTCAACCGACTTGGTAGCTTTTGAGAAGTCGATTACATTAACTAAAGGGTGCAATGTCTCCAGTCCAAACAACTGGTCATACTGATCGACGGTTTCAATTTTTGTTATTTCATCCATATGCTTTGTTATTAATCTGATACAAAGATAAAACATTTGGAGGTATCTTTTTTATTTCATACCTCAAATCAGTAATAAGGGTACAAGAATCAGTAATCTGTATACTACATAAACTTGCGGGCGGAAAAATAAATGGCAATGATTGCTGGAAGTAAGTCATGGAATTGATATATTTGCTCCGGAGAATATAAAAAAACAGGTTTTATGAAAGCATTATTCATTGGAGGAACGGGTACTATCAGTACAGATGTAGTTGCATTGGCGCAACAGAGAGGGTGGGAGATTACTCTCCTTAACCGCGGCTCAAAAAAAATGCCGGAAGGAATTCACAGTATCATTGCGGATATTAATGATGAAGAAGCTGTGGCAAAAGCCATCGCACTTGAACATTACGATGTGGTTGCGCAATTCATCGGTTATACGGCAGAAGACGTAAAGCGTGATATCCGCCTGTTTCAGAATAAAACGCGGCAATACATCTTTATCAGCAGTGCCTCTGCCTATCAAAAGCCATTAACCGATTATCGCATTACCGAAAGCACCCCTCTGGTCAATCCCTACTGGCAGTATTCCAGAAACAAGATAGAAGCGGAAGAAGTATTGATGTCAGCCTACCGGACAAGTGGCTTTCCGGTGACCATCGTTCGTCCCAGCCATACCTATAACGGAACCAAACCTCCCGTAGCCGTACATGGAGATAAGGGAAACTGGCAGATTCTCAAACGGATTCTTGACGGAAAACCTGTCATTATTCCCGGTGATGGCTCCTCTTTGTGGACACTGACTCACTCCAAAGATTTTGCCAAAGGCTATGTCGGACTGATGGCGAATCCACATGCCATTGGGAACGCTTTTCATATCACTACCGATGAAAGTATGACTTGGAATCAGATTTACCAGACAATCGCCGATGCGTTAGGCAAACCTCTGAACGCATTGCACGTAGCATCCGATTTCCTTGCCAAACATAGCGATCATTATGATTTCAGGGGGGAACTCTTAGGAGATAAAGCGGCTACGGTTGTTTTCGATAATTCGAAGATAAAGCGGCTCGTCCCAGATTTTATATGCCATATCTCTATGGCGGACGGATTGCGGCAAGCTGTACATTATATGCTTTCTCATCCGGAAACTCAAACACCCGATCCGGAATTTGATTCGTGGTGTGACCGTATAGCCAATGCAATCAGTGCGGCAGACAAAGCCTTCTGATTTTCCTGATTTTAATAAGTACCTGCCACTAATTAATTGCTATTTTTTAGGCACGGATTACACGGATTAACGCGGTTATTTTTCAGCAATGATAACCCTAAAGACCGTGACATACGTGTAATCCGTGCCTAATTATTATTTAATAAGGAACATTTCTTCCTTGCTGCACCTCAATTCGTATTCCGAAATTACCATTGGCAGATTTCAGTTCGAACGCTCCCCGGAAATTATTCCTTTCCCAAGGCATAGCGCTACGGTTAGGCACCCGCCAGCCATCCTTGTTGTAATCTCCGTAAGTATTGATTCTCATTCCGTTTTTCAGTTTGAAAGATCCCATCTGCATAAACTGTGGAGAAGAAGACAATCCCCAACCATATCCGTATCCAAAACCGGCAAACCCGGAGTAAGAAGACGAAGAAAAAGAGTCGGTGAATCCTTGAGAATAGGTAATATCCGTGTTTAAACGAAAGAGCTGATTATAATCTTTCGTCATATTAGGCATATCTAAATTAAACTTGGGAAGTTCGGGAGTTGCTACGTTCATTAACCCCATATCCAGCAGAAAACCACCAAACTCTTTGATATTGGTAGATGGAGCACGACGAATACTATCGGAAGGAATTTCCGACTGTGCGGATGCAAAACCGACCGATAATATCAGCGAAAGAAATAGAATCAGTTTTTTCATCTTCGTAAAGGTTGATTTACCACAAAGATAGATAATTTCCACCTGACTATCCGCTTCCGTTATGTTTTCTTAGAAAAAAACTTATCTTTTCAATTTAATCACCGGATAAACGACAGGAGCCGTCTCCCATTTCCTTTTCATCGGGTTGTATGAGCGTTCCATACCTCCATGGAGTTCGATATAATCGTTGAACTTGATTTCAAGCATCATGCCATAACCGCTTTGCGGATAGATAGGAGTGAGATATCCCTGCGAAGCATTTCGTTCGCCATTCACAGAATATTCGCCGAAAGCCCGTATACGCAGAAATTTATTAATCCGGTAAGCGGCCGAACCGCTAAAACCAAAATCATTTCTGGCACCATGTTGGAAAGAAGGCATTGTGTACTTGGCACTGAACAGCCCACCTGAAAGCTCCCATCGTTCATTAGGGGCATACGTATAAATGGCACCTACCTGAATATGCGTCCCCATGGTAGGATACGTATTATGCAAACTATACGTACTTAAATAGCTGTTAGCATTGATCCCGAAAATATCCGACCGATTATAGTCACGGCTGAAGGGATCGAAAGAAGTACCCAGTCTGGGAGTAGGCCAGGGAGTATCCATAAATTCGGGAGGAGATATATGAAGCGTCATGCTATCCGTTTGAATGGTTGGCTTCCTGTCGTTCGGCGTTATATTCATATCGGGTAAGATGAAGCCCTCCTTATCCATATTTAATGGCTGCTTTTGCTCCGGTGGCAGAAGAACCGCACGGCCGATGCTATCCTTTTTTACTTCCACCTGTTGCGCAAATGCGGTACAGGTACAAAGTAAAAACATAAATCCTGTGAACTGTCTTTTATTCATGGCACTTTGCGGTGTTAAAGAGTTTAGTTGACAATCAGTTTATAACCGATTCCCCGTACATTGACAATACGTATCTGTTCATCTTGCGAGAGTTTATGCCGCAATTTGGTAATGAACACATGCAAGCTTCGGGAATTGAAAAAACTGTCGTCTCCCCAAAGTTCGAGCAAGACATCCTGCGTGTTGACCACCTGATTCCGGTTTTCGCAAAGCCGTTTCAAGATTTCCGATTCACGATGAGAGAGTTCCTGTCTCGTTCCTGCGTGTAATAAAGTTTGTGCAACAGGATCAAACAGATAACTTCCTATCTCAAAATGATTGGCAACCTTATTCTCTGTGAAGAGAAAAGCCTTTCCCATCAGTGCTTTGATTCGGATAATCAGCTCTTGTATACCGAAAGGTTTTTTCAGGTAATCATTCGCTCCGAGTTCAAACCCCTCCACCACATCATTGATGGCCGAACGGGCAGTCAGGAATAAGACAGGAGTCTGTTTATCCGTCTGGCGGATGCGACGTACCATTTCAAAGCCATCCATTTTCGGCATCATCACATCGGCTACAAGTACATCCGGATGAAGTTCGAAGAAAAGGCTTAGTCCTTCCTCACCGTCATTCGCCGTATGAATGATAAAATCATTTTCTTCAAGTGTATCCTTGATAATCATGGCGAGCGTCTGTTCGTCTTCTACCAGTAATACGGTAATTTTGTTTTTACTCATGATTTTATGGGTTTATAAAGTAATGGTAAAAGTGCTTCCTTTGTCCGGTTCACTTTTTACGGTGATAGTTCCTCCATGTTTTTCGACCATACTCTTGACATAGAACAGTCCTAGTCCGTAACCTTTTATATTATGAAGATTACCCGTCGGGACCCGGTAGAATTTATCAAATATGTGCTTTTGTTTATCAAGTGGAATCCCGATTCCCCGGTCGGTAACGCTGACGGTTACTGTCCCCCCAGTCTGTCGGCAGGAAATAGACAATTCGGCTTCCTCTTTCGAGTATTTCACTGCATTATCTATCAGGTTACTGATGATGTTGCTGAAATGCGTACGGTCGGCTACAATGACAAGCGTTTCCGGTTGAATATCCAATTCGATATGTACAGGCTTGTCCGCTTTTAGCTGGTGCTGCTCCATGAGCGGAGTAATCAACTCCTTCAGGTTGATTTCCTCCGGATGCAAACGAAACGTTTTGCGACGCTCCATTCCCATGGATAAAATCTGTTCCACCAGCCCGCTAAGCCTTTGCAACTGCTCCTGACTGATGCGTAGATACTGGTCGCGCTTGCTTTTCTCTTCCGCCTGGTTAAAGTTCAGTAATGCGTCATTAGCCGCATAGGCTACGGCAATGGGAGTCTTTAATTCGTGCGTGATATTATTGGTAAAATCACTTTTCATTTCATCCAGCGTTTTCTGTTTCAGAAGCGTCCGGATAAGGAACCAGAAAGAGAATCCGAGAATCAGAAGAATTACAAATGAAGTGACCAGAATACCTGTCATCTGCTTTAACACCAATGAATTGATCGGCTCGAACACCAGTTGGTAGCGTTGGCTGTGATGCATATTAAATTCATAGTCATAGCGGATTGCCTTGGGACTGGGAATATAACTGCTATCTCCCGCAATACCTAATGTATCGGTATATACAATGGAAGAATCGGCACTGATTCCGGTATAAATCAAAAGAGTGTGATGAGGAATAGAGAGATTATGCTCTTTCATCACATGGGTGAGCAAACTGTCATATCGCTGCAGGTTGACATCTATATAAGTGTCCACACCCGAATGAATACCCTGCTGAATACTCATTAACAGCTCCTTTAGCGAATCTTGCTTTTTCAATAACACATCCAGCCCGTTCTCGCTACTTGCAACAGGTGTAGAATCTTCCGGAGCGTTACCAACGGCCTTTACCGTATCCGTAGTAGTTTCTGTCCGGGAGTGTATCGTATCCTGACGGCTACTATCCGTATAAGAAATCGTTTGTTTAGTCACTAATGAATTGCCGTCCGCATCATATCCGGCTGATACCGTCAGCGAACCGTGTTCCACATTATCTTTTTGCAAATCATTTACCCGGAGCACGACCTCGTTAAAGTCACTCGTCCGCATCGCATCTCTGATATTGCTCTCCATTTCCATCTTCATAGACCGGTAAAGCCCTGTCAACCAATAAGCTTGATAAACAAAGATTCCGATTAATGAGCAGATAACCAGTATGACAATATGTTTTAGTGGTAATTTCATACTGACAAAGATAATAGGAAACTATTCTTATTCTTCTCTTTGATAAGACTAAATAACACTAGATAAGCCAGTGATAACGCAAATTTCCATTTTTTCTACCGTATTTTGTCGTATTCCAAAAATAAAGACGAAATGAAACGGATTAATTTACTATTTATGTCTCTTCTATGTGTGTGGATATCCGCTACAGCACAAGTCGGACAACAGTCACAGGAACCTGTCGACAGTATCAAGAATATAGGTTATATGGATAGTTTGTTTCAGGAACTGCCCGAAGTGATGATTATAGGTGAACGCCCTATCGTGAAAGCCGAACAAGGCAAACTCGTGTATGACGTGCCGAGACTGGTGGGCAACCTGCCTGTGGATAATGCCTATGATGTTGTGAAAAATCTTCCGGGTATAGTAAATATGAATAATAGTCTGATGTTGGGAGGACAGGAGGTAACTGTTGTCATCAACGGAAAAGTGACCACTCTGTCTGCCGAACAATTGGATGCTTTATTAAAATCGATTCCTGTCAGCCGGATTGAAAAGGCGGAAGTGATGTATTCCGCTCCGGCACGCTATCAGGTACGCGGACCGATGATTAACCTGATATTAGCACCCGGCACAGGACAAGCATCTTCCCTTCAAGGAGAACTCTATACAGCTTTTAACCAACATCACTACGAATCTTTGGCAGAACGTGGAAGTCTTCTGTACTCCGGACGTAAATTCTCTGCAGATCTTCTTTACTCTTACTCTTATGATCGTGACCGAAGGATTACGGAGAAAGAAGCACTTCACACATTAGCCGATGGTTCAGCGCATCAGATGGATATGGATGAAATAATGACTTCCCGTACCAACAGTCATCAGATACGTCTCGGAATGGATTACTCTCTAGCAGAAGATCATCTGTTAAGCCTGGTCTACACAACAGCTTTTACCGATTCCAAACATTATTCCATAGCTACCGGTGCGCAAAACTCTGTTACCGATTCACAGGGAGACAGCCAGCTCCATAACGCAAAGTTAGATTATCAAACCCCTTTCGGGCTGAAAGCTGGAGTGGCATTTACATCCTATCATTCTCCCGGCAGCCAATTATTATATAGCACGATGGGAACAGAGACAATGAATTTCTTAAGCCGCGATAAACAACAAATCAATCAATGGCGTTTTTATGCCGGGCAAGAACATACCTTAGGCAAAGGGTGGGGATTGAATTATGGTATGGCTTACACGACCGCCTTAGACCATAGTTACCAGAAATATTACGATCCTGAAACAGACCACTTACTGCCGGATAATAATATGGCCTCCCGCCGTCGCGAACAAACCCTGAATGTTTATGCAGGACTGAATAAGAGCTTTGGCGATAAACTCTCGGCCGATGTTTCCCTGGCAGCAGAGCAATATCATACAGATATCTGGAATGGATGGAGCCTCTATCCGGTAGCTAATCTGACTTATATGCCTGCCGCCGGACATGTCCTGCAACTCTCATTGAGTAGTGATAAGGAATATCCTGAATACTGGAGCGTGCAGAACTCTATTTCTTACATGGGAGCCTATTCTGAAATTCAAGGTAATCCCTATCTTAAACCTGCAACGAACTATGAAACGAGTTTCACTTATATATTGAAAAGCAAGTACGTCTTTTCTGCCTTTTATAGCTATACAAAAAACAACGAAATGCAAACCCTTTACCAGTCACCTGAACGTTTGGTGGAGATTTACAAGCTCTTCAACTTTGATTTTTCATCGCAGGCCGGATTAATGATGACAGTTCCCTTCAATGGAAG
>NZ_EQ973372.1:109416-122764 GCF_000157055.1 Bacteroides sp. 2_2_4 | reverse complement strand
CACATAGACTTTGCCCCGCCATCAAACGGAACATACAATAATACTGGAAGTTGCAGGCAGTTAGTTAATTACATGGAACATGAAGATTTAGAACGGATAGGAAAGGGCATCTATACCGAAGGCTTTTTCAATCTGACAGAGGATAACATCTATAAATCAACCGTCATAAAAGATATAGATAGTAATATCGGGCAACTTCTAAAAACGGATGCTAAGTTTTATGCTATCCATGTCAGCCCATCGAAAAAGGAACTTCAAGCGATGGGTAACACAGAACAGGAACAAGCCGAAGCAATGAAGCGATATATCCGTGAAGTGTTTATTCCTGAATATGCCAAGAACTTCAACAAAGAACTTTTTGCATCGGATATAAAGTTCTATGGCAAAATTCATTTTGATCGCAGTCGTTCAGAATATGAACTGAATATGCACTGTCATTTGATTGTGAGCCGTAAAGACCAATCCAATAAGAAAAAACTATCTCCACTTACTAACCATAAGAATACCAAGAAAGGAACGGTAACAGGCGGCTTTGATCGTATAAACCTATTCCAACAGGCAGAACAGGGATTTGATAAACTATTCAACTACAATCGCCAGCAAACTGAATCATTTGATTATCACAATACGATGAAAAACAATTCTATCTCAGAACAACTCAAACTACAGGAACAAAAAAATCAAGATAGCGAAAAAGGAATGATAATCAATCAAGATAGCAACCAAGAAAATATGTTTTCTTTCAATCTTGCAAACAAGGAAGTGGATAAACAGGCTTTCAATACTGACAAGCAAACAGGTAAAAAACAAAACTACAATATTTTTAAAAACCATTCAACAAAATCTCTTGTTGGATTCATTGCATCAGAAGTAACTCTCGATTCAAATCCGAACATTGAAGAACAACAGCAAGAAAAAATCAAAAGGAAAAGAAAGTTTCCAAAGCTATAGTTATCTTAATCTAAGTCTTCTCGCTATGCAAATTCATACCTGCTCCCTTGTTTAAAAAATATTAAATACGGCATATCAACAGTATCTTGATGTTTTTTTCATGCTGATAAGTTGCACATACTCTCTAAAAGAACTAATTTTACGCTACATTGATTAATGTACTATCAATTAGATATGTAAAAGTATATACGATGGAAGATATTTTTAAGAAAGAAATGATAACCCCAAACCCAAATTTTGTCAAGAAATTCTATTTTCTAGACTATTTTTATATATTACTAAAGAGTGTGAAAATGCACTCTGATGAAAATGAAATACTAGAGGAATTTAAAATTCTCAAAAAGAAATATCTATTAGGAGAATCAAAATATAAAAGACTTACAGCAGATGATGAGAAATTAACAAAGAAACAGCTAGCCAAATTTGCTTATACATTTCAACAAGTAATTAGTGAATCTATTGATTACAATCTTATTACTAGAAAAAATGCAAATAGCAAAATAATAGATAGCGAAAAAAAGAGCATTTTTTTAACTCCTTCTGGGGAAAGTGCTTTACAGGAATATGAAAAAGGAAAATTAAGTTTCAATCTTTTTATGCTAAAGAAAATGGAAGAGAAACACTTTTCTTTTTATCAATTATTGAAACTTTGTTATGAAGATAATACTTTAAAAAATGGTTTGTTAATATTCCCTATTTATTCAGGATTGAAGCTTGATTTTGATAAATCAACATTTACAACCAACCAACACGTTTTTGATTATTCGAAAGCTCTAATGAAGCGTCTAGAAGAGGATATCAGGAAATATACTAAAAAACAAATAGTATCTTTGCAAGAAGAAGAAGGTAAACTTATCAGCAAATTGAAATTTGATAAATTAATAGGTGAAAATCCATGTGAAAGCTTTAATACAGAGAAATATAATTCAGTACTAAGCCATTTTAGAAAATATTGGTTGAATTATTTTTTAAAAAATATATACAACTACAATTACAGTTTTGACGTCTTCAATATATGGGTAGAAAGAGCCAAACAGGCAGGCGTTTTATATAGTACTGAGTTTTTTCCCGACTTCAGTGGTCGTATTGTTTATCCAACTTCGATTATTACTAAAAATGTAAAAAATGGCGATTTTATGAAAGTTTTCGAATATTCGGATTCAGAATCTTTATACGTACATAAGCCTCTATGGGACGATAACAATCAAACTGAGTTCGTAAAAACTCTGCTTGATGAATATTACATTTTGCAAAAAACTAGAAAAACTCACTTTATCAATTTGCTGGATTTAAAAGAACGAGTTTGTTTCAAATTAAGAATTCCAAGTTTTGTTTTTGATGATTCTTTAGAGCATACTTATTTGTTAAATTTGCAGGGAAAATTGAAAATCCAAATATCATTGGAAGCCGACAGACTTCCGTATGAAACCAACGCAATGTACCTCAAAAGAGAGCCTGTGTTGATTAATGGAAAATTAAAAAATATAATTGCAATAAACTATAATTAATATGGGAAGTATATTTAAAAAAGCAACAGGAATAGTCACTGATAATGGAAATGTTTATGAATGTTATAATCTGAAAGAGAATCCATTTCCGCTGAATCCATTTCTTAATCAAGAAAGTACGGATAAACGATATAATGGAGACATTTACGAAGCCTCTGTCAGGGATATTGAAGAAATGCAAGTGGAAGAAAGTTTTCTCAAAGTTCCTCAAAGTAACCCAAGTCATATTAGAGTTGGCTATATTTTGGATACTTCCTATGTTGGCAGAGGTAACGGTAAATCATCATTCGCCATTAATTTGATAAAAAGAATAAATAATTCATATTGCTTAGACATTACAAATGAGGCAAACAAATGCTTTGGACTATATTTAACACCTGATACAAGTGGAAGAACTAGATCATTTTCCAATTTATTAGACATTTGGGCTGAAGCTATTTTTAATGCAAAAGTAATAGACTATGCATTAGCATCATTACGAGTAGACGCAATAGTAAATATTATGCCAGATAAATTGGATGAGAGCGAATTAGAGAATGAATCTGCACTAATTGAATCTCTCAATAATTTAGAATGGTATAACAAGAAAAATATTTACTATGACGATATTCATGCTTATCTCGTCAAAAACAATGATTTCTACAATAAAATTTCATCTAGTAATCCATTGAGAAAAAGATATTCAAACACATACTCCAAAGTTAATTTTAAGATTATCACCTCTGTTAATATTCAAGCATATTATCAAGAATTAAAAAAGGATAGTGAAAAAATTGACTTCATATTTAATGATATGGTATATCTCTTTCTTGCTTCTGGATTTAACGGAGCATATATTATTGTTGATGATTTTGAAAGAATTCCAGATTTTCAAAGTGATAGGCAGAAAAGAGATTTTGCCTTAGAAATTAGGAGAAATTTTTTTGATGGAACTTCTGCTAATGCTAGAATCGGTTTTTATAATCTATTATTAATGCTTCATGCTGGTGTGCCTCGGTTGATTGAAAAGGCATGGAGTGAATCCGGTATGGAACAAAGAAGTTCCATTTCGCCTTCATCGGCTGTACCTCATATTATCTATTTTAACAAATTAGATAAAAACAGGGCAATTCTTTTAATTAAGAAATACCTTACAGAATACAGGATTAATAAAGAAGATAGCATTCAACCATTCACAGAAAGTGCGATTGCAAAGATTGGAGAGGAAAAAGAATATAATGCAGCTCAAATGTTAGGACTTGCCTATATGCTATTAGAAAATGCTGCAAAAAATAATATTAAAACTATTGATGTAGCAGAAGTTACTCACATGCTAAAAAAGAGTGAAATAGAGGTAAAAACAGCTGAAAATATTATAGATGAGAATTCATCAGACTTATTAAATAAAGCAAATCAGGAATAGAATGAATCATCGTTGTTTATCTAGAGAAGAATATAAAGAAGTCATTGATTATCTATTACATTCTCAATGTATAGAAAACGAAGAGTTAAGCATATTGATCCAAAGTGCAATCGATAATTGGGATATTAATATTATAGGTTCAAACTATTTTTTATCTATAATATTAGAACAATTAATGAAAAGTAAAACTGTAAATAAAGAGATTGTTCATGAGATATATGAGTTAGAAAATAAAATGTATTTTACTGTTGATGAAATGGATTATAAACTTATTGATGAGTTGTTTAGATATCATTTACCGGACAATAGAAATCTATTGATCGAACAACATAAAAAGGCTACAATCGGAAATAATATTGAGCAAATCGCACAAATAGAAGAAAAAATATCACAATCTTTCGAGGAAGATTTACATAATATATTGAGATGCTTTTATGAAACAAAAGTACGTAATTGATACAACTGCATTAATGTCTTATTTTTCATCGACATTTGAAATACAAAATAAAATGTCTCAACATGCTTTGGACATTATATCTCAAGCTTTTAACAATGATTCTATTATACTATTAATACCTTCAATTGTTTTCGTGGAAATATTTTCAAAGCAATTCACAAATGTAGAACGTTCTGAGAAAATTAGATATGAAGTCTATGAGAAGATTAAGAGTTGCGATAACATTTCGATAGAGGCAATTGATAAAGAAGTACTGGAAGCTTTTTTAAAGATTACCGATATTGAGAAAAAATACAGTTTCGACAATCATGATAAGCTTATATATTCAACAGCAATAAAGTATAATGTGCCATTGTTAACATCCGATCTTAGATTGAAAAGATATAATAAGAAAAAAAAGATGATACCACAAATTATTGATTGATTATTAGACTTTGAGAAGTAATTTATCAATATTTCTGCTTATCTTTGCCCCAGTATTCTCCATGAGCAAACTACCGCAAAAGCACGTAGCAAATTAGTGGGATAAATCATGGGATATGCTTGAAGCAAAAAATATAAAGTTTTAAATATCAGCGTGGTAACTCTGCAAGGAGAATCCCAGGCGGATCACCAAAAACAAGATTAAGCCTCTGATTTTCAGGGGCTTTTCTTCTTATCCAAAGGCCTTATTCCCATTCTACTCTCCATTAAATATGAACAACAGAAAAAATTATATAGTCTACCTACAACAATCAGCCATGAAGCAGGAATGTCAAGACCCGAAGTAGAGGTACAAAAAAAAATTATACAGACTTACTCGACAGACAGAAACTGATTACTGAAGATAACCATTCCTCAGCCAATAAAAAGAAAAGCAATACACGCCACAACTTATTTTGCACAACTTGTTTGGAAAATAAAATATTTTTTCCTTATCTTTGTATTAGGATTTATTTCAAATCTTAATAAAAATAGAGCGTTAAGGCATTATCCAAGTTCAGGAAATCCCCAATTTCAAGACAACAACTGGATAATACATTGGACGCTCCACGTACTATTTATATATTAAAGTGTTATATATATAGGCGTGGGGCTTTGTGTATTATATGTTGTTGAGTATGGGGATACTTCTGAACGGTAATACCAAAGTTCCCACGCTTAACTTTATATATAAACACAGCTCCAGGGAACAGAGTTGACTAGAAGATAAACATTATGAAAGCAACTTGTTCTAAAAGTAAGACGACTGTCTCGACCGGTTTCTGTTCTTCGTTTGTTACTGTCTTTAGTGAAATTCTTATTCTGTTTATTTCCATTCCTGTTTTTTTCAAGACACACAATCACTATCTTACAAATTACATGCCAACATATTTTTCTGAGACCTTCCTCCATGATAGCCAATAATAGCGGTTCCTCTCACCATACAGAAAAAGACCTTTGGTTACAAGTTCTCGCTTTGGCAAAGGAAATACAGGACTGTAAGTCTTATCTGTATCCTAAGACCTTGGAATCTATATATGATAATATTGTAAGAATAGAAAAATTGTTGGATATTTTATTGATTATCACTCGTGGAAGTGACAAATAGACATTATTATTCCGTCTTATGCGACAATTTGTCCAATGCAGTAAAAATGTCGCATCATTAAACTATCGTTAAAAGTTTCATTTTTATAGATTACCTCTATGAAATGGAATTTTTATATACCAAGAAACGTACGCAATCAGTTATGTAACCTTAATGTTCAGAATAATGATAGATAAACGAATAGAAAGTACCATGAATGAATTGATCAACGCAGAAATATGGTCAACCAACTTATACCTGTCTTTACAGGTTTATTTTGAAAGTGAACAACTCCCGATACTGAGCTCCTGGCTAAATACCCAGGCTCAGGATAATATGAACAAAGTCTATCAAATGATGAGCTGGATATATCATAATGGAGGATGCGTTGCAATTAATGAGATAAAACGGGATGTGCAAAATGGCAAGCTCCAGTAAGTGCCTTAAACGAATTGATTGAACATGAACGATATATGTCCCGCCTAGTCTCCATACTCCTCATACTATGCCGAAACGTGGATGCGTCCTCTAATTCTTTCATCAACAGGCTGTATTCAGACCGAATATATCTAAGTACGGCCCTTTTGGAATTATTACGTATTCTTGCCCAAGAAAATGTGCGGAGACTACCTTATTTCTAACAGTATGTCCCTCCATTTAACATCTCATAATATTAAAGATTATATAACCTTGTATGGTCTACTTTTTGCAACATAATAAACAATAATAAAATAGATCATGAATATTTTATTAATAGGATAACCCGGTTTTATCGACATTTTGGGACAAGTTTATGCTTGTTTCAAGATAAGAGAGAATATTAAATTATTATTAACTCTAAAAATTTAAATCATTATGAGTGAGAAATTACAAAATGCTTTGAATGAACAAATCACAGCAGAATTATGGTCTGCCAACTTGTATCTGTCTATGTCTTTCTATCTAAAAAAAGAAGGTTTTTCAGGTATGGCCAACTGGATGCGGAAACAATCTGCAAAAGAAGTGGGACATGCGTGCACCATTGCCGAGTATATGGTTAAACGTGAGGCGACACCGAAAGTAGACAAAGTGGATGTAGTTCCACAAGGATGGGGAAATTCTTTGGAAGTTTTTGAACATGCCTTGGAACATGAAAAGCATATCTCCAAGTTGATTGACGAATTGGTATACTTAGCTTCAGAAGAAAAGGATAATGCCACACAGGATTTTCTGTGGAAATTTGTCCGGGAACAAGTAGAGGAAGAAGCCGGTGTACAGAATATTGTAAACCTGTTAAAGAAAGCCGGAGATAGTGGTATCCTTTTCATAGATGCTAAATTGGATGGATGCAAATAATAAACCTGAATAGTTAAAAGATAAATGATATGAGCAAAACAGTAGATATATTAGGTGGGCAGGCTGAATACTACCTAAACCATACATGCAAGACAATAGATAAACAACTGATTCATATTCCGGGTCCGGATATAGTAGATAAGGTATGGATAAATTCGGACAGAAACATTCGGACATTGGAGAGTTTGCAAACTTTATATGGACATGGACGTTTAGCGAATACCGGCTATGTATCCATCCTACCTGTAGACCAGGGTATAGAGCATTCTGCTGGGGCATCTTTCGCTCCCAATCCACTTTATTTTGATCCGGAGAACATCGTAAAATTGGCTATTGAAGGAGGATGTAATGCCGTAGCATCTACATTCGGCGTATTAGGCGCCGTAGCACGGAAATACGCCCATAAAATTCCATTCATCGTCAAATTGAATCATAACGAACTGCTTACTTATCCGAATAGCTATGACCAAGTAATGTTCGGTACAATAAAAGAAGCATGGAATATGGGCGCCATAGCAGTTGGAGCCACTATTTATTTCGGTTCGGAGCAAAGTCGCCGCCAAATAGTGGAAGTATCGCAAGCTTTTGAATATGCTCATGAACTGGGAATGGCTACCATTTTATGGTGTTATTTGAGAAACAGCGGTTTTAAGAAAGACGGAACCGACTATCACGCTGCAGCCGACCTGACAGGCCAAGCCAACCATATCGGAGTAACGATCAAGGCTGACATCGTAAAACAAAAACTTCCGTCCAATAATGGTGGCTTCAAAGCCATCGGCTTCGGAAAAACAAATGAGCGCATGTATACAGAGCTGACAACTGACCACCCGATAGACCTTTGCCGTTATCAGGTAGCTAACGGCTATATGGGACGCGTCGGACTAATCAACTCGGGTGGTGAATCTCATGGAGAATCCGACCTGCATGATGCTGTTGTTACAGCAGTAGTGAACAAACGTGCTGGCGGTATGGGGTTGATTAGTGGTCGGAAAGCCTTCCAAAAACCAATGAAAGATGGGGTCCAGCTATTGAGCACCATACAGGATGTATATTTGGATTCTTCAATAACCATTGCATAAAGACAGGTCGTCCATGAAAAGAATAGTATTATTACGTCATGGTGAGAGCCTATGGAACCAAGAAAACCGCTTCACCGGGTGGACAGATGTTGATTTAAGTGAAAAAGGCGTTGTAGAAGCCTGCAAAGCAGGCGATACATTACGAGAAGCCGGATTTTCTTTTGAGATTGCCTACACTTCTTACTTAAAACGTGCTATAAAAACGCTGGACTACGTTCTGGACCGCCTGAATGAGAGCTGGATTCCCGTCGAAAAGACATGGAGGTTGAATGAGAAACATTACGGCATACTTCAGGGACTTAACAAAAGTGAGACGGCTGCCCAATATGGTGAAGAACAAGTACACACCTGGCGGAGAAGTTATGATATAGCTCCTGCAGCATTGGGAGAGGACGATTCGCGCAATCCGAGTAAAGACATACGTTATGCAGATGTCCCGGATATGGAACTTCCACGTACGGAATCCTTGAAAGATGCCATTGAGCGTGTAATGCCTTATTGGAAATGCATCATCTTTCCCACATTGACATGTAAGGATAACCTGCTGGTAGTTGCCCATGGCAACAGCCTGCGTGGAATCATCAAGCATCTCAAGGAAATATCCGATACAGACATTTCCAACCTGAACCTGCCTACAGCAGTTCCTTACGTTTTTGAATTCGACAACCGGCTGGCTCTTGTCAAAGACTATTTTCTCGGTGATCCGGAAGAGATACGTAAACGGACGGAAGCTGTAGCAAAACAAGGAATGACTAAACAATAAAAGTTCTGTCAAGCAGCCAGACATATTTTCTAAACTTTAATTATTAACTAAAAAAGGAGGTAAAAATGGTACCTACAAAAATGAACCAGAATTGGTTACCAAGTATTTTTAATGATTTCTTTAACAATGAGTGGATGATGAAGGCAAATGCAACAGCCCCCGCTATTAATGTAATTGAAAATGAAAAGGACTATAAAATCCAATTGGCAGCTCCGGGAATGACAAAAAATGACTTCACCGTTAATGTGGATGAAAACAACAATCTAGTAATCTGCATGGAAAAGAAGGAAGAGAAGAATGAGGAGAAAAAAGACAAAAAATACCTACGCCGTGAATTCTCTTATTCCAAATTCCAACAAAGTATCATACTGCCGGACAATGTTGAAAAAGATAAGATTACAGCCAAGGTAGAACATGGGATTCTGTCTATAGATATTCCCAAAACAGTGGACAAAGAAGTTCAGAAGATAACCAGAACTATTGATATCAAATAAGATATCTTAGCTAAACTTTACCCAAGGCGTTCCTTATATTTAGGGGGATGCCTTGATATAAACCTTTGAACCTCAAATCACTATAATGAAAACATTCAATTTTGATGAAGCATTAATAGCTCTGCAAAGTGATCTGCTAGGTTTTGCATATAAATTGACAGCTGACAAACACGATGCTGAGGATTTATTGCAGGAAACAATGTTGAAAGCTCTGGATAATAAGGATAAATTTGATCCTGGAACAAATTTTAAAGGCTGGATGTATATCATTATGCGTAACGCTTTTATAAATAACTACCGGATAAAAAAAAGCCAGGGAGACTTATATATATTATCCGAACCCGACTATCATTTCCTGCTAAGAGATGACTCTTTTGCTTTCATAGACAATAGTCAAGATGCCAAGGAGATAAGGGCAGCCCTTAAAACACTACCTAAAGAACATTACAACGCTTTTATGTTGTATATATCCGGATTCAAATATCGGGAAATAGCTCAAGAAACAGGAGTGTCGCTAGGTACAATAAAAAGCCGTATCTTTCATAGTAGGAAAAAATTAAAGCAGTTACTTTCTGATTTTGTCTAATAATTGTATAAAAATGAATTATGAATAACAAGTATATTGGAATCCTGACTTCCGGAGGGGATGCGTCAGGAATGAATGCAGCGATCCGCGCCGTAACCCGTACCGCCATCTTCAACGGCTTTAAAATAAAGGGAATTTATAGGGGATACGAAGGACTGATTGCCGGTGAAGTAAAGGAACTCACAACAGAAGACGTGAGCAGTATTATTCAAAGGGGAGGTACTATACTGAAAACAGCGCGTTCCGAAGCTTTTACCACTCCGGAAGGACGTAAGAAAGCCTATGAAGTTATACAAAAAGAAAATATCAGTGCACTGATTATTATCGGTGGAGACGGTTCTCTGACGGGAGCCCGTATCTTTGCCGAAGAGTATAACGTGACATGTATAGGACTACCCGGTACGATTGACAATGATTTATATGGTACTGATTTCACCATAGGATACGACACGGCATTAAATACAATTGTTGAATGTGTAGATAAAATAAGAGACACCGCAACCTCACACGACCGCATTTTCTTTGTCGAGGTGATGGGACGTGATGCGGGCTTCCTGGCCCAGAACAGTGCGATTGCTTCAGGGGCTGAAGCTGCCATTATTCCGGAGGACAAAACGGATGTGGACCAGCTGGAGACATTTATCGGACGTGGATTCAGAAAAACAAAAAACAGCAGTATCGTCATTGTGACCGAAAGTCCCCAAAATAAAAATGGAGGTGCCATGTACTATGCCGACCGGGTAAAAAAGGAATATCCTGAATATGATGTAAGAGTTTCCATTCTGGGACATCTGCAACGCGGTGGGGCTCCAAGTGCCAACGACCGTATACTGGCAAGCCGATTAGGAGAAGCAGCCATCCAGGCTCTGATGGAAGACCAACAGAATGTGATGATAGGCATACGGAACAATGAAATTGTCTATGTTCCTTTTGCACAAGCAATCAAAAATGACAAGCCTATTGACAAAAGCCTGATTCGGGTACTTAACGAGCTGTCCATATAAAGTTATTAATTCACCACTGCTTGGAAAGACACTCCGGGAGGCAGACATACCGGACTGTATCATCATCGGGAAACTACAAAGTTTTATCCGGTATGGATAATGCCCTATTATAAAATAAACAAGGAAATATAAACTATTTAATGTACAATGTTATGGAATATCCAAGTTATAATGTAAACACTCCTCAATGGAGGGAAATTACAGTCGGTTCACATCTTCCCATGGAATTGGGAAAACTTGCGGAAATAGCACGTAATCTATGGTGGACATGGAATGATGACGCCAAAAGTATGTATTGCGACCTAGATCCGGAGCTTTGGGAAGAAACGGAGCAAAATCCGATATTGTTCCTGGAGCGGATGAATTATGAGAAGCTGGTAACACTGGCACATGATGAGTTTTTTATCCGCAAGATGAATACCGTCTATACTGCTTTCAAGGAATACATTAATGTAGTTCCAGATCATAAACGTCCGTCAGTAGCCTATTTCAGTATGGAATACGGCTTAGACAAGGTCCTCAAAATATATTCCGGTGGTCTTGGAATACTTGCGGGCGATTACCTGAAAGAGGCATCAGACAGCAACGTTGACCTTTGTGCCGTAGGACTGTTGTACCGTTATGGCTACTTTGACCAGTCTCTTTCCATGGACGGGCAGCAGATTGCCAATTATGAAGCACAGAATTTCGGACAGCTCCCAATCGAAAAAGTGATGCAACCAGATGGAAAACAGCTGGTAATCCACATTCCCTACGCCGACAGCTTTATTGTACATGCCAATGTCTGGAGAGTCAATGTAGGAAGAATCCCCCTTTATCTACTGGACACGGACAATGAACTCAATAGCGAGTTTGACCGTCCAATTACCCACCATCTGTATGGCGGTGACTGGGAGAACCGGCTGAAACAGGAGATTTTACTCGGTATAGGCGGCATGATGACACTGAAAGCTTTGGGTATAGAAAAAGACGTATATCACTGCAATGAAGGCCATGCCGCATTAATCAACATTCAGCGGTTATGTGATTATATAGCCGGTGGTCTGGATTTCGGCCAAGCGATGGAATTAGTACGCGCTTCTTCTCTTTATACCGTACATACACCTGTACCCGCCGGCCATGATTATTTTGACGAGGGACTTTTCAACAAATACATGAAAGGGTATCCCGACAAACTGGGCATAACCTGGAATAACCTGATGGATCTCGGACGCCATAATCCGGGAGACAAAGGAGAACGTTTCTGTATGTCTGTATTCGCCTGTAAAACCAGCCAGGAAGTAAACGGAGTCAGCCTGTTGCATAAAACTGTGTCACAGGAAATGTTCGCTCCTATCTGGAAAGGCTACTTCCCGGAAGAGAATCATGTGGGCTATGTGACTAATGGCGTACATTTCCCTACTTGGTGCGCCACCGAATGGGAAAAGCTTTTCAAAGACAATTTTGATGAGAGCTTTATTCATGACCAGTCCAATCAAAAAATCTGGGAAGCTGTCTACGACATTCCGGACGAAGAAATATGGAATACCCGCCTGAAACTAAAAACCAAACTGATAGATTATATCAAAAGAAAATGCAGCAAAGACTGGCTTAGAAGCCAGATCGATCCGTCATTAACCATTTCCATTTTTGAGAAGTTTAACCCGAATGCCCTTCTGATTGGTTTCGGACGACGTTTTGCTACATATAAAAGGGCGCATCTTTTGTTTACCGATATCGACCGCCTGGCTAAAATAGTGAACAATCCGAAATATCCGGTACAATTCATCTTTACAGGGAAGGCTCATCCCAGTGACGGTGCCGGCCAGGGACTAATCAGGCAGATTGTGGAAATATCCCGGCGTCCTGAATTCCTAGGTAAAATCATATTTCTTGAAAACTATGATATGGATCTGGCAAGACATCTTATCGCAGGGGTGGATATCTGGCTGAACACTCCCACACGTCTGGCCGAAGCCTCAGGCACATCAGGGGAAAAGGCACTGATGAACGGTGTACTTAATTTCTCAGTGTTGGATGGTTGGTGGTATGAAGGCTATTGTAAGGATGCAGGATGGGCGCTGACCGACAAAAGTATCTACCAGAATGAACAATATCAGAACCAGCTGGACGCCGAAGCAATTTACTATCTATTGGAGCATGACATTCTTCCTGCATATTATGAACATGGAGATAAGGAGTATTCGGAAAACTGGATTAAGTACATCAAGAATTCAA
>NZ_EQ973372.1:47728-109069 GCF_000157055.1 Bacteroides sp. 2_2_4 | reverse complement strand
GGGTTGGATGCGACAATCGAAGCCGGAAAGGAATATGAAGTAACAGTTGTTGTCGATGAGAAAGGTCTGGATGATGCAATTGGAATTGAATTGGTCATTATTCAGCATGAAAGTGGTCAAGATCATATCTATGAAGTCATACCTCTTCCACTAGTTTCCAAAGACGGGAATCTATATACCTTCAAGGGGACATCTCAAATTTTTAATGCCGGAAGTTTCAAACAGGCTTTCCGCATGTATCCCAAAAATAATCTATTACCACATAGACAAGATTTTTGTTACGTCCGATGGTTTTAAAAAAAAGGGAGGTGTGTCATAATGAATAATAAAACGCAAATTATCGCAGAAATAATTTCATAAATCGTTGATTAATATATAAATATAATTGAAATAATCTGCGATAATTTGCGTTAATCTGCGTTTTGACACACTCCGCTTTTATACATGACAAGTTTCAAAGGTTATTCAATAAAAGATAAAGAACAATGAAACCGAACATTATTCTTATGAATTTCACTCATGTCTATGAGCAGGAAAGATTTATAAACGACATCCATTTCCAGTGGATAGATTGTACCGACCTAAACGGAACCAACTGCTACTGTGATGCAGAAGCAGCCAAAGTCATTAGACAAAGAATGGCCCCCTACTTACCTGAAGGAATACATTTCATTGATTCCGGTAACTATCATTATATCAGTAAATTTTGGACGGATAAAATAAAGACCCCATTCTCACTAGTTGTCTTTGATCATCATCCAGATATGCAACCTTCCTTATTTGACAATCTAATGTCATGCGGATGTTGGGTGAAAAAAGTATTGGATACAAATCCTTATCTTCAAAAAGTATGTATCGTCGGCGCTGCTGAAAAGTTGATCAAAGCACTGCATCCCAATTATGGAGAAAAATTAAAGTTTTATAGCGAAACAGAACTTTCTCACGAAGAAGGATGGAACAGATTCTCTCATGAACATCTGAATGAGCCTGTCTATATATCAGTGGACAAAGATGTATTGGACATAAAATCAGCAGTAACCAATTGGGATCAGGGTTCCCTATCACTGACCGAATTGGAGAAACTCCTCTCCATCATTCTAAAAAAAGAAGAAATTATCGGAGTAGATATCTGCGGTGAATGTTCCAGTTCTTTGGATGTTTTCCAAAAAAACAGAGAACTTTCAATTAACAGTAAGGCCAATAAGGAACTATTAAATCTATTCCTGTCCAATCAAAACGAGATTCATCCCCTATAAGTAAATCATTAACATAGTCATGAATATTATGCTTAGCACAATAATTAGTGAATTGACCGTACATGATAATTCCACATCTCTTTACACTTTTCTAATTCTCCATCTCTTGATATTGCTATTTTCAATAGAAGGTTGTACTTTTGTCATCATTTTATCAGTCAATCTTTTATACAAATGGTCTTTATACACAATTTATTACTTATTCTGGGACGTGGAATAGGACAAGTGATGTTTCAGAATAATGCGTTATCCGGATTATTCATGCTAATTGGAATATTTCTAAACTCATGGCAAATGGGAATACTAGCAGTCTGCGGTAATATAATAAGTACACTGACAGCCCATTTTTCGGGATATAAGTATGATGATATTAAAAATGGATTATACGGATTTAATGGAACTTTAGTAGGTATAGCAGTTGGCGTATTTCTACAATTATCGGTAGGAAGTTTAATCATGTTGATTATCGCTTCGGCCCTTTCCACATGGATTGCCTATTTTTTTAATCAGCAACGTTTAATTCCTGGCTTTACTGCTCCTTTCATTCTTGCTGTATGGGGAATGTTGGGAGTTTGCAGCTGGCTTATACCAGATTTACTATCAGTTTCCTATACGGTTATTGATACCACACAGAATATTAATTATTTCCAAGCCTTCTGCTTAGGTATAGGGCAAGTCATGTTTCAGGGAAATACAATTCTATCCGGATTATGTTTCCTTATAGGCATTTTGATTAATTCTCGAAAGGCAAGTCTCTATACTATCTTGGGAGCACTTCTTCCTATTCCCCTAGCCATTTTACTTGAAGTGGATGCTACAGACTTAAATGCCGGATTAATGGGCTATAATGGGGTATTATGTGCAATAGCTTTAGGAGGAACGGGCTGGGAAAGTGGCGTATGGGCAGGATGCTCTGTCTTACTATCCACCGTATTACAGATTCTAGGAATGAGTTTGGGTATCACTACCTTAACCGCTCCCTTTGTTATATCTGTATGGATCATACTAATGATACAAAAAGTAATAAGAACGCAGAATAACTAAATTAGTCTTCAAATAAAAGTTTGTGATATTTTTTTTCAAAGAAAAAGATAAAAGATATCATCTTGTCACCCGAAATATTTGCTTTTGTATTATGAATACTACACCATAATGCAGTAAACTTAAAAATAGCATCCAAACTCCTTGAATTAAAAAGAGTTTGGATACCTCAACATTTACAGTAAAAAATATTATTTATAAAGTCTCAATCAGATCTTAGTTATGCTTACAACATAAAGGTGATAACTACCCATATAAACAACAGACAGAAGTGTATCACATAATTATGATAACATCATCTCATATCTTTTCACCCACAATCAGCAACAGTTTTTCATTTTCCCCTCTTAAAAACTTTATTTCTTCTTTCAACCAATCTATTTCCTTGTTTTTTGAGGAAATCAATTCAGCTATCATTGTATCAGGAATATAACTACTACTGATAAAATTCAATATCTTGGAGATATTTATTTCTTCTCTTTTTTTAAAGTTTCAAATTGTTCCTTTTGTTTATCCAACAGCTTTTCGAAAATCTCAATTACCTGTTCAACAGGAAAACTATTAAAGGTCTGATTATTGCCTGTATTACTGACAGCACTTTTAACACCACAATTCTCGTAGAAGTTATTCGTATTATACAGGATTGTCTCTTCATTAAAACTCTTCAGCCCATCTACAGTAACGCCTAGTGCTGAAGCAATCTCACCTAACCGTTCATCGTCAAACTTCTCTGTTTGTTCTATTTTCGAAACAGCCTGTTTCGTTATACCTAACAAATCACCGAGTTCCGCTTGAGTCATTCCCCGAAGCCGACGCACCCGTTCAATTTTTCTTCCCAGATGAATTGTATTTGTGTACTTTTCCGTTTCCATATTCCAGTCTGTTGATTATTTTCCCTGCTTTATGCACTCTCTTAGAATCTCTATTTTCTCTTGTTCACTTTTCAACAAGCGTTCATACAGTTCAACCACCTTTTCAATAGGATTAATCTGTTGGTTATGAGCATAAACAGTAGCAATTGCTCCCGGAGAAATGGTAGCATCTTTATAATTATTAATATTACAAATGGCTTTTTCAACATCAAAATCCTTGATGACATCAGTAGATATTCCCAAGACTTCAGCTATTTTTGTCAACAGTCCGTCTTCTATTTCATCTTGTTTCTCTATTTTCGAGATCTCCTGCTGACTAACACCCAGATCAGAAGCCAACGCTTCCTGTTTCATACCCAGATACACACGGATTCTTTGCAGATTGCGACCGACATGCCTTTGATTCACCTTGTCTTTTACTTTAATATCCATATCATTGTTGCTTTAGTAAATACATTGAGACAAAGATAATGAAAATAAAATTCGCAACTACATATCGCCCTTTGAAAAAGACAGCTTTCTATCTGTTTCTCTTTTAAATATAACCTAATTAGATCTATTTTATCCCAGTCTTTATCATTTTATCTACTTCTAAAACTTTACTACCGTAAAGTTTACGACGGGTAAAGGTTTAATCAACAACAATATTACTTTATAAAATCAAATATACAACAGGTAGTAAGAAACAACTCAGTTCTGATAAAAGTCAACTCTATATTTTTCAATCCCCAGTTCTATATGCATAATTTTGCCCTGTCAGTTTTTAGCTGACATGAATCGTGGCGCCACATTTAAAACAGTGCAGAAGGATGTGCAATTGACATTCTGAACAATCATCATTAAACCAATAAAATCTAATAGCCTATGGGGTAAGTAAAGTCGTTACAATCGAGACATAGCTTTAAATCGGCCGAAAATTTAGCTATCCAAAAACAAATTAGTAAACATACAATTAAACAAAAAGCATGAAATCATTTTCTGATAAAACAAACATAGGGTGGAATAATTCCCTAAAGACTGTTTATAGAATGAATTTTTACCTATTATTCCTATTAATAGGTTCATTATCGATACTTGGATCAACACGGGCTTATTGCCAACAGAGCAGAACGATCTCGGGTATAGTGAAAAACTCTCAAGGAGAGACGATTATCGGAGCGAATATCGTTGAAAAAGGTACCAGCAACGGGACGATTACGAATGTAGACGGACTGTTCACACTGCACGTATCGCCCAATGCAATATTAAAGGTATCTTATATGGGATACACGGAGCAGGAAGTCAATACACGCAACAAGAACAAGCTGGAAATCATACTGACGGAAGATGCCAGACTGATTGATGAAGTAGTGGTGGTAGGATACGGATCGGTCAAAAAACGGGATTTGACGGGGGCGGTAACCTCCGTCAAAAGTGCAGAAGTACTGGCCGCTCCTACCAATAATGTGATGGAAGCCCTTCAAGGCAAGATACCCGGAATGGATATCACCAAGACTTCGGGACAGGTAGGAGGTGATGTCACTATCCTGTTACGTGGTTCACGATCTATTTATGGCAGCAACGAACCGTTGTTTATTATCGATGGAATCCCCGGCAGTTATAGCCAGGTCAGCCCGTCGGACATCGAGAGTGTAGATGTGTTGAAAGATGCTTCTTCCACCGCCATTTATGGTTCCGCAGGAGCAAACGGCGTTGTAATCATCACCACCAAAAGAGGAAAAGAGGGAAAAGCGACCGTAAACTTCGATGCTTATTACGGATTCAGCGGTTCACCCAACTACAGACATGGGATGACGCGGGATGAATGGGTCACCTACCAGCAAGAAGCCTATAAATATAAAAACGGTGACTATCCTACCGATATGTCCGCCCTACTGGGGAAACAGGATTTTATAGATGCATACAACGACGGCAAATGGATAGAATGGATAGACTGGATAGATGAAGTGTCGGGCAACACGGCTACCACACAGAAATACAGTCTTTCGGTCAGCAGTGGCACTGAAAAGACAAAATTATTTGCTTCGACTTCCTACAACCGGGAGGAAGGTTTACTTAATAACGAAAATCTGAACAGATATTCGTTACGCCTCAATCTGGATCAGCAGATATTTTCATGGGCAAAGGTGGGCTTTACCTCCAATTTAGTCTACCGGGACTTGAACTCCGGCGTGAAAAACACATTCACCAAATCTCTCTCCGCCATCCCGTTGGGTGATGCTTATACCGAAAAAGGGGAGATCAATCACGAATACATCACGGGACAATATTCCCCGATGAGTGATTTTATAGAGAATCAGTATGTAGACAACACACGTTCTACCTACCTGAATATGAGCGGCTATGTCGAACTAACTCCCGTCAAAGACCTGACTTTTACCAGTCGTGTCAATGGTACGTTGAATCACTCACGCCGCGGGCAATACTGGGGAGAGAAGTGCAATGCCAACCGTCCGTCTTATGCAGGTTCACCGCATGCTTCCATCACCAACAACAATGCCTGGAATTACACTTGGGAAAATATTCTCGCATACAACACAACCATCGCCAAAGACCATAATCTGGGAGGTTCATTGATTACTTCCTGGAATAAGAACCAGTCGGAAAGTAGCATGGCTGCCGCCAGCGGTCAGATGGTAGATCAATGGTCTTTCTGGCGACTGACATCGGGTACTTCCCAACATGTAGAATCCGACTTCGCACAGATGCAGAAAATGTCTTTTGCCTTCCGTCTGAACTATTCATACAAAGGCAAATACCTATTTAATTTCTCTACGCGGTGGGACGGTGTTTCACAATTCTCCACCGGACATAAATGGGATGCTTTCCCCGCAGGCGCACTGGCGTGGAGAATATCGGACGAGGCTTTTATGGAAAAGACACGTAGTTGGCTGGACAACCTGAAGTTGAGAGTGAGCTACGGCATCACGGGTAACTCGGGAGGAACCACCGCATACAGCACCACAACACAAGCATACGTATATACCGCTTCGGGAATTTCCATTAATGGGAAGATTGTTCCTTTCACGCAATACTCCGGTACCTACGGTAGTTCCGATCTCGGCTGGGAGAAGTCATACAACTGGAATGTGGGGTTGGATTTCGGTATCCTGAACGGTCGCATTGACGGATCGGTAGAATGGTTCAAGACAACCACCAAAGGATTATTATTCAAACGTACATTGCCCATCACCAGCGGTCTGACCGGATGGGGATCGCCTCTGGCTATCTGGCAAAACATCGCCCAGACCAGTAACCAAGGTGTGGAAGCAACGATCACTTCGCACAACATACGGCATAAAGATTTCACCTGGAACACCACTTTATCCGTCACCTGGAACAAGGAACAAATAGACGATCTGCCTGACGGTGATCTGATCGCCGAAAACCTGTTTGTCGGTGAACCGATTAAAGCTATTTACGGATATAAATATATCGGAATCTGGGGAACCGATACTCCGCAGGAGACATTGGATGCCTACGGCGTAAAACCCGGATTCATCAAGATAGAAACCTTAGACCAGAAAGGCGATGGAGGTGTGCATAAATACAGTACGGAAGACCGGCAAATTCTAGGACATTCCAATCCGGACTGGATCATCGGATTCAGCAATTCCTTCACCTACAAGAATTTTGATTTATCCGTCTTTGCCATGGCGCGTTACGGACAGACAATCAACAGTGACCTGCTCGGTTATTATACCGCCGAACAGAGCGTAACCAAGAACCAACTGGCAGGCGTAGACTACTGGACAGAGGATAATCAAGGAGCCTATTTCCCCCGTCCCGGAACGGGAGACGAACAAAAAACCGTATATCCTTCATTAAGAGTGCGCAACGGCTCCTTCATTAAGATTAAAAATATCACGCTGGGATATACACTACCCGTCAATATTTCCCGCAAAGTTTTAATGGAGAAATGCCGTATTTATGCCACAGCCTACAATCCGTTCATCTTTGTAAAAGACAAGCAGTTGAAAGATACTGATCCCGAAACCAACGGTTCGGATGCATTCCCTACCTACCGGCAATTTGTTTTTGGCGTTAATTTGACATTCTAACTAAAGATTATAATCATGAAAAGTATATATATAAAATTCATATTTTGTAGCGTGCTGCTCTCGGTCCTGTCTCTACACTCCTGCACTTTGGACGAATACAACCCGGGTGCATTTACCAAAGAAGCTTTGGCTACTTCCATCGATGGATATGAAACCTTGATTAACCAGTGTTATTTTGCCATGGAAAGATTTTATTACGGTGCTGCCGACTGGATGTCACTGACTGAAGGTGACACCGATCTTTGGACATATAAAGCCAACGAATCAACAAGTTACACACAGTGGTTCTGGTTTTTCGCAGGAACATCACCCAATACGACTTACACCAATAATTGGTGGAACGGGACATACGACGGTGTGGGAGCCTGTAACGAAGCTATCGCATTAGGAGACAAACCTCCCTACACCACGGAAGAGGAGCGGAATGCCAAGATTGCGGAAGCCCGTTTTCTTAGAGCTGTCTATTATTTCAATGCAGTGGAACAATTCGGAGCAGTGACGATGCTCACAGAACCGATAACAGCGGAAACACTGACTTACTCCCCCACCCGCACCGATCCGATGACTATCTATCAGGAAGTAATCCTGCCCGATTTAAGATTCGCATCCGAATGGTTGCCAACAGGTACGCATGCAACTACTACCACCCCGACGAAGAAAGCCGCTCTCGGTTTTCTGGCCAAAGCCTGCTTGCAGACGTACGAATATGGAAGCACCGAATATTTGCAGGAAGCTCTGGATACAGCCAAGAAATTGATTACCGATTGCGAAACCGGCGGTGGGAAATACAATACGTATATGTATCCATCGTATAGCGAAGTGTTTAAAGAGAGCAATAACTGGGAAAACAAGGAAGCTCTCTGGAAACATCGCTGGTATGCAGGAGCAGACGGTCACGGATCAAGCAACGGAAATTACAAGCTAAATCGCAACGATGAGTATTTCTTATGCAATATCAATAAGTTCGGTGCTCGTGAAGATAATCAGGAAACACGTCTTACTTGGGAAGGCTCAATTACCGGTATCTTTATGCCCACACAGCATTTATTGAGTTTATATGTACAGAAAGACGGAACATTGGACCCCAGATTTCATGAATCGTTCACTACAGAGTGGAACGCGAACAAGAATTACACGTGGGATGAAAGTGCCGTCCACATGTATGACAAGGAAGAAACCGTCATTGGCAAAGCTCTGAATAAAGGTGATTTAGCCATTAAATTCATCATGCCGCAGGACATCGATTATGCGACAGAGAAACAAAAAGAACACATTTCTGATTATTTGCTAATTGATTATCATCATGTATATAGTGATGACAATAATAATGTGAACATGAATTATGCTTATACAAACGTCACTGGCAATTACAAAAATGACGGCACAAATGAGAACCAATTCCGCTACTATTATCCATCACTGAATAAGCATAACAGCAGCAATTATTATGTAGCCAATGCTTCCAAACAGAGAAACGGTAATCTGAATGCAACGTTTATCATGCGCATGGCAGAAGTTTATTTGATTGCGGCAGAAGCTGATATTTACCTGAATGGTGGTGCGAATGCAGCCGGTTATATCAACAAGGTTCGTGAACGTGCCGGAGCAAATCCGCTTACAGGGAGTATTACAGTACGAGATATCTTAGACGAAAGAGGCCGTGAACTTTGCGGAGAATATTGCCGCTTCTACGACTTGAAACGGACAGGAATGTTTAAGAACTCGGAGTATCTGGAGAATACTCATCCGGACTTAGCACAATTCTTTCACCCGAATTATGCATTACGTCCCATTTCAACTACATTTACTGCAACAATCACCAATGGCAGCGAGTATCAAAATCCGGGATATTAAGTAGGAATTTCAATATGTACAGGTATTATGGAATCAATCTTGGCACCTGTACATTAATTATATATTAAGAAATGCTCCCTATCTCGTTTTGAGATGGGGAACATACTTTTCAAATATGAGAAAAACAAGATATAGATTAATTATATCGAAAACTGTTTGCTAGTCAGAATAAAGTCTCTACCTTTACAAAGGATAACCATGTCACTTATTAGTGGCTATTTAAAACCGCTTATGCCTGTTGAAAATGAAAACAGCTATCATATATTATTCAAAACATGGAACTACCGAGCGAGTAACACACCTTATCGGAGAAAAGTTGACTAATAAAGTTGACTACATCTCATTAAAAGAGTGTCCGAGACCTGATATTCGAACTTACGATCGAATAATTCTCGGAACAGCTATTTATGCGGGCTCTCCAAACCGAAAAGTTACTCAATTCTGTCAAAATAACCAACCGTTATTAGAGCAAAAAGTAATAGGGTTGTTCATCTGTTGTATGAACGAAGAACAAGAAGCGGAAGAAATGAACAAGGCTTTCCCGGAGTTCTTACAGAGATTATCGATTCCCAAAGCCATTTTAGGTGGTGAGTTTCAGTTTGACAAAATGAATTTCATCGAAAGGTTTTTAACGAAGAAAATAGCGAAAGTAAACTCTTCTGTTTCGAAGCTGAGATATGATGCCATAAATGAGTTTACAAGTCAGATAAAAGATAATCATTTATGGTAACTTCTTGAGTTATCTATTGAGCAACTTTGTATTCAAATAATAAATAGAATGGCCGTATAAGAAAACTTCTTTCAAAAGAAGTTTTCTTATCTATTTAAGACAATACCTATAATCGCAATCTTTTACTTTTACGAATCCATTACTTAACAATGTTCTTATGGATAAAACATTAGCCTCATCAGGGTCAGCCAATATCTCTTTCCCTCCTATTTCGGCAATTTCCCCGATCAGCTTCTTTACAATAATCTTCCCGATGCCCTTACCCAAATATTCCTCTTCGCCTATGAGATAACCTATTTCAAAGACTGTCTCTTTCTCATCGACAGTTTTTCCGTAATGTTCCGGTATATATTCTTTTTCAAAATAACAATCCAAGTATAAACAAAAGCCAATGGCTTTATCATTATAATAAACAATGAAATGTTTCATATAATGATATTGGGTATTTCTATTATTTACCTCATCCAACCAAGCCATTTTATGTTCTTCTCCGTCAGGGCAGAACCATTTATAAATATATTCTTTAGCCAACCATTTACTGAAAATGTCTACATCCTTATCACGCAAAGGCTTTATTGTGATCTTATCATTCTTAATATCCATACTTTTTTGTGGTGAGACGCCAGCCTCTTTTATAAACTCCATAAATCCAACTATCTGAAATACAAAGATATAATTTTCAATACAATAAAGAAGAACTAAAGGATATTTATAAAGCAACTCATGTCCACAGATATCACAACAAGAAAACGAATGACCAAGTATAAAGAATCTAAAACAAACACAAATGTCGAAATCATACGTTGGGAATCGTACATGATTACTTATATTTGCGTTATCGAGCAACTTATTAAGAACCGGATGATATGTTAAAACGGATTAAATTTCAAATTCTGTAGAAGTGTACATCCCAATAAAATACTAAAAAGGCAAGAACATGAAACTTTGGAAATATAGTGGAACACTTTTAACAGCAACAGGAGTCATTCATACCATTTATGCGTTATTTCTTGGAAAAGAAGCTTTTACGGAAATGCTTAACAATGGATTAATAGACTCTATTGGAGAAAATCATAACCTGGGCTTTGCTTTCTGGTTCCTAATCTGCGGAATAATACTTATTCTTTGGGGAGAGACACTTCAATACTATATCAGAAAAGAACAAAAACCGGCACCTTTATTTTTAGGTTACTTCATTCTACTGTTCACCATAATCGGTTGCATAGTCGAACCAATATCCGGTTTCTGGCTTTTCTTACCGCAAGCACTTATTATTATTTATTCAAACATGAAAAAGCAGTGAGAAGCATCATCCATAGCGAACTCAAAACCGAGTGCAGTGCTTAAATGCAACTTATTAAAATCCCATAGCATCTTTCACTAAAACCATTTCTTTATGAGAGGTCAACTTCTCTAATAAAAGCAATGCAACCCCGTATGATGTTTGAGGACAATAAGAAGTTATGATATTATCATCCACCACGATGGGAGAATTTACGATAGTTGCTCCAAATCCCTGAAGCACTTTCTGTTTATGAGCACCTCTAAGATGATAAGTTGTTGCTTTCCGACCGTTCAACACTCCACTTTTCCCAACAGGCAAAGCTCCCACGCAGACTGTTGCGATCCATTTCTTTTGTGAGTCAAACAGTCGTATCAATTCCAGAAGTTGTTCATTATATGCCTCCTCATAGAATCCGAATTCTTCAAATCCGCCGGGTATCGCAAGCGCGTCATATCCATCTGCAGACACTTCATCCATGACTTTATCCACCAAAACAGGAACATTGAAAGAACTAATCACTTTTTGATTCAAACCACAGGTCACAACATCTATTTTACAATCAAAATCCGTCTTTGCCCATCCCATAACATCTATAAAAGCACTAAACTCAATCGTTTCAAACCCTTTAGCAAGGAATACCAATAATTTCATAATCAAATTAGTTATATATTAATAATATAAGAAACAGCATTGCCCTAAAAAAAACATGAGCTAAAATCACCTTCATTCTTCCCTATAATCCCCTCTTTACCTCACCTTTTGCAGCCTCCCAACCAATCATTGCAGTCTTGCGAATCTCTCCCCAATGGTAATTTCCCAACTCACCGGAAGCACGAATGACCCGATGACACGGAATAAGGAAAGCTACGGGATTCTCACCGACAGCCGTTCCAACAGCCCGGCAAGCTCTCGGATTATTGATTCCTACGGCTATATCTCCGTAAGTAGTCAAGCCACCGACAGGAATTTTCAGTAAGGTTTCCCATACCTTTAGTTGAAAGTCAGTACCTTTCAGATGCAATTTTATTTCTTTGAGTTTACTCCAGTCCTGCGTGAAGATAAATAAAGCATTTTGCTGCACTTCATCCACAATCGAGGTAAACTTTGCATTAGGAAACTTCTTCCGTAAAGAGTTAAAAGCCGCGTCATGATCGTCTGCAAACTCCATACAACAAATACCTTTATCGGTAGACGCAATGAAGATTTCACCGAAAGGACTTTTGGCAAAACTATAATTGATAGAAAGACTTTCACCTCCGTTTTTATATTCGCCCGGCGTCATCCCTTCTATATTTACAAACAAGTCATACAATCTGCCCGTACCGGAAAGCCCTGTTTCCTGTGCCGCATCGAATAAAGACGCATGAGTTTCATTCAAGATTCTCTTGGCATATTCAATACTAGTATATTGCAAGAACTTCTTAGGGCTAATTCCCGCCCACTCCGTAAACATACGTTGGAAATGCGCTGTACTCAACGCCACCTCCCCGGCAATCTCATCCAATCCAGGTTGCCTTTTAAAATTCTCCCTTATATACCCGATTGCCTGCGCAATACGTGCATAGTCAAGCGTTTTTTGCTCATTCATAACAGAGGTTTGCCATTTAATTCCAAATCCAGCAACCGCTTTTTGGCAGACAATCCGCCTCCATACCCAACAAGCGTGCGGTTACTACCGATGACACGATGGCACGGAGCAAAAATAGAAATAGCGTTCGCCCCATTAGCGGCAGCAACAGCACGGACAGCTTTCGGCAAATCGAGTTGTTTTGCCAGCTCACCGTATGACACAGTCGAACCGTATGGAATCTCCAACAACTTATACCATACACTCTTCTGAAACTCCGTACCAACAAAAAGCAAAGGCACCTCAAACACAGTCCGCTCGCCATTGAAATATTCATCTAACTGGCTCATCGCCTCCTGTATCACATCTGACGTACTTTCCTCATAACCAGCTTTCAGCACTTTCCGCAATCTCCTGTCTACGATATCCCTATGACTTTCAGCCGCCCAGTCACAAAGACAAAGCTTATCCTCCAGCGAGCCAAGCATCAAATCACCACAAGGAGAATGATAACGCTGTATCTTAATCACATTCGTTTTATCTTCCATACTTCCAAAGATACGTTTATTATATTTACAGTTGAAATAACAGCTAATAATATTTTCGTTTTTATACTCGCACTCTTATTTCCAATGCCGCAAAATTACTACACGCATCACTGATAAACGACCCGAAAATTGCTATTCTTACATAGAAAAGACAATCTCCCCTCCCACTCCTCCATACAATCAATCGTTCTCAATATACTTTATTACCCGGCAAGGACTGCCGATCGCCACACAATTCTTAGGAACAGCATTGGCCTTCATACTCGTACAAAGTGATATAAAGCAGAAAGTGGGAAAACCTATCCCTCAATTCAATCTCCAATTATTTTTTATACATGATTTACTCTCACACCCTCACACTTTCCCTGCATTCCCCTATTCATCGTCCTTTCAGTAATGAGGGTAAGAGTGAGGGTAGGTGAGGGTAAAAAGTTACCCTCACCCTGTCTCGTCCTGATTTTGGTTGACAAAGCCCCCTTTCACACCACCTTTATCAATTACTCTACTTTCATCAAATGATAAAGCGTCCCTTTACGAGACTTACGGCAAGGAATATTCAGTTTTTGAAGTGCACGCCCAAACTGTCCTACCTTATTAATAGCCAGTTTATCCCGTGTTTTCGTCTGTAAATAATTCAAAATCTGCATGGCAGTCAGCCATTCGCCTTCCATTTCCTCTTCTACGGGATTAAGATAGCAGTGGAACAGCTGTTCCAGCGGACTCACCTGTTCAAACTCACGGTTAGTCTGTTTTAATATGTTTTCATCCTCATCATTCAGCCAATAACGTTCCCCTTTATAAATCGCCTCCATTGCTTGAGCATACAGCTGTTTGTAATTGATGGTAACGTTCGTTTGAATAGGAGCCGTCACCTCGATGCAAATAAAACGGCGGCTACCGCTAGGATCGGTAAGCAAATCTTTCTGATTGCTGGTACCGATAAAAGAAGCATAACGCCTCATTTCCCGAATCGTATTACCGTATGGTTTGCGCAGATTCGCCACAGGCTTCTGCAACAAATGCTTCAAGAACCCCTGCTGACTGACATTAATCTGATCGAACTCATCAATATTGATCAGAAAAAAACGTCCCAAATAGCGTTCCGCCTCCTGTTTACTTTTAAAATCAATACTGTCCGTATAGCCGAAACGCAACTCCGGCGGCAGAATAATACGACAGAATGTTGACTTGCGATACCCCTGCGAACCGACCAATAAAGGCGAAGTATTATTACCATGTTGCCGATCAACTCCCCTCCAATGCGCCACCATACTAAGAAACCAGCGGTAAAATAATTCCTGCCAATGCGGATTATCACAAGGCACCAGACCAGCCAATGCACGGATACGATCCTTCCCGTCCCAGCGACCTGTCTCATAAAGATATTCCTCCACAGGATTATACAAAGGAACACATTCCGAATTCAGAAAACGATCCACATCACGGTCCCACGCACTGATGCCTTCCTTCAAAGCATTGATCGCAATACTGTTGCGCACCCGTTTATCCACCGGCTTAAAGCAAAAGTGAACAGAATCGCGCTGCCGATATTCCAAATCGTCCTGCACCGTATTGTAACGGAATTCATACCGACGTTTCATAAACTCTTCCAACAGAAAAGCCGTCTCCTGCTCTTTACTGATACTGCTTTTCTTGCCGAATCCCTTACATTCCTGATAAAGATTATGCAATATCGAACGGATCACCTGCTCTTCTTCTTCGCGATAATAATGAATCATCGTCTGCCGTATCGCTTCCTCTTCGGGAAGCCCCGCTTTGAAACAATGCTCGGCAAGGCGAACCAATAAAGGCTGCAAGTCGTCCCCACGTTTCCAATCCTCCATTTCCTGAAGTGCCCTGTTCAAGGCCGCTTCATAAATCTTCGTGAATGTTTGCGCCGACTCATATCCCGGCTGCAACCGTAATAACGGATTTTTCTCTCCCAGTTTCCGCTGACGGAAAGTCTCTTCTCCCGGCATCGTAAGCGGTTGTTCCAGGCAGAACGGCACCGCATCCGGATTATAATAAGGAGATTCGTCCAACGTCATCCGACATCTCTGTGCCAAAACCGGTTCTTTCAAGTCAATATCGAAAGGCAACATCGGCTGATAACATTTCACCGCCAGCCAATAAGCATGAACATGAAATAATTCCGCCTCCGCTTCCTTGGTCGGCAATCCTCCGTCATCCGGCAAAGCGAAGCGCACCCATATCTTCACACTACGCCCGCTCGAACCACCAAAAGCAGCAAAAGTCTGTGGCAAAAGCGCCGCTTGTCGCTTCACAAATTCCACTTCCGAGCCGCTCGCCAGCCTACTCACTTCCAACTGTACCAATCCGTTATACCGCTTCATCTTCCGTTCGCCCTCTTTGGTACGGGTATATTCCACAGCAGAATAGATGTATGGCAATTTATCAATATGTTCGTATCGGGCATACGTACCTTCCAGCAATGGTATGATTCCCCGCAAAGCCGTGATATGCCCCGCCTTTGTTTCCGTTTTCATTTTGTCGAATAATGTGCCTGCCTCACAAACGCTAAGAGTCTCTTTTCCGCTCCCGTTGTCTTGTCTGATTAAAGTAATTTTCATCCTATTTTTGTCTATTTTTTCTACAATTACATCTACCTATTTAATTCCTGTAAAGATACGCTTTTATCTTCCGGTAAACAAGCATTTTATCCGATAAATACCTGCATATTATTTGCATTTGCCTTATTATTTATGTATCTTTGCTTAGTAGTTGTCAAGGGCTCACCCGTGTGAACAAACAGGCTATCAATTGTAAATAAAAACGTCTACAGACGTAAACAGCCTTGTTCACATGGGTGAGCCCTTGCAAAGCATTAGAGCTTAACAAAAGAAACATTAAGCATTAATGTATTACTATCTAAGAGAATACATAACAAGAACAGTTCATTTAAAACAAATATAGAGCTATGGCAATATTATTCGATTGGTATGAAGACCCGAAGCCTTCAAACAAACAGCAGGGAGAAAACGGAAACACCCTGCATCCGCGCATCAAATACAACGGTTCCACAGGGACCGACGTACTGCGCCGACGTATTCAAGAACGTTGTTCACTGACAGAAACAGACGTCACAGCCGTACTTGATGCGCTTTCGCACATCATGGGACAGGAATTGGCGGAAGGACGCCAAGTTCATCTGGACGGCATCGGTTATTTCCATCCCTGCCTGACGACCACGGAACCTGTAACGGTAGACACAAAACGGAAAGTGACCAAAGTGAAGCTAAAGGCCATTCAGTTTCGTGCCGACCAGACATTGAAAAACGAATTCGGCGTTCTTAAAGTGAAAAACCTCAAAGGTGGACTGGATTTCACCCAACTGACGAACGAGGAAATTGACCTGCAACTGACTAAGTACTTCCGTACTCATCCATTTATGCGGAGACACGACTTCCAATATCTTTGCGGAATGGCAAGAAGTACAGCCATGCGACATATCCGACGTCTGCGCGACGAGGGTAAATTGAAAAATATGGGTGGAGCCATGCAGCCGATTTATGTGCCGGGAAGTGGATATTATGGTAAGAATAAAGAAGTTAGTGTGAAAACGGAATAAGATTGGTCAACTCAAATCAGGACGAGACAGAGTGAGAGTAAAAAGTTACCCTCACCTACTCTCACCTTTACCCTCACACCTGTAACCCCGATGAATAAATGGATTGAGCACAAAGGGTGAGGGTGTGAGGGTAAAACGTCACCAACATTTATTTGAAAACATTCTTAATGCGAGCAACTATTATACAAGAGCACCTCCATACCGTTCCATATTTTACCGGGGAATCTTAACCATTTCAACCGGCTGCTCCTGTATCTTATCCAACGGTTGTGATTGATATTTTACCTTTGAGAAATCAATAGCTTTTAAGTCAATGCAACGTATCGAATTGTTATAAGCTGTTTTATAATAAACCTTCCGGTTCGTGAGGTCGATAGCTGAGGTCCATTGCGTAGCACTGGGAATATCCGGAATATCACCCTGTGAATGTTCTATACCAATAGGAATATCAAAATTATTAAGCAAGTGGAAACATTGCTGCACGGTATCAAAGCCTGTGGCACGTTGCGGAGCTGTCCCCCGGTAAAAGGCCGCACGCACAAACCGCGAAGGAGGCGTGGCATCACCCGGAATGCCGAGAAAACCGGAGTTGCCACCAGTAGGTTGCAACGTAATACCGCTCAATTTTTGCACGGAAGCGTCACCCGGATGAAGATTGACGTAATTGTTCAAATTTGTAAGTTGCCATTCAAAACCGGGGGCATTCGTCAATACTCCTACTTCATTCTCATAAAAATGCGGCACACCACCTACAATTTCCAACACAACCTGACGCCCCGACGGTTCACCGATACGCCAATGTACTACCGCTGTCTTTTCCAATCCTACAACACATACAGAAGAAAGGGCTGCCTTCACCTCGTCGATAGTGGAAAACTGCGACAACAGCCACTCCGTCACTTGAAGGTCTGCCAGTGTCCGCTGGTTCTGTGCAGCATCATACGTTTTATATCCCCCATAATGAGGAAAGAAAAATAGTCCGGCCGAAAGTCCGGCCTCATTGATTCCTTCGGCAATAAATTCTTTTTGTACAACAGCCAGACCAACCACTCCATATTTTGCCGTAAACGTTAGTCCGTTGACACCTGTAGGAGTGAATGACGTGAGCTGTTGACCACGTGGAATAATCACATACTCGCTTTGCAACACACCGCGCGCCCATTCAATCGTACGGGCTTGCACATAACTGCCGTCACGGGATGTCAGCGAGATTCCCGTACAAGCTACAGCCTGAAAAGTGCTGCCACATACGGCAGCAATCCCTAGCAATAAGTTCTTTGTCATCTTCATCATTATTTATATATTTATTCGCTAAAAACTCAATACTGTATAAAGACAACAAAATATAGGTTATTTTAGTTGCAGACACCTCTCTCAAGAAAACTATTGTTTTTTGTTCGTCCCGTACTTTGCGGAACAATATACGTAGTTTGCTTCAATATGCAATCTCTTTTTTTTGGTTAAGCACCGGGAACATACGGATGAGTGAACCAGAAGCACGACCCTTCCCCCTCACGGGATTCGACTCCAATCTTTCCGCCCATCCTTTTGACCAGGCTTTGACAGATGGATAATCCCAATCCGGCACCTTGTACAAATGAGTCCAATTTTACAAAACGATTAAAAATTTCATGTTTTTGTTCGTCGGGAATCCCTTTGCCCGTATCCGTTACACAAAAACGTACCTGACTCTCATCTTCCAATAAATAGGAAAGTGTGATTGAGCCTTTAGTGGTAAACTTCAAGGCATTAGTCAGAAAATTAGAGAGTACTTGCACGATTCGGTTTTTATCAGCATCAATCACAATCTGCGGTGAATTTTCATCAAACCGCAGTTCGACCGCACTGTCACGTTTTTTATGTGAGAAGGTAGCAATCACTTCCCGGCAAAGTTGTGGTACATCCACTCGTCCCATAACAAGATCTATCATACCGGCTTCGATTTTGGAAATGTCCAGAATGTCGGAAATAAGGTTGAGCAACAGCTCATTGTTCTCCTGCACTAAAGACATATATACATGACGTAGCTCCGCCTCATCGGTTTCGGCAAGCAGACTGGAAAAACCGACGATGGCATTCAAAGGAGTACGTATCTCATGGCTCATATTGGCAAGGAATGCTGATTTGAGCCTGTCCGATTCTTCCGCTTTTTCTTTAGCTTGAATCAGCTCCAGTTCCACCTGTTTGCGGGTGGTGATATCGGTAGCCAGTTCCATGATTGCCCAACGTCCGTCGAGCCATTTTATTGCCATGCTCTGGATGGTATACCAACGTTTGGTGACCGGATTATAGTCTTCCCAAAAATGAACGCCTGTAAACTTACGGTTAGCATCGAGCAACTTCGGCTTCGGGCAGTGTTTACACCCATTTTCCAGACCTGCATTCAACATTCTCCAACATTCCGCATTTGCCGGGACTTCCCCGGCTTCTTTTCTGAAAGGCTTATTGGCAAAAATCACTTTCAACGTATCGTAATCACTCACAAAAATATTGGCATTGATATTATCCAATACCTTTTGCATGGTTCGCTGTGACTGTTGCAACGATGTTTCAACTTGCCAGCGTTTGGTAGCAGTAGATACGATTTGCGATATCTGGCTCATCAGTTCCACATCTTTTTCATCCCATTGTTTGTTCCAACAAAAGTTGAACGAAAGAAAGCCGAAATGTACTCCCAATTGTGACAGGGGAAAGACAGCGATGGCTTTTACGCCTTGCACTTCGAGCATTTGAGTAATAAAAGGATCGAGCGAATAAATATCGGACGTACAAATGATATGGTTTTCTTCCAGCATGTCGAACCAAGGTTTTCCCGCTTCAATGGTCATACTCCGCAAGTAATCGATAGCGGGTTCTATACCGTCGTTGCACCATTCGTTGGTGCAGCCATACGTAACTCCGTCGAGGTGGTTTTCCCATGTCGCCAAACGGTCGACACCAGTATAACGGCCAATTTCGGCCAGTGCCATATTCATAGCAGTAGGTATATCCGGTTCCAATTGCAGAATTTGCAGTACCTTGATAAATAATGCCTGCCGCCGGTTGGTTGCTTCGAGATTTTCCTGAATAGCGATCAAGTCTTTAGATTTCTCTTCAACCATCTGTTCGAGGCTGGTACGGTACTGTTCCAGTTCCATACCGCCCTCTTGAGGTTCAGAATCAGTGGATTTCATGTTTAATAGATAACAGTAAATAGAATTTTAGTTTAGTTTCGAATCCGGACGAGATGCGTCCCACATTCTGCAAATATATACATTTATTTTAGAAACCAAACTTTTTCCCATCAAAACGACTTCTTATAAATGCCTAATAATCGCAGAATTACGAAAGCATATATTACATAATCGGCCTCATCAGTTCCAAATTTCCCCAATATTATACCGGATGGAATCTTTTCAACAATATATGACTTACACTGAAAAAGTCCTTATCACACTTTTCTATCTATTAAAACTAAATCCTATTCGTCTGATTATATCAGTTTCAACCCTACGATTGAAATAATCAGAGTCGTCATAAAAAACAAACGACCCAAAGTTGCCGGTTCATGAAAGAACAGGATACCGATCAATACAGTCCCCACCGCTCCTATCCCTGTCCAAACAGGATACGCAGTGCCGATAGGCAATGTTTGCGCAGCCTTTGCCAGCAGGAACATGCTTAAGGTTACAGAGATTACAAATCCCGCTCCCCACAAATAAAAATCGGTGCCTGTCGCTCCTTTAATCTTGCCTAGACAAAAGGTAAAACCAACCTCAAACAGTCCGGCAATAATCAATATAATCCAATTCATATCCTTCTATTTTTAATATTAGACTGCAAAATTAACAAGATGCCCGGAGCTTTCACTTTACATTTGATAAGAAATGACAGTGTAAGAGTATCATCAATTCTTCTTTTCCTAATATAACTTTTTGTATTTTTGCAGAATAATGATTCAATGCGATATGGATATACACGAGATTATAAACAGGATATATCGGATGCCGGAGGCTTCAGCAGATAAGGTGGTCAAACATCTGTCAAAAGTCACATATCCCAAAGGTTATCATATATTGGAGGCTGGCAAGACTGAAACGAATATCTTTTTCATCGAGAAAGGGATTGCCAGAGCTTATATTCCCGTAGACGGAAAAGAGGTAACGTTCTGGATTGGGAAAGAAGGGTCAACCATTGTCTCATTGAAAAGCTATGTAAATAATCAACAGGGGTATGAGTCAATGGAACTGATGGAAAACTCGGTGTTGTATCTATTAAAGCGCAAAGACTTACACGAATTATTCAAGGAAGATATCCATATTGCCAACTGGGGGCGCAAGTTTGCCGAATCAGAGTTCCTGCAAGCAGAGGAAAGACTTATTTCTCTCTTATTCACCACCGCGTCCGAACGGTATATGAAGCTGATACAAAATAATCCGGAGCTATTACAGAGAATACCATTGGAGTGTCTTGCTTCTTATCTGGGAATAACTCCGGTAAGTTTAAGCCGGATAAGGGCGAAATTGAAACGGGTACTTTGAGATAGAAACATATTTTTCAAAAGCAAACAGAAAGTAATATATTTGTGTTTTGAATGAATCAAAAGAGAGAAGTCATGAATATCGAAGATTATAGAGAATATTGCCTGTCAGTCAAAGGAGCAACAGAATGTATGCCGTTTGATGAACATACTTTGGTTTTCAAGGTTATGGATAAAATGTTCACTTTTGCTACATTACGTCCTAAAAACGGAAGATTCTGGGCGGATATGAAATGTAATCCTGATAAATCAGAAGAGCTCATAGAACAATACGAAGACATTTTTTGGGGACCTTTTTCGGATAAGAAACATTGGATAACCGTTTACTTGGAAGGAGATGTTCCCGATAAACTCATAAAGGAGTTGATTAGCCACTCGGTAGAAGAAGTTTTAAAGAAGTTACCCAAGAAAAAACAAGAGGAATACAAGAACATGATTTAGGATTCGAAAAATAGACATATCCGGCACTACTATTATTGCTAAAAGTAGAGCCGGATAAAATCACTATACACCCCAAAACGCACACACGGATAAAATCATCGTATATTTAAAAACGTATGTCCCAGGAACACTTGCATTCTTCATTCCGGCAATCATGAATCTGGAGAAAAAATAAATGACGAATTTTATTAACTAATGCTTTTTTAGAAGCATTTTTTTAGGTTATTTTGCGGAACAAATATCACGAACTCGTCAAATTATGGATTGGATTGGCCTTGATTTAACATTCCCTATCACCGACCCTACATGGATATTTCTCCTTGTACTCCTAATTATATTGTTTGCTCCGATATTATTGAATAAACTGCGCATCCCTCATATTATCGGGATGATCCTGGCAGGACTGGCTATTGGCGAACATGGATTTAATATCTTGGCACGAGACAGCAGCTTTCAGTTATTCGGGAAAGTCGGACTCTATTACATCATGTTCCTAGCTGGTCTGGAAATGAATATGGGAGATTTCAAAGAGACGCGAAACAAAGCATTGGTACTGGGATTACTGGCTTTTATCGTTCCTATCGGGATTGGATTCGTGGCAAATGTATCTTATCTGAAATATGGTATAATCACCTCTGTGTTATTAGCCAGCATGTATGCTTCCCATACGCTCGTGGCCTACCCCATAGTCACCCGCTTCGGCATATCACGCCATCGTAGCGTAAGTATTGCCGTAGGAGGAACGGCCGTTACGGATACACTCACGCTGCTGGTACTGGCTGTTATAGGCGGATTGTTCAAAGGAGAAACCGGAGGGTTGTTTTGGATTTGGCTGGTGGTAAAAGTAATCTTTCTAGGGGCACTAATTATTTATTTCTTTCCGCGCATCGGTCGTTGGTTCTTTCACCGGTACAATGACAACGTGATGCAATTTATTTTCGTGCTTGCGATGGTCTTTTTAGGAGCAGGGTTGATGGAGCTTGTTGGTATGGAAGGTATCTTGGGAGCTTTCCTCGCAGGATTGGTACTTAACCGGCTCATCCCCCACGTCTCTCCATTGATGGATCATTTAGAGTTCGTTGGTAATGCACTTTTTATTCCTTATTTCCTTATCGGAGTGGGAATGTTAATCAACTTACGTGTTCTTTTCGGAGAGGGGGATGCCTTAAAAGTTGCCGCCGTGATGATAACCATGGCGCTGACAGGCAAATGGATTGCTTGCTGGCTCACTCAAAAGATATATAAGATGTCTGTTCTTGAACGAAATCTGATGTATGGTTTGAGTAATGCACAGGCGGCAGCCACATTGGCGGCTGTGTTAGTTGGATACAACATTATTCTGCCCACCGGCGAACGGTTATTGAATGATGATGTACTAAACGGAACAGTCTTGCTTATCCTGGTTACTTGCGTAGTGAGTTCACTGATTACCGAACGGGCAGCCAGAAAAATGGCAATGGATGATTCACAACCTGAAAATGAATCGTCGAAAGAAACAGAGAAGATTTTAATATCCATAGCCAACCCGGACACTATCGAGGACATGGTGAATCTTTCTCTAGTCATACGTGACCCCAAATTGAAAGATAATCTCCTGGCATTAAATGTCATCAACGACGATAATAACTCTGATAATCTACGAATTCGAAGCAAACATTATCTGGAAAAAGCCGAAATGACAGCAACGGAAGCAAATGTACCACTCAAAAAGGTCACCCGGTATGATTTGAATATAGCTTCCGGTATTATCCATTCAGTCAAGGAGAATGAGATTACGAGTATTATCACCGGCCTGCACCGCAAGAAAAACATCACAGATTCATACTTTGGAATACTTGCCGAACACTTATTGAACGGATTAAACTGTGAAATAATTATCTCTAAATTTCTGATACCGGTCCATACAATCAAACGGATTGTCGTTGCCGTCCCTCCTAAAGCCGAATATGAATCCGGCTTTCCGCATTGGATGGAACACTTCTGTCGCATGGGGAGCACTCTTGGATGCCGCGTACACTTCTTTGCCAATGAAAAGACTACCATCCGCCTACAAGCGTGGATAAAGAAAAGGCATAAACAGACGCTTACCGATTTCTCTCTCTTAGAAGACTGGAATGACCTGCTGGTATTGACAGGACAGGTAAGTTACGATCATTTATTGGTTATTATCAGTGCACGACCAGGAACTCTTTCGTATGACAGTTCTTTTGAGAAGTTACCGAGACAGCTCGGGAAATATTTCTCCAACAATAGCTTCATCGTGCTGTATCCTAACCAGTCGGGAGAGCCGTTGGATACGTCTTTCTTCTCCAAGCTATATACTGATACCGAAACCCGACATTATGAGAAGGTGGGCAAATGGTTTTACAGGTGGTTTAAGAAAGAGGGATAAAATTAGAATTGAAAAGTTCCGTTTAATTTATAAATATCGACACATTTATCTATATTTGTACCATTAGCAATTTTGCTATAAACACCTAAAGGAAAAGAATGGTATGTCAAACGTCGATTTTTCCAAAATAACAGAAGGAATCTATCATGTGATAGAAACTGAAGAGAAAATACTAACCGGGCTACAAAATGATACGATCACGTTGAAACGTAATAAACAAAATCGTACCATCAAACAGATTCTCGGACATTTGATTGATTCGGCATCAAACAATCACCAACGCATGGTCAGATTGCAATACAGTAAAGATTTGCTTTTCTTTCCCGATTACCGTCAGGATAATGATCTGTGGATAGCATTACAAGATTACCAAAATGAAGATTGGAACAACCTGATTCAACTATGGAAGTTTTTTAACCTGCATATCATTCAGGTTATAAAATCTGTAGACCAGACAAAACTGGATAGCTACTGGTGTGATTTTGAAGGAACAAAGGTTACGCTACAAGACATGATAGAAGGTTATCTAAGTCATTTGCACCTGCATATTCATGAAATCCATGAATTAATGAATGCCTAAAAAGGATAGCGGTTGCAGTTCTTTTATATTCTATAAATATTAAGATGTACCCACATGGCAACTTACACTCATTTCGCAAAACAACCCGATGTACTGAAACATCTGATACTCTGTGAAGTTCTTAGAAATGAAGCCCCACAAGTATATGTAGAAACCAATTCCGCATGTGCCATCTACTCCATGACGCAAACTCCGGAGCAGCAATATGGTATCTATCATTTCCTGGAGAAAGCAGATGATGACAAATCTCTAAAAGATTCCATTTATTACCAACTGGAAAACCCGGAAATGACAAAAGGAAATTATCTGGGTTCTCCTGCCCTGGCAATGAATGTATTAGAGAAGCAAGCAAAAAGGTTTGTATTCTTTGATTTAGAAAAGAGTGCGTTGGAAAATGTGGGTACCTATGCCAAACAAGTCGGATTAAGTGCATCTGTAGAGATGCATCATGCCGACTCTTCGAGAGGTACCATAGAGCTATTGCCTTCACTTCCTTCATCCTCTTTCATTCATATCGATCCTTACGAAATAGACAAGAAAGGAGATTCAGGAGTAACCTATCTCGATATCCTGATACAGGCTACTCAATTAGGAATGAAGTGTTTATTATGGTATGGATTCATGACCGAAGATGATAAAGAATCTTTGGACAACTATATTGTATCCAGTCTGGAAAAGGCAGGTATCAAGGATTACATAGGTGTAGAGCTTACTATGAATTCAATAAGAAAAGACAGTATATTATGTAATCCGGGCATTTTGGGAAGTGGTATTTTGGCTACAAATTTATCACAAATCTCCAAAGATACCATTCTTGATTACAGTAACAAACTGGTTGATATATACAAAGATGCTAAATACAAAGATTATGATGGAAGTTTATATATTCAGCATCTTTGATATCCACTTATTAATTTAATTACCTAGAACATTACTCTACAAACAGAGCGTCAGAAAGCCGGAGCTTTTAAAATCAGTTTCCGGCCTTTTGGCTATAAATTAACTTATTTCTTTGGCTGATTGTCCACAAACCATCTATTAGCCGTACATTTTTCGTATCGTCATCTTCCACGTTCCATGCATAACCTCCTGAAGGCAGGCCACGTCTCTCCAATATTTCATTGGGCTGATTATTGGAAAAGAAAAGTTCCAGTTGCGTAGAGTCAGGACTAAACACAATAAAGGCAGAAGCATTGCTATCGTCCACCGATTCCGTGCGGATTCCTTTCTCAAACAAGCGGATACAGTCTTTTTGCACTTCACACCATACATATCCGGCAGAACCGATACAGCCATGTTCATCCCGATCACCTCCCACAATCGGAGATTGCGGATACTGAACTAATTTAGAAGCCGGCATTCCCGGTGTATATTTTCCGGTATAGAACACTTCCAGCGTATCATTCAGAAGCAAACCGTTGACTTCATCTTTATTTGCATCCATCGTACTGAACGAAAGGGTATCATTCTTATCAGTAACAATCGTTACCGTATTCATGGTTGCATCACTAACGATTCCTTTTGAGCTTGCCACTTTTGACGAGCAACCTGCCATGAGGCAGAGCGTACCTACTGCTAATAATATTGTTTTCATTTTCTTTAATTGGGGCTTTGTTTTAAAATTAATGCAAAGATAAAGGTTATACAGCCAATATTTCGCTTTTACAAAATAAATTAATTTCCGGGCAGATTGTTCACCAGCTACACACAAAATGCCTATATTGGACAACGATCTATTAGAAAATCAGCCTACCTTTGTGATATGGATAATCAAAAGTAAATACAGAATACCATGAAAGAAACTTTGCAGATTCCCACTCCCGAAACACTGGAAGCCTTGATAGGTAAGGAACTTTATGATATATGGACTTCACTTTGCCAGCTTATCGAGCAAAAGTACAATATGGAACAACTATGGAACCATGGAGGGAAAAAATGGATATACGAATATAAATATCGCAAAGGCGGAAAAACGCTGTGTGCCCTATACGCCAAAGAACAAACGATTGGCTTCATGGTCATTTTAGGTAAAGATGAGCGTGCCAAATTTGAATCTCTGCGAGAAGTATTCTCCAATGAGACTCAAAAGATATACGATGAGACGACGACTTTCCACGATGGGAAGTGGCTTATGTTCGAATTGAAAGACACTTATTTATTTAATGATATGGAGCGACTGCTATCCATCAAACGAAAACCCAACCGATGATTGAATCAGATATAAATAAAAGGTATTGTCAAAGTTGCGGGATGCCTCTCCGCTTTGATATAGAGAAATATCTGGGTACTAACTCCGACGGTTCCCGAAGTGATGAATATTGCTACTACTGCCTGAAAGATGGAAAATATATCGTCGACATTCCGATGTCGGAAATGATTAATATCTGGATAAAATACACCGATAAGTACAATGAATATGCAGATACCGCTTATTCGCCGAAGGAACTTAGACGAATACTCAACGAACGGCTCCCCAAACTGAACCGATGGAAACAGAAGTTGGAAACCAGTAATATCCATCACCAAAAGATTCAGGATATAGTCGTTTACATCAACAATCATTTATTCGATAGTTTAGATGCAGATATACTTAGTACGATAAGCGGACTTTCCAAATATCACTTCAGAAGAGTGTTTCAAACCGTTGCCGGAGAAAATATTGGAAGCTACATACAACGTTTGCGCCTCGAACATATAGCACATCTGTTAGTATCCACCGACTTTACATTAAATCAGATTTCGGAGCAAACAAACTATCAGACTAAATTCAGTCTGGCAAAAGCCTTCAAAAAACATTTTGGAGTGTCAACCTCTCAATATAGGGAGAAGTATAAGCCGATGTATGACGAACAGCATGCGGTTATCACTCCTGAAATCCGGTCGATTCTGCCGATGAAAGTATTTTGTATCGAGGTGGGTGAAAAGTATAAGGATGAACTCCGATACAAATTAATATGGGACAGGCTCACCAACTATGCTAGACAGCGCAATGAAGAAAAGTCGAATGATAAGTTTGTCAGCCTTAGTATGGACGACCCGGCCATCACCCCAATAGATAAATGTCGCTTCTATCTCGGGGTCATAATCGATAACAAAGAAAATGATTTCCAGCCGGGAGTGATAGAAGTTCCCGGTGGTCGTTATGCTATATTCAGGCATATCGGTGACTACTCTTTATTGCATAAATTCTACCGGACTATTTATGAAGAGTGGTTCCCGGAAAGTAAATATCGTCCTCAAAGCACCTTTAGCTTTGAAATGTATATGAACCGCCCTGCCTCCACCCTTAGAACAGAACTAATTACCGACATCTATATTCCGGTCATCAAGAAATAATTAATTATCAACCCTCTAAAAACAATGTATTATGGGAAAAATTTCAGAAATCATGCTATTGAAGCAACCGAAACAGCCCGCTTTGGCTGTTGAAGTACAAACAGATATGAACGGAATGTCGGAAGCTATCGGAAAGAACTTTGTAAAAATAGACTCTTTATTTAAGGAACAGGGTGAAGTCACTACCGACATCCCCTACGTTGAATATCCCAACTTTGAAAGTCTGACGGAACACAATATCAAAATGATTATTGGTCTAAAGTCATCCAAAGAATTACAGGGTGAAGGGGATATACGCTCCATAACGATACCGGAAAGAAAAATAGTTTCCTGTCTACATAGAGGAACTTACAGTGAATTGGCTGTCCTGTACAACGAAATGATGGAATGGATAAAAACCAACGGTTACAAACTTTCGGGAACATCCATTGAATATTATTACAGCAATCCCAATGTACCCGAAGAAGAACAGGTGACGAGAATAGAAATGCCACTATTATAAATGTTGATTTCATCTACTTCATCATGTAGATTCTTCCCAAGCTCCAATTATTGTTATTTGATTCAAAACGGTACGGAAAGGAATGAAACAGATTCTTTTATAAATGCCATATTTTAGTTCTAATGTAAATATTATTACAGTAATAGATGCAATAGAAATAAACGGTATTGCAAAAAAAATGTCAATAAAACTCCTATGTATTTCTGATAGATAACGTTATTTTGTAAAACACTGTTATCCAGGCGGTTACTATTCGGGCTTTTCCTTTAAAACCAATAACCCGTTTCTCACCGAGAAACAACCTTTTCGACACCGAGAAACGAAGTGTTTCTCACCGAGAAACGAATCGACTGTTGAAGTCCTAAACTTAAATTAAGAAAATTGTTCGTCTCTTTTATTTTTGACGCTTCTATCGTAGGAATGTATATGTTGAAATATATTTCAATGATAATCTTGTCATGTCTAAAATATAATGATATGGAATAAATTTATAACTGAATAGCAAGCAATTATAAAAAATGACTGAATGAATTATTTGCAATCAAACAACAACAGATACAGACATCATTTTTGTATCTTTGCCAAGTACAGAATAAACATGAAAAGAGAAATCCTATATCAAAAGATAGCCGGCACTATCGCCTGGCAAATAAAAACAGGTATATGGAAAGCAGGCGAGAAATTACCTTCTTTACGTACTATCAGCAATGAATATGGCGTAAGTTTAAATACAGCCATTCAGGTATATTATGAACTGGAAAAGGAAGGATTCATCATTTCCCGCCCCAAATCAGGGTACATTGTCAATTATAAGCCACTAAATTTGTCTGCGCCGGCAACAACGCAGCCTTCCGCTCAATCTCCGGGAAAGGAAGAAGCAGACTTAATCATGGAAGTATATCATTCCATCGAAGATTCGTCTATCACCCGTTTTTCGCTGGGAATACCGGAAGATGTTTTATTGCCTATTGCCAAACTCAATAAAGAACTGACCAAGGCCATGTATTCACTTCCGGGGAACGGCACTAGGTATGAAGACCCTCAAGGAAACATTCGTTTGAGAAACTATATTGCCCGTTTTGCGTATAGCTGGAATGGAAATCTGACCGAAGATGATATTGTTACTACCACAGGAGTAACCAATTCCATCTCTTTAGCATTATCTGTTATTGCTCAAAGAGGAGACACGATAGCTGTTGAAAGTCCTGTTTATTTCGGGATATTACAGTTGGCCAACAGTATGGAGCTTCATGTGCTGGAACTGCCGACCAATCCTGTAACAGGCATCGAACCCGATGCTTTAAGAAAAGTATTGCCGCAGATCAATCTATGCCTGCTTATCAGTAATTTCAGTAATCCGCTTGGGAGTTGCATGCCCGATGAACATAAGAAAGAGATAGTACAGATGTTGGCGGAACACAATATTCCTCTGATTGAAGATGATTTATACGGCGATGTATTCTTCGGACATTCACGCCCTAAGCCATGCAAAGCTTTCGATGAAAAGGGACTTGTGTTATGGTGTGGTTCTGTATCAAAGACGTTAGCTCCCGGTTATCGGGTAGGCTGGATTGCCCCCGGTAAGTTTAAGGATGCTATTATTCGTCAGAAACATATTCATTTAATATCCACTCCTACCCTCAACCAAGAAGCCATTGCCAACTTCATGGAGAACGGCAGGTATGAGAATCATTTACGCAAGTTGCGCCATGAGCTACATTCCAATAGTCTTCATTTGGCACAAGCTATTACCGACTATTTTCCCGAAGACACTAAAATCATCACTCCACAAGGAGGTTTTATGCTTTGGGTGGAACTGAATAAAAAGATTGATACCACGGAGCTATATTACAAAGCGATGCAACATAAGATCAGCATTGCTCCCGGACGCATGTTTACTCTGCACGACCAGTACAGAAACTGTATGCGCTTGAGTTTCGGTCAGCAATGGAGTGCTTTCATTGAAGAACGCTTGCAGGTTTTGGGAAACATTATCAAAGAATCATTTTGATTGACTGATATACTCCTTTACCACTTCGCCGAGGGTTTTAAGTCCTTTCTCTATTTTGTCTTCGGGCATATTAGAGTAGTTGATCCGAAGCGTATTTTCCTTGTTTCCGTTCGGATAAAAGGAGCCTCCCGGAACAAAAGCAATCTTTTTCTCCAGGCTTCTGACTAAAACATCACGTGCCGAAATCCCTTCGGGAAGTTCTATCCATGTAAATAATCCGCCTTCGGGACGAGTAAACTTTATAGTATCAGGAAAATAACGTTCTATACTTTCAATCGCCACATTTCTGCGTTTTCTGTATACTTCTACTATTTTGGCAATATGTTTATCAATATCATAGCGCTTCAGGTATTCGGCGATGGTCATTTGGGCAATAGTGTTGCATTGTAAATCCGTACCTTGCTTGACCAATACGTATTTGCGGATAATCTCTTTATCCCCCGCAATCCAGCCAATCCGGAAACCGGGACAGAATATTTTCGAGAAACTACCTGTACACAGGATATTTCCAGCCTCATCAAAAGACTTTATAGATGGCAAAGACTCTCCTTCAAACCTTAACTCGCCGTACGGATTGTCTTCAATAACCGCAACACCATACTTTGCGGATAATTCAGCCAGCTTCCTGCGTCTTTCCAAACTCCACGTTTTTCCTGTAGGATTTTGAAAAGTAGGTATTGCATATATCAGCTTTATATGAGGAGTATTGCTCAAAACATCTTCCAAAACATCCATCATCATACCGTCCCCATCCGTAGGAAGTTCAATAAAGCTACATCCATACGCTTTGAATGCACTGATTGCAGCCAAATACGTAGGGCTTTCGCAAAGTACGATGTCTCCCTCGTCCAGGAAAACTTTTCCGGATAAGTCCAATCCTTGTTGCGAGCCATGGGTAATCAGAATATTATCTTTATCGAAAGTCGTGCCCAAACGTTCGTTCATCCGGTTGGCAATCCATTCGCGCAAAGGGACATAACCTTCTGTTGTGGTATATTGGAGCGCTTTCGTACCTGCCTCTTTCAATACGATCTGATTGATCTCATTGATTTCATCTATCGGAAAAAGTTCCGGAGCAGGCAGACCACCTGCAAACGAAATCACATCTTCCTGTTCGGTAACTTTTAATATTTCTCTTATTTCCGAAGCCTTTATATAAGACATTCTTTTAGCAAAATTCAACTTCATAACCTTTAAGTATATTAGGAGATTAAAACAACACTGCAAAGTAAATCAAAAAAGAAAGACGAGAACAGATACACTTTTTTATATATTGACAGGTACAGATGACTGACTTTTCAAAGGATAAGTATATGAAGTTAATCTCCCCGATTACTTATTTCGTCATGAGTAATCAGGGCATTCGTCGAATAATCCTATACAGAACCTTGTTTAAACCTACCTTTGCACTGAAAACAAAAGTAATTGATAGTAACTATGGAAGAGCAAATACTCATTTTTCGAACCTCGGTTAGAAATGCACGGGATATAAAACATATCGCAGCGCTGTTCACCCTATGTCCCCAAATCTACAAATGGAATGTAGATATGGAGGACTGGGAAAAAGTGTTGAGAATAGAATGTCAGGGAATCACCCCGACTGAAATATCAAAGGCATTACGCGCTATCAACATTTATGCGCAGGAACTGGAATGAAGGGGCAATGCGCCCCTTAATAAATTCACCATCCACCTTTTTCATTTTCACTCTTCAATCATTAATTCCATCTGTATGTCTCCTCTTTCATAAGTCGTGTGATATTCGGGAAGTTCCTTGAAGCCCAACTTATGATAAATATGGATAGCCGGTTTCAGACGCGTATTGCTCTCTATAAAGATTCTTTTACCACCAAGCTCCTTCGCTTTATTTACAACTGCTTCGCAAAGCAGTACTCCAATACCTTTGCCCTGAACCTTAGGGCTGACAGCCAGTTTGGCCAACTCATAATCATAAAGCGGATGATCCATCTTACACAAAGCACATACACCGACCGGCTCATCTTTATAAAGAGCCACCAAAATAGCTCCTCCCTTATCCAGAATATATTCCTTTGGATGATCCAAAGCCTTGTAATCGGCCTCTTCCATCCGAAAATAAGCAGTTATCCACTCTTCGTTAAGGGTCCGGAAGGCAGATTGATAGCAAGGTTCATAAGGAACTATTTTGATGTCCTTACTCTCTCGTTCCTTTTTCGCTTCCTTCACCCGCTCCAACAGGGATTTATCCAACAAAAGATTCTCCCATTCTTCGATAGCCTCCCAAAGGTCATTCCGGGTTTGCTGCGTGATTTGCTCAATAGCTGCCGTAACATCTATACACTGTTCCGAAAAAGAGTCGGACATTCTTTTTCCTTTGGCAGATAACATGACCATGTTTCTTCTCCCGTCGGATTTGTCCTTTGTCTCCTTCACTAATCCTTTAGCTACCATTTCTTTAATAATATTACTCACGGAAGGATGAGAATGACCAATCTCTTTGGCTATGGACGTAATGGTTTTTGCCTCCCCACGTGATAATACAAAAAATACAGGAAACCATTTCGGTTTGAGGTCTACTCCAAACATTTTATAGATGGCGGCTGCATCTACTGTTATTTTATCGGTCAACATGCGTAATCTGCTACCGATGGCTAATTTGCCTGTCTGATTAAAAAAGTCCATGTTTTTATTAGTTGCGTCACTAAATACGTAATTGATTACGCAAATATATTAGCTTTTTATAATATGAACAAACATTTTTCGCAAAAATACGTAAGCCGTTACATAATTAGTTCTATTTATGGATAAACATCAGGAAATTTAGCTTATGTGCAAAGTGCTCCTTTGGATTTTTCCCAATATTTTGGGGAACTGCCAGAAGAACAACAAAGTACAACAAATTGCCGCTGTCGCATCGGATATTGCTTCAGCCGCATATACACCGGCTACTCCCATAAAATGTGGCAATATTAATGCCAATGGGATCAATAGGATTGCTTTGCGCAACAAGGCTATGAAAATAGAAATTTTTGCTTGTCCCAAGGCTACAAACATATTTTGGCAGGCTCGTTGCAATCCGAAAATAGTCATACCACCCAAGAAAACAGGCATTGCCCAGCGGACTGTTTCTATCAATCTTTCATCACTCGTAAAGGCGGAAGCTACTGTTGAGGGGAAAAGAATCATAAACAACATCAGCAGTAAGTTGAATGAGAACATGGTTATCAATGCGACACGGAAACAGTCTTTGACGCGTTGTTTATCGCCGTGCCCATAATTATAACTCACAATAGGAACGAACCCTTGCGCAAATCCTGTTAATGGGACACTTGCAAATTGCATCGCACTTTGCAAGATGGTCAATGCGCTGACATAAATATCTCCAAAATCTTTCAGGCTGCTGTTCAGAACAAAGCCGACCAGGCTTTCGGTACTTGCCATAATAAACGGTGATACGCCCAAAGCAAATATAGAAAGTATTATTTCCCGGTTCAACGCCATATAACGTTTTTCTAAAGGGAGAGAGGCGTGCCGGGAGAAAAGGAAAGTTAAAACCCACACTGCACTACATGCCTGTGAAAGCACTGTAGCCAGAGCTGCACCTTTTACTCCCATATCGAGCCAAAAAATGAAAATCGGGTCGAGGACGATATTCAACAGTGCTCCTATTAATACCGAGTACATGGCGATAGCAGGACGCCCTTGTGCATTGATAAAAGAATTTAATCCTGTGGATATTTCTACGAAGATAGTTCCTAATAAATAGATAGAAAGATAGTTGACTGCATACTCCAATGTATTTTCTGAAGCTCCTGTAAAGAGTAGAATCGGCTCCATAAAGGTATATGCGATGAGAGAAGTAAACAAGGTAAATAGTATTAACAGGATAAAGCCATTACCCAGAATTTTTCCGGCACGTGAACGATCCCCCTGTCCGAGTGCGATAGCCGCTAACGGCGCACCGCCACCTCCTACTATCGCTGAAAAAGAAGAAATCAGTATAACAAGAGAAGTCGTTACTCCTACACCCGCCAATGCATCCGTACCAATCCCAGGGATATGACCAATATAAATACGGTCGACCATGCTATAAAGCAAATTAACAAATTGCGCTGCCACAGCCGGAAGTGCCATCTTAAAAACAAGCGGTAACATGCGCTCTGTCCCCAGTCGTTCTTCATATTTATTTATCATCCCAAACTTCTTTTTCTAAAATCAGTTGCAAAGTTATAAGAAGAACAGGCTTCCGATTTAAAACCATTGGATAAAATAAATATAATACATCAGTTATCTCCGTGTAAGAAATCCATAGATATACTGATTGATAAGGTTGTGTTGTTCTTCCGTTCCATTCTCCCCCATATTACTATGCGTTATTCCGTCCAATTTCACAACCTTCATCCGGAATTGTTCCTGCTCCTTTTCAGTGGGTAATACTCCTGAATCCGCATCATAATCGCATCCTCTTAACGTATAAAGTCGAGGATTCCGTGTTCTAGGCATTATCATTCTGCGATGATCCATAGATATGGCTTTATTTATCAACTGCGGATATCGGGTAGCAAATAACATGGTCATATCTCCGCCATTGGAATGTCCTATCAATATAAAGTCATTCCAATTTAATTGTGGCTTCAATTTCTTAAATTCCTGAATAGTAAAAAGAATATTTGCCACTCCCCTTTCCCAATTTGGCATGCGTGTTTCCATGAAATTACCTTCCATGGCCAAAAGAGGATCATCTGCCAATTCATGTTGTATGCTTATTACGTAAAAGCCTTTCTGGGAAAGGAATCGTGTTAGATAGGCATAAGTCTGATTGGACTTATTATTTTTATTTCCATCGTAGCCGTGGCTAAATATAATGACTTTTGTTTTCGAATTCACTTTGTGCGGCTGATAGACGGCTAGCGGTATCACTCTGTTTCTTGAAGCATCAAAAAGGCAAGTCGAAAACTCTATTTGTGAGAAACAAGAGAGTGCTGATAATAAAAGAACAAATACAATAATTAGTTTCTTCATGTCTATGATGTGATATTTATTATTCTATAAATCTAAGAGCAACTGAATTATAACAATGAATGCATAATGTAAGGAAGGGATTATAAAATGATTTTCTCATAAAGTTTGAACCACTCTAAACCGTAATGACCCAATCCTAAATCTACGGTATCAATGTATTCGAACCCACACTTTTCGTACAATGAAATAGCCGGAAGATTTTTCTCGTAAACATCTAACCGCACAGACTTTATCCCCGAACTTTGAGCCAATTCCAATGAATAATCCATTAATGCATGCCCTACTCCTATTTTCAAAAAAGAAGGATATACAACAAAAGTATGTATCACAAAGATATGGCTATAGTCCAGTTCTATTTTCCATTTGACATTCTCATAAGCCTTTTCCGGTTGATGATTTAAAATGACTGAACCGACAATTCTTCCATCATATCTTGCTACGTAAAGCGTTTCATCATTTACACCGGCAACCGCATCTTCCCGAACAGGATAAACACCTTTTATCCACCCGGGATAATTAGTCGTAGCAGCCAGATAATCATTCAGTTCATCATACAGCTTTTCCAGTTCATCTATATCAGCAGAAGTTCCGGGCTCTATTGTAAATTTCATATATACACACTGTTTATCTTTTTATCAGTTCTTCAATCTTTCCACCTGTAATATAAGGTATACATTCGGATATCTTCTCAATACTCCAATCCCACCATTGCAATTTCTGCAATTGGACAATCGTATTCTCATCAAAACGCTTCCGGATTTCTTTGGCTGGTGTCCCACCTACTATCGTATAAGGAGGAACATCTTTAGTAACCACTGCCCGCGACGCAATAACCGCTCCATCTCCGATATGAACTCCTGCCATGATAACAGCTTCATATCCAATCCAGACATCATTACCTATTACTATATCCCCTTTATTATCGCAAGCAGAAGTTACATCTCCTTTATCTAAATTCCATTCCTCAAAAAAGATAGGAAACGTATAATTGGATAAAGAACCCAATGTGTGGTTTGCGCTGTTAAAAAGAAATTTGGCTCCACAAGCAATGGAACAGAATTTGCCAATTATCAATCGGTCTTTATTAATCGGATAATGATATAATACATTGTTCTTCTCAAAAAGAACAGGATCATTTACAAAGTCATTGTATATTGTATAATCACCTACCATAATGGCAGGATTCTTAATCACTGTATTCAGATAAACAGTCTGGAAATCATTGGTGCGAGGATATGTTTTTGAATTCATTGTGTCAGCAGAAGAGGATTTATATTACATAGCAAATATACAAGATAAATTTCAGACTATCACACAACGAACTAAATATGTATCCCATATTGATGCTTCACTTCAGCCATTACAAACGTGCTTTCCAGTGATCCTAAGCTATCAATCGTCCCCAACACATTCAGAATAAACTCCTGATAGTATTTCATATTGGGAGCATGAATCTTCAACAGGTAATCATAACTTCCTGATATGTTATAACATTCGGTTACTTCAGGAATATCCTGTATAATCCGTGTAAACTCGGCTGCTATATCCCTGTTCAGACGTCTAAGCTTCACACTGCAGAATACGACAAATCCCTGATTCAGCTTTTCCGCATCCAATACGGCAATATACTTCTTTATATATCCTCCACTCTCCAACCGTTTAAGACGTTCAAAAACAGGAGTTGAAGAAAGGCTCACCCGTGCAGCCAACTCTTTTGTCGTCAATCGGGCGTTTTCTTGCAAAGTACGGAGTATTTGCAAATCGACTCTATCCAGTTTATCAAAAGTATCCATAAGAAAAATATTCTTCTAAAAGGTGATTTCTAGGAATAGCACAGTTATATTATTCCATATAATGGCACAAAAATAGCATTATTTTCTATATTTTAGATATATATTGTTCGATATATCTTCATCCAATAACTTTGCAAGAAAATAAAGAAAGAATATTAAACTTAAAAAATATACGATTATGGCAACAAAGAATTTACATTTCGAGACTTTACAAGTTCATGTAGGACAAGAACAAGCAGATCCGGCAACAGATGCCCGTGCAGTACCTATTTATCAGACTACTTCTTATGTATTTCACAACTCCGCTCACGCAGCCGCACGTTTCGGCCTGCAGGACCCGGGAAACATCTACGGTCGTCTGACCAACTCCACTCAAGGAGTTTTTGAACAACGCGTAGCCGCTCTTGAAGGAGGAGTAGCAGGGCTGGCAGTTGCTTCGGGTGCCGCTGCTATCACTTATGCTTTCGAGAACATCACTCGTGCAGGCGACCATATTGTGGCAGCCAAAACTATTTATGGAGGAAGCTATAACTTACTGGCTCATACCTTACCCAGTTATGGCATCACAACAACATTCGTTGATCCAAGTGATTTATCGAACTTTGAAAAAGCCATTCAGGAAAATACGAAAGCCGTATTTATCGAGACATTGGGAAATCCGAACTCAAATATCATTGATATAGAGGCAGTAGCTGAAATAGCCCACCGCCACAAAATACCTTTGATTATTGACAACACATTTGGTACCCCGTATTTAATCCGCCCTATCGAACACGGAGCAGATATCGTAGTACATTCCGCAACAAAATTCATTGGCGGACACGGTTCGTCATTAGGAGGAGTCATTGTAGATTCGGGCAAATTCGACTGGGTAGCTTCCGGCAAATTTCCACAACTAACCGAACCTGATCCATGCTATCATGGCGTACGCTTCGTTGATGCAGCCGGTCCGGCTGCCTATGCCATCCGTATCCGGGCTATTCTGCTGCGCGACACAGGTGCCACCATCAGTCCATTCAACGCTTTTATCCTGTTGCAAGGCTTGGAAACTCTTTCCTTGCGCGTAGAACGCCATGTAGAAAATGCATTGAAGGTAGTGAATTTCTTAAACAATCATCCGAAAGTGAAGAAAGTGAACCATCCGTCATTATCCAATCATCCTGACCATGCACTGTATCAACGTTACTTCCCGAATGGTGCCGGTTCCATTTTTACTTTCGAGGTAAAAGGCGGACAAGAGGAAGCACACCGCTTCATCGACAGCCTGGAGATTTTCTCCCTGCTTGCCAATGTTGCCGATGTGAAATCATTGGTGATCCACCCGGCAAGCACTACCCATTCACAGCTCAATGCACAGGAACTCGCCGAACAGGAGATTTATCCGGGCACCGTACGTTTATCAATTGGAACGGAACATATTGATGACCTGATTGCGGATTTGGATCAGGCGCTTGCCAAAATCTAACATTCAATCATTGAACTTTCCATGACTGCAAGATGTTATACCTATATAACATTAAAAACATTGCAGTCATGGAAAAATATTTAATACACAGCAACGAACTGCATCTGATAGACGCAGAGAAAATCCATCAAGCCGTAGAAAAGATGGTGGAATCACTCGATTTAGCCGCAGGCTCAACCACTAATTTCGATCTCTATCAGGTTGTGGAAAACTACTTTAAAGATCTTGAGAAAAGAAGAAAGATCAATCATGTACTGGGAATCAAAGAAGATAGATATGAACTAGCCGAAGATTTCGGCATTAAATAAAAGAAAGAAATTTATTCAATCACACCAGACAAGTTTTCCAAAAAACGAGAGAGCTCCACTCAATGTGAAACTCCCTCGTTTTTTTTGGAATAATCAGCGTATAATAATTAATTTCCCTGATGTACTGTAAGTTGTGGGAAAGGGAAGTTGATACCTTTTTCATTGAAGGTTTCGTAAATCGCTTTATTTATATCGAAATAAACACCCCAGTAATCTCCGCTATTTACCCATACACGTGCCACTACATTCACACTGCTGGCGTCCAGCGCATGAAGAGCTACAAAGGGAGCCGGTTCTTTCAGGATGCGTTTATCAGCAGCAAGAATTTCATAAACGATTTTCTGTACTTTCTCATAATCTTCTCCATAATCTATACCAATAATCCATTCTACACGGCGGGTTTCCTGATGACTGTAGTTGGTAACTACCCCACTGCTCAATGAACCATTGGGTATATAAATCAGTTTATTATCCGCAGTAGTAAGGATGGTATGAAATATCTGAATTTCTTTTACTGTACCGGCTGATCCCTGCTGTGTTTCTATCCAGTCACCGACCTTATAAGGTTTGAACAAAAGAATAACCAGTCCCCCGGCAAAGTTCTGCAGATTGCCGGATAAAGCCATACCGACAGCGACACCGGCGGAAGCCAATAAAGCCGCAAATGAAGTTGTCTCAACTCCCAAGGCACCGACAACAGAAATGATTAACAGGATTGTCAACAGAATATTGACCAGACTTCTAACGAAAGTTTTGATACTTACATCTACTTTTCGTTTATCCATCAGACGCCTGATGAATTTGTTGAGCAGCGAGATGAGGAAACGTCCGACGACAAAGACAAGGACCGCAATCAATATACGTTCTCCGGCACGAATACCGAAGTCTATCAATTGTTGAGTAATCAGCGAAAGCTTATCCAATCCGTCAGCATTGGCAATCGCCTCTTTCATTAATTCGTCTGCAGCCACTTGCACAGAGTCCGCAGCTTGTGTTGCTTGCAATAATAGTAGCATAATTAAATATATATTAAGTGAATAAATGCAGTTTTGTTATTTCAACAATTTACAAAGTTATATTGTTTTTAGTGAATCTAAAAGTTTTTTTTGCTTTCCTCCTGCAAAAGCAGTATTTTTGTCACCGATTCACTGGTAGGGGTGCCTTAACATGACGGGCTGAGAACATACCCATAGAATCTGATCCGGGTAATGCCGGCGTAGAGAACTAATTAGTAAGCAAAAATGAAAAGAATTGTATGGATGGCCGTCGCCTTATTGGGCGCAGGTATCACTGTTCATGCACAGACGAGTGCAAAGGATAGTATGAGAGTAGTAAACCTGCAAGAGGTGCAGGTAGTGTCCACACGTGCCACAGCCAAAACTCCCGTGGCATTCACCAATATAGGCAAAGCAGAACTCAAAAAGGTAAACTTCGGACAGGATATCCCCTATCTGCTAAGTATGACTCCTTCCACACTGACCACATCGGATGCAGGAGCTGGTATCGGCTATACGACACTTCGCGTACGTGGAACCGATGGCACACGAATCAACATCACGGTAAACGGCATACCGATGAACGATGCCGAAAGCCATAACCTGTTCTGGGTGAATATGCCCGACTTTTCTTCTTCCGTAAAAGATATGCAGGTGCAGCGCGGAGCAGGTACATCGACGAACGGAGCAGGTGCTTTCGGAGCCAGTGTCAATATGCAAACCGAAGGTGCATCTATGAAACCATACGCCGAATTCAATGGTTCATACGGTTCGTTCAACACGCACAAGGAAACAGTGAAAGTGGGAACCGGCCTACTCAATAACCACTGGACGTTTGACGCCCGCCTTTCCAATATCGGTACGGACGGATACATAGACCGTGCTTCGGTGGACTTGAACTCTTACTACCTGCAAGGAGGTTATTTTGCAGAAAACACATCTGTGAAGCTCATTGCATTTGCCGGAAAAGAAAAAACATATCATGCTTGGGGATACGCAACAAAAGAGCAAATGGAAAAATTCGGCAGACGCTACAATCCTTGCGGGGAAATGTACACTGATGCCAACGGCAAAAAATATTATTACGACGACCAAACAGATAATTATCTGCAAAAGAATTATCAGCTTCTCTTCAATCATACTTTCTCGACAGCCTGGAATCTGAACGTTGCCTTACATTATACCAAAGGTGACGGTTATTACGAAGAGTACAAAGACGGCAGATACCTGATAGAATATGGTTTAAAATCATTTACAATAGATGGAACCGAAGTATCTAAAAGCGATTTAGTCCGTCAAAAGAAGATGGACAACAAATTCGGCGGCGGCGTTTTTTCTCTCAATTACACAGCCAACAGGCTAAGTGCATCCCTGGGCGGCGGATTAAATCAATACCGGGGCAATAACTTCGGAAGAGTTTCCTGGGTGAAAAACTACGTAGGTTCTCTATCTCCCGACCATGAATATTACCGCAACAAATCCAAGAAGACCGATGGAAATATTTATCTGAAAGCGAACTACGATCTTACTAGAGGACTAAGTGCTTATGCCGATCTCCAGTATCGCCACATCAACTATACCATCGACGGAAACAATGATAAATATGACTGGAGTAAGAATGCGCTGCGTCCACTGGCAGTAGATAAAAAGTTCGATTTCTTTAATCCGAAAGTAGGATTAAACTGGAACATCACTTCCAACCATCGTGTCTATTCCTCTTTCTCGGTTGCTCAAAAAGAGCCAACAAGAAACAATTATACGGATGGTGATCCGGACTCGTACCCCAAAGCAGAAAAGCTGCTCGACTATGAAGCAGGATATACCTTCGCCAACCAATGGCTGACAGCAGGTGCAAACTTCTACTACATGGACTATACCGACCAACTGGTTCTGACCGGAGCCTTAAACGATATAGGTGAAGCACTGACCGAAAACGTGCCGGACAGTTATCGCATGGGAATCGAAATCATGCTGGGAATCAAACCGTGCAAATGGTTTCAATGGGATATCAACGCTACATGGAGCAAAAACCGTATTCAGGATTTCGTAGAGAGCCTGCCGGGCTACCACTATAATGACGACGGTAGCTCTACTTCTCTCCCGACTATTCAGATAAAGCATAAAGACACTCACATTGCTTTCTCACCGGACTTCTTACTCAACAATCGTTTCTCATTCAATTATAAGGGATTCGAAGCTGCCCTGCAATCACAGTTCGTGAGCAAACAGTATATGACAAACGCAGAAGTTGAAGAACTGACTCTTGATAAGTATTTTGTCAGCAACCTCAATCTGGCGTACAGCTTCCGTCCCAAGAAAGTACTGAAAGAAGTCACCATAGGATTTACTGTATACAATCTGTTTAATGAAAAATATGAAAACAACGGCTGGGCATCAAGTGACTACACCGATACGCTGGAAAATCGGGGAAACTATGCCGGATATGCAGCTCAAGCAGGAACAAACGTTATGGGACATGTTTCTTTCCGCTTTTAATCACACAGAGTTATGGAATTGAATTTTCTGGAAATATTCGGTACGATTGTCGGGCTAGTCTACCTTTGGTTAGAATACCGGGCAAGTATCTACCTTTGGATAGCGGGTATTGTGATGCCTGCCATCTACATCTTCGTATATTACAAAGCCGGATTGTATGCTGACTTTGGCATCAATATCTACTACCTGATAGCTGCCATCTACGGCTGGTTCTTCTGGATGTGGGGACACAGGAAAAAGAAAGGTCAACTGACGACAGCAGATGCTTCAACCGGTGACACCCCTAAAGATCTTCCTATCGTACATACTCCGGGAAAATGTTACTTGCCTCTTTTTCTGGTATTCGTCGTTTCTTTCCTCGGTATTGCATGGATACTGATAGCATATACGGATAGCAATGTTCCCTGGCTAGATAGCTTTACTACCGCATTGAGCATTGTCGGTATGTGGATGCTGGCACGCAAATACGTCGAGCAATGGTTTGCCTGGATTTTTGTGGATATTGTCTGCTGCGGACTTTATATCTACAAAGACCTTTATTTTACTTCCGCTTTATACGGACTTTACTCCATTATAGCTATCTTTGGCTACTTTAAGTGGAAAAAATTAATGAGCATACAATGAAATACGAACACTATACTCCCGAAGCCGTGATACTTGCCAATGGCGAATATCCCAGCCATCCTCTTCCCCTGCAAATGCTGGAAAATGCAGAATTTGTAGTTTGCTGTGACGGGGCTGCCAATGAATATATCCTGCGTGGGCATACCCCCGATGTAATTATCGGTGACGGGGATTCTCTTTCCCCGGAATATAAAGAACTTTTCTCCCCTATTGTACATCAGATAGCGAATCAAGAAACGAACGACCAAACCAAAGCCGTTCATTTCCTGCAAAAGAAAGGATTCCGGAGAATTGCCATCGTCGGAGCCACCGGCAAACGGGAAGATCATACGTTAGGAAACATCAGTCTGCTGATCGACTACATGAAAGATGGTATCGAGGTACGTACCATTACCGATTATGGTATGTTTATCCCCGCCAAAGACACGCAAACCTTCGCCTCTCATCCGGGGCAACAAGTTTCTATTTTCAATTTCGGAGCGAAAGGATTGCAAGGAGAGGGATTAGTTTATCCTCTTAGTGATTTTACTAATTGGTGGCAAGGAACGCTTAATGAAGCAACAGCAAATGAGTTTACTGTTCATTGTACGGGAGAATATTTAGTATTCTTAGCTTCTATATAAACTATATTGCAATTATCCGGTTTATGCCACCCTATTGTCACAATTGTGCCACCTTGTTGGCACGACCGTGACACTTCGATGGCACAACCGTGCCAACAAGGTGGCACAAATTCATTCATAGGAAGAAGAGGATTAAAGCGTCAACAAATACTTCTTGAAGTCCGCAAAGTCTTTTGTCATTTGAAGGCTTTTTTTCTCGCCTTTCATAAATTCCTGCAATTTGGCAGGGATTTCTACCGCTTCTCCAATAATGCTTTCCACTGTTTCGAGGAACTTAGCAGGATGAGCCGTTTCAAGGAATACACCTGTTTCTCCCTCTTTCAAGCCTTCTACCAACGCACGATATCCACAAGCACCATGAGGATCAAGGAGATAATGATGTTCTTTCCAGGTTTCCTTCACCGTTTCGCGGATTTGCTCATCGGTATAAGTTGTTCCTGAAATCTCGGCAGAGATATCAGCATGTGAACCACTATATAAATCGAGTACGCGGGCAAAGTTACTCGGATCGCCTACGTCCATAGCATTAGCAATCGTTGCGATAGACGGACGGGGATTATATTTACCTGTCTGCAGATATTGATAGAAAATATCGTTGCGGTTATTAGCAGCAATGAAACGCTTCACGGGTAAACCCATCTTCTTGCCAAACAATCCGGCGGTGATATTTCCGAAGTTTCCACTAGGTACACAGATTACAGCATTATCAGCTTTTCCGGCACGTTTCAATTGTGCATAAGCATAGAAATAATAGAATGCCTGCGGCAAGAAACGGGCTACATTGATGGAGTTGGCAGAAGTCAACGAAAGGTGTTCATTCAATTCTTTATCCATGAAAGCAGATTTCACCAATGCCTGACAATCATCAAATGTTCCGTCCACTTCAAGCGCAGTAATATTCTGTCCGAGCGTAGTGAATTGCTTCTCCTGTATTTCGCTCACTTTTCCTTTCGGATAAAGCACATACACATGAATACCTTCCACACCCAGAAAGCCGTTGGCAACAGCACTTCCCGTATCACCGGAAGTAGCTACCAATACATTGACATTCTTTTGTCCTTCTTTTTTAATGAAGTATCCCAAAAGACGCGCCATGAAACGACCGCCTACATCTTTAAATGCTAACGTCGGTCCGTGGAAAAGTTCAAGTGAATAGATGTTATCTGCCACCTTAAACAAAGGTACATCGAAACTTAATGTATCATATACAATCTGTTTCAGCGTATCGGCAGGAATATCCTCACCGAAGAAAGCATCGGCTACGCGATAAGCAATTTCCTGAAAGGATAAACTATCAATCGTATCGTAAAAGTCCTGTGGAAGAGGTTTGATAGACATAGGCATAAACAGCCCTTTGTCGGCAGCAAGCCCTTTTACCACCGCTTCTTGCAGTGAGGCAACAGGTGCTTGTTTATTCGTACTATAATATTTCATAATCTGTGGTGACTTATTTCATGAATTCTTTTATAAACTCGTCTTCTTTCAGAAGTCCGTAACTACCGTTGCAAGCGGCTATTTCATCATACGTCTGCACCTCGTCCGGCTCGATACCCGGATACCAGATAAGAAACGGAATGGGATCAGATGTATGAGTACGAAGCTCACAGGGAGTAGGATGATCGGGCAATACAGCAATGGCTACCGGTTCGTCCCAATCTTTCACTGCTTCATAAATAGGACCTACGGCACGTTTATCAAGATTCTCGATAGTGAGAAGTTTCAAGTCGATGTCTCCTTCGTGTCCGGCCTCATCACTGGCTTCGATATGCAGATAAACAAAATCATCCGTCTTCAATGCTTCCAAGGCAGCGGTCACTTTGTTTTCATAGTTCGTATTATAAAGTCCGGTTGCTCCCTCTACTGCGATGCGACGTAAATCAGCATAATAACCGATTCCGTTTATCAGATCGACAGCCGAGATGACTACTCCTTTCTTTACCTGTGGGAAAGTCTCGGAGAAAGTAGGCATCTGCGGACGGTAACCGGGGCTCCAGGGCCAAATACTGTTCGCAGGATCTTTACCTTCTGCCATACGTTTCAGATTCAATGGATGATCTTTCAGCAGTTCCTGTGATTTCAGAATCAGGTCGTTAATCAGATCTGCCGTTTCTTGTGCTTCCGGAACCAATGGTTTCACCATCAATGGACGGAAAGGTTTCAAAGGTACATCATGCGGAGGTGTACAATCCAGTTCTTTATTACCTCCCTTGATAACCAATAGATGGCGGTACTGAACTCCTGTATGAAAGCGTACGCGGTCATTGCCCAGTTTTTCTTGCAAATATTGAATCAATACATCTGCTTCTTCCGTAGATATATGTCCGGAGGAGTGATTCTTCAGAATATCTCCTTCCACACAAATCAAATTACAGCGCATTGCCATCTCACCCGGTTTCAGATCCACACCAATACTGGCAGCTTCCAGCGGTCCGCGACCTTCATATACCTTTGGCAAATTATATCCCAACACGGACATATTGGCAACTTCACTACCCGGATGGAAACCTTCCGCCACAGTAATCAGGCGGCCGTTACGTCCCATGCGAGCTAGCTTATCCATATAAGGCGTCTTTGCATATTGCAGGAGCGTCTTGTCCCCTAATGACTTCACTGGCCAATCGGCCATTCCGTCTCCCAATATGATAATATGTTTCATAAGGCGTTTAAACATTTGCGATGCTCATGATGTCGGCAAATACTCCGGCAGCCGTTACGCCGGCACCGGCACCGTATCCTTGAATCATCATCGGATATTCTTTATAGCGTTCCGTAGTGAGCAGGATAATATTGTTGCTGCCTTCCAAGCCGTAGAACGGATGGTTGGCTCCTACTTCCTGCAGGCCGACGGAGGCTTTTCCATTCTCCAGTTTGGCGACGAAACGCCAGTGCTTGTTTTCTTTTTCCAATACCTGGCGACGGGCTTCAAAGTCTGCGTCGAGACTTGGAACACGTTTCCAGAAATCTTCCAGAGAACCTTCGAAGAAGTCATTCGGAACAAAGAGGTTCTTTTCAACATCTTCCTGTTCCAGACGGTATCCGGCTTCACGTGCCAGAATCACCAGTTTACGGATCACATCTTTTCCACTCAAGTCAATACGTGGGTCCGGTTCAGAGTAGCGTTCTTCCTGTGCCATTTTGATGGTACGGCTGAAAGGAATATCGGCGCTGATTTTATTAAATATATAGTTCAGTGTACCGGAAAGCACCGCTTCAATCTTCAGAATCTTGTCACCGCTATGAATCAGGTCATTAATTGTATTGATGATCGGAAGACCTGCACCTACGTTTGTTTCGAACAGATACTTCACACCCCGTTGGCGGGCAATCGTTTTCAGTTCACGATAGTTTTCATAAGCGGAAGAAGCCGCAATCTTATTGGCTGCTACCACAGAGATATTGTGTTGCAGGAAATCTTTGTAAAGCGATGCGATGTCAGCGCTGGCCGTACAGTCTACAAATACAGAATTAAAGATATTCATTCCGATAATCTCGTCGCGGATGGTTTGCAAGCTGCTGTCCTTACCCTTTTCCAACAGTTCTTCACGGAAGTTGGCGAGGTCGAAACCTTCACGGCTGAACATTGCCTTGGCTGCATCAATGATGCCTACTACATGGAGTTTCAGTCCGTTTTCCATCATCAGCTTTTGTTGCTGGCAACGAATCTGTTCTACCAGACTACCCCCTACCGTACCGACACCACAGATAAAGAGGTTCAATACCTGATATTCGGAGAGGAAGAAAGAGTCGTGGATTACGTTCAATGATTTACGCAAGGATTTGGAATCGACCACAAAAGAGATATTAGTTTCCGAAGCTCCCTGTGCACAAGCGATAACGTTGATACCATTACGTCCCAGTGTACCGAAAAGTTTACCTGCGATACCCGGTGTATGTTTCATATTCTCACCTACAATAGCCACTGTTGCCAGATTTCTTTCCGCCAAAATCGGAGAAATCTCCCCCATCTCTATTTCTTTCGCAAATTCTTCGTTCAGCACTTCACAAGCCAGGTCGGCATCGGCATTACGCACACCGATAGAAGTACTGTTTTCCGATGAAGCCTGTGAGACGAGGAACACGCTGATTCCATTCTTTGCCAATGCTTTAAAAATGCGGTAGTTTACACCGATCACACCTACCATACCAAGACCCTGAACAGTAATCAGACTTGTGTCGTTGATGGAGGAAATCCCCTTGATAGCCTTGCTCTGCGGGTTGGAAACTTCTTGTTTGATAACCGTTCCCACTCCATCCGGGTTGAATGTATTCTTTATTATAATAGGAATATTCTTGTGACATACGGGATAGATAGTCGGCGGATAAACCACCTTTGCGCCGAAGTTACAAAGTTCGGTCGCTTCTACGTAACTCAATTCCGTAATCGTATAAGCAGTCGAAATGACACGCGGATCAGCCGTCATAAATCCGTCTACGTCCGTCCAGATTTCCAGACTTGTCGCATCTAGCGCCGCAGCAACAATGGCAGCCGTATAGTCCGAGCCACCGCGTCCGAGGTTTGTTACATCCCCTGTCGTTTTATCCGAAGAGATGAATCCCGGCACCAGCGCTACTTTAGGAATAGACTGGAAAGCCTCTTTCACCAGTTTATTAGTCAATTCGGTATCCAGCGTGTGCTTGCTATGCTTTCTTTCCGTCTTGATAAAAGTGCGCGAATCGAACCATTTTGCTCCCTCAATCAGTGCAGTGACGATGATCGATGAAAGGCGTTCACCATAGCTGACGATTGTATCCGAAGTCTTCGGGGAAAGGTCTTTAATCAGGTAAATTCCCTGAAAGATATCCTTCAATTCGTTCAGTAGTTCGCCAATCTGACGTTGCAACGATACTTGCTTTTCTCCGGCAGGAATCACCTCCTTAATCATCTCCACATGACGGTAAACGATTTCGCGGAACTCACCCTCATAGGCTGAATCTCCCACTGCCGCCATCTTCGATGTATTTATCAATTTGTCAGTGATGCCTCCCAATGCGGAAACAACTACAATTACCGGCTCATTTGCCGACTCTACAATTCTCTTTACGCTTAAAATGCTGTTCACGGAACCTACGGATGTTCCGCCGAATTTCATTACTTTCATGAAGATACTTATTTAAATGCAATGTCCTGCAGTTTGCTTTTTACAGAACGATTGGTTGTTTACGAATAAAATTGAATTTGAATTTTGCCTGCTTATACAAGCGTGAATCACGTAGATACACAAAAACTATCCATTAACCCCTAAGGGTCATGGTACACATGGATGTGACTGTATGTGGATAGTACTTCATCATAGTCCTTGTTTCTACTCTTGTTTTTGATAAGTGTCGCAAAAGTAATAATAAAAACGTTCAATCTATCACTTTTTTCGGTTTTTTTCTGATAAAAAGAATCTTTCGCCTGCGCTTTATCCGGTCATCCGCCTTCACTTTTATGACATTTTGTTACTTATTTATCAAATCTATTATTATATTTGCGAAAACAATCGCACAAAATCAGCTTATGAGCCCATTAAATACTTCCGTATTGTTAATATACACCGGTGGAACAATTGGTATGATTGAGAATGCCGCGACAGGTGCTCTGGAGAACTTTAACTTCGAGCAACTGCAAAAGTATATCCCCGAACTGCAAAAGTTCAATTTTCCAATTGACACCTATCAGTTTGATCCTCCGATGGATTCGTCGGACATGGAACCGGATATGTGGCGGAAGCTGGTACGCATTATTCATGACAACTACAATCGTTACCACGGCTTCGTCATCCTGCACGGAACGGACACGATGGCTTATACCGCTTCCGCCCTAAGTTTTATGCTGGAAGGACTGGACAAACCCGTCATTCTCACAGGCTCACAGCTTCCCATCGGCGTACTCCGCACGGACGGAAAGGAAAATCTGATGACCAGTATCGAGATTGCCATTGCACAAAACAAGGAAGGAAGGACACTGGTGCCCGAAGTATGCATCTTCTTTGAAAATCACCTGATGCGGGGAAACCGTACGACAAAGATGAATGCAGAAAACTTCAATGCATTCCGTTCTTTCAATTATCCGGTATTGGCGGAAGCGGGAATCCATATTAAATATAATAATGTACAAATTCACGGAAATGGTGAAGAACGGGAATTGAAACCGCACTATTTGCTGGATACCAATGTAGTGGTACTGAAGCTCTTTCCGGGCATCCAGGAAAATGTAATTGCCACCATTCTGGGGATTGAAGGTTTAAAGGCGGTTGTGCTCGAAACATACGGTTCGGGGAATGCTCCCCGAAAGGAATGGTTTATACGCCGGCTCTGTCAGGCCAGTGAACGTGGAATTGTGATTGTCAACGTAACACAATGCAGCGCAGGAATGGTAGAAATGGAACGTTACGAAACGGGATACCAGTTATTGCAGGCAGGCGTTGTCTCCGGATATGACAGTACAACGGAATCGGCAGTCACTAAATTAATGTTCTTACTGGGACATGGATATACCCCGGATGAGGTACGCGACCGGATGAACCGTTCGATAGCGGGAGAGATAACTCTGTAGGCTTCATCTATTTCTATTAGGCAGGGATAACTTATTTCTAATAAATTATCCCTATTTTTGTACCCTACAAGAAGAAAGGAATTTCGATGGCAAAAGAGAAAACCGTATATGTATGCAGTAATTGCGGACAGGATTCACCCAAATGGGTGGGTAAATGTCCGTCGTGTGGAGAATGGAATACGTATGTTGAAGAAATCGTACGGAAAGAACCCACTAACCGCCGTCCGGTGTCGGGCATTGAAACACAAAAGCCCAAGCCACTGGCACTTAGCGATATAGAGGCAGACGACGAGCCACGTATCAATATGCACGATGATGAACTGAATCGTGTATTGGGAGGCGGACTTGTACAGGGTTCTCTTGTCCTGATAGGCGGCGAACCGGGAATCGGTAAATCGACGCTCGTCATGCAGACCGTACTGCACATGCCGGAAAAGAAGATTCTTTATGTATCCGGTGAAGAGAGTGCACGACAGCTGAAACTTCGTGCTGACCGTCTCTCTGACACTTCCAGCGATTGCCTCATCGTTTGCGAGACTTCACTCGAACAGATTTATGTGCATATCAAGAATACGAATCCCGATTTAGTGATTATCGACTCTATACAGACTATTTCCACCGAAAGTATCGAATCGTCTCCCGGAAGTATAGCGCAAGTCAGAGAGTGTTCGGCGTCTATTCTTCGTTTTGCGAAAGAAACGCATACGCCTGTATTGCTGATCGGACATATTAATAAGGAAGGAAGTATTGCAGGACCTAAAGTGCTGGAACATATCGTAGATACTGTTCTTCAATTTGAGGGCGACCAACATTATATGTATCGTATTCTACGCAGTATCAAGAATCGTTTCGGTAGTACGGCAGAATTAGGTATTTATGAAATGCGTCAGGATGGGTTGCGCCAAGTGAGTAATCCTTCCGAACTTTTGCTAAGTCAGGATCATGAAGGGATGAGCGGGGTAGCCATTGCCTCCGCCATTGAGGGGATTCGCCCGTTTTTGATTGAGACACAGGCTTTGGTAAGCTCTGCAGTCTACGGAAATCCGCAACGTTCGGCAACCGGTTTCGATTTGAGAAGAATGAATATGCTGCTAGCTGTTCTCGAAAAGCGGGTGGGATTTAAGTTGGCACAGAAAGATGTGTTCCTGAATATTGCCGGAGGATTGAAAGTGAATGATCCGGCTATCGATCTGCCGGTTATCAGTGCAATCCTTTCTTCCAATATGGATGCAGCCATTGAGCCGGAAGTTTGCATGGCGGGAGAAATCGGATTGTCGGGAGAGATACGTCCTGTGAATCGAATTGAACAGCGTATCGGTGAAGCTGAAAAGTTAGGTTTCAAACGTTTCTTGCTACCTAAATATAACTTGCAAGGGATCGATACCCAAAAACTGAAGATAGAATTAGTACCGGTGAGAAAAGTAGAAGAGGCGTTCAGGGCTTTATTCGGATAAGACACTGATGCATAAATAGCCCGTTTTTCTAATTGGATAATCGAAAACAATATCAATAATAACTAAATGACACAAGAATACCAACTCCGTATACTTCCCGAAATCGCAGCAAACGAACAGAAATTAAAGGAATATCTTTCTAAAGAAAAAGGTCTGAATTTACGTGACATCACCGCTACCCGAATCTTGAAACGGAGTATTGATGCACGCCAGCGGACTATCTTCGTCAATCTGAAGGTAAGGGCATACATCAAGGAAATGCCGCAAGAAGATGAGTACGAACGTACTATATATAATAATGTAGAAGGAAAACCGCAAGTGATTGTCGTTGGCGCAGGTCCCGGCGGATTATTCGCTGCATTACGCCTTGTTGAACTTGGATTACGCCCTATCGTCATCGAACGTGGAAAAGACGTGCGCGAACGTAAAAAAGACCTGGCACAAATCAGCAGGGAACACACTGTTGATCCAGAATCGAATTACAGTTTCGGAGAAGGAGGTGCAGGAGCTTACTCGGATGGGAAACTCTATACCCGGAGCAAGAAGAGAGGAAATGTAGATAAGATTCTGAACGTATTTTGCCAGCATGGAGCTTCAACTTCGATATTGGTGGATGCGCATCCGCATATCGGAACAGACAAATTGCCACGTGTCATTGAAAATATGCGGAACACCATTATCGAATGTGGCGGAGAAGTACATTTCCAGATACGAATGGATGCATTGATTATTGAGAACGATGAAGTCAAAGGTATCGAAACAAATACAAGAAAGACTTTTCTCGGACCCGTGATACTGGCAACCGGACATTCGGCGAGAGATGTATATCGTTGGCTGGCTGCGAATCATGTGGCGATTGAAGCGAAAGGCATTGCAGTCGGTGTCCGTTTGGAGCATCCGGCAATGTTGATCGATCAAATACAATACCATAATAAGAATGGACGGGGCAAATACCTGCCCGCTGCTGAATACAGCTTTGTAACACAGGCAGAAGGCAGAGGAGTATATAGTTTCTGTATGTGTCCCGGAGGTTTCATCGTTCCTGCCGCCAGCGGACCGGAACAAGTGGTAGTAAACGGCATGTCTCCTGCCAACCGTGGGTCACGGTGGAGTAATTCGGGAATGGTAGTGGAAATTCAACCGGAAGATTTGGGAAATGAAGAATTAAAAATGAGGAATAAAGAATTGGCTGCGCAACAAGATGAACAGCTGATGGCACTAAACCCGAATTTGAAAAGTTCACAACTTTCAGAGATTAATTCACAGTTACTATCTGTTCTTCACTTTCAAGAGGAATTGGAACGTCAATGCTGGTTGCAGGGAGGCAGACGACAGACTGCTCCGGCACAACGCATGCTGGATTTTACCCGCAAGAAATTGAGTTACGATCTGCCCGAGTCATCCTATAGTCCGGGATTGATTTCGTCTCCACTTCATTTCTGGATGCCATCATTTATTAGCAAAAGGCTATCTCTTGGTTTCCAACAATTCGGACGAAGCAGTCACGGATTCCTGACAAATGAGGCAGTAATGATTGGTGTGGAAACACGAACTTCTTCCCCCGTTCGTATCATACGCGATAAGGATACTCTACAACATGTCACCGTTCGCGGATTATTTCCTTGCGGAGAAGGCGCAGGCTATGCCGGAGGAATTGTGTCTGCCGGGGTGGACGGCGAACGATGTGCAGAAGCAGCAGCCAACTATTTCAATCATTAATTAAACTTACACTAAAATGAATTATCAACCCGAAATAGCAATCGTAGAAGCCAATACATTGACCTGTCTCGGTCTGAAAGGAATCCTGGAGGAAATGATTCCTATGGCAACCATACGGACTTTTCATCACTTCAGCGAACTGATGGACGATACTCCCGATATGTATGCCCACTATTTCATTTCCGCACAGATTTACGTGGAGCACAATGCTTTCTTTCTCCCCCGGAAACGAAAAACGATTGTATTGGCAAGCGACAGTCCGCAATTCCAACTGTCCGGCGTACCTGTACTCAACATTCACGAATCCGAAGAAGAGCTGGTGAAAAACATATTGAAACTTCACCAACATGCTCACCATGACGGTTATCCGGTAAAAGATATGCCACCCATGCCTCCGATGCAGCCTCATCAGGAAATTCTATCCGCCCGTGAAATAGAAGTGCTCGTACTGATAACCAAAGGATTAATCAACAAAGAAATAGCAGATAAACTGAATATCAGCCTGACTACCGTTATCACTCACCGAAAAAATATCACGGAGAAATTAGGCATTAAGTCCGTCTCCGGGCTGACTATTTATGCTGTAATGAACGGATATATCGAAGCTGACCGAATCTGACCTCTTAAAAAATAAGTCATAATCCTAATAAATGAGGATTGACCGTCATCTATATTTGCCGTTACTTTGCACCAGATAAATTAACAGCAGATGAAGACAAAGAATATTATGATTGCCCTCACGCTCCTGACGACAGGTACAGCATGGGCGGAAGATTTCCCGAAAGACTCACTAAAAATAGTAGACATCGAAGAAGTGGTAGTGATTGCCACTCCGAAAGAGAATCGTAAGTTGCGTGAATTACCGGTGGCAGCCACTGTTTTATCGCAAGATAATATGCGCGCCAATCAGGTGAACTCTGTGAAAAACCTGACAGGCATCGTCCCTAATCTGTTTATCCCCGATTATGGTTCCAAACTGACCACTTCCATTTATATCCGCGGAATCGGCTCACGTATCAACACTCCGTCCGTAGGACTTTACGTAGACAACATCCCTTATATCGACAAATCCGCTTTCGACTTCAACTATGCTGATATCGAACGTATTGACATTCTCCGAGGACCACAAGGTACTCTCTACGGACGTAATACGATGGGAGGACTTATCAAAGTGCACACAAAATCGCCTTTCACTTATCAAGGTACTGATATCCGCATGGGAGCAGCGACCTACAATAATTATAATGTGTCACTCACCCACTATCACCGGACATCCGACCGCTTCGCTTTTTCTACCGGAGGTTTCTACGAACACACAGGTGGCTTCTTTGAAAATTCGGCAAGAAACAACGAAAAGGTAGACAAGAGCAATGCCGGTGGCGGACGTTTCCGTGGTATTTACCTGCCTAGTTCGAACCTGAAAATAGATATGGCCCTTAGCTATGAATATAGCGATCAGGGCGGATATCCGTATTACTATACCGGGATTACCCCCAGTGCGATAGCTAAAGCGAAAGAAAATGGTAAAGAAATGACAGAAGACCGGGCAGATTATATCGGTAAGATTTCATATAACGACCGCAGCAGTTACCGCCGTGGATTGCTCAACTCCGGTGTTAACATCGAATATCAAGCCAACAACTTTATATTAAGTGCCGTGACAGGTTATCAGAACCTGAACGACCGCATGTTTCTCGATCAGGATTTCACAGAAAGAGATATTTTCAATATTGAGCAAAAGCAACGTGCAAACACCATTTCCGAAGAGATTGTGTTGAAAGCCAAACCCGGAAAAAGATGGCAGTGGGCTACGGGAGCTTTCGGATTCTATCAATGGCTGCATACTACAGGTCCTGTTCTGTTTAAAGAAGAAGGAGTGAAGTCGGTCATTGAAAACAACGCCAATGCAGCTTTTGAAGAAGTATCTGCCAAACCCGGAGCTCCCACCATGGGAATGACCGTACATAACCCGTCATTAAGCGTAGGAGGAACTTTCGATACCCCGACTCTTAGCGGTGCACTTTATCATCAGTCTACTTTCAACAACTTGTTCATAGAAGGACTGTCCGTTACAGCCGGCCTCCGGCTCGATTACGAGAAAATCAGTATGAAGTATAATTCTCTTAGCACTCCTATCGACTTTGGTTTTGATTTTCACATGGCAATGGGCCCCACCCAAATCAACCTGTCCGATCAGAATATGAAAGCCCCGGCCTCTTTCGTTGGCAAGCTCTCTACTGATTATGTACAGCTTCTACCCAAATTTGCTATTCAATATGAATGGAAGAATCAAAATAACGTTTATGCCACCGTCACCCGGGGATATCGTTCGGGAGGATATAACATCCAAATGTTCTCTGACTTATCACAAACAGAATTGAAAAATTCGATGATGAATGCCATCAAAGAAAGTCCGACAATAGGGCAAGACCCCACCTGGGGAACAACCATTATTAAAATGATGGACCAAATGGTGCCTACAAAAGAGATTGATGTAAAAGCATCCACTACTTACAAACCCGAATATTCGTGGAACTACGAAGCAGGTAGCCACCTTACTTTATGGGAAGGCAGACTTTGGGCCGACGTCGCAGCATTCTATATGGATACCCGCGACCAACAACTCTCCCAATTTGCGGAAAGTGGTCTGGGACGTATCACTATCAATGCAGGAAAAAGCCGTAGCTATGGTGCAGAAGCAGCCCTTCGTGCCAGTGTGACAAAAGAACTTAGCCTGAACGTCAGTTACGGATATACGTATGCCACCTTTACGGATTATGTAATCACCGAAGAGCAAAAAGACGGCACTTTTAAAGTAACTGCAGATTATAATGGCAAATATGTTCCCTTTGTTCCCAAACATACCCTGAATATCGGAGGAGAATACGCCATCACCTGCAGTCCGCGCTCTATCTTCGACCGGGTTGTATTCCAAGCTAATTATAACGCTGCCGGACGCATCTACTGGACTGAACAAAACGATGTCAGCCAATCTTTCTATGGCACACTCAACTGGAGAACGAATCTGGAAATCGGTGACGCAATGATTAGTTTCTGGGCACGCAACTTCTTGAATAAAGAATATGCCGCCTTCTATTTCGAAACAATGAACAAAGGTTTTATGCAAAAAGGACGCCCAATGCAATTTGGAGTAGATCTCCGCTGCCGGTTCTAATCATTTTCACTCATAGAGATATTATTTAGTCATTTTATTGTCAGCTAAAGATTTTATCCATATAGAACAATGATTATCAATCCATTGACACCTGACAATAAGTGCTGACAATAACCCAAAAACAGGCTGACAATAAAAGATTCGGACTTTTATTGTCAGCCTGTCTCTTATAGATCGATGGCATAAAATACGTGATAGAAGAACGTATGCCTCTATGAAGTATGCATTATAAAGCCGTTATACTTAATTAATCCAATAGGCATTGTTCTCTTAACCCTTACGCTATCTTTACCTTTCCATGGCTGTGGTAGCTTCTCTTCACGGCCGTGGAGAGATCTCGTCACGGCTGTGGGAAGAAGTCACCACGGCCGTGGGAAGGTAAAGATAGCGGTACCTTCACACAACTATACCGGCATCTTAACGGAACTATACCGGTGTCCTGGCATTACTTTACCTACAGTTTCCTATTGGTTTGCTTATATCTAAGATTATCTTGTCTACATCTAATACACTTCAACTACACTCCACCACAATCAAGCAAGTTTCTCTGTTCCATCAGGTACACGCGTCATTTGATAAGCGATACGCTCTGTACCGTTCTTTACATAAATGATACCACAACGTTGAAAGCCATACTTCGTCAATATATGCTGCATGACTTTATTGTCCCGATGAGTATCTACCCGGAGATTGGGCCAACGTTCGAAACACCAGTTCAAGCAGGTTTCCGATACCCCCTTCTGTTTTCCGTTCGTTGCCAGCCGATGAATCACTCCATAAGGTTCATTATTGAGCCATGTTCCTTCATAAATCTGTTGATAAGTAGGGTCGTCTCCCAAGATAAAACAAAAAGTCCCCAAAATTTCTCCCTGTTCATCTATGCAGACAAAGCTATGTCCATCTTCAATTTCCTGACGAATCAATACTTCAGAAGGATAACCGTCAATCCATTGAGTAGTATTTCCGGTTGCACGCATAAAGGCACGGGCATAGTCATAAATCTCCATCACTAAAGGGAGATCTTTTATTTCGGTAGATCTGATTTCCATCATTTGAAAAGTTATTCAAGAATAAAACAGATAATAAAATTACTCATTGATAGCTCCACAATGGGGGCATACACCTTTTTGCTTCAACTTTTCCCCACAACGCCCACAACGATACTTATACCCAATGTTCCGATGGACTTTCTTCGCAAAAACCAGCATAAAAAAGGCAAGGAACAGATAACCGATATAAATATGTGTCATCAGGATAAAGAAGAAATAGCAGAAAATACAACAAGACATCAACCCCAGCAGATAAAAGATAGCTGCAGCGGGAGTCAACTGTCGGAACAAATCATCCAGCACCGCCAAAGCGACTATCAAAAACAGCCAAATACTCAACAAGAAGACAGAGAGAATAAAAGGAACTTTGAACGGCGACAAAGTAGGATTGAAATAAAAATGCTCCCACGTTTCCGGCACAAAGACCTGCATCGATTCGTAAATCGTTGCACTGAAGGCCATCAACAAACAGAGAAATAACGGATAAACACTATCTATATCATTAAAATAGACCATCTGCAACTGCTTTCGACGAAAAGCGCGAAACAGATATACACCGACGAATAAAGCGAAGATGATAATGAAATAAGAAGCATGCGTATCACTGAAAAGATGAATGGCCTGCGAAATACTATCAGTCGGCACAAATGACTTCTTGAGTTCTTTTTCACGTACCCAGCCCTGTTCATCCTGTGTATGAGCCAGCTTCACCCAAACACTGTCTACACTATCGGCAGGGTGAACCGCAAACTCTGCCACCACTACCCTATCCCCTTTATTCAACTGAATAAAAGTATCTTTTATCGGAAGACATTCCAAAGAGATGGAATCATCGACTACTTCCAAGTTTGTATTCCATGTATAATGCCGTTCGTACAAGTAAGTCAACGAGTCTTTCGTCTTCTTCGACAGTTCTTCCGAATCCAAAGCCGGTGCTTTATAATAACAAGATGAGAGCAAAAGTAAACATAGTAGGAGGTTCATCACTGTTTTCATCACTATTTTCACCACAGAGGACGCAGAGGACACAGAGGATAAAAAGGATAAAGAGGGTAAAAAGGGGAAAGAAGGTAAAGAGAAAAACTTTCTACACTTTTTCCAAAAAACACTCAAACAGTCTGTATCAGAAGAATGAGTGAAGATGTTACCTCCACTATATCCTCTGTGTCCTCTGCGTCCTCTGCGTCCTCTGTGGTGAAAACTGTGGTGAAAATTGTGAATAATGATTCTCATTGAGCCGCTTTTACTTTCATTTGACAATTCTTACAATCAAATTCCAGACGAAAACGTTTGCCGTCATTTGACACCAGGTAATAGGGTTCTTTATAAGGTGAACGTACCCGTTGATGGATGGGACACCATCCCATACTGTAACGCAAACAATGTTTGCAGAACATCAGTACCGCATCTTCCACCGCTTCTTTTTCGTAAGCCGCTGCTACCTGTTGAACCCCATGCTCCTGATAGAAAGAGGCTGCACGAGTATTCATGACATTTCCCAGATAGGTTAGCGTCGTTTGTGGAAAAGCATGATTGGTTGACTTCCATACCGACAATTCCTGACGGTAATTGATTCGACGGGCAGTTATTAACCGGTCGATTGCCTGCCGGCGGAAATCGGCTAATACCGAAGCCGGCAGAAACCAGTTGTCGGTAAAAGAGATTTCTATTTCTTTTGCTTCGAAAGGCGTATTCCCCAATTTGGACAGTTGCGTTTTCAGGTTGTCCGTCTGCGGAGTCCGGGCCGGCTCTTTTTCACGTGGAAGGGTGATTGTGACTCTATTATCATCTTCGTCAGTCAATGTCAAAGAGAAACCGGAATGATGGTCGGCAAGCAACATTCGCACTGCGATTTTCCTTTCGGCAGACTTACGGGAAAGCACTCGTTCAAATTCCTGGTCGAAATTACGATATAATGTGGTACGAGGCTTGATGCGAGGCATTTCCTGTGGATATAGTTTGTTGCTGTCCACCCGGTTGATGCGGAATCCCTGTAAACGTCCCTGTTCGTCGATATAACAAACACCGTCTCCATTGTTAAAGGATTTAAGTCCCGCAACCGTCAGATAATTGCCGCGAATCTCCTTCACAGTCCCCATCTCCTCGCCCAACGACTTGGGAGTGTCGAAAGAGAAAATCTCTTTGTCACGTCCATGCAGGAAATAATGTGTGAATCCACGGCTGAAACTCTTATCCAGTTGCGGCTTAAACTCGAAATTGCACGTACCCGAAGAAGCCCTTACATATTCCGGACGACGGGCAAAGATGGCATCCAGCTTTTGACGATAAGCGGCCGTTACATTCTTCACGTAAGAAACGTCTTTCAGCCGCCCTTCTATCTTGAACGAGGAAGCTCCGGCATCCAGCAATTGCTCCAGTTCGTCACTTTGATTCATATCTTTCAGGGAAAGCAGATGTTTGTCTTTGACAATCACTTTCCCGTCCGCGTCTACCAGACTAAAAGGTAACCGGCAGAATTGCGCACATTCCCCCCGGTTGGCACTACGGCCGAAACAGGCTTGGCTGACGTAGCACTGCCCGCTATAGCTGACACAAAGTGCCCCATGTACGAATACCTCTAAAGGCACTTCCGGACAATTTTCGTGTATCTTTTTTATTTCACGCAACGATAGTTCCCGCGCCAGGACTACTTGCCGGAAACCCGCCTTCCAAAGGAATTTTACTTTTTCCGGTGTACGGTTGTCCATTTGTGTACTGGCATGAAGCGGTATCGGAGGAAGATTCAACTTCGTGATCCCCATGTCCTGCACAATCAGCGCGTCTACGCCAATCCGATAAAGTGCATGAATCATCCCCTCCGTCTCTTTCAACTCTTCTTCTTTCAGAATCGTATTGACCGTGACATAAATACGTGCATGATACAAATGGGCATGCTGCACCAATGCTTCAATATCTTCCAATGAGTTCACAGCCGCCGCACGGGCACCGAACTTCGGAGCACCGATATATACAGCATCTGCCCCATGATTGATAGCTTCAATGCCACATTCCAGATTTTTCGCCGGAGCGAGAAGTTCTATTTTACGCTGCTTTATCATTGAATATCGTTGATGTTGTAAGGTGTTTCCTGATAAACGAAGTAGTTCAGCCAATTGGAGAACAACAAATTGGCATGAGCACGCCAACGTACCAACGGGCCTTTTTCAGGATCATTGTCTATATAATAATTGCGGGGCATCTCTATCGGCAAGCCTTTATCGAGATCGCGACGGTATTCCGTGTCCAGTGTCAGCGGAGAATATTCGGAGTGTCCCGTGACAAAGAATTCACGACCGCCCCGTGCCATTGCCATATAGACACCGGCATCTTCCGATTCGGAAAGCAACGTCAGTTCCGGAACTTTCAGAATGTCTTCCCTGCGTACTTCTGTATGACGGCTATGCGGCACATAGAAACAATCATCAAAACCACGGAAGATGGAGTGGAAAGGTTCCAATACCCGATGTTCAAAGATACCGAACATCTTCTCTTTCAACGGATATTTAGGAACTCCATAA